>JAJTHN010000072.1 GCA_021297895.1 Phycisphaeraceae bacterium | reverse complement strand
GCGCGGGTCGGTCTTCCATTCGGTGAGCGTGTCCGCGACGAGTTCGTCGAGCGAAAAGAGGCCGTCTTGGATCGCCACCGCTGCCAATGGGCCCCAGAAGCTCTTGGTGCCCGAGGCGATCTGGTAGGCTTTCTCCGGCGTAGAGCCCTCGATGTGCTGTTCGAAGACTGCACGCCCTTCCTTCATGACAAGCAGCACCAGGCCGCCGTTGGCCGCCGAGTATGCCGCGGCGTCCCGGTAGCGTGCGATCTCCGCCGGCGTGCCCTCGGAGACTTCCGGCTCGCGCAGTTTTGGCAAGGCCACCCGCAGCTCACGCGCTGGCTGCGCCGAGAGTTGCCCGCGACGGGCAGCGAACGCATCGAACTCCGCTCGTGATACAAACCCATCGCTGTCGCGATCAAGGTTCTTGAACAGGTCGTCTCCGGCGGCACGCGGAGTGGCGGCGAGTTCCTCCGCCGACAGCCAACCGTCGCGGTTGGTATCCAGTCGGTCGAAGACACTCTGCTGAGTGTTCTGCGCGAGGGCCATAGTCGCTGATCCGATGACCACAGCCGTAACAAGCTGAGCAGCTCGACGCATATGCACTCCTTGGGAATCGAGTCCATGAGGAGAAACGTTCGAGAACTGTCCGTATTGCCCACGGTTCGGCGGCCGGGCCCGCTCAGCGACCATCGTTCGCGGACCATAACGCCCGATGTCGGAACCTGTTGCCTTCCACCCACGTCCCCGCAAATAGATGCGACGCCTTGAGGAACGCGGGTGCGTCCGGATTGGACTGCGACTCTCCGACCGTCGGGTGGAAGTACGCGGGCGGGTAGAGCACCACGTCGTCGTACTGGGTGACGACCCGCGCGATCAGGCCCGGCCCGGCCTGGTCTCCGACGTACCGCCGCTCGAAGAAGGACTCCTCGACCATCGCCACCGCGTGCCACATCGCCGGGTGGTTGGGCGGGAAGCCCATCGCGGCGTTGGTGACGATGTCGAACTGCTCGCACGCCGCCCAGGCGACGACCTCGGGCGGGCACATCTCATCCAGCGGCCGGACGGGCTTGACGTCGGTGTCGAGGTAGACGCCGCCGAAACGAGCCAGGATCTCCAGCCGCAGGATGTCCGAACGCATCACGCAGCCGGGCGTGCCGCCGACGTTGCCGCAGGCGTCCCAAGCGTTGCGGTTGAGGATCGGCGGCAGGTTGTCGTCGGTCCAGAGCCGCATCTCCCAGTGCGGGTTCATCTCGGCGAAGCGCCGCCGCCAGCGCCGCTGGTTGAGCGGCATCTCGCCCTTGCCCAGCCAGATCTGGTGCAGGACACGCGGGATCGAGGTGGTGCGTGCGGCCGTACTCACGCTGCCACCTCCGCGGGCTTAGCCTGCACGAAGGCGAAAGCCCCGCCGTGGGCCGTGGCGGCTTCCTCGGCTTGTTCGAACAGCGCCCAGTGGAACGGCACCACGTCGCGGAAATGCCCGTGGTCGCGGACCACGCGAGTGAGGAACCCCGGCCCGCTCTGGTCCCACACGCCGCGATAGACCAGCACCGAGTGCGGCAGGTCACGGATGGCGTGCCAGAGCATCGGGTGGTTCCGCGTCGCGCCGAGTACCGTTGGCGAGAGCATGTGCGGACGACTCGCGCCGTGGCTGGCGATGGTCGAGCAGAACGCGCCGACCCCGGCGACGAGTTCATCGAGCGGGCGCAGCGGCAGGCGGTCCGGATCCACAAAGACGCCACCCTCGCGGGCCAGCACTTCGTAGCGGAGCAGATTCAGCCGTGCGGCGGACGCCGCGGGCTCGGCGAGCCCGAAGGTCTGCTGCCACTGGTCGTAGTTCATGATCGGCGGCTTGGTGTCCAGCGTGAGCGTCACCACGTCCCACTCGGGATGCATGGTCTGCCACGCGTGCCGCCAGGCCGTGAGCCGCTGCTTGTCGGGAGTCTCGCTGAGGTCCGCCGTATAGATGACCTTCGGAATCACGCCTTTGCCTCCTCTTCGATGCCGCTGCTGAGACTGCCAACGCCGCTCTGCTGCCACTTCGCCGGAGGCACACCCTCCATGCCACCCTCGATGAAGGACGATGCGCCCTCGCCCAGCGCCACTGACTGCTGGGCGCTGCCGGAGCCCGAGCCGGAGCCGGGCGGGCCGGAGCCGCTGTCGCTGCCGCTCGATGAGCCCGACGAGCTGCCGGAGCTCGACCCGGAACTGGACCCCGAGCTCGACATGGACGAGCCGCTCGACTTGCCGCTGCCGGAGCCACTCCCGCTCGACGACCCGGACCCGGAGCCAGAACTCGACCCCGAACCCGACGACGATCCCGATCCGCTGTGAGCGGTCTGTGCGGGCATGTCGTTGTGGATCCACACGCCATCGGCCAGGAAGACGTTGAGCCCGGGCACATGCACGGCGACGGTCGTCACGCGGTCGCCCGAGCGTTCGACCGTCTCGACCAGTTCCTCGCTCAGGTCCTGACGCACGAGCGCATCGCCGACCTGCACGAACTCGGCGGACGCGAAGCCGATCTCCTCGTTGCGCTTCAGCAGCACCGGGTGCTCCGGCGTGAGGCGCAGGCGACCGTTGATGGTGACGAAGCCCTCGTGCCATCCGATCTTCACGCTGCCGACCGTGCCGGTAACGGGCGTGAGCGCGGCCTCCGCCCACGGACGGAGCCACTGGTACTGGGCACGCCACGGCACATCGCGGTCCAGGCCCGCCACGTCGAGCGCCGCGACGCGGTCGCCCGGCTGGAGCGCCTCGACCGGCTTGATCGAACCGTCCGCCAGCACCACGGGCGTGCCCGCGAGGACGCAGTTGGAACCGGGGCCGGACCCACCGGGACCGCTGCCGCCCGGGCCAGACCCACCCGGCCCCGAGCCGCCAGGCCCGGACCCGCCTGGACCCGACCCACCGGGGCCGCTGCCGCCGCCACTCGATCCGCCACCGCCCGACGACCCGCCTCCGGACGATCCGCCGCCCGATGAATCACCGGACGAACCGCCTGAGGACATGCCAGAACTGCCGCCCGACGACATGCCCGACGACGCCCCCGAACTCGCGCCCGACGACATACCGCTCGATGCTCCCGAAGAACTCCCGCCGCCGGAGCTGCTCATGCCGGAACTGCTCATGCCAGAAGAGCCCGTGCTCGACGGGGTCTGCGAACTCGTCGGCGTCTGCGACGAGTCGGTGGTCATGCCGCTCGATGACATCGGCCCGCTGCTCGACGGCGTATGCGTCGTCCCCGGCGTGTTGCTCGTGAACGCGCCGGTGGTGTAGAACGTGAGCGTGGGCGTGCCGCCCCCCCCCCACCCCGGCCCGGTCGTGTAGATCACGTCGCCGGTCGTCGAATAGCTTGCGGGCATGCTCGGCGTGCTGGTCGGCGTCGAGTACGTGCTCTCCGGTGTCGAGCCCGACGGCGTCGAGTAGTTGCTCGACCCGCCGCCCTGGGGAGCACGCCCCGTCGCCCAGACGGGGATGTAGAGGTAGTACCGCGTGGGGCCGTTGCTCATTGGGCGAGCCTCCCTCGGAACAGGTCAGCGGAGGCCGATACCATCGCTGCATGGGTCTCGACGGCGTTGAACTCGTGATGGAGGTCGAGGATCGGTTCCGGATCAAGCTGCCGGACTCGGAGTGTTCGCACGTTCGCACCGTGGCGGACCTTGCGGCGCTGGTGATTTCGCGACTGCCAACGGCAAGTGGGTTCTGTCCAACCGCTCGCTCGTTTTTCAGTGTTCGAAGAACACTTGTTCAGAAATGCGATGTCGATCGTCGGACACTTCGACCGGCGACACCCTTGGAAGTAGTGTTCCCGCGCGGAAAGCGACGGGCGCGTTGGAAGTCGCTCGCGAAGACCGAGCGCCACCTGCCTCGGCTTCGGCTCTCCGAAACCGCGAGACGAGGATTCAACGCTGTTGGCCTGCTCCTGTTGTTTCTGTGTTTTCCATTGTTGATTCTGCTCCTGCTCGAACGTGGGGTATTGGGCGGCTTTCTTGCGGCGCTCGCTCTCGCGATTGGAGCGATCGCATTTGGCGTGGTGCGAGCAAGATGGGCCGATGAGTTCCCTGCTGGATGTACGACGCTGGGGGACCTTGTTCGGACCATCTCTCCGGAGTCGATTCCATCGGATGGCGGGCGACGGCTGCTGGTTGAGCAGAGAATCTTGGAACAAGTACAGGACATCACAGCAGAACAGCTGGGACTGAAGCGCGACAAGGTCACTCCGGAGTCGCGGTTTGTGGAAGACCTCGGCATGGGCTGAGCTGACGGTGCCGGCGTTGATTGGAGTGCTCATCGTCCGACCTCCTGCGGCGTGGGGGTGGGCCTCGGCTCGTACCACCCGTCGGTGCGGATCGGCTTGCCGCACTCGGAAGCAGCTGCCTTCACCGCGTCCTCAAAGGCCATCTTTTCGAAGACCTCCAGGACGCTTCCGGGCGAGCAATTGACCACGCGGAAGCGGTGCTTCTCGAAGTGGGGCTTGAGCGCCTCGAACCGGCGCGACAGCGAGTCATACAGCACATTGTTGGGCCGGATCGCGTTGGCCGCTTGGCCCGCTCGCTCAGGTCGCCCTCCGCGTTGGCTTGGATGCGCCGCGCGATCTGGCGGATCAGGCAGGCCCGATGGCGCGTGCGGCAGGCGTGGCCGTGGAGTTCCTCGTAGCGGTCCACCAAGTCGCTGGTGGTCATCCGCTGAAGCTCGCCGAGTTGTCGTTCGATCGCATCAGACATAGGAATTCCTCTTCGCAGCGGTCCGGAGCCCTAACCCCGGGGCCGTGCGGAGACACTGAGGTCTGCATGCTGCGGAAGTTCAAGTCGATCGGCGTCAGATTCCGCCAGGTCGCTTGGCTCCCGGGTGGAATGCGAAGCGGGGGGGCGTTTCGCATGGATGGCCCGTGCGAGGCCGAGCGCGAGGATGCTCACGACTTCGGCGTCGCGCTCCGCGGGCGTCATGGTCTCTGGGTTCTGGGTTCGCATTGGGGGCTCCAGCCAACCGGCGCAGCACGCGCTCCGGTAGTGGTTCCCTATGCAGCCGTCGCGCTATCTGCCCGCTTGTGAACCGGCGGGTCGTTGTCGGCGGACCGACCCGAGCGCGTCGCGGTACAGACGTGATTTCATCTGTCGCGCTCTCGCGGGCACGAACCCCTCTTAACCCGGGCACCCGGCGACGAGAGACGCGGAGAGACTTTGGGCCAAAGTCGCGCCCGTGAGGCCCGAGTGGGCAGGAGCCGGTTATGGACATGCCGAGCGGCAGAGACCTGGCCCACGAGGGGTGGCTCTCGCGATCCCTTCGGAACGTGGGCCAAAACGCGAAAACGCCGCCGAGGTCTTGCGGCGGATCACTCTTGAAGGCAGGCTGAACACCAAAGCGGCCGGCTGCTTTCGCACCCATCCGGGCGACAGTCCTCAGCCGACCGCGCCTTCAACCCTGCGGCGGCAACGGCCGGAGCTCTTT
>JAJTHN010000046.1 GCA_021297895.1 Phycisphaeraceae bacterium | reverse complement strand
GGCTATCTGTTCTCCCTGCGGCTGAAATGGAAGCGGACAACCTGTGCCATACTCCGGACCTCGGGGTGCCGACGGGTCGAACCACGGCGGCGGGCCGCCCGGCCCCCACGGCGGCTCGCCATTCCACCCATCACCGCAGCAGTTCGGCGGCGGCGGACACGCGCCGGTGTACAGCTTGCCCGCGGCCGTCGTGATGATCTTGCCGTTATCGAGCTGGTAGATCATGTCGGCCCCGGCGCGGGCTCAGGCTCGCAGACCTGGACTTCGAGCCGCTCTTGGATGAGCAGGTACCAGCCAAGGCCTCCGTCGCCGTTGTCGTCCCGAATGCACAGCGCGCGAGCGCCGACGATCGCTGGCACGATGATGCCGTCGGGCATCACCGGTGTCCCCCAATGCGGCCGCACGTTCGTGAGGGTCTGGTCGGTGCCGCGGATCTTCACCGAGTAGTTGACCGACGAGACGACCGTCGGCTCCGTCGCGCTCGCCGCGGTGATCTCGCCGATGAGAATGTTTGGCGTCGGGCGCTCGAACGCGAACAGCGTCTCGCCGGTCGTCGTTCGCTGGGGCCACGCGTGCACGATCGTTCCGGGTCGGACCTGCTCGAGCCACTCGTTCTCTCGATGCGTGGTGTCGGTGTGTGTGGCTTCGAGCAGGTTGATCGCGCGATACGGCTGGAAGTCGGCCGAGGTGATCCCTCCCGGCTTCGCCACCCACGTGCCGAAGTCGGGGCTCTCGGGGTCAGTGTCCCAGGCGACCTGCGTGAAGTGATACAGGTAGCGGTACTGCCTGGTCTCTGCCGGGTCTGAGCCCGGCACTTCCCACGGCTCGGCGTTGTCGATACGAATCGTGATCGGCCCCGCCGGCAAGGGGCCGAGGTGCAGCATGGCCCACAGCGGGAGTGGTTCTTCCGGCGTGCCGTGCCCAGGCTCTTCGTCGCCGCTGAAGCCGGCTTCCGCCGCGATGATGGTGAACTCGCCGACCTCGCCGGCATGCAGCGTGCGCGACCCGGCGCGGAGGCTCGCACGACTCTGGCCCTCGCGCGTGATGATCACCAGCGCCGGGACCATCCCGTGGACGACGACCGGGCCGACCGCTCCCGGCAGGATGGGCCTGGCGGCGATGCATGTGCGGCCTACATGGGTCTCCGCCGGCTCGATGAGCCTCATGACGGGGCGGGTCTGGAACAGGTTCGCCGATGGATCGACCAGGTCATCCTCGCCGACTCGGGCCGGCTCCCAGCACGGGCCGCCGAGTGCCATCGCCTGGCCCTTCTCGATCAGCGTGGCCGTGGTGTTGAGCGCGGCGAGCACGCGGGGCCGCTCTGTGGAGTCTTCGGTAGTTTGGCCGAGGGTGCGAGACTCCGCGGCCGCGGCGGCTTGCTGCCAGCGGTTGAGGGTGCTTGCCTTGAGCCTGACATTCTCGCCGGATTGGAAGATCCGTTCGGCCATCAGGGCTCCGGGAGATCGAGCGCCGCAAACGAGACTTCGTCGTACACGCGGTCGATGTGTGCAAGGTCGGGGATCTTCCGAAGACGGCCGCTGGCGTCGGGAACGTCTCGGTACTGCACCGAGAGATAGTGCCAGCCCTTCTTTCCCGGTATGTTGATGAACTCGCCTGGCGGCGCTCCAGCGTTGATGACGAATGCGTCCTTGTTCTCAGAGATCGCAAACTGGGAGACGATCTCATAGTCGCCATTGGCGATTCGCGGCTCCCCGCGCGAGCCAAGGAACAGCACCTCGCCTGGCTCGAAGCCGCGGAAGTTGTCTGAGTTCACTTTGAACGCGTTCCGGTTGATCGTCCGGAGCCACGCCGTTGTGATGGAGCCGACCGGCTTGAACCCCCGCTCGGTCAGGATCCCGTTGCCCGTTGGAACGGACACGCCCTGGGGCACGCCGTTCTCGTCGATGTTGAGCGCGCCGCCCGTCAGTGTGCTGACCCCGCCCGCGTTGCCCCAAGAGCCAATGTGCTCGAGCGAGTAGGTCAGGAGGACTTCGCTCCGCTGAGTCTCGAAGGACTGGAAGAAGTCGGTCGTCTGTGGCTGAACGCGGATCGAACCGCCGGAAGTGGAGCCCCAGGTAACTCGGCCCTCGTAGACGCCGACTGTGACCGGGCGGATGATCGGATCGCCTCGCCTCAGCCGCCCAAGGTTGGCGGGGGTGTTGGCTACCAGGTGTGCGAGAACGGTGTCGGGGTTCGTTTCACCGCGCAGAATGTACAGCCGGCTCTGTTGGGCAGTGCCTTGCTCAAACCCGCCGCCGACCTCAATCATTTCGATGGGCATGGCTTATCCCAGGTTCAGGTAACCGGGCTCCATCCGCTCGACGGCTCGCTGGATGCTCGAGATCTTGCTGTCGATCCGCTCGAGGACCTGGCCGGTCGGTCCGCCGCGGAGGCCCGCCAGGGCCGTGTCGGTCAGGTTGAATGCACCGCGGACCCCGCCGAACTGAGAGATCGCCTCGAAGGCCTCGCCGATGCTCTCCATCGCGGCCTTGACCTTCGGCGCTGCCGCTTCTGGGCCGAAGGGATTCGCACCGCCGGCCTCGTACCAGGCGGCAAACGCGTCGGCCTGGGCCTTGGCTCGCGACTCCTCTAGGCCTGCACGTGCAGCGTCAATTTCCTTTTGCAACGCGTCGATTGGCGACTGAAGTATCGACCCGAAGTCCTTGCCGATCGCCTCGATCATCTGCTTGCGATAGCCCTCCTGGGCGTTGTAGTTCTCGAGGTACTGCCTACCCGCGTCGCCGAACAGTCCCTCCGCTCGCAGATCCCGCTCCGCGATCGTGTTCTCAAGACTTGCGTTGTGGCGCTTTTGCCAACGTACCAGCCACGAGTCGGTACTGAATGCTTCTCTGGCTCTGTTCCACCGAACGCTAGGATCCATTCCCGCGAGCCCTTCAAGCCCAGCACCGATCGCGAAGTACGCGCCGGCGATCGAGTCACCCACGAACTCAGCGGCGTTGACCAGCGGCGTCGCGACTCCCTTGTTCAAATCGAGCCGTGCATCCAAAAACTCAGCGTCTATCCGGTTGGCCAGCCCCGCGATTCCCTTGGCTCCAGCGGACTCGCCGTACTGATCCGGCGCTATCGTGGCGGCGACGGCGCTCGTCGCGCTCGCCATGAGCTTTGCGAGGGTCTCGCCGATCCAGGTGAAGAGGTTCTGAAATGCCTGCGCGATGCTCTTTGCCGCGGTCAGGAACGCCATCTGGAGAGAATTCGCTGCGATCTTCCCCGCCGTCTCCATGTCTCCGCTCTGCATCGCCTTCGTGAGATCGTCGAGCACGCCCTTCGTCGCTGTCCAGGCATCACCGATCATTTCGCCCGCTGCTCGGAGTGCTTCGCTCGGACCAACGGTGAAGGAGACGACCGCCGCGGCCAGTCCGACAACGGCTCCCGTTACGAGCACGATCGGGCTCGCGAGCAGGCCGATGCCGATGGCAGCTGCCTTGGCGGCGATCGCCAAGGTCACGAGTGCTGAACCAAGGACCACTGCGCCCGCTGCTGTTGCGCCCAGCGCCATGATGACCGCGGGGTTGGCGGAGACGAAGTTGCCGAACTGCGCGATCAGCGGCGTGATCGTCTCCAGCGCGACCGTCATCGCGGGGGCGAAGGCCTCGCCGATCTTCTGGCTCGTACGAGCGATCGAGGCTTCGAGCTCATCGAACCGGTCGGCAAGCGCTGCGCCAGCCCTGGCGGTGCTCGTGCTCATCGTCAGCCCGAGCTCCCGCGCCCGCGCCCGCATGTCCTGAAGCCCCTTGGCCCCGCGGTCCAGAAGTGGTATCAGGCTCGCGCCTGAGCGGCCGAAGATGCCCATCGCCGCGGCGGTCTTCTGCGCCGGGTCCTGGATCGCGGCGATCGCGTCGGCGATGACCTCAAACTGGCGGTCTGGGTGCAGGCCCTGCAGCTGCTCAATCGTCAGCCCCAGATCCTCGAGCGCTCCGACAGACCCGGCGTCGCCCTGCATCGCGCCGGCCAGGACACGCTGCATCCTGGCAACGCTGCTGGTCAGGTCGCTTATCTCGAGGTTCGCCTGCTGGACGCCGAGCTTCAGCTCGCTGATCGCCTCGACGGACATGCCCGTCTTTGTCGCCATGGTGTCGATGTCATCGGCGCTGTTGGCGAACAGCTTCGCCATGGTCGCGAGGCCTCCCAGGGCTGCGCCGCCGAGAGCGATGCTCGCGCCGCCGATCTTGCCGACCGACGCCGCGAAGGAGTTGAGTCGCTTCTCAGCGTTCGACATCGCCCGGTGAAACTTCTCGTCACGTGCGCCAAGCTCCACGAACGCGCGCCCAGCTCGGATGGCGGCTGCCACACTCATCGGAGATCTCCGGTCTTACGCAACGCGTCCTGCCACGCCTGGCGAAGCCCAGCGAGGCCCTTGCCGAACGCCGGCCGCATGAAGGGCCGTGCCGCCATGGTCCTGGTCTTCTTCACCCAGCGCCCCTGGGTCTGCCACGTCGAACCGTCCGACCGAATCCTGACGCGGCCGGGTTCGAAGGTTCGGAACCGCACCGTTCCGCCGAACTCGAGGACCTCTGGAGCGCCCGTCGGCTTGTTCGTTCGGGCAGGGCCGATGATGATGCTGCCCGTCGCGCGGTCGTACGAGAAGAAGACAAACTTCCGCAGGAGCGAGTTGGGATCACGGACGAAGGGCGGGTTGCCCGGCGCGCTGTACTCGGTCTCGTCGCTCCAGTTGACGACGCCCTCGATCTCCTGCCGAATGAGCTTCTTCCGCCGAGTCTTCAGCAGCTTGCGGGCCTGCTGCCGCACGTTCCCGCCGAGGGCGAACAGCGCGCGGTACCGGGCCTCGTTCATCGACGTGATGATGTCCTTCCGGTTGAAGAAGCCGGCCTTCATGCCCTTGATGGTCGCGGTCGGGGTGATCATCGGTCGTCGCGGTGCTGCTTGCGATGCTCTTCGAGAAGGCTCAGTCGGGTCTCGTGGCCGTGCAGACGATCCTCGAGCTTTTCAATGGTCCTGGACAACTCGCGCACGTCCGCGCCGAGTCGCTGAATGGTCGACATCAGACGCCCAATGCCGATCAAGATTCCGGCCGCGGACATCAGGATGGTCAGGAGCGTGAGCCCGTTGTCGAGAGTCATGCTTTGGGATCCGTTGCAGGTGATGAAGATGATGTCGGCGGCTGCATCGCCGCCAGCACTCGCATGAGCGCCGCGTTCTGTGCCGCGGCGGTTGCTTCGTCCCAAGCCTCGTCGGCGAGGCGCTTGCGGGCCAGCCCCTCGGCCAGGCCCTCGTCGTACGACTTGTCCGCTTGCTTCTGCCCGCGGCGAGTGATGCCGTACGCGCCAACGCCCGCAGCGCCGATACCCAGCAGGGTGCCGAGCCCGCTGAGGTTGACGCCGGCCTGACCGGCAGCTGCCTGGACGTATGGGTTGTCAGTGATGAACTTCAGGGCTGCCGCGCTCTGCTGGCGCTTGGTCTCGATCTCCGCCAGGGCGTTGTTTGCCACGGTCTCGATCGTCGTCAGACTCTGCTCCAGCCGCGCCTTGGCCGCCGCGGCATCGGCCACGCTCTGAGACACGGCCTGCTCCGTTTCGACGACAATCTGCTCCAGCTCGCTCTTGGCCTGAGCCTCACCAATGGCCACATCGCGGCGGACCTTCGACGCCCGCAACTCGGCCTGTGCGCGTGCCGCGAGGATGCGAGCCTCCGCCGCGTCCTGCTGCGCCTTGGCCTCGGCTTCCTTGGCCGCGGCCATCTGGTCCGACTTGATGCGGACCTGCGTTGCGGTGACCTGCTTCCCGGAGCCGTACGGGTCTTCGATCTTCGGTTCGAGGAATCCGCAGCCTGCGATGATGAGCGCGATGGCGGCGACGACGATGGCGATCGGGGTGCTCTTCATAGTGTGGCTCTCTGAGCGAGGATCTGGAACTCGGCGGCGCTCACGCGAGAGTCGTCGGTTCCGTCGGTTTGAGGCATGAAGTCCGAGGGCTTGGTTCGGTTTCCGGCGAGGTTCGCCACCAAGCTCATGAGGCGTGCGGTCTGTCCGCAGTGGAACTGCGTGGCCCCCGCCCACATGGCGATCAGCTGCCATTCCTGGAGGCCGTCGAGGCTGTTGAGGCCGATGGCTCCGGCGATTTGCCAGGCGTTGATCCAGGCACAAGGTCGACGGCCAGGCTCAGAACCTGGTCCGCCGCGCTCTGCGCCGCCTTCTCCTGAGCTTGGCGCACCTTTCGAATCTGCTTGGCCGCGGCGCGCAGGAACGCCCCGCGGCCCCCAACGAAATCCGCCAGTGCCTCCAGCAGGACCTCGGTGCCGGCCTCGATCCGCTCGAGGCTGTCGAACTTGGCGGCCCACTCCTCCGGGGTGCACTTCGGCTGGCAGCAGATGTGGAGGATGGTCACGACCGCCTTGCTGTTGGCCAGCGTTTCGACGGTCGTTGCGGGTGCACCCAGGAGGTCGTAGCCGGCCTGCCGGATCTGATCGAGCAGGCCGAAGTGCAGTCGGAACTCGTAGCGCTCGTTGGCGATCGCGAAGGCTTGCATGTGGCTCTCCGAAGGTCAGCGGCTGGGTGGGAGCGTGATCGACCTGGCGACTCAGCCCGTCACGGTTGAGAAGTTGGGCGAGATCGTCGCGTGCGGCGTCGGCCGCAGGGTGATGGTGATCTGGACGGTCGTGTTGGCCTGCTCGGGCTGGCTGATGCCCTCGACCATGAATACGGCCTCGAAGACCACGGTGCCCACGATGGCGATGGCGTCCGTGGTGAACTTCAGATGCACCGACGTCTGATTGATGAACGCCGTTCGCAAAGCGATGTAGCTCGCGTCGTCCGGCTCGAGGTTCAGCACTATCGACGCCGAGATGTCGATCTTGCCCGGGATGTACAGCGAGAACTTCGAGTCCCGGCTGCTCGCATCGACCGCCTGCCCGCTCAGCTGCAGCTCCGTCGAGACGACGTTCTTGATGAGCGCGGGGGCGAGCGGATCGCCCGTCATCAGATAGACCTTGTGAAAGTCGCCGGTTCGCTTGGTTCCCATGGGTCACTCCTGGTCGTGGTCGCTGGTGTGCACGCTGTAGCGTGCGAGGATGTTGATGAGCGCGACCGCCTGCGTCTCCCGCAGTGCGGTGTGCTCGATGGACCTGTCGCTCGTCGTTGCCTGCCACTCTGCGAGAATGCCGGGGCCGAGCGTCAGGTGCTTGCGTGTCAGTGCAGCACGAACATTGGCCGCGACGATCATCATCGCCTTGGCTTCCGCGAAGGTGTTCACCGCTCGGCGGATCACGGTCACGCCGACGCCGATCTCGTGGCGATCGCCATCGCGCGAGACCGGCTCGATCGTGTAGTCGGATGCGTAGACCAGCGTGATGACGTCGTTGTCGCGAACGTCGCGGACCACCGATGCCAAGGGCGCGGCGGCGGTCTGGACGATCAGGCCCAGGCCGTTGGTCTCCGGCGCGGTCTGCAGGAGCTCGGCGACCTCTTCGACGACCCGCGCATCAAGGGCGAGGCGGCTCACAGCGCACCTCCCGCGGCGGTGGTGCGGATGCGGATGCTCGTTCGATCGGCGGTCTGGTAGGACCAGGCGTCGAGGCCGGGCCGTGCGATCACGCGATAGATGACCGTCTGTCCGCCGACCGTGTCGCGGATCTGGTCGCCGGCCGCGGGGCGGAAGAGCGCGGCGCCGATCCTCAGATCCGCTGCGGTCACCGTCCAATCCTGGGTGCGAACCTCGACGACGACGTCGTCGTTGGTGACGGCCTCGCCGCGGGTCTGACCTGGCATGGCCCGGACCGTGATCTGCTCGTTCGTCGCCGCGCGAATGTACACCACCTCACGCGAGAGGCTGGTCTCGCGGACGCGGTTCAGAACGGCTTGGCCCTGCTGAAGGATCAAATCGGCCAGCCCGCCTGTCAGCGAGCCGGCCCGGAAGAGAGAGATCAGGATCAGGCCGCGAGCGGCTGCAGCACGAGGAAGAACCGGACCGCCGGCAGGTTGGCGGTTGCGCCATTCGTGACGTCAAGCCGCAGCTGCTCGTCGGGCAACAGCGCCGCGTGTGCCTGGTTCGGGACCGGCAGGTAAAAGGTCCCGCTGTTCGGCAGGGTGTTCACGTTGTTGTAAGTCGCGGTCGTGATCGAATTGCCCGCCTGGTCCTTGAAGTTGATGACGACCGTGTTGGCCGCGTCGACACCGCCGACGTTGCCCTGCGTGAGCCCGTAGATGCCGAGCACGCGGTGTCCGCGGGGAGCGACAAAGACCGGCCGGTCGGCGATGTCGGCACCGGCCGCCAGATCCTCGAGGTCCACCGGCACGATGAGCGACTGAGCCGGGTTGATGCGGCGGACCAGGACGGACGTCGTGTCATCCCCCGCCGCCTCGACGACGACGCCGGTGTCGAGGTTGCGAATGTCCCGCGTCGAGAGCCCTGTTGCCGGGTCGATGTACGCGCGCTCGCCCGGGACGAAGACCGTCGCCAAGGCCTTGTCGAGCTCGTCGATGCCCTCAAGCTGCAGGCCGACGAGCTCGTTGGCGGCGGTCGGGGTCGGGACCAGGCCTCGCACTGCGCCCACGTTCACGAACGTGCCTGCGGCCAGGGCCGCGGCCGGCCGGTGATTGATGCTGTCAGCGCGAGAACGACGAGTGTGCATGTGTGCTCCTTGCTCGGGTGTGTGTGCCCCGCCAGTGCGGAGCGTGAATCCAGGCCCTTGGCTCTCGCCCTGGGCCTGGTTGAAGTCAGTGGGAGTCGATCAGGCCTTGCCCTTGGACCAGGCGAGCCCGCGGCCATCGCCCTTGCCAGCGCCGTAGCGGGCATACGCACGGATCGAGAAGCCCAGGACGTCTGCCGGAGCGTCGACGGCCTCGACCGTGACGTCCTGATTGCCCTGGACAAAGACCATGTCCACGGGCATGACCGAATCGCCGAGGATGGCGAAGTTGTCCTCCTGGCTGCCAGGGACGAACTTCGTCAAGGACATGAACGGGCTGCAGATCGGCGTGAGCTTGCCCTGGTGCGGGTTGTCGGCCAGCTTGGGCTTGTTGGCGGTCGTCGTCTCGTTGACCTGCTGGGCCTTGTACAGCAGATCCGCGGCGGTCTTGTTCTTCGTCGTGACCAGCACCTTGGTCGGCTGAAGGAGGATCGGCAGACCGTTCGCGTCGACCTGATCCATCAGCAGCCGCTCGAGGGCGCTGATCGATTCGATCGAGAAGGCCGAGTCCGCACCCTCGATGTAGTTCTTCCTGGCGGCGCTGATCTCCGTGCCGAGCATGGAGAAGAGCACCTTGTACGCATCAATTTCAATCTGCTGCGCGGCGTGCACGGCGAACATCCCGGGCAGGCGATCGAGCGCGCCGAGGTGGTCGTTGATGTACATGACCTCGGTGATGTTCACGATGCCGGCAATCTGCTTCGCCTGCGTCGTGAACTCGCTCTCCTGGAGGCTCACGTCCTGAATCGTGCCGTCCTTGGCGACTTCGCGCATCGTCCCCAAGAGATCGATCTGATACGACTTGCTCGGCTGGAAGTTGGCGACGGGCCGCACGCTGCAGAACTGCCTCCAGGTCATGGGCTGCCGCTGCCACTGTTCCCGAAGGCGAGCGTCAACATACGAGTTGAACACGCTGGCCAGGGGAATGGTGCTCGCCGAGGCGGCTTGGATCGTGCGCTTCGCCTGAGCACGAAGCTGCAAGTCCAGTGCCTTCGCGGCCCGGAGCTCATCGGTGTGCGACATGTTGACCGAGTACTCGCCGTGAGCGGCCAGGAACTGGCGGACGGTCTTCTGAAGCGACGAACCGAGGCTCAGGCGATCGCCCTGCTCGACCGCCTGTGCGCCGAAGCGGCGGATGCGGTCATCGTCCTTCATGACTCCTGCGGTGAGGCCGGCCGCCAGGCAGAGGCCGATGGTCCCGGGCGTGGTGCCGCTGTTGATGTGCGCGGCGGGCGCGCTGGACGCCTTGAGCTTGAACACTTCGAGTTCGACCTTTTCGGCGGTCCACTTGTTCCTGATGGCCTTCGCGGCCAGCTCGAGGTGGGTGGTGCCGCAGATCTCCAGGATCTTGCTCTGACGCTCGAGGTTCTGCGCGAGCTCCTCATCGCTGGCCTGGATCGTCGATCGGCTGTTCGCCGCGGCCAGCCGCCCTCGGCTCGCGGCCTGAACGCCGGTCGCCGCGCCGGAGCCAGCGGCAGCCGCCTCGCCGGCCTTGGCCGCGTCGGCCTGCTCGGCGTCGTACTCCGCCTGCAACGTGGTCATCTCGTCGTCCGTCAGGTCCGCCAGGACCTTGCCCTTCGCCTTCACCCATGCCTCGAAGCCCATGCGTTTCTCCTTTGTTTCGCCCGCGCGCTGGGCGGCGAGCCTGGTTTCCGTGTCCGGGTCCGCGCCCGCCGCCACAAGCGACACTTCGCGGAGCCGTGACGTGGTGACGATTTCAACAGGGCCAACGACCTCGCGGCCGTTGACCACGGTCTTTTCTCCCGCTCTCAATTCCCTTGTCTCGATGACATCGATTCCAATCGAGGCCTCCCACGAATAGCCGTTTTTGGCCATCGCGACGACAAGGTCGGCCTCCGGGTACCCAATCGCGGACACCACGGCCGCGACATAGAGCTGGCCGGTGTCGACACGCGCCGACTCAAGATGACCGAGGATCTTGGACTCGTCGTGCTGACGCAGGAATGAGCGAGGCTTGCCCTCGCGGAGGTCGATCCCCGCCAAGTCGACGACGACCCCATCCCAGAAACCGGGATGCTCGATGCGGCTGCCTGTGTAGGCGAGACTCTCGAACCGCGGGAGCTTCGTGCCGTCCGCGTTCTGAAACTTCATGCTGCCGCCCGAGGAGGCGAGCCGAATCTGGCGCGTGCGCGAAACGTTGAGGTTGAGTCGGCGGGTCTTCACTGGGCGGCCTCCTGCAGGTTGTTGTCGGCGCTGCCCTGGCCGCTCGCGGTCGATGATGCCGGCTGCGAGGCCTTGGGCTGCATGAACTCGAGCTGCGTGCCCCCGAGCATCGCGCGTTCGCTGCGGATCATGCTCGCTTGGCTGCGCGGGTCGCGCGTGCTGTACTGGCGGACGCAGTCGCCCCACGTCTTCAGTCCGTGGCGCACCGCTTCGATGTCGGCGTTCATCGTCTTTTCAACGTCGACGTGCGGCCGGATCGGCCAGGCCCAGAAGGCCTGCAGTCGCAGCAGCAGCGATCGGAGCCGATAGGAGAACTTGCCTTCGCCTGCTCGCGCCGCCCACAGCTGGTCGCTCTTGACGGCGTACCAGAGGTACTTGTCCAGGAGCGGGGCGATCACGAGCTCCTCGATCCGCATCTGCCGGTCCTGCGTGGCCAGGTTGTACGACTGGAAGTCCAGTCGGGCGCTCGCGTACGAGTGCCCGCTGCTGTCGCCAAACGCGATGCAGTACGGCATCAGCACCGCACGCGCCGCCTCCGTGACGACCGACTTGTAGTACTCGCCATACGTTGCGCCGCCGTGGCCGGGCTGCAGCATCTGCGCTTCCCAGCCTGCCGGCAGCGTGACCGCCATGCGGTTGGCGAGCGGGAGCGTCAGACCGGTCGCGACCTTGGCAGTCTGGCCGTCCGGCGGCGTGTCGGTCTTGAAGAACACGGCGAAGTTGGCGTTCGTCTCGGCCTGGGCAACCGTCGCCAGGCCGAACCGGCGAAGGTTGGCGAGCAGCGGGATGGCCGCGGCGATCGCGGGGAAGCCTCTTCGCTGGCCTGGGCGCTGCCAGTCGAATAGGTGCAGCATGTCCTCGGCGTCGACCGGCGTCGTCTCGAGCGACGCGCCCAGGCCGTTCACCTCGCCGGGGTGATCGACCCGCACGTGGTAGCGGATGGGGTTGCCGAAGGTGTCGTAATCGATGCCCGAGACATGCTCCGGCGACTCGAAGACAAACGGGGAGCTTTCGACCTGGTCGGCTTCGAGGAGGCGAAGATCCAGCTGGATCGGGTGCTTGATCTTCGGGTTGTGGAGCATGACGCCGAAGGCCTCGCCGTCGATCGCCTCAGCGCGGACCATGACGGAGAGCTTGCGGCGCAGTGCGATCGCTCGCGCCCACTTCTGGAAGAGAACCTCGAACTCGTCGATCTCGGCGCGGAGGTCGTCGTCGGGCTGTTCGCCCATCGGAAGGTCAAGTTGCAGCGTCGGCCCGCGGCCGATCGTGTCGATGGTGAGCGTCTGCACCATGCCCGCCAGGACGGCGTTGTTGGCGGCTTCGGCGCGGCAGCGCTCGCGGGCGATGCGGCGGACCTGGGGTACCAGGCTCGCGATCGCCGAGCGGTCGTCGGCCGTCTGCAGGAAGTGACGCGCGATCTCCGGGGTGTTCCGCGCGATGTCGTACCGCGTGGCCTCGACTCGCGCAGGCTCAGCAGAAGCAGCCATGGCGGGCGGCGAGGCCTGGACACCGGTTGGAAGGTCTACGTAGATCATGTTCCGGGGGGCTGGGGGATGATCTTGACGAAGCCGATCGCGCTGAGTGGGTTGCTTGAGACGCTTGCCCGCTGGATCTCTCGGCGTGCCTCGATCGTCTCGGTCACGCTGTCGAGGGTGACCGACTGGCCATCCGACGTCGTCGAGCGCACGCCCTCTTTGGCTCGCTCCTCGATTTTCGTCTTCAGCTCGTCAGCCATTGCAAGGGCTCCTGGTCCGCTTGGTTCTACCGACTGGTCCACCTTCGGGCAAGGGCTCGGGGGAAAACGTCCCAGCGTCTGGGACGTTCCGTGTCAATTCAGTCGTCGCGGACCGCCGATGGGGGGAGCGAGGGCGTCGAGCGGACCGAGCACCGCAAGGGCGAGCTCCCGGCCGTTGAGGTCGTACTCGGGCCTCAGCCAGTCCAGGTGTGGCTGCACTCGCGGCGTCGCCGACGCCAGGGCAAAGGGCGAGTCGAGGAACGTCGGCGAGTCGGTGAGGTTCACGCCGGGCACGACGTTGCCTCCGCCGAAGTCGCGTGGGACTTCACGAACACCGAAGAACTCGCAGCCGGCCATGCCTCCGGTGCCGCCGGCCGCGGGTGCTCCGTTGCGGAATCCAACGACGTTCTTGTCGGTGCCGCTGACCGGCGCGCCCCCAAGGAAGGTGAGGCGGCTGTTGACGCCGAAGCTCTTCGAGAACTCCGTCGACCTGAATCGAGCGAGGAACTCGGCCATCTGGTTCGGCGCAGACTTGATCGTGAACTGCGAGTTGGCCATGGCGATGACGGGCGTCGAGCCCGTGTTCGTGGCGAAGATCGTCCAGTAGGTCGTGCTATTCCCGGCGAGCGATCGGGCGTCGATCTCGAAGCGGCTTCCCATGAAGAGCAGGTTGTTGTTCGAAGCGTTCAACGCGACGACTGCGCCCGAGCCCGACGTCCACGGGATCTGGACATCGCACCCGAGGTACGAGGTGTCCATCGACAGCGAGAGGGCTCCGAGCCGTCCGAGCGGCTGTCGGCAGAGGATGACGCGCGATCGCCCCCACGAGGTGGCAAGCTCGGCGTTGGGCTGGCTCTGGCCATCGCCGCGGCCGTCAGCGCCGCCGATGAAGACGACGCTCCCACCGTCGGCGACTGCGTCCTCGTCGATCTCGCAGTCCATGATGATGGCCAACGCCGGTGGCGGCTGGTTCGCACCCGCGTGACCGTACCAGCCCTGGCACACGCCACGGGGCGTGCTCGTAATCGTCGTGCCCGTTCCGTTGGTACCCAGGTTGAGCGACCGAAGGTTTCCACCGATCAGCCGATCCCCGATGACCAAGAACTCGTTGCCGCCGCCTTGCGCGTAGTCCACGTGAACCGTCGAGTTTCCGAGGTTGTCTCCCTGCGTGAAGCCCGCCGAGTTTCGCCAGTAGAGCGTCGTCCCGCCCGTCGCGTTCAGGGCTGTGACGAGGTGGCCGTACGCGTGGTGACCGCTATAGCCGACCACGCAGTTGTCGATGACGGCGTACTTGTTGCCCTCGTGGGTCAGATGAATGCAGTACGCCTGGCTGACGCCGACGTCGGAGTTCATGCCCCAGCCCGCAACGACGAGGCCGCTACTTCGGAAGCCCGTGACGTCGCCGACGCTGATACCCCGTGTCGTCGCGATCTGGGCTTCGATCCGGCCTGTGGTGTTCTGGATCGCGTTCCTCGCGGACCGCGAAACGTGGAAGAGTCGCTGGTTCGTCGGGTCATAAACCGCGCTGTCCTGGTCGAGGGCCGCGAGCGTCGCCAGCTGCGCGGTGATCGTCGGGCTTGTCGCCGCGGTGAGCCGACCACCCCAGGCGATCGTCTGCCGACCCATGCCTCCCGCCGCTCCGTCGCGCGGATCATCCTCGGCGAAACGCGTGTGATACACGGTCTGCGTGACGGAGCGGAACCAGACGTTGCCCGGCAGTCCGGCGTACCCGCCGCCGAGCGTGCTCGCGAGCGTCCACCCGCCGGCAAAGGGGGCGAGAAAGCCCAGGATCTGCGGCGCTCGTTGGAGCGAGCCCACGTCGTCAGCGCCCGCTGTCGCTGTGCCTCGATACCCGGTGATGGTGATGTTGTTCAGGTTGATGTTGGTCTGCGAGCCCGCCAGGTTGGCGGGGTCGCAACGGAACACATCGCCGCGGCGGAGATAGATCGTCGTGTTCGCTTGTGCGTTCGCGGCGATGATCGCGGCGAGGTCGGCCGTGTGCCGAGCGCCGAAGGCCAGTGCCGGTGTCGTCCCGTTCCTGGCTGGATTGGCACCAGTCACGGCACCGGTCGCCGACCCGTTCGCGTTGAACTCGATGTAGATCGAGTTTTGCCGCTGGATCGGGCACAGGCTCAGCAGGAGTTGAGCGCCGGCCTTGATCCACAGAAGCTCGGCGCGAGTGCCGGGCGCAGGAAGCGGTCCCTGGCTGTCGAGCAGGAAGGGCATGGCTTACTCCGTGGGGATGACAGAGGCGATCGCGTTGCCGCCGACGGCGCGGAGTCGCAGTGTCTTGAGGCCTGCCAGCTTGCCGCCGGTTCCAAGCTCGCGCTCCTTCCGAAACTCGACGGACGTCCCGGGGCTGACCTTGTGCCAGGTGGCTCCGTGAATCTCCGGCGCGTTGACCTCGACTGCCGTGGGGCTCGCGAACTCGCAGGTCACCAGGACGGACCGATAGGGCGCGCCGAAGTCGCCGTTGAAGACTTCGTTGGTGGCTCCGCTGGCGATGGTGACCGAGTTGAAGGGCAGACTCATGAGCGGCTCCGGTGGGGATCTCGCACGCGACGTGTGGCTGTCGTCGCGGAAGTCCTACCAGCTCACGCTGAGGGGATCAATGGGCGGCGGCGGAACGTCCCAGACGCTGGGACGTTCTCACAAAATTTGTTCGATGGTGCAGAAGACGTGCTTGCAGTAGTCGCACTCGCGCCAGCGCTGGCGAAAGTTCGCCCCCACGTTGGTCTCGCGGAACCGGCTGGTCTTCACGCTCGCGTTGCAGCCACACTTTGGGCAGCGGATCGGATCTCCGCTCGGCTGGTACGCGGGGTCGAGCGCGGCGTATGGCCCGCTCGGCGCTGCCGGCCCCGAGGTGGCATCTGCGGACGCGGGTGTCGGCGGCGGAGCTCCGCCGGCTGGACGCGCGGGTGGTGGACCCTTCTTGCCTTTGTCGCTCAGCCCCATGCGGAACTCCCGGGTTGACTGCCGACCTGCCACAGCCTGGCGAGGTCGACGAATTCGCTGCCTTCGTCGCTGGTCGCGGTCGGCCACAAGGTCAGGCCTTCCATGCTCGCGGCCGCGGCGCAGCCGACGAGGCCGTCCCACCAGTGGTTGTCGCGGCCCGCGGCTCCGCCCCATTCGTCGAGCCGCCGGCCGTGGCCGACCGTGCGCGTCGGCCGCTCGGAGCGGATGTGGTCAATGAGCATGCGGTGCAGGTCCGCGTTCGCGTCGAGCTGGCCGTAGAAGGTCAGCGCGCCCGGGTCACCCGGTGCGGTGCGGAGGCGATCGGCGACGAACGTCTTCCAGTAGTTCACGTCAATCTGGAGGAGCCTCGTCGCTCGTGCGGCCTTGGGCGAGGTGAGCAGCCAGTGCAGGCCGCGGCGCTCGCCTGGTCTGATCTTCCAGGTGCTCATCGGGGACTTCGCCGCGGTGATGCCGACGCCGGCACTCGGCGTGATGATCGCTTTGTGTGGGCTGATCCTGGCGATCTCGTGGACGATCTCGGTGCTGACGTTCCAGTTGGAGTCGATCAGCAGCCGGCTCAGCAGCATCTCTGCGCCGTCCTCTCGCAGCCACGTGCGGCCGCAGAGGTCGTTGGTCAGATCAATCAGGCCCTGGCGGAGCCGGGCCTGCTGGTCGTGCCCGGGGTAGCGCTTGCTCAGTGTCTCGCGGATGTCGCGGTTGCTGAAGTAGGCGTCGGCTTGGCCCGGCCAGGTGCCATAAGCGATCACGCTCCCGCGCATCCGCTCGCCCCAAGCGCAGATCACGTACCACAGCGCCTCGCCCTGCACGTCGACGAAGCCGGTGAGGTGGCTCGCGTAGAGGGGCACGCGGCCGCGCGGGAGACCGCTCAGCCTGGCGGCGAGATCGGCGGCGCTGAGGAGCTTGGCCTCCGTCTCATCGCGAAGCGGCTCCAGCTGATACTCGCTGGCGAACATCTGCGGGCGCAGGAGGTAGATGTGCATGAGGCTCTGCACGGCGCTCACGCATCCGGGCTCGATTCGCTCCGGCCAATAGACCTCAGCGCCGTGGTCCAGCTGCTTGCGGTGTCGCTTGTAGAACGCGTTGACCTCGCCGAAGTCCTTCCGGAGGGTCGCCGCGCGGAGCAGCTCGAGGTACTGACCTCGCCAAAGGTCGAGCCGCTCGGGCATGGTGATCATCGCGCGGAACCGCTCGCCCGACCATTGCGGGCTCTTCTCGCGGTCGAGCAGCCGGTCGGCGAGGTCGTCATGCTCAATGACCGTGCAGGGGACGACCGTCGCGAGGGGCCGCGTCGGTCCCTGCAGGCCCTGCAGGCCGGACTCGAGCGTGCGTTGCCGAGAGACGACCTGGGCCGGGCTCCGCGCCGACGCGTCGGTCTGCGGGTCGTCGGCGATGACGAGCTCCGGCCTGACGGAACGGCCGTCGCGGCGCTGGTGATTCAGCCCGCGGAAGCCCGACTCGAGACCGACCGCCTCGATGATGCAGCCCGCGGCCTTGGAGCCCGGGATGTCCGGGAGCACGATGACTCCGTCACCCCATTGCATGTGCGTGCGCCGGCCGTGGTGCAGCTGGCCCGCACATCGCCGCGGCTCGCCCTCGAGCGCCGCGATCGGATAGCAGACCTCCGGGAAGTCGGCGGCGAGTTCGACCGATGTCTCCAGCCAAGTCTTCAGCGTCGCGATCGACTGCTCCGCCTTCTTCTCTGACGCGCCGACGAACAGGATGTACGGCACCCCGTTCAATGCGGCCCAGAGCGTGGCGGCCTCGCAGAGCTTGGTCTTTCCCGAGCCGCGTGGCATGCCGACGGCGAACCCTCCGCCCTGGCGGATGACGGCCTCCAGGACTTCGATCACTCGCAGGTGTGCTTTGCTGAATGTCAGCGCGAAGGTCGCCGGGAAGTACGTTCGGCAGAACGTCTCCAGGCTCGCGAGGCAGCGGTGCTTTCGTGCCGGCCGTGCGACCCTGGGGATGCGGCCGATGTCACGGCCCTCCCGCGAGATGCGCTGCTCACGCGCACCTGCAGACTTGAGCTTGCGCTGATAACTCGCTCCCTTGCCGGCCTTTGGCACTTATGGGTCTCGGGGGCTCCCCGCCATTTCGTGGCGTCCTGCCGGTGGGGTGGCTCAATCGTATCGGGAAAGGTATCGTCAGTGCATGCCAAGTCTCCGCGAGCAACTCGAGCCCCACATCCGCGCGTTCGGCGTCGGCAGGTTGGCGGATGCGACCGGCATCCGCGGCCCGAACATCTCCGAGTTCCTTCATGGCAAGCGGAGCATGCGTGAGGAGAACCTCACCAAGATGGCGACGGCGCTCGGCTTTGAGATCGTCATCCGCCGGACGAAGTCAGCCTCGGCGGGCGCTCGGCCGGCCGCTCGTCCCGCTGCTCGCCCGCGGCGTCGCGCGTGATCGGCGCGGTGGTTTGATGATCAGCGTTGCGCCGAGGGCCTTGACGATCGCCTCGATGTGCTTCACCGGCAGTTCCCGACGGCCGGCCATGTAGGCGTTCAGCGATGGGGCGTGGATGCCGATCTCCGCGGCGCAGCGGGCCTGGCCGTACTCGTTGATCAGTGGTGTCAGTTGTTCGCGGATCATGCGTGCTCCTGGAGAGTCTGGCGGATCTCGAGCGGGTCCCTCCCGGTCAGCACCGAGAGGGAGACGATCAGGTGTGAGAGGACTCGCTCATTCTTCGCGACGTCGCGTGCGGTCGCTGGCATTCTGCGGGCGCGCTTGTCGCCGGCCTCGATCGCGGCCTCGATCCCGGTCAGCAGCTTGAGCATCTGCAGGGCGGTGGTCTGGCGGCGGGACTCGGGCGCGAGCTTGTTCGTGATCTTCATGGGGGTGCTCCTTTGGGGCGTTTCATTCGGCGTCGTTCAGGAAGGCCTCGACCTCTTCTGGCTCTTGGCTGCTGATGAATCCGACCAGGTTGATCAGGTCTTCGCGGATCTTGCCGAGGTCTCCGGCGTGGCCCCAGTTCTTCGGTTCGGCCTTCTGCTCGGCGTCGTGCCGGTCGAGCTCCATCTGCAGCACATCCATCAGGCGGGCGATGTCGTTGCGGCGAGCGGCGTAGGTCTGGGCGGCGGTTGCGGACATGGTCGTGCTCCTTACTTCGTGATGGGGTTGCGGGGCTTGCTCTGCGCGTTCATGCCGCGGGCCTCTCGGCAGGCATCGCCGCGGCCCTGGCGGTAGCCGGTGCTCAGTCCTGCGGAGTAGCCGGCCTCGAAGGCCGCGGCGATCACCTCGCGGAGCGTGGCGACCGAGAGGTCGTGGAAGTCCAGGTGGTCGCGCCCGCGGGTCGCGAGCGTTTCGAGTTCAAGGTTGGTCCTCGCGGCCTCCATCGCGGCGCTCATGGCGTTGGTCTTTGCGGTCGCGTCGAGGCTGATCTTGCTGCTGCTCATTGCTTGCTCCTGTTCTCACACATTAGCACCCGTGCTAATCAATGCCAGCGCAATGCGAGAAAAGAAGAGCAGAATTGCAAAGATCTCAGCGGCGTTTCGCGGCCGCGATCGCGGCGGCCGCGAGCCTGGCCAGCTCGCTGACGGGATAGCCCTTCGGCCCGAGTCTCAGGGGTTCCAGGTGCTCGCGAACGGCGGCGAGTTCGAGGCTGCTTTCGTCATCGGCGGCGTGCGCCGGGGTCTCCGTGGGCGCGTCGAGGCGCATCAGCTTGACGAGCTCGGCCTGGGCGCGGAGGGCGGTGCGGTTGTCCTGCCCCTGCAGCGCGCGGCGGTAGATGTCCTCGAACCGAACGACGGCCTTGCCCCGCTCGACCGCTCGGCTCGCGTCGCCGGCCAGAATGATCCGGCGGTGGACCTCGGCCATGGTCTCCTCGAGCGCGTCCGCCGGCACGCCGATCTTCGCCAGCGCGGCGTTCTTCAGATCGGTCGGGCTAAGCCCGCTGACGCTGAGGAGGATGAGCTTCTCGACGTGGCCCTGGTCAGGCGTCGCGGGCATGCGCCTCCTCCATCCATCGCGCGTGAAACCTCAGCAGGTCGGCGCTTTGCGTCAGCGTGAACTGCTCGATCGCGCGGCAGGTCCGCAGGTTGGCCGAGGACTCGACGACGAACGCTCGGCCGTCGGTCAGCCTGGCGGCGATGATCTTCGCGTGCGTCCGTGTCGCGCAGTACCAGCCCCCGCGGGCGGGGAGCTCGGCGCGAAGGCGGTTGCAGACGTCGGCCTCGTTGTAGTCCGACTCGTAGAAGTGGGAGACCAGAAGCCTGGTCGGCCCGATCACGCCGGCATCCATCGCGCTGAGAAGGCGCTGGGCGTTGGCGGCGTTGAAGCCGAGCGTCGCGAGCCAGAGGTCGGCGATTCGCGCCGGGCTCGCGTGGATCAGGATCGCATCGACGAGGTCGTATCCGTCCCAGGCCCCGCTCATGAGGCCGTGCCAGGACTCGTTGTCCGCCGGCAGGCCCCCGAGCGCGTGAGCCGCGACGTCGGCCCTAGTCAGGTCGATCGTCTTCCGCCCCGCGGCGGTGCGCTTGAGCAGCGGTGTTCCTTCGAGCGGGATGGGCTTGGCCTTGGCGCGGCTCTCGCGCTCCGGCGATCGCGTCACGCCGAGGATCTCGTCGAGGTCATCCATCGATCCGCTCCGCGGCCTTTCCCGCGAAGGCCTCCCATCGGGCGATGATCACGTCGCAGTACAGTGGGTCGAGCTCCATCAGGAACGCGCGGCGTCCGGTCATCTCCGCGGCGATAAGCGTCATCCCGCTCCCGCCGAAGAGGTCGAGGACGTTCTCGCCCGGGAGCGTGCTGTACTCAATCGCCCGGCGGGCCAGCTCGACGGGCTTCTCCGTGAGGTGGACCATCGCCTGCGGGCTGACCTTCTTCACTCGCCACACGTCGCTCGGCGCGTCGGCGTGGACGATCGCGGCCTGATCGTCGCCGAGCTCGACCTCCGCGAGCCCCTTGCGTCCGGAGCTCGCCGGCAGCACGTCGACGCTGGCGTCGCCGGCCTTGATCCTCACGCCCTGGCCGAGCTTGACCCCGCGCGGCGCCCTTCCTCCGCGGCGAATCTCCCAGGTGTCTGAAACGTTGGCTTGCCCGAAGAACCGATGCGCCGCACCCGCTCTCCAGCCGTAGAAGCACCACTCGTGGTTGCCCATGAAATCTCGCCGGCTGAGCGTCGGGTGCTCCTTGATCCAGATGATCGCCTGGGCCAGGTGCAGGTTGTTCCTCCGGAACGCCAGCGAGTAGGGCTCGGGCGAGACGTACCCGCCCCAGGCGTAGACCGCGCCGCCCGGCACGAGCACTCGAGCCATCTGTCCGAACCAGGCGAGCACGAGCCGCTCGTACTCGGCGGGGCTGTGGTCGTCGTTCATGATCACGCGATCGCGGGCGCGCTCCGTCTTCTTCTCGCCCTTGGCCTTCGGCTTGCTCCGCGGCTGGACCGCTACGTTGTACGGCGGGTCGGTGTGAACGAGATGGATCGGCGATCGGGCGACGAGCCGGTCGACATCCTCGGTGCTCGCCGAGTCTCCGCACAGCAGGAGGTGGCGACCAAGCTTGATCAGCTGGCCGCGCTTCGTCGTCGCGACCGCGGGCACGGCCGGCACGTCGTCAGGGTCAACGCCCCGCTCCTGGTACCCGCCGGCCAGGATGCGGTCGATGTCGCCGCGCGTGAAGCCGAGGAGCGTCATGTCGATCGCGGCTCCGATCGCCTCCAGCTCGCCGCGGAGGAGGTCCTCGTTCCACTCGGCGAGCTCGCCGACCTTGTTGTCGGCGATGCGCAGCGCTCGGACCTGGTCCGGCGTCAGGTCCGCGGCGACGATCACCGGCACGTCGGCCAGCCCGAGCTTCAGCGCAGCCTTGAGCCGCGTGTGCCCGGCGATGATCACGCCCTCGGCGTCGACGAGGATCGGGAATCGGAACCCGAACGCGGCGATCGAGGCCGCGCACGCGTCAACCGCCCCCTCGTTGTCGCGAGGATTCCGCTGAAAAGGCCGCACTTTTGCGACCGGCCACCGTTGGATCTGCTCCACCCGCTCTCCGAACTTCCCAAGGAAAGAAAGACTACCTTGGAAGGCGGCAGTTCCGGAGGCTGCAAACGTCCACACTTACCCCTAGAAGGACCCAAACCCGGGGGGGGTGGGGGGCGTCTTGGGCTCCGTCTGAATACCAAAGTGAATAATCCGCACCCGGTTCTTCCTCGGAGCACCGCGGCGTTCCGTTGTTTAGACCAGGTTGATCTTCACCTGCGGGCGTCTGCTCTCCCAACGGGCCATGACGAAGACCTCGCCCCATTCCCCGATGCGGCTCATCACGTCCGCGCCGAGCGACTCGACCAAGGCATCTGGCGTGTAGTTCGCGGCGATGATCGTGCCTGCCTTCATCTGGTACCGCGCGTTCAGCAGCTCGCCGAGGATGAGCATCTCCTCCGGCGTGTGCCGGCGGCGGTGGAGGTCGTCGATCAGCATCAGCGACTGCATCTTGCACAGCTGGTCAATCACCGTGGCTCGCGGCGTTCGCTCGCCGAAGGCCTTGGTGCTGATGTGCTCGATGATCTCTGCGCCTTCCCACATCCGCACCATCGACAGGGAAGGCTCGGCGCAGGCCTCCCAGGCGACCTGGGTCAGCAGCTGGGTCTTGCCAATGCCCCGCTCGCCGAGAAGGACGACGCATCGGCCCGCCAGAGCAGCCTTGAGAACGGCTCGCGCAAGTGCGCCCTGGTCAGGCCACTTCAGCCCTCCTTCAAGGACCGCTTTGTGTCTCGGGCTGATGCAGGCATACTGGCGCTTGCTCTCGACTCGTTGCGCGGCGAGGCTCTGTGCGGTCTGGCGGTCGATCTGGTCCTTCGCTGCTCTCGCCTCCCGCGCTCGGTTCGCCTGCTCCGCGGTCATCTGCCTCATGCTGTGCTCCTCATGGTCGTGGTGGTTGCCTCTTCGCCATTCGCGGCTCGCCATGCCGCCCAGTTCGTCGCGTCCTTCACGCTGAGCCTCTGCGGTGCCTGGCGTTCCGGCGCTCGCCTGGCGAAGACCATCTGCCAGCCCGAGGCCCAGGCCGCGTCGATCGCTCGCACGGCCGCGGCCTCGCCCCCTGCGGACATCTCGGTTCGGACCGCCTCGAGCGCCGCGGCGATCTTGTCTGCCGTCGCCGGGTTCCGCCATCCAGCCCTCGCCCGCTGGTCGAGCCAACGTGCCCAGGCCCGGCGGACGGCCTCGGGCAGGTCGGGCTCGCGGAGCTCGGCTGGCAGTGCCTCGAGCGCCTTGGCGGCTCTGGTCGCGTTCGCCTTCGCCGCGGCCTCCGACCGGCTGGACCCTAACGGATTGGCGTCACGCTGCAGCGTGACGGAGCGTGACGCGTCACGCTGTGCGTCACGCGCGGGTTTTTGTGTATTGTCTTGGTATTTATCAGCCTCTTCAGCAGGAAAGAGACCGGAAGAAGAACCAAAACCGCGCGCGAGTGCGTCACGCTCCGTCACGCTGCCGTCACGCTGACCGTCACGCTGCGTCACGCTTGAGCGTGACGCGTCACGCGCGCTCGCGGCCGATCTGTTAGGGTCTGCGATGGCCCGAAGGCTCGCTCGGTACCGTCGGGCTCGCTCGGCGGCGAGGGCTCGCCGGCGTGCGTCCGAGTCGGTCTGGGGGGCTGACGATCGGCCCACAGCCGCCGGCGGCGGCGCGGGCTGCTCGGAGGCCTGGCTCGGCTCCGGGCTCGCCTGGGCGTCGCCGCGGGCTCGCCGGCGCTCGCGGCGCAGCTTCTGTGCCTCGTCGAGCACGTCGGCGAGGAGTTCGGCGAGGGTTGTGATAAGGGCTGAGCGGTTCACGAGGCTCTCCTGGCGGTGGTGTAGCGGATGGCGCGAGCCTGCCAGGCGGCCCAGAAGGCCTGCTCGGCGATTTCGACGCGGCGTGCGAAGTCGGGGTCTCTCATGAGCTCCCGGGCGGCGGTGTGCATCTCCAGGACGCTGGTGTGTCCTGCTGAGCGTGGGCGCAGCCGCCGGCGGATTTCGGGGTACGACGCTCCGATGTACTGGCGGGCCAGGAGCACGATGACCCGGCGGGCCTCGATCGTCGCTGCGCCTCGGCTGTCGTCAAGGAGCAGATCGACGGGCACGCCGAGCGCCCTGGCGGCGGGCTCGATCAGGTCGTCGAGGATGGGGGGCGGTAAGTTCATGGGAAGAGCGGCTCGATCTGTCCGGGGAATGGCAGGTCCCAGTTCGCGATGATCTCATCCCAGTCGAGCGCCTCGGCTGGCAGGTCCGCCTGGCCTGCGGCGAGCACCCTGCCGATCTGCTCCTGCAGGTGAGGGAGCCTGAAGCACTCCGGCGGCTTTTCGCCGCTGGGATTGCACGCGAGCGCGGCCTTCATGTGCGGGCTCTCGATGAAGCGGCGGAGCCAGGCGGTGATGGCGCAGTTCGGGCAGAAGCCTCGGTCCTTCGCGTGCTTGAGGAGCCGGGCCTGGTCGTTCGACGTCGCGGCGATCCGGCACCTGACGGCGCAGCGATCGCAGTTGACGATGCGGCCTGCGTTGGGGTTGGGTGTGGTCTCGCTCACGCTGCACCTCCCACCCGCTCGACGAAGTCCCGTGCCCGGTTGACCTTGGCCATGAGCTCATCGCTCCCGCCGGCGTCGGGGTGTGCCTTCCTGGCGGCGGCGCGATAGACCGCCTGCAGATCCGTCGGGAGCTCGCTGACGATGTCGCCCTTGCCGATGCTGCTCAGCCATCTCATGGCGTCGCGCACGCTGGCGAACTCGGCCGCTGGCGTCGCCGGCGTCGAGGGCAGGGCCTTCCAGCCGGCGTACACCTGGTCACCCTTCACTGCGCCGTCGCGGGCGATCATCCGTTGGGCGCGGAGCGTCCGGGCGATCGCAAAGACGTTGTGCTCCCAGTCTGCCCACGTCGCGCACTCGTAGCGGAGCGGGCCGTACTTCGAATCGAAGAACAGGCGCACGCCCGGCGATCGCGGCCTGGCGGTGGAGCGGATCCAGCCGTCGTTACGGATGTCGTTCTCGGCGACGTTCATCTCGACGATCGCCTGGCGGACCTCGAGCGCCGCGAGCTCGTGGCGAAGCATGGCCGCGATCGACGTCCACCCGGCTCGGTAGGGGCTCTTCTTGCCCTGGCCCTTGATCGGCTCGGCCCAGGCCCGTGCGATGAGCTCCGTCCTGATTGGCGGCTGCTGTGTGCGTCTCACGCTGATGCTCCTGTGTTGCGGACGGCGCGGTCCTCGGCGAGGGCCGCTCGGTGTTCGATCACGAGTCGCTGAAGGTCTGCCAAGGCATGCATGTCGATGGCCTGCTGCTGCTGGAGGCGGTCGCAGAGTCGCTCGGCCGCGGCGGCGATCGCGAGCGTGCCCTGGGCGAGAGCGCCGGCGGCCTTGGTCTGTGCGAGCTCGGTCTGCGTCAAGTCGAGGAACCGGCCGACGACGCGGGCCTGGCGAGTGAGCCGATCGGCCTGCATCCGCAGGTCACGGGCGCGGAGCCGGCTCTGTTTGCCCTGGTCGGCGGTCATCGCTCGGCCCCCTTCGCGGCCTGGGAGTCGAGGTGCCGACGAATCAGGCGGCGTAGGGGGACGACGGCGCTGATCACATCCGGATACCGGGGGTCGCCCGGAGGGTTGGTTCGCATGCAGATCGCCTGCCAGCCGGAGCCCACGACGGTGATGCCCCAGAGCCCGAGTTTCTCTGCGATCCTTTGTGGCTCGTGAATGACGCCGCCTGCGAGCGTCAGGGCTTGGAGATAATCCTGGTTGAAACACAGATGACGCACAGCCACTTTGCGGCGAGGACTCTCGTTGTCGTCGGGATCTTCCGACGGCCCGAGCGTCCGCACTGGCGGAACCTGGTCGAAGACGATCGGGGATGCGGGCTGTGTGTTGACCGACCAGTTGAGCGACTCGACGTTCGGGAATCGCTCACCCGCTCCTGGCTTGCTGTCCCTGGTGTCGGTCCGCCGGCGGATGCAGAGGGCCAGGTCCGTCGCGTACTCCCAGCCGTTCAAGACGAAGGGCGTGGTGACCGCGTAGACCCCGTGCGAGTACTGCCGGCAGGCGGCGTGCATCAGCTCGTCGAGGGTGATCATGGCTGGGCTCCTTCATCCGCGGCGATGACGTACACCGTGGCCATGCGCCCCGTCCTGGTCGGCCTGCGGCGCCCGCTGTCGACGATCGCTCCGGCGTGCTTGAGGCTCGTGAACCGGCCGCTGTGCGATTGGGGCAGGTGGGCGGCGGCGAGCCACTCGTCGAGCGTGGCCCCGTGCTCGCCGGCGTCGTGGACGAAAGCCAAGGCCTGGCGGGCCAGCAGCGTGGGGCGCTCGGTCGCGTTGGCGGTCAGCGCCGCGATGCGGCTCGTGGCCGGCGCTGCACGCGACGTGCGGTATCCGATTCGGCGGAGCTCGAGCCCGTCCCAGAGGTGAGCAGCGGTGTCGGTCATTCTCGCACGCCCCTCTCTCCGCCCCACATGAGGTCGTCGACGCGGCGCTCGAGCGCCTCAATGCGACGCTCGGCCGCGTCGGCGCGTTCCGCGAGGGCGTTTAGCCGGCGATCGAGCTCGCGTCGTTTTGCCCCCTCGGGCCACGGCAGAAAAGCCGGATGGTCCGAGGTGCGATCGGGGAGCGTCTGGGATACCGGAGGCCCGTTCCAAGGTGAACGAACCGGGTTCCTCAGTCGGCGCTTCGCAGGCCGACATGCAAGCAGGATGATGGGCAGGGCCAGGGCCATCGCGATAGCCAACAGCAGTACTCGTGAGTCCTCGAGCGGCATCATGACAGTGCCCCCCTCGCCGCGACCAGCAGCCATTGGTCCAGACGGTCGATCTGCTCGAAGTCGGCCCACTCGAACGACGTCGGCGGCTTGGCGCGGTCCGGGTATCGGTTCACCATCTGCCGCCCTGTGAGCACGCCGATGCGGTCTTCGTTCTTCCAGAGGACCGCGACGACGGCGGCGTACCAGTTGTGCAGATCGATGAGCGCGTTCAGCTGGTGTGCTCGAAGGCCTCCGTAGCCCTTTCCCGGCGCTACGACCTTCAGCCTGTTCGCGTGCTCCGTGGTCGCTTTGACCTCGAGCGCGATCATGCGGCCTTGGAGCATCGGCAGCCGCTTGTCACCGAGAAGGTCTGCGGATGGTCCCATGACGCCGAGGAAGTCCACGTCCTGGCGCTCTGAGAGCTTCCTCAAACCTGTGAACCCGCGTCCGGCCGTCTTCACCGGCACCGTCGGCACCGGCAGCATGCGAATCCGAGCGACCAGGCTGCGCTCCCAGCCTGCATGGACGCTGGCGAGCTCCCGCTCAAAGTACTTGCCGGCGGCCGTCGCGCGCTTGCCGGCGATGGACCGCTCGAGCCTCGCCTTCTCGGCGCTCGCCTGGTCAGGGTGCAGCGCTCGGAACTGCTCCGCGGTGAGTCGCTCGTTCATGGCTGGCCCTCCGCGTTCTGAGGGATGAGCTTGACGCCGAGGACAGTCAATAGCGCCGCGACCTGATCCGGCATGAGCGCCTGCGTCAGCTGTGCGTGCACGCCGAAGAGCTCGCCCCAGACGTGCAGGTACTTGTCTCGAGCCTCATCGTGCTCCATCGGCCGGTCGATGACGCCTCGCTCCCAGCGCTTCAGGCCCTTGCTCCACCCGGTGTCGTGCCGGAGCAGGTCGCTGGCCTCGCGGGCGAGCACGAGGCGGTCGGCTTCGGTGACGAGCACAGCGACGTCGGTGTCGGTGTACTCGGGAAGTCCGAAGGCCTGGCGGACGACTCGGTCGATGTTGAACGTGTGGTCGTTCAGCTTCTCGGTCATCGCCTTGAGCGGGCCAGGTACATCGCCGAGCCAGGCCTCGTGCGCGTCGTGAAGCAGTCCCCAGCGCGCGGCCTTCAGGGCGAGCGCGGGGGTGTCGTTGGCGGTCGTGCCGAATGCCAGGTCCGCAGCGACGAGGGCCACGATGGCGCTGTGCTGCGCGACCGAGTAGAAGTAGCGCGTGTGCCCGTTGAACCTCGCCAGCCTGCTGAGGCTCGTGGCGATGTCCTGAAGGTTCGCATCGTCGCGATTGAAAGCGTCGACGTGCACCATGCGTCCGGTGAAGGTCTGGATCGGTCCTGCTTCTTTGTTGATGCTCATCGGCGGTCCTCGCGGTTGGCGCTGTAAACGCGGTCCTCGTGTCGGTGTGCGGGCTCGAGATACGGCAGGCCCAGGAGGTCGAACGCGACGGCCTCGCTCGGCACGGCGATCCGAACCCCGCGGCGGTCGTGCGGAAACCCCTCGCGGCTCTTGAGGCCTCGGTTCTGCAGGCGGAACATCGCGGCCTTGCCGAACTCCGCCGGCCCCGTCCTGATCAGCTCGATCCAGCCGCGGTTGCCCTGCGGTCCTGGCCAGAATCGGTGGATCTGGATCGGCAGCAGCGCCGGCTTGGGGCTCTTGAGCTCGAGCAAGAGGTTGCACATGCCGAAGCCGGGCTTGAGGCCCTTGACGGCCGTGCCCAGCCTCGTGTCTCGTGCTGGTTCCTCCGCGGGGTAGAAGTGCTCGCTGAGCACGGCGTACAGCGCGTCAGCCTCCATGGGCCTGCCCTGGGCGTCGAGCGCCGGCCTGGGCGCGATGTAGTCGAGGTCGCCGGCCACCGGGAGGCCGCGGCGGAGACTGCCGACCGTCGCGACCATGGCAGCGCCGCCCTCGGCGTCTGGAGTCAGCTCGCGAAGCCCGAGCGTGCCGCGGAGGTGGTTATCGACCTTGCGGAGATAGTCGGCATCGAATCGCGGTCCGTTCATGAGGTTGCTCCTGCGGCCCTCTTGACCGCGAACGCCAGCGGTGCCTCGATCCGCACCTTGCCGGCCTTGCCCTTGGGCCACCAACGCACGACGAGCGTCTTCTTGGTTCCGGCCTCGGCAAGCGCGGCCATGTCCTTCGCGCTGATGGTGATCTCGACCGGATCCCCGGCGCTGACCGTGACGCTCAGGCTTGTCTGGCGGTGCAGGCCGTACAGCTCGCGGATCTTGGACTCCAGCGCTGGGTCCGCGTGGCGGCCGTTGGCGTTATCTTCGATCGCTGAGAGCCTCGCCTCGCGGATCTCCAACAGCCTCGCGGCCTGCTCGAGAGTGAAGCCGCACTGCTCGCGAAGCGTGCGGAGCTCTGCGCCGATGCGGATGTGCTCCTGGCGGTGCTCCATGCTCACTTGCGCACCTTGCCCTTCACCGGCTTCGCGGGCTTGGCGGCCTTGGCGGCGGGAGCCTGTGCGGGCTCGGCGGCGGTGGGGGCATCCACCCAGCCCTTCGGCCTGGCGATCTTCTTGGAGTCGATCAGCTTCTGGAGCGTGGCCTGGCGGATGACCTTCTCGTCCACCGCCGGCGGGAGCGGCGCGGCGATGTTCAGGGCCTTGCGGAGGGCGTCGCGCTTGTCGAAAGCGTTGTCTGTGTCGGCGAGCAGTTCTGCGATCGCCTCCACGATGCTCTCCGGGCTGGAGGTCGTCGACTTGGCCTTCATCGCGATTTTGCCCAGCTCGCCGATGTCCGGCTCCGCGATCAGCCGGAGGCGTTGCTGCCAGTGGGCTTGGCTCAGGGGTGCGTACCTGTTGTACTTGGGCTTCTTCGCCAGCAAGGTGTCGGAGAAGCTGCTCTCGAAGAGCATCACCGTCATCGCGGTCGCGACCTCCGGCCGTGCCGTCAGAGCGGCCTCGACGTACGGCATGTACTGCTCGACGCGCTCGTGGTTCGCATTCCTGATCGCGTCATTGACGCGGTAGTTGACCTCGTACTCGGGCAGGTAGTTCGTCTCCGAGCGATCGGCCGAACGTTCTGCGGCCTTGACGCTCTTTTCGGCGCGTCGGATCCTGGCGGCGGAGAGTGCGGCCTCGGCGCTGACGCCCGCGGGGACTAGACGGCTCTCCTGCAGCATCTTGATGTTCAGCGGGGCCTCGGTCTTCTCGACCGCGTTGACGATCGCCGTCGCCGCGGTCTTCAGGGCCTTCTCCGCCGCGGCGGCTTTCGCCTTGTAGCACGTCGGGTTCCCGCAGTACGGCCCGTCGTCGTCCTTCGAGCGCCTGCCTGTCCCGCCGTCCATCTTGTCGTACAGGTCGCCGGCGGCTGGCAGTTCGCCCTTGCCTCCGAACAGCTGCATGTCGTTGGCGCTGTTGGCCGGGCAGGTGTTGCACGCGGGGGCTTGAACCCCGGGCACGTTCACGGCCTTGTCCCAGGCGACGTCGGCGAGGCTGAGCATGCGGCGCGTCACCAGGTCCTTGACCTGGTCGAGCTCCATCGGCAGGCGTCCGGGCTCCTCGGCCGCGGCCTGGCGAGCGATGTCCTCGCGAACCTTCGCATCGGCGAGCCTGGCGATCACCCGGGCGTGCGTCGCCGGCAATTGGCCCGAGCGGATCAGCTCGCGGATCGGCTTGCTCATCCGCGCGATGTACAGGTGGTCTCGGACCCAGCGCTCGCTCTGGCCGAGCCTGGCGGCGATCGCGGCGACCCGCTCATCGTCGGGGACCAGGTCGGGGTTTCTGTCGTAGAGCTCGCATACCGCGTCTGCTTTCTCTATGTCGCTCAGCGCCTCGCGGTGGAGGTTCTCGGTGAGCCTCGCGTCCGCGTCCGAAACGTCCGCCGGCACGACGACGGCGTTGATGTGCGTCCACTTCAGCATGTTCGCGGCCCGCATGCGGCGGAACCCGAAGACGAGCTCGTATGAGGCGAGTGCTCCGCCCTGGGTCTTGCGCTTGTCGTCGGGCAGGCGGCGAACCCCGACGGGCTGAAGCTGGCCCAGGCGGTGCATGGTCTCGGCCAGTTCATTCAGCGCCGTCGCTCCCTGCGGCGTGTCGTACGACCTGGCGTCGCGGTCGTTCTTCATCTCATCGACGATGATGTCGGCGATCGCGATCGACGCGGGCTCGGCGGTGCGGTATCCGCCGGCGTAAGGGATGCTCGGCGGCAGTGCGGCGGCGGCGGGCTCGGGCTTTGTGGCGGTCTTCGGCATGCGGGGCTCCTGTGGGTGTGGGGGCGAATCCCGCCGGCGGCCTTGCGGACGCCGGCGAGGTGTGGTCAGCGGGGAGCGTCGGTGAGGGTCGGGTTGGCAGGATTGCGACGCTCAGAAAACGCGCCGAGCGGCTTGGTCAAGTCCGGCCACTCGGCCCAGTACCCGATGCCACGCTCGCCCATGTGGCTGCGCTGCTCATCGGTCAGGGCCTCGCACAGCGGGATCTCGAACGTGTTCGAGCTCGCTCGCATGATCGCGGCTTCGTGCGGCTGGGTCGTGTCGAGCCACGTGTGAACAACGACCTTCCTGTACTCGCCCTCCGGGCCGATGTGCGGCCCGCTGCTGCTGATGACGACGCCCGGCCGCGGCCCTTCCCACTCGGCCCCGAAGACGAGGACGATCCGGCCTGTCGAAACCTCCCGCTTGCTGAAGATGCTGCTCTGCTCTGCGTTCTGCTCTGGCATGTGCTACTCCTGAGTGTGCTTGCGGCCACGCGCCGCCGAATCCCTCGCCGCGGGCTTTCGCCTGCGGCGGGGAGGAGAGAGAGATCAGCGGGACTTGGCGGGCTTCTTCGCGGCCTTCTTCTTGGCCGGCTTCTTGGGCTTCTCGGTGGGCGAGGCCTCGGGCTCCGCGGCAGGCGTGAAGGGCACGCGGCGATCCTCGGGCCAGCCCATCATGATGTGAAGCTCGGCGACTCCGAAGAGCGTCTCGAACGCGTCCTGGTTGCGGGCGAAGATGCGCAACAGGGCGTTCCACATCCGCTCGCCTCCGGAGAGGCGCAGGCGTTCGGCGATGATGGAGCCGAGGTGGCCCCAGACCTCCGAGTGCAGATCGGGGAGACTGGTGAGGATCGCCGGCGCATCGGCACTGGTCTCGAACACATGGCGGAGCTTGCGGATCAGGCGGTCGGGCGTGCCCAGGCCCCAGCTCGCAAGCTGGTCGAGCGCCTCCTGGACATCGTCCTCGTCGATGTTGTTGATCGCGGCCGGCCCCACGCTCGCGGTCCAGGGCACGGTCAACCAGGCGTGATCGAACCCCGCCTCTGCGAGCTCATCGCCGAGCCAGACCTCGGCGGTCGGGTCTGCGTCAGGCGCGGCGCCCTGGCTATCGGCGTCGTCGTCGTCGTCAGTCTGCTTCGGCTTTTCGATCGCCGGCAGGCGGATGTCGCCGCCCTTGATGTCCGTCGCGATGCCGCGGCGAGCGCAGAAGTCCGCGAGGCAGTCGCGTAGGTGGTCGAGTTGCTCCGGCGTGATCTCGCCGGCGAGCATGGCCTGCTTGACGGCCTGGCCCTCGTGCTGGTCCATGGCCTCTTTGACGGTGCGCATGCCGACTTTCAGCCATGCGGCCGAGTACATCTCGCCCATCAGGTCTCGCAGCTCAACGGCCTCCCACGCCCGGGGGTCGGGCTTGAAGCCGTCGGCGAGCCCTCCATCGCACGCACGATCGACCAGGTCGAACAGGTCCTGCGTCATCTTCTTCGTCAGGTCGAGTTCGGATCGGCGCTGGCGATCGAGGTTCGTGAACGTTGCCTTTGCGCGGCGGAGGTCCATCGCGATGCCGGCGACGCGCTCGAGGAGTGCGGGGTCTGCGTGGGCGTCCTTCTCCTCGGGGAGCTCGTCGAGCGACTTGCTCAGCGTCTCCTCGCGGTCCTTCACCGCGCCCTTTGCCTGGTTCCAGTCCTCCTCCATCTCGGCGACGCGGGCCTGGCTGGCCTTCACTCCGTCGCGAAGGGTGATGATGCGGATCGTCGTGGTTGCGTCGAAAGCCATTGCGTGGTTCCTGCTCGGTGTGGTGTGTCGCCGGCCGCACGGCCGGCGTGCGTCAGGCCTTGGCGGCCGTCGGTTGCTGAGTTGTGTTGGTCGGCGCGGTAAACGCGGTGTGCTCGGCGAAGTCGAGCAGCTCGCGGCGGCCGTCCCTTATGCCCCAGCGGGCTGAGATGCGTTTGCCCTTGAACGACTCGATCGAGGTGCTGAAGGTGAACATGTCACCGGCCTCGGTTCTGACCTTGAAGAGCACCCAGGCCTGCCCTTTCGCCGTCGTGCCGTTCTTCACGGCTTGGACCTCCATCACGGTGAGGATGCCCGTCTGCTCGCCCTTCTTGGCGGCCGGCTGTTCATCGCGCTGGCGCTCGGCCCTCGCGGCGGCGTCGGCGGCATCGGCGGCGGAGCCTCGGGCACGCGTGGGCTTGGGCTTCGTCGGCGCTGCTGGTGTCTCCCGGCCGGGCTGCGCGGTCGGGGGTTGCGGAGTGGGGGGCGGAGGCGGTGTAGATGCAGCCGGAGCCGACTCACCACGGGTGGGGGTCTCGGCGACGGGGGCGGTCGTGGTGGCGGAGGCCTTGGCGGCGGGCTTCGGGGCCGGCAGGTCCGCGGGCTTGCGGCCCGCGGCCTGGTGCTGCTGAAGCAGCTCGATCATGCGGAGGCACTCGTCAGGCTCCGCTTTGCGCGCGGTCAGGTCGATGCCGATCTGTGCGCCCAGGCAGTGGACGATTCGGCGGACCTCGGCGTTGATCTCGTCCACCGTGCCTGGCATCTGCCCGGCCCACTGCTTGACCGCCTGGACGAGTCGTGGCGCTGGGAGCAGCCGATCGTCCACCCCGACCGGGCGAGGGGCGGGGTCGATGACCTCGGCTCCGTCCCTCAGCCAGCCGATCAGCCGCCGGCCGAACGCCTCGTCGGGCTTCTCCATCATTTCGTTGTGCAGATCGCTCCAGCGTGTCTTCGTCACCGTCATGATGGCCCCGTCCATCTTGACGCCGATGTCGAACTCGTACTCCATGCCGTCGCGCTGGATCGGAGCCATGCCAAGCCGACGCACGGTGGTCTTGCCGTCGACGACCTCCTGGACGTGCTCCATCTTCTCTCGCAGCGTGACCAGCAGGTGGCACTTGCAACGGAGCATGGTCTCGACGAACTGGTTGTGCAGCGGCGTGACCTCGCGCCAGGCGGTGAAGCCCTTCGGGTCGCCGCTCTTGGTCCGGGCTCGATCGACGCGGTCGAGCGCTCCGTCCTTGCCCGACCAGGCGTGCGTGGCGGAGTCGATGATGATCACACCGTATCCCGCGGCCTCCGCGGCCTCGATCGCCTTGCAGTACTCGCTCGGGCTGAATGAGGTGAGGTTGACCTGGTCAAACTTGAACCTGTCGGCGTAGAGCGAAGACGAGTAGTTCTCGGTGTCGATGAACGCGATCGGCTTGCCGATCGCCTCCGAGATGCCCGTGGCGATCCGCAGGGCGGAGTAGGTCTTGCCGCTGTTGGTCGCGCCCGACAGCACCATGCGGAGCAGGCGCTGAGACTTCTGTGCGGGCTTGAAGACGTACGTCATCGGTGCTCCTGGTCTCGTGGCGTTGTGGGGTGGTGTCGCAGCGGGCGCTCAGCTCGCCCGGCGGGCCTGGGCGGTCTCAAGCTCGCGTGTCAGGTAGAGGAGACGATCGGCCTGCATCTGTGCGGTGCGGGCTCGCGCGTCGCTCTCAGCTTGGATCTGGCGCACCTGCTGCTCGAGCTTGTTGACGCTCTCGAGCGCGTCGGCCTGCAGTTCAGCAAGCTCACGGCGCGTCGCTTCAAGCTCGCCGGCTCCCCGGAACCAGCCGAGCGTGTACCCGACTCCGAAGCTGGCGGCCAGCACGCCGCTGACTGCGAAGAAGATGAGCAGGGGTTCGAGGTTCGGCATCATCGGTTGTCTCCGTTGTGAGGTGCGGTGGGGTCGCCGAGTGCGGCGATCGCGAGGCTGATTGAGTGGTGGTTGCCGGGCTTCCAGGCGTCGGCGTGCCAGTGCGCCCTGGCGAAGGCGACGAACGCGGCAAGGTCGGCGGTGGCGCGGGCGTAGGCCGGCTCGAGCTCCTGCTCGTCGAGGACGGCCTCGGCCAGGACCATCTCGATCGACGTCGGCTCCGGCGCGCTGGCCGGCATCGGCGGCGCGGCGACCGATAACTGCGTGGGTGAGGGCGTGGTGGGGTCAGAGAGGCTGTACAAGGTTGGGCCTCGCGGGGTCGGTTTGGGGTGTGTGGGAGTGGGGAGGGCGACACTCAGACACCGGCGCTCAGATCGCGGCGGCGTTGGTGGTCGAAAGCCCCGGCGAGAACCGCCGGGGCTCGTGGTCATGCATCAGGAGGCGGCGGCTCGCGTGCTCGCCAAGACTCGCGCGGCTTCGAAGGCGTCATCGCTCGGGACCGGCGCGTAGAGCTCGGTCGTGCGGCTGCTGCGATGTCCCAGCAGTGCCGCAGCCGCATCGAGGCCCGCCTTCGGGCGCACGGCCCTGGCCGCGGCGTGTCGGATCGCGTGCGTCGAGAATCGCTCAACACCGGCCTTCGCGCATGCCGAGTCGATCGCCCGCTGCAGCCACTGGCGGCTCCGCTTCTGCCCGCGAGGGTTCAACGGGCGGAACACATACTCGCCTCCGCTGGTTCGGAGTGCTCGCCTGACGGCCGTCAGCGCCGGCCCGACGAGGGGGATGAGGCGCGTGTGCCCCCGGTGGGCGTTTTTGTGCTGCCTCTTGGCGATGTACGCCTGGCGGCCCAGGTGCAGCTCGTCGCGGCGGAGCGTGAGCACTTCGCCGACCCTGCAGCCCGTCGCCGCCATGACCGCGACGACGTCGGCGTGGTGCTTGGGCATCAGCCCGACCAGGCGGCGGATCTGCTGGAGGCTCGGGACGTTCTTCTCCGCCGGCTTCCTGGCGGCGCTCTCCCTGGCGGCGAGGGGCAGGACGCTCAGCGCCGAAGCCGCGTCGGCGGCGGTCATGATCTCGCGCTCAACGGCCCAGCGGAGCATGCGCTGGACTCGGAGCGTCTGCTGGTTCGTGTAGCCGTGCGACCAGTCGCGCTTCGTGATCTGTTCATCTCGCCAGGCCTTGAGCGCCTTGGCCGTGATGTCCTCGGCCGCGGCCTTGTCGCCGAAGCTCTCGAGCAGGGCTCGCATGGTGCTTCGAATGTTCGCGGCCTCGCCGGTCGGTGAGCCATCGGCGCGGCGGTAGTACTTCTCGGCGTGCGCGCAGTACGTCACGACGAGCCGCTTGAGCGGCGTGCATTGCTTTGAGGGCATGGGGGTGCCTCGATGTCGCGCGAGACTGAGTTCGTCGTCTGGGCCTCGCGCGGGCTCCGGCGGCGGCCGAGTTGCTAAGGCTCGGCGACACCACTTTACGTTTCCGCGGCCCGCTGTCAAGCCCGAGAAGATCGAGGCTGGTAGTATGTGCGGGCGCGGCGATGGCCACGGCTGGCAGCCTCGTGACGCTGAGGATCAGACAACGGCGCTCAGATTCCCAAGCTGAATGTCGGGAGTTCGATCCTCCTCGCCCGCTTTGTCTGCCGCCGATGTCACACGATGACACCGGCGGCTTTTCGTTGACAAACCCCGCAGATTTCGCGAGTTCTGGCGACGTGTGCGGGGGCGAGCGGATCGGGGCCAACAGCCGGACGATGACGGGGAATGACCTGGGTGGACGCTCGCTTGTGCAAGCGCGTGTGCAAGGTGTGGCGGCATGAGGCCGCCGGATCGCGCCGAGATTCGACCGCTTCGGCGCGAGGTTCCGGTGCGTGAACGCAGATGTCTACGTGCCCTGCCGCCGAAGATGGAAGCGAGTCGGCGGACCTGACTCGCTGGAGACGTACTCGAAGACGCCCTCGTACAGGAACGAATAGTCGGGCCGCTCGTCCTTCCGATGGCGGTAGAAGAGAAGCAACTCGAGTCCCCGGTCGCGATGTTCGCGGACCAGAGCATCGGTTCTGCCCTGAGTCTGGCCCTCAAAGTACAAATCCTCACCGCTGAGCTGGTCTTCATACGGCGTGCGGTCCGAGGTCTTCTGCTCCGTGATGAACAGCCAAACCGACTCATGGCCTGCAGGGCGGAAGATGCCGGTGTTATACGGATCGCCGTCGAATCTCGTGCGCGTACGGCGCATGATCGGGTTGCGCCGGGGTGAATCGGTGGCATAGTTGTCTCGGTACGGAGGCCGAGCATGGACATCCGCGAGCGTTCACCCGGAGATCTTGAACATCTTC
>JAJTHN010000032.1 GCA_021297895.1 Phycisphaeraceae bacterium | reverse complement strand
CGCTTCCCCGCCGCAATGTGCGGCGGGGGTTCCAACCCCCAGTTCGGAGATGACCATGAGTACGAAGACGAAGAAGCCCGCCAAGCCCCGCACCCCCCGCACCCCGAAGATGTCCAAGAGCGCCGCCCGCGCGGAGGGAGCAGCCAAGACAGACCGCCTCCGCAAGGCGGCGCTCGCCGAGATCAACGACCGGTTGGCGGGCGGAAAGCAGGACCACGAAGTCCCAACCGCCAAGGAGGTCGCCAACAACGCGACCGTCGAGGCGTCCGCCAAGGGCAAGAAGACCAGAGCCCCCAAGACGCAGAAGGCACCGAAGCCCGCGAAGGAACCGAAGGCCAAGCGCGTCAGCGCCCTCGACGCCGCCGCGCAGGTGCTCGCCGCGAGCGATGTCCCGATGCGGGCCAAGGAGATGATCACCGCGATGGAGGCCAAGAAGCTCTGGACGAGCCCCGGCGGGAAGACGCCCGAGGCCACGCTCTACGCCGCCATCATCCGCGAGATCGCCGCCAAGGGCACCGCCGCTCGCTTCAAGAAGCACGAGCGCGGCGTCTTTGTCGCGGGGAAGGGAGCCTGAGCCATGAGCGCCACCCCCGCCCCGCAGCCCGCGCCGACCCATGCGCAACTCGAGGCCGTGCTTCAGGCAGCGCTCTACCTCCTTGGCGCGAGGCAGGACCGGATGGTCACGATCGAGGAGTGGACCGATCTCGCCCGCACCGTCGCGTCCTGCCAAGAGCGCAAGACGGCCGACTACTTGACCGAGCACGACCTCGAGGACATCGCCGAGCGCTACGCCCTTGATTGGGACGAAGCGACCGACGGGGCCCTGCCCACTGTCGACGAGGACTGAGGCGTACATCACGCCTTGCTCCCAGCCGCGACACGCGTCGCGGCTTTCTCTTCGGCCGCATCCTTTGCCGGAAGCCGCTCCGCCTTGCGGCCCGTGAACTTCTCCCAGCGATGCACGATCACGTCGCAGTAGAGCGTGTCGAGTTCCATGAGAAACGCGTGCCGCCCGGTCATCTCCGCGCCGATGAGCGTTGACCCGCTGCCGCCGAAGAGGTCGAGCACGTTTTCGCCGGGACGCGATGAGAACTCGATGGCCCGCCGCGCCAGCTCGACGGGCTTCTCGGTGAGGTGAACCATGCTCTGCGGGTTGACCTTCTTGATCGACCAGGTGTCCGGCACGTTGGCAGGGCCAAAGAAGCGATGGGCCGCGCCTTCTTTCCAGCCGTAGAAGCACCACTCGTGATTGCCCATGAAGTCCTTGCGGGTCAGGACCGGGTGCTCCTTGATCCAGATGATCGCCTGCGCGAAGTAGAGCTCGCAGCGATTGAGCACGGGCGGGTAGTTGCCGCAGTTGGCGTAACCGCCCCAGATGTAGAACGTGCCGCCGGGGATCAGCACGCGGGTGATGTTTCCAAACCATGCCGCGAGCAGCCGGTCGAACTCGTCATCCGACACAAAGTCGTTGGCGAGCGGCCGGTCCTTGGCACGGAGCTTCTTGTGCGTCGCTCGGCTCTTCTCGGGGTAGCGGTTGAGATCGGCGCTCTGCTGATCGTGCTGGTCCGCCTTGCCTGGCAGCGCGAATGAACTCAGGCCGGCGACGATGGCGTTGTTCGAACGCGGCTCGACCTTCACGTTGTACGGCGGGTCTGTGTTCACGAGATGGATCGGTTGGCCATTAAGCAGACGATCCAGGTCCTCGGGCTTGGACGAGTCGCCGCACATCAGGCGGTGGTTGCCGAGCACCCAGATGTCGCCCGGCACCGTCGTCGCTGCGTCGGGCTGCCCAGGAATGTCGTCGGGATCGGTGAGACCCTCATTGCCGGCGGGGGCCATGATGGCGCTGAGGTCCTCGGCGCTGAAGCCGAGTAGTGCGAGATCGAAGTCCACGCCCTTGAGGTCAGCCAGCTCCAGCGGCAGGAGTTCCATGTCCCACGAAGTCAGCGTGGCGACCTTGTTGTCGGCGATGCGAAGCGCCTTGACCTGTTCCGGCGTCAGATCATCGGCGCGGATGGTCGGCACCTCCTTCAGCCCGAGTTTCCGTGCCGCGCGGAGCCGCGTGTGCCCGGCGATGATCACGCCGTCGGCGTCGATCAGGATCGGCACCTTGAAGCCGAACGCCTCGATGCTCTTGGCCACCGCGTCAATGGCGGCGTCGTTGATGGTGCGGGGATTGCGGTCGTATTCCTTGACCGCGTCGATGGGCAGCGTCTCGATGTTCATAGCGATCTCCGTCGGAAGCGCGGCGGGGAACGCCAGCGCAAAGCGTCGAGGTGGCCCGCCGCACATGCGGTGGGTCCGGGGACCGGTGGATCGCTGGTTGGCTGGATCGCTCGGGCAGTCGGGCCCGTCCGTTGGGGCGTTGAGCGCCCCGAATCCCGCCCGCTACGAGGCGATCCCGTTGGCCACGGGTCCGCCCACGTTGGCCCACGTCGCGTTCCTGGCGGGTGGCTCTACCAACCCCGCCAGACGCCCGCCCCGCGCCCGGACGGGTGAAACAAACTCTGTCGCCAAGCGCGGCTGTTCCCGCGGGCCTAGCCACGCGATCCGGCCCGGGAAGTACCTAACGCCATCCGCCTCCCCTCCCGTAAGGCTTCCGGCTGGAAGGCTCCCGCTAGGCGCGGCCTGGCACACGACCTGCATGGGCGCTGACGTGGGGATGCAGGGGGGCGGGGGAGGGGTGGGGGAAGGTATAGAAAGGAGAGAGATACCTTCTTTCACTTTCTTCAATGCCTCCTTCTCTGCTCCCTTCCCGCCCGCCCGAGATATCGCGCGTGAAGAATGTGAAAGAAGGGTCTGGCCTCGTCCGACCCGCGTTTCTGGCCTGCTACGGCAGGAGTTCATACACCCTCCTTGACCGCCCGGCGGTCGGCTCGACCCCTTCTTTCAAGCGGCCGGTCTCCTTGAGGTTCTCAAGCACCTCGTCCCGCTCCCGCTGGGTCAGGTGCTGGGTCACGCGGCACATCTGCGACCGAGTCATGCGCCCGCCTGCTGTCCGCATCGCGCGGAGCACGGCCTTTTGCTTGGCGTCGAACTCGCCCTGCGACACATACTCGTGGGCGAGGTACAGGACGCGACGGGTCAGGTGCTCGGACAGGCCGCACGCCCATTCCGCCGCGTCGGCGTCGATGACCGGCTTCTCGCGGTTCTTGGAGCAGGCGTAGATCAGCGCCAGACGACACGCCTTCTCCTCGACGCGTGCCCAGATCGACCGCAGATCCTCGCGCGGGCGCTCCATCTCGGCGTCGGCAAGCGCCGCGAGGCGGTTGAACGCGGCGCGGGCGTCATCGGTGGTCGGAACCACCATCGGCTTGGGGTGCTCGCGGCTGAGGTTGCCGCCGGGGTTGAACGCGCCCCACCAGGTGGCCGCATCCACGATCGCCTGCGGCGGGTCTTTCTCCGGTTGCCACACGCGCGGCGGCATCTCGCCGGTCTCGAACACGATGAGCCGTGCCATGAACCCGTCGCTCATGGCGTCGGGCGTGAGCGCGTGCTTGAAGTGCTCGGGCGCGGTGGTCGCCAAAAGCGAGACGCACGGCTGATCGATCACCTTGTTCCGCTTGGCATCGGCGTACGCCTTGCCCTTGAAGACGCTCCGCGCCGACGAGTACATCTTCATCAGCGTCGAGATGACGTTGAACAGGTGCGGGGCTTTCTTCGGGTCGCCAATGGTGCGGAGCCAGCGCCCGAACTCGTCGATCTGGAAGAGGATCGCCGGCTCGGCTTCGACGGCGGTGACCAGCCCGGCGTCGCTGGCGAGATCCTCGTTGCCCTCGAGCCCGTTGAGACCGGCCTTGAAGAGCACAGCTTTGTTGATGAGCCTCGCGTT
>JAJTHN010000038.1 GCA_021297895.1 Phycisphaeraceae bacterium | reverse complement strand
AGGTGTTCAAGATCTCCGGGTGAACGCTCGCGGATGTCCATGCTCGGCCTCCGTTCCGAGACAACTATGACACCGATTCACCCCGGCGCAACCCGATCATGCGCCGTACGCGCACGAGATTCGACGGCGATCCGTATGAGTGCTTGTGCACCGACCCGCCGCGGAGTTCGCAGCGGGTCGGTGTCATGGGCCGTGAGATGGACTCGGCATCGCGATCGAGCGGGGATCAATCAGCGGGGCAGCCCTCGAAGAAGGCGGCGAAGAACGCGCTGAAGTCTCCGTTATCGATCACGCCGTCCGGCGTCGGATCCCCATCGGTGTTGGCGATGTCGGCCAGAAGATTGTTCGTAAAGAAGGCGGCGAAGAAGGAGCTGAAGTCGCCGTTGTCGATCACGCCGTCCGGCGTCGGATCCCCATCGGTGTTGGCGACATCGGCAATGCCGCAGGAGCCGGTCTCGCCAGCAAACTTGACGACGATGAGGTCCATGTTTCGCGGGGAGGATGCGTGTCCGGCCAGCAACACGCCGCCATCTGCGGAGATAAGGACTCCGGCGCTGACACGATCATCCGAGGCGGCGGAGAACTGTGCATTATACAATATCGCCGCGTTCAGATCGCCGGTTTCGGCGTTCAGCGGCAGTGCAAACATATCATGGTCGGATCCGCCTCTTTGGGCCCATCCGCTGACGACGACCTTGCCGGCCCCGACCGCGATGCCATGCCGACCGGTCACATAGTCCCAGGTGTTGTTCCCGCTGCTCCAGATGCGGCTCCAGTCCTGGGCCCCGTCGGCGGCGGCGAATCTGACGATGAAGACGTCGCTCGGGAAGGGGGCTATTCCTTGAACGCCGGCCGTGTAGACGTTCCCCGCGGCGTCCAGGGCAACACCCGCCGTCGGGTTCTGGCTGCTGTTCTCAGGGTCGTTGAACTGCGAGGTCCACGCAAGGTCGCCCGACGGCGTGAACTTCGCAACCAGCGCGTCCCCGCCACCAGCGCCGTCCACCGATGCGCTGATGACCACCTCGCCGCTGATCGGACTGACGACCATGCCCGTGACGCCGCCCCGGCTGAACGCGCCGAAAGCGAAGGTCTCCCGGATGATCGAGACGGTTGCGTCGTCGATCACCGTCAACAGTGCCGAGGAGAAGGTGCTCGCCGGGGGCGTGCTGGCGACATGAATCAGGCCGCCGGCTCCCCGCCGCACAACTCTCGGCAGGGTAAAGGCCGATGCTCCGGCCGCGTTCACGGTCAGATCCGAGATCGTTGCCCCGTTCAACGAGTCCACCACAAGCACGCCCTGACTCTGTCCGCCCTGTTCGGTGATCGCCACATACGCGGCATACAGCCGCCCCGAGTCGCTTAGAGCCATCGATATCGGTGCCATTGAGCGTGCACCGGGCGCGACGTAGATCGAGTTCCACACCACCGATCCCGTCGGCGAGATTCTCACAATGCCCAGGCCACTGGCCGCAACCGTGGTCTCGGTCGGCTGCGGTGGATTGCCGATGTTGATCGTCACGGTGTCGTAGCGATGGGTCATCTGGGCCAGCACGAACAGGCTGCCGTCGGGGCCGAGCACCCCATCCATCGGCAAGTCGTTGCCCGACTGCGTCTGGGGCGTCAGATTCGTATCGCCGATTGTGGGAAAATCGTACGTCAGCGACCAGACCACGCTTCCCTCGGGCGAGAGTCTGACCACCGCCAGATCGTCGTGTGATTGGAATCTCCCCGGCAACGGCGGAGGAGGGGGTGGTACCGGCGTGTTCGCATTCGAGAGCGACCCACCAAGAACGAAAACGCCCCCAGAAGCATCCGCGACCATCCTGTAAGCGTGATCGCGGGGTGCAGCGGTCACGCCTGCGCGGGCACCGTCCCACGTTCGGATCCACGTCGGCTGCTGGGCTGCCATGGCAGCAGTCGGATCTCCGAGGAGCGCTGAACACGCGGCAATCCCAAGCAGAGCCGCGGCCGACATGCATGACCGATGAAATTCGCGGAACATAGCCAAACCTCCATTTCTCTTGTTTCCCCAGAGACGCCGCATGGTTCGTGAGGACTCTGTGTGAGGCAGGGCGACTTCACAAGTGCGGAGAAGCTTCAAGATACTCTCTCGATTGATTTGTGCAAATTGATTTTCAAAAATTGCGTGGTATCCTGAATTTCAGGCTGGGATCGGCGTTATCGATCAGAGTTCGAAGTGGGTTTGGGTCCACGTACGCAATTTGTTAGTATTCCCTATGGATCACTTGATCAAAAATGAAGATCCTGCCCTTGGAGCCGCCGCAGCCGTCGATGAACGGATCTGCGAGTCCGCCGGTTTCAAGTCAATCGCGACCGCTGTAGCAACAGAGGTTCGAACGGCGATGGGAAGGGTGCTCGACCTCATTCCGGGCGCTCCGAGTCGCCCGCTCGATCTGGCCGAGGCGCTCTCCATCGACATGAACCTTGCTTGGAAGATCTGCAATCTGGTCACCGCCTCGGACCCATTTGCCGGGTTGCAGAAGCTGCCGGGGGACTTGGCGGTGCAGATCTTCCTGAAGGCGGCGGCGCGGAAGGGTGTTGATCCGGCGGCGTTGCTGCGCGTCGAAAGATCTCTCGTCGATTATCAGCGTTTGATGGTGGATCACGCCGGCAACCGCCCGGCTCTCGACTCGCTGCTGGGGCATCTGGCCTCCGCCGGCGTAGTCCGTGCCAGTCTGACCGCTCGACGGAACGCATTCCGTGCCGTGTCGGCTTTAGTCGGTGTTCAGGCGCAGGCGCAGGTTCTGACATACATGTTCACGCCCTCGGCTGACGCTGGCGACTCGCCGGATCCGTTGCACACCCGAGCATCCATCATCCGGGGATATGTTGGTCTTCGGCGCTTGCGACCGGACCTTTCCTGGATCATCGGCATCGGCCGGCGCATCGACGCCTCAGGCGATGGCTCATCGGCACGGACTTCTCAGCCAATCGATCCGGAGTCCGCGGCACGCCACGGCGGCGTGCCGATCCTCTCGGACGGCGGCAATGCGCGGAACTGGATGGATGCATCGGTCTTGCGCTCGGTCTCGGCTGACGGATCCATTGTGGATCGCGTCCAAGGTGGTCCAATCGGCCGCCAGGGTGAGTTGACTTTCTTCATGGGCGAGACGATCACGCCGGCGCTGCCGCCCGTTGTTGACCGACGGCAGGATTGTCTCCGACTGATCGCCAGCGCCCATACTCCCAGCGAAGCTCTCGTCCTTGATCTCCTGTTCCACCGTCGGCTTCCCCCTCTTGGACCCTGCGAACTTTCGCTGTACACCACCCTCGGCGGTGCCACCCTCGGAATAGCGGACCCGGGCGAGTTCATCAGCCTGGCGCTGTGCGAGTCGATCGAGCAGCGGGGCTCTGGTCTCGGCGGGCTCCGCCTTGAGGAATCTCCCGAGTATCTGCGAACCATCGAGCTCGTCTGCAAACGTTCGAGCATCAATCCCGACGACTTGGAGGCCTTTCGGGTTCGCGTCAAACACCCTCCAGTCCCGTGTTCAGCGATGATCCAGCGTCGGATGCTCTGGTAGAAACCGGTACGCACCGCGGTATCAGCAGTGTGCCGGATGCGGCGAAACTCCCGGACGCGCAGGGCGGGTGGTACCGGTCCCGGGCCACCGACTCCACGGGCTTGAGGGGGGTGCCGGTCAGTCGGTGCGCCCGGACCCGCGAACAAGGAACCGAGCCCGGGTTGATCGAACGCCGAAGCGCCACCGCGCCGGTTCGTCGCCATCCCCCAATCCCGAAGAACCGGTCGCACGACCGATCAGTCGGCCGCGGCCGGGGTCAACATGCCGACCTCCCCGGAGCCGACCGTCGGAATCTCTGGCAGTCGGCATGGCGGGCTGCCGCATGTCCTCGTGAAGCCCATCTCAACCTCGAAAGGGAGACTCACGATGAATGCTCAGAATCACTTCACCCGTCCCGCCGACCCGTCCCGCACGCGTACGAACGCTCGTCCCGGCTTGATGTCGGTGCTGACCGTCGGTGCGGTCATGGCCCTGACCGCCGCCTCGGGTCTGGCCGCGCCGTTCCATCGGGCGCACGGCCCGGCCCAGCGGACCAAGATCGCCTATCACGTCGAGCGCACCAGCGACGGCGGGTTCATCACCGTCGGCGCGATCTCGACCCCCACCGCCACCGGCACCTTCGGCCCGCCGGACATCTACGTCTCCAAGACCAACTTCGCCGGGCTCCTGCAGTGGGACCGGATCATCGGCGGTCAGGCCTCGGACATCGGCTACGTCGTCCGCGAGGTGCCCGGGCAGCAGGGGTACATCATCGCCGCGGAGACCACCAGCGTGCCGAGCAACGTGCCCGGCGGTCTGGGGATCGCGCTGGTGCGGATCGACCTGGCCGGCAACTTCCTCGGTGCGCGGGTGTATCAGGGCACGCCGACGCTCGACCGCAACGCGGGTGTGAGCCTGGTGCTCCAGCCCGAGGGCTTCGCCGTCACCGGGCGGATCAAGCTGCCGAACGTCGCGGGCGATGCGGGCGTGTTCCTGCGCACCACCGGCACCCTGGCGCCGATCACGCACCTGTACTACACCGATCCGACCGGCCAGGCCAGCCCCGTGCCGACGTTCACGGATCTCAAGAGGGTGAGCACGACCACCGGCGGCAACTTCTTCGGCAACTTCGTGATCTCCGGCAAGACGCTGCGGCGCATCGATGTGCCCGGCACGCCGGGGACCATCAACGATGATGCGTGGGCGATGATGATCCAGCCGACGGGCAACGTCATCTGGAGCAACGGGTACGACCCGCTCTACCAGACCACACAGGCCGACCTGACCGAGCGCGCCGACGCGATCCACCTCAGCGCCGCCGGCTACCCGATCCTGGCCGGGCGGAGCGACCATCCGGGCCTGACGGCCACCTCGCCGATCACGCAGGGCTCGTTCATCTCGCGGCTGCAACTGGCCACCGGCCTGGTCTCCTGGTGGCGTACCACCAACCTGCACGAGGCCGCGGTCGTCGGGCTCAACGAGCGCACGAGCGATCTGAAGATCGTTCTGGCCGGTCTGACACGCAACGCCAACACCACCAGCGCATCGCTCTGGAGCCTGGATAATGCGGGCAACTCGAACTTCCTGCACCGCTACCTGAACTCCAACCAGGGCGAGGGCGTGACGGTCGATCAGCCGACGAACGAGTTCAGCATGGCCGGCCGCATCCGCTGGAGCACGAACACGTTCGATGATGTCTACCACGTCCGCACCACGCCCGCCGGCTTTGCCAACTGCGGCACCGCCGTGCTCACCCCGGCGATCCTCCGTCCCGAGACGCCCGCGTACCCCGTGGCCCTGCGGCCCAATCCGCTGGTCGAGAGCATCACCTGGAGTCCCGAGCGCTTCACGCCGTCCAAGCGCCACTACAACCTCTGCGGCATCGTCATCGGCACCGGCGGCGCGGTGGTGACCAAGGCCGCGGACATCGCCAACACCGATGCGCTGATCCCCTCGGCCTTCCCCTCCGGCGACCCGATGGGCGGGGCCGATGGCGCGACGGACAACGGCGACTTCACCGCGTTCTTCTCCGCCTTCTTCCTTGAGGACGGCAACCCGGACCGCCTGGTCGCCGACATCGCCGACACCGATGCCGACGTCGGGCCGGACTACCCCGAGGGCACCGAGTCGGGCGGCCCCGACGGCGTGGTCGACAACGGCGACTTCACCGCGTTCTTCCGCTCGTTCTTCGATCCGCAGTAAGGCCGCGGAACACGCACACACGGGGGACACTCCCCTCTCTCGCCGCCGATGCGCTTCCCTCCGGAATCGCATCGGCGGCTTTTCTTTGCGGCGCAGGCGCGATGCAAAAACAAGGAAGCCCGGGCGGAACCGCCCGGGCCTCTGTGGGGTTCGTACCGGGCGTCACTCCGGTACGGCGTCGTCGAGTGTGTGTGCCCGAGACGGGATGCGTCGCGCGGGCGTGTCCGTCACGAAACGGCAAGACCGGCGAGAGTCCTCCGCTCAGCGCTTCGGGTCCGTCGCGGGCTGGCGCTGGGCCTTGAGCAGTTCCTCGATGCGGTTGAGCTGCTGCTCGAGCCGGTCGAGGCGTTCCTCGGTGCGGCGGTCGGTGGCGATCGAGACCGCGGCCTGGCCCTGTCCGGGCGTGATCAGCGAGCGGGTGCGCCAGTTCGGGCCCAGTTGCCCGCGCATCTGCTGCTCGATCTGCCTGTTCATCCGCTCGATGTCCTGCTGGCTCATGCCCGGCAGTTCCTCGGGCATGGGCACGGTGAAGGTCTGCGCCTGGCCGCGGAGCAGGTTCGCCTGCCCCATGCTCTGCGTGACGGCGGCCCGGGTGGGGTCGAAGGCGATGGTCGTCAGGCTCAGGGTGCGGCGCTCGCCGCGGGAGATGACCTCCATCGCGATCGTGCTGCCCGGCTCGGCATCGCGCAGGGTCGAGCGGATGCTCTCCTCGCTGGCGGGCTTGTCGTTGATCTTCAGGACCACGTCGTACTGGCGCAGCCCGGCCTTGCCCGCGGGCAGGTTCTCGCTCACGCCGGTGATCATCACGCCCTGGCCCTCCTCGAGGCCGAGGTGCCCGGCCAACTCGGGCGAGGGCGAGACCATCGTGATCCCGATCATGGACTTGGGCGGTGTCAGGTCGGCCAGCGCCGACTGACCGAGCCGGACGGTATCGGTCGTCGAGCCCAGACGCGAAACGGGCAGATCGTTGAGGATCAGCACATCGGTGTCGGGGTTGCGGACTTTGAGCGTTACCGGCGCCTGGCCATCGATGTTGACCATCAGGCGGTCGCCCATGACCATGACCTTGTCCTTGCTGATGGCCTTGCCGTCGATCTCCGCGGAGACCACCTCGCCGTTGACCATGCGGACGCTGACCTTGCGGTTGCCGTCATTCTGCATGATCGTCACGCTGCGGCCGGCGTTGTCATCCTGCACGAGCGTGGTCGTCTCCGCACGGGCGCTGCCGGCGATCGCGAGCATCGCGGCGACGGCGAGAACGGACATGGGCTGCACGACGGACGAATTCAGGGACATGATCGATCCTCCGTAGAAAACTCGAACCTCCAAGACTCAGAACTCACGAGAATGGCCGATGAACCATCGCGCTGAGAATCGCGCGCCAACAGGGCCGCTAGAACCCGACAGGCGGCTCGGAGAACGTCGTCGGCACCAGCGTCGGCGCGCCGGCCTCATCCGTTCCGCGCCGGTACACATCCGACACGATCATGCGTTCGAGCACGGGGCGGATGTAGAGCACCTCGTACCCGGGGCCGTTGGGATTGGGGCGCGCCTCGACGATCTGGTGGGGCATCTCGCCCAGCACGCTGCCGCGCTTCTCGCCGAGCTTGAGATACTCGGCCAGGGCCTGATCCGGCGAGGTGAACGAGCCCAGCCCCGCGGTCACGCCCGCGCCGTTGATCCTGCCGCTGATTCCACCGGGCGACTGCTGACGAACAAACTGCCCCGCAAAGGCCAGCCCGAGCGCCGCGGCGACGGCCCAGCCCATCCACGCCGAGCGACGCACGGGCGACAGCCGCGGATCGTGCCCGGCGGTGCGGGCGTCGCTCGATGCGTGATCGCGCAGCGAGAGAGCCGGCGCGTTCGCGGGCAGCTCGATGCCCTCGACACCCACCAGCGCCATCGCCACTTCGCCCTCGAGCGCTCGGCTCTGCGTGCTGCTGATCTCGATATCCGCCCACAACGTCGGGTCGCTCTGCACACGCTGACGAAGGTCCGACCAGTCCTGCGCCGAGGCCCGGCCCTCGACCACGCGGCAGATGAGCACTTCGCGATCGGGTGCGTCGGGCGGAATCGGGTTGGTGTTCTGGCTTGAGTTCATGGCGAGATTCTCCGCCTGTCGGTCCAGTCGCGGAATGCGATGGACCTGCACCCATCCCGATGCGCGCCGAGACGATTCCCGTCACATCGAGGCTCGGGCCGATGAGCGTGCGTGAAGGTTCACCCGTTCGGGGAACGGGAAGGAGTGCAGGGACGGGGCGGGCGCGAGCGGAAGCCTCCCGCTTATGGGTCTTGACCGGAGGCCGGCCTCCGCCGCGGGAGAAGATGGGCATTATGGTGCGTGATCGGCCCGTGCCGCGGCTTCGCGGAGCATCTTCCGCGCGCGGGCGATGCGGGTCTCGATGGTGGTCTCGGGCAGGCCGAGCACCTGTCCGATCTGCCGATAACTCAGGTCCTTCATGCACTTGAGCAGCAGCGGCTCGCGGTACTCCGGCGGCAGCGCCTGAGCCATGCTCAGCAGCGACCGGGCCTGCTCAAGCCGCGCGTGCTGCTCGAGCCCATCGCCGACCAGCGGCCGTCCGGTTGAGATCCCCGCATCGCCATGCTCACGCTCCGGAATCGTCGCACGTCCGGCATCGATCATCGCATCCAGGCTGCGCTCGTTGCGCACCGCGGCCTTGCGGACGCTGAGCCGCGCAGCGTTCAGCGCGACCATCCTCAGCCACCCGAGCACCGCTCCGGGATCATCGATCGTGTGAATCTTGCGGACCAGCGCCCCGGCCACTTCCTGCAGCAGATCATCAAGATCCGCGTGCCTGGGCTTGTGGGCCAGCAGTACCGTCGCAACGTATCGGCGCGTGTGCTGCCAGAGCTGGCCCTGGGCCTCGGCATCGCCCGCGATGGCCCGACGCACGACCTGCCCCGACACCCCCGCGACCGATGACGCCTCATCCGCTTCGAGCCCCTGGGAGGCACCGCCAGCCACCGGTGCCTTCTCGACCGGCGCAGCGAACGCATCGGGCGGGACTGCCCGTTCGGCCGGTGTGCGATATGCGGTCGTTGGCTCCATTGACGCGGGCAACCCTCGGGCTTCGGGATGCGCCCCGGGGGTGGTCCCGTCAGTATTCTTGCCAAGGCCCCGGGCGTTGCGGGTGAACATGTCGGTCCCCGGCAAGCCGACGGAGCCACTACCGTTAGCCGGCTCGGCCCGATCCTCTGACCGGATGATCCGCGCCGGGCCTGAGGCCCCATCGATCATCCCGCCCGCCCCGCGCAGTTCCCGGAACCACTTGTGCTCGAGTCCATTACCGAAACCATCACCGACCGTCGCAACCAGGCCTCCGGCGCGGTGATGGGCCTTGGTGAGCATCTTGAGGAACTGCGTTCGAGGTTAATCTGGGCGATCTACGGCCTGGTGCCGATTTTCATCATCGCGATCATCTATGGGCGATCGCTCATGGAACTGATGATCGCCCCGGCGATCAAGGCCCTTGGCGAAGAGGGCCAGGCACGCACGCTCCAGCAGACCGGCGCACTGGAGAGCTTCTCATCGTTCTTCTATGTCTCGTTTCTGGCCACGGTGGTCGTCGGCGGTCCGTGGATCGTCTACCAACTCTGGAAGTTCGTCGCCCCGGGGCTGTATTCATCGGAACGACGCTTCGCGTACGTGCTCGCGCCGCTGAGCATCCTGCTGACCATCGCGGGCGTGTGTGTCATGTACTTCGGCATGCTGCCGCTGGCCCTGGCATTCCTGATCGGCTTCGGCACGAGTCTGGAGCGACAGGCCACTCCCGCCGCGCCGCTGCCTGCGGGGATCGTCCTGCCGGGCATGCCGGTGCTCGATGCCGACCCGATCGATGCGCCCGTCGGCTCGGCATGGGTGCTCAAGGAGTCCAGCGAGATCCGCGTCCGCGTCGGCACCGAGCCCGACGGCACGCCCGACATCCGCGGCATGTCCCTGACGCGGCGCAGCCTCATCGAGGTGAAGCTCAAGCTCGACCAGTATGTCGACCTGTTCGTCAACCTGATGATCGTCTTTGCGATCTGCTTCCAACTGCCCGTGGTCATCCTGCTGCTGGGCTGGGCCGGGCTGGTCAAGCCCGCACACCTGCGCAAGTTCCGCCGACACGCCTTCGCGGGCACGCTCGTGCTCGCGGCGGTCGTCACGCCGACGAGCGACCCGATCTCGCTGGCGGTGCTGCAGGTCCCGCTCTATCTACTCTACGAACTGGGCATCTTCCTGCTCTGGTTCCTCCCGGCCGAACGCGTGGCCAAGGGCTTTGACAAGAACGCCGATTCCGTCGACACCCCCGATGACGCCAGCGGGCCCTGATGTCCGCGGCCGGCGCTGAGCGCGAGCGCGGCAACGCATGGGCCGGAGAATGCCCCGCGAGCTGATCCAAAAGCAACGCCGACCCCCGGTGCTCCGGGGGTCGGCGGTTGATTCGATGCTGAATGTCCGACCGGGCGATCAGGCGTTGACGAGGTTCTTGAGCTCCTCGGCCTTGTCGGTCCTTTCCCACGTGAAGGTGTCGTACTTCTTGCCGTTGAAGGTGATCGAGCCCGGCGGCCGGCCGAAGTGTCCGTGGCGGGCGGTGGGCGAGTAGATGGGCGTGCGGAGGTTGAGGCTCTCGATGATGCCGCGGGGCGTGAGCTTGAAGAGCTTGCGGATCGCGGCGGAGATCTTCTCCTCGGGGGCCTTGGCGGTGCCGAAGCAGTCGACGTAAACGCTGGTGGGCTCGGCAACGCCGATGGCGTACGAGAGCTGGATCTCGCAGCGGTCGGCCAGGCCCGCGGCGACGACGTTCTTGGCGATGTAGCGAGCCATGTACGCGGCGGAGCGGTCGACCTTGGTCGGGTCCTTGCCCGAGAAGGCGCCGCCGCCGTGGCGGCCCATGCCGCCGTAGGAGTCGACGATGATCTTGCGGCCGGTCAGGCCGGTGTCGCCGTGAGGACCGCCGATCTCGAAGCGGCCGGTGGGGTTGACGTGGATGGTCAGGCCGGCATTGAACCATGTGCCCAGCACGGGCTTGATGATGTGCTCGATGACCTGCTTCTTCAGGTCGGCCTGACGCTCGTTCCACTGCGGATCGTGCTGCGTGCTGAGCACGACGGTGTCGACGCGCACGGGCTTGTCATCCTGATACTCGACCGTCACCTGGCTCTTGGCATCGGGGCGAAGGCCCGGGATCTTGTTCTCGCGGCGCACGTGGGCCTGCTGCTCGATGAGGCGGTGGGCGAGCTGGATGGCCAGGGGCATGAGCTCGGGCGTGTCCTTGCAGGCAAAGCCGAACATCATGCCCTGGTCGCCCGCGCCCTCGCGGTCGACGCCCATGGCGATATCGGGGCTCTGCTTGTTCAGCGCGACCATCACGGCGCAGGACTCGGAGTCGAACCGCATGTCCCCGCTGGTGTACCCGATGTCCTTGACCGTTCGGCGGACGATCTCGGGAATCTCGACGTAGGTCTTGGTCGTGATCTCACCGGCGACAACCACAAGCCCGGTCGCGCACAGGGTCTCGCAGGCCACACGCGAGTACGGATCATCGGCGATCATCGCGTCGAGGATCGCATCGGAAATCTGATCGGCCACCTTGTCGGGATGGCCCATCGAAACGGACTCGGACGTGAACAGTCGGCTGGCCATGAAGGTCTCCTGCCCGAAGGGGGCTTGGTTGTTGGGGCGGAAGGATAGCGGCTCAGCAGGCCCGAGTTGAACGACACGCCCCGCACGCAACGGGTGATCGAGACCGCCGATGGCGGCCGGACCGACGCCGAGCAACCCGAACGCGGGCTGTCGCGCCCCGCATCACGAGCGTCTGCGGGCAAAGACCCGTCTCCGGGCTCGCACCCTTGACGCCGTGATCAACCCCCGCTTCCGCCGCATCGGGCACCCGGCGCGTCTTCACCCCGGCACGATCGCACGCCCCTTCATCCTCACCCCCCCAGCCCCTCGGCCAGCCCGCTGGCCTTGCCCGTGATAAACTCCATCGCCCGCGCGATCCGCTTGAGGTCGGCGGAGAGTTCCCCGCGGACCTGCGCGATGAGTTTGGCCAGCGGCGCGGGCAACTGATCCGGCGTGCGGTCCTCCAGCAGCACCGCCCGCCAGGGCTCGAGTTCCGCAACAAGTCCGCTCAGCCGCTCGACGATCGCGTTGGTCGCAGCGCGGGCATCATCCGCGGCGGTGCGCGATCGCTCAACCTGTCCCGCCACGCTCGTCAACTGCTCGCGGATGCTGGCCGCGACGGTCTGCATTTCGGCGACTGGCCCCTCCAGCAGCGTGCGGATCTGGTGCTCGCGGGTGCTCAGCGTGCTGCCGGCCTGATCGGCGCGGGCCAGGGCCGAGCGGACCTTCTCGTGCAGTTCATCGCTCATGCTGCGGAGACTGTCGACCTGCGTGCTGCCGGAGATGATCGCCTCGCCGAGCATGGATCGGGCCTGGTCGGCCTGCTGGCGGACGCTGTCGAGCTGCCGCAGCGCGAACGCCGCGTGCTCGCCCATCTGGTCGGCCCGCTCGATGAGTTCGAGCACCGTGGCGAAGGTGAATCGTCGTGAGGCAGACCCCGCCGAGCCCGCCGCGCTCGTCGCGCTGCCGCCGGCGGGAGCACCCGCGGCCGCCACCTCGCCCGCCGGCGCGAGCGTCCGCTCGGCCTCGTTGAGTTCGCCCAGCAACGTCCGCGCCGCCGAAACACCCGAGTTCAGCCTCGCCAGCGCTCCGTTGGCCGCGGTCAGCGTCGTGTTGATCTGCTCGTGCAGCGCGCGGCCCAGCGCATCGATCTTGCCGCGGGCGCTGGCCACGATCGCCGCGGCCTGCTCCTCCATCACCCGCCGCTGGGATTCGGTCTGCTGCTCGCCCCGCGCGTGCGCCGCATCGAAGCGCTCGTTCAGCGCCGCGGCCAGCGCATCGGCCTGTTCGCGGCCTCGCGCGATCGTCGCCTCGCCGGCCGCGCCGGACTGCGCCAGCGACCGCTCGAGCCGCTGCTCGATGTCCCGCGCGCGGGCATCGGCGTCGTTGACGCCCTCGCGCACCATCTCCACCGCCTGCTGCGCCGAGCGGACACACTCGCCCTGGGCCGTGCGCGCCGCCTGCTCGACCTGCGCGCTGAGCGCCTCCAGCCGCTGGCGCAGCCCCGCCTCCGCCGCGGCGGCGTGGTCCTCGAGCCGGCGCTGATGCTCGACCAACCGGGCCTCGAACTCCGCCATGCTGCGGGCCATGCGGTCCTGTGCATCGCGGGCCTGGGCCTCGATGCCCCGCGCCGAGGCTCGCGCCCCGTCGATGAGCGACTCGACCTCCGCCGCGCGCTTCTCGAAGAGCTCCAGCGCCCTGGCCGCCGCGTCCAGCCGCGGCTGGCTCTTGCCGGTGAACTCGCGCAGCGCCTCGCGTGCCAGCGCCGCATCCCCCGCCGCGGTGCGGAGGGCCTGAGCGTGCCCGCTGGCGTCCTCGATCAGGCGGCGCAGCAGCGATGAATAGTCGTTGAACGCCTCGCGATCGACCACACGCGGCGAGAGGAACACCTCGCGGATCGCCTCGCGCATGGGTTCGCGCTCGGCGGCGCTCGTTGTGGCGTGCGCCGCGGCGGAGCCGGCGATGAAGCCGGTGGTGCTGGTCGGGTCTGGGCTCGTTCGTTCGGGCATGATGGCTCCGCCAACCGCTCGTCAATCCGGGATGGGTGCAACGGGCCGGTGCTCGCCGGCTACCGCTTGGTATCGGTCCGCATCCACGCGCGGACCGCAACAATGCTCTGTCGCGGCTTGCCGCGGGCGACGACCCCCGGCGGATGGGCGGGCTCGGCCGAGGCGGGCATGGGGATCGGCCGGGGCGCGGGGATCATCGGCGCACGGTCCGGGGTCGTCGGCAGCACGATCGGCCGCGGGGTGGCCGGGCCCGAGGCATTGCCGACGCCGGTCGCCGCGGGGCTTTCTTCAGTTCCCGCTCCTCCCGCCCCCGCCACTCCCCCCGCCACTCCCGCCGCCACTCCCGCCGCCATTCCCTGCCCCCCGGGCATCGCATCCAGCGGCGCGCTGGGGGCCAGGGACTTGTCCACGCGGAAGGCCCCGCCCTCGATCGTCGCCCCGGGGCTGATGCCGATGCTCCCGGCGCGGAGGTTGCCGGCGAAGCCCGCGCCGGGGCCGAGTTCCACGCGTCCGGCGATCACATCGCGGGCCTGAAGGTGGCCATCGATCCGCAGCAGCCCGCCCGCCGCGACCCGGTCGGCGACGACGCGCGCGCCGGGCCCGATGGTGATGGTGCCGCCGCTCTCGATGCTGGCGAAGCGTTCATCGCGGTCGATGGCCACATCGGCGACCTGCACGCGCTTGTAGCAGGCGGGGCAGGTCAGGACCATCGCGCGGCCGGGGACGCTAAAGGGCACGAAGCAGTGCACGCACGCGACCGAGCGCATCCGCCCTGCCGATGCGGGCGCGGGCGCATCGCCGCCGGTCTCGGCGGGACGCGTGGTCGGCGAGATGGCAAAGACGCTGCGCCAGTTCACGGTGTGGTCCTTCCGCCGCGGCCGGCACCCCGGCCCCGCCGGCCGCCCGGCCTACTCCCGGCCCCCCCCGGCCCCCCCGGCCCCCCCGGCCCCCGCGCTGCCATCGGTCAAAACGTCGCCGACGCGTGTCGTCGCATCGGCGACGCGGAGAGAAGGAGTGTCCGTTTCGGACACGCGGCGGATGAACATCCGCCGGGAAGAATCCGTGATTACTCGACGCCGGCCTGGGCCGCCGAGCCGTTGCGGGCGCGGCTGAACCCGGCGAGCTTGCTCTCAAGGCCGGCCAGCGAGTTCTCCAGTTCGCCGTTCTGGGCGATGGTGACGGCGGGGGCGTTCTTGGCGGTGGTGCGGACCTTGTTGTCGGTGCTGACCACGGGGACCTGGCCCTGGGTGGCGCGCTTGACGGCATCGGGCCCGACCAGGCAGTGGCCGCTGAAGCTGGCGCCCTCGGCGACGATGAGCTTGGCCGCGACGACATCGCCCTTGATCTGGGCCGTGGTGTTGAGCTCCAGGCGCTCGGTGGCGACGACATCACCCTCGACGGTGCCGTCGATGATGAGCGTCCCGGCCTGCACGCCGGCCTTGCACTCGGAGCCCTGGCCGAGCTGGAGCTGGCCCTGGGAGATGATCTTGCCCTCGACCTTGCCCAGGACGATGGCGGCGTTCTGGAAGATCAGTTCGCCGCGGATGAGGGTGTCGGGAGCGATGATGGTGGTGTGCGGGTCGGACATGGTGTTCTCGTGGGTCAGGGGTGCGTGGGCCAGGGGTGCGTGGGTCAGGGGTGCGTGGGTCAGGGGTGCGTGAACGTTGTGCGGGACGGCGTTCTGAACGTGGCTGTGACTGTGACCGGGACTGGGACTGGGACTGTTTCCTGGACTGTGATCGTGATTGGTGGCGTGCATCGGGTGTGTGCGCCTTTCATCTGCCCAGCGGGGAGGTCGGGGGAGGCGGGAGGGTCGAGGGAAGCGACCGCATCGCGGGCGATCATCTGCGATGGCGAACACGCGGGGAGCGTTCCGGGCACGGCCGGACGCGTACGCCGATGATGGTGCATCGACCGGCGCGAGTGCTCGGGGCGAGATTTTTCTTGCACCCCCCGGGCAGGAAATCGCCCCATGCCCGCCATGCCCCGCCCCCCCGCCCGTCCCCGCCCCGTCCCCGCCCCGTCCCCGCCTGTCCCCGCCCAAACCTATCGAAACCCGACCCCGCCGCCGCCCCTTCCGCATTGAACGTTTCCTCATTTGAACTGTGACTTTTCGCGGCGTTTCGATGCGCGTTCGCCGCATTTAGCCGCTTCTTCCCGCCACGTTCGCCGAACATCGGCATTTTCGGGAGCCGCGTACGGAGACATTTGCGTCGATGCAAATGTGTTCTGCATCGATGCAGAAGTGTTCTGCATCGACGCAGAAAGGTTCTGCATCGATGCAGAAGTGTTTTGCATCGATGCAGAAAGGT
>JAJTHN010000073.1 GCA_021297895.1 Phycisphaeraceae bacterium | reverse complement strand
CATCGCCGACACCAACGCCTCGCGCAGTTCCACGGTACACGTCTCCTTCCACGGCATCGGATCGCTCCTTTGCCTTGGATGTAGACCTGTTACCCATGTGCCCGGATGAAACTGTTACCCATGTGGGTGGGTCATACACGGGCTGGGGGAGGGGGGAGGCTCGCGGGGTGCCGATGGTGCCCATCCGCAGCCCGATGTCGGCCACCCGCGGAGCGATGCTGCCAAGCATCGCTCTGATGCTGCCAAGCTTCGGAGCGTTGTCGGGATGACTCCACCTACGGATGCCCGCATCGGTGCGGGAGAACCCGGATCGCAACCCGGATTCTGCGTCAAAAACGCGGGTGATGCCGAAACGGGCCGCGGAGGTCGGACGACATTGGCCGGGGGCTCGGATGAGCGGCCCGGTGGGTGTCGCCCGCGGGGGCAATGGGGACTTCGCCGCGGGGATGGCGCGCAGCATCGGAGCGAAGCTGAACAACAACGGAGTAAAGCTGAACAGCAACGGAGCGAAGCTGAACAGCATCGGAGCAAAGCTGAACAGCAACGGAGCGAAGCTGAACAGCAACGGAGTAAAGCTGAACAGTATCGGAGCAAAGCTGAACAGCTTCGGAGCAAAGCTGCACAGGTTCGGAGCGTTGTCGGGATGATCTCACCTACGGATGCCCGCATCGGCGCGGGAGAACCCGGATCGCAACCCGGATTCTGCGTCAAAAACGCGGGTGCCGCCGAAACGGGCCGCACAGGGCCGCCGCGCTGGCCCCCAGAGCCGCCCCCGCACTGGCCGCCCCCCAGCCGATCGGTGCGTGTTCGGATTTGCTCAGCGCTTTTCGGGGCGCTCGCCCGCCGCCATCAGGCGTTCGCCGCTCTCGGGGGTCATCGTCCCCTCGGCGATGTACGCAGCGATCTCCCGCCGGGTCTGCTCGCGCTGCGTGGTCCGGTGCATCCGCACGATGTGGTGGACGATGATCCAGAGGGCCATGACCATGCAGAAGATCAGCCAGCCTTCCATCGAGCACCTCCGGATCGCCCGCAAAGGCCGGAACAACGCCGGCCGGAGCGGGAAGAAAGAGTAGAGTGGTTCCGATTCCCGATCCCGGTGTTTCACGACCGGCCAGCACCGCTGCCCACCAGACCGGCCCCGATGCCCTCCTCCTCACCCAATCGCGCCGCCGATCCTGTTGCGCTGCTGCTGCGGGCGTACGCGCTCGGCGCGTTCCCCATGGCGCGCTCGCGGCACGAGGAGAAGGTCGAGTTCTTCACCGTCGACCGCCGCAGCATCATCCCGCTGGATGCCGCGCCCAACACGCCGGGGGGCATGCACATCCCCGCATCGCTGGCCCGCCGCGTCCGCTCGCGACGATTCATCATCACCGCCGACCGCGCCTTCTCGGCGGTGATCCGCGCCTGCGCGGAGCCGCGTCCCCCCGCCGCCGGGCGGACCGACCCCGCGGCCGCGCAGCCCGCACGCGAAGATGGCCAGCCCACACGCGAAGGCGGCCAGCCCGCAGGCGAAGATGGCCATGGCCGCGGCGAAGACGAGCACGCGGACGACACGTGGATCAACGGCTGGATCATCGATGCCTACACCGCCCTCCACCACGCGGGCCACGCCCACAGCATCGAGGCGTGGCTCCCCGAAGAGCCCGCGGCCGACAGCACGCGCGACCACGCCGAACCCGCGCGCCTGCGCCTTGTCGGCGGGCTGTACGGCGTGCGCCTGGGCGCGGCGTTCTTCGGCGAGAGCATGTTCTCCCGCCCCGCCATCGGCGGGACCGATGCCTCCAAGGTCTGCCTGGTCCACCTGGTCGCCCATCTGCGCGCCGGCGGATTTGCGCTGCTGGACACCCAGTTCTCCAACCCCCACATCGCCCGCTTCGGCCCCGTCGACCTGCCGCGCGCGCGGTACATGCAGCGCCTGGCCGAGGCCCTGGCGCAGGAGGTGCCGTGGCGCGCGCTCGATCCCGAGGCCGCCCCGGCGATGCTCGGGGCACCATCGGCGACCTAGCCGCGCGATCAGGTGGCGCGGCCACCATCCACCGGCCCCGCGGGCGGCGGTGAACCGCCACCGGCGGGCGCGACCGTGTTGGCGGCGGGTGCGGGAGCGCTAGCGGCGGGCGCGGCCGCGCCGGCGGCGGGTGCAGGAGCGCCGGCCGCGGGCCTGCTCAGCCGCAGCGCCAGCACCACCGCCACACCGAGCATCGCCACCCCGATGCCGAGCCCCACCCCCACCGCGAGCATCGACCGCGAGGCGTCGCCGCCGGCCGCCGCGCCGGTGGCGGCGCTCGCAGCGCTCGCGCCGCCCGACGCCGTTCCCGGAACGCTTGTCGCCGTTCCCGGAACACTTGACGCTTGCGCGGACATCTCCGGATGCTCCGTGCCCGCATCGAACCGCACCGCCCGCGCGACCTCCGCGAACCGCGGCCGCGCTGACGCGAACACCCCGGCGGGCGACACCCCCGCGACGGAGACCAGCGTCTCGCGCCCGAACCGCAGCATCGTCGCGCTGATCCGCGCCCCACCCGCCACGCCCGCCCCCCCGCCCCCCAGGGCCGCGGCCCCGGTCGCCGCGGCATCCATCCGCACGATGACCACGCCCATCGCCGCGGCGCGATCGAACGACACCTCCATCAGGCCCAGCCCCGGCGCGACCTTCTGCCCCTGCTCGGCGAACTGGCGGGCCAGCTCATCGAGCGAGGGCACCGCCTCCGCCGACCGATCGCCCATGATCGTCACGAACACCCCCGGATCATCCGCGCGCACGAGCATCACCTGCGCCGGCTTGGTCCGCCCCCCGCTGGCGGTGTATGTCGTGTTGTTGAACCCCGCCAACTGCGCATCGGTGGCGACACGCCACCCCGCGGGCACCTCCAGCGTCCAGGGCTGACCCTGAACGCGCAGCGTCTGCGCCATCAGCATCGGCGCGCAGAACCCGAGCATCGCCGCGATGGCCGCCAGCGCCGCGATGATGCGCCCCCGCTCCGCGATGATGCGCCCCCGCGCCCGCGCCGCGGCCGCGGAATGATCAACGCCGCCCGCCGCAACGCCCATGGTCCGGTCCATCCTCATGCTTCGCTCGCTTTCCTGCGCTCGGGCCGCAACACCATCCGATTCGCCGATGCACACCGGATTCGCACGCGCTCGCGGCGCAACGACCGCATATTCCGCCATCACCCCAATGTCGCCATCATTCGCCCCCCCGCAAAGCGGCATGGGCCTTTGCTTCATCTCCGCAAAGACCCGACAAGGCTCACGCGTGCGCAGCGCGATCACAATCGATCCGCGGCGATTATCCCCTGCGTCATTGGCCTCATGAGCGCGGACTTTCCCGCGATGCCCGCGTGGAGACGCACCGAACAACCCGCCGGAGCGTACCATGATGTCCCGCTTGAGTCTCTTTCGCGAAGGATCCCTGATGACCATGTCGATGAGTTCCTCCCCCACCGATCTCCGGCAGTCCACGGCCGTTGCTGATTCGCTCAGCGAAACCGTGCTCCCGGCCGTCGGCGGCGATGCCCCGCTCGCAACGCCCGCGCTCCGCACCGCCTACGCCGTCGTGATCGTCGTTCCGCTCCTGGCCCTCATCGCCGCGATCGCGCTGCTCTGGGGCCCCGGCGTGCAGCCGGTCCACCTGTACCTGCTCGTGGGCGGCTACATCCTCACGGGCCTGGGCATCACCATCGGCTTCCACCGCCTCTTCACGCACAAGGCCTTCACCACCAGCAGGTTCATGACCGCCTTCTGGGCGATCCTGGGCTCCATGGCCGCCGAGGGCAGCCTGTTCATCTGGTGCGGCGTGCACCGCGTGCACCACCAGTTCAGCGACACCCACGCCGATCCCCACAGCCCGCACGCCGTCAGCGCCCGCGCCGTGGCCATCGCCGAGGCGCACGCGGCCAAGATCGATGCGCACCGCAAGGCCAGCGCGATCGCCGGCACCGCCGACGCCTCCGCCGATCTTGATCACGATCATCATCACCACGATCACGACGACCACGCCCCGGGCTTCCGCGGCCTGGTCTCCGGCTTCTGGCACGCCCACGCCGGCTGGCTCTTCCGCGCTCACCCCGCCGACATGGAGCGCTACATCCCCGACCTCCGCAACGATCCGGTCCTGCGCTTCGTCGACCGCTTCTTCTTCCTCTGGCTGGCCGTCGGCCTGCTGATCCCCGGCGTCATCGCCGGCCTGGTCACGCAGACGTGGACCGGCGCGGCGCTGGGCGTCCTCTGGGGCGGCTTGGTCCGCATCCTGGTTGTGCACCACATCACCTGGAGCATCAACAGCGCCTGCCACCTCTGGGGCGCCCGCGATTACGTCTCCCACGATCACAGCCGCAACAACCTGATCTTCGGCATCCTGGGCCTCGGCGAAGGCTGGCACAACAACCACCACGCCTTCCCGACCAGCGCCCGCCACGGCCTTGCGTGGTGGCAGTTCGATCTGTCGTGGATCATCATCCGCGGCATGGAACTCGTCGGCCTGGCGCGGAACGTCCGCCTGCCCAGCCCCGAGCGTCTGGCCGCCAAGCGCCGCACCGCCTGAATCCCGCCGCACCGCGCGCGTGATCCGCAAAGCCCCGACCGGGCCCGGCACGAGGAGCCATGGCCGACACGCCGAACGTTGTCGTGCTGTTCCCCCTCAAGACCGAGCGCGTCCAGCTCGCCCGCGCGCTGAACGATCCCGAACTGGCCGGGATGGAGATCCGCACCGGCGGCCTCGGCGCCGAACGCATCACCGCCGCCGTTGACGCCATCGCCCGCGAGGCCGTCTCGCCGAAACGCCGCCCGGACCTGGTCGTCCTGCTGGGGTGCGCCGGCGGCCTGCGCCCGGGCCTGTCGGGCGCTCCGCCCATCGGCATGGTCATTGATGAATCGGGACGCGAGTTCATCCCGACCATCATCCCCGCCCACGCCGACGAGCAGGTGGTGGCGATCGTCGGCGTCGACACGCTCGTGCCCGACATCGCCGCCAAGGCCTCCCTGCACGCCCGCTCCGCCGCGGATCTGGTCGATATGGAGTCCCACGCCTTCGCACGCACCTGCACACGCCACGGCCTGCCCTGGGCCGTGATCCGCGGCATCTCGGACACCGCCGACGAGAGCCTGCCCGAGTACATGCGATCGTGGATCGATCCGGAGGGCAACTACCGGCTCATGCGGATCTTCTTGTCCCTGATCAGCAATCCCTCACGAATCAGCGAGGTCCAGCGTGTTGCCCAGCGATTCGGCGCGGCGATGCAGGCCACCCACCCGCGGCTCAAACTCGCCCGCAGCCTGGTGGGAAGCAACCCATAACACGTTTGCGAGGACACGCCCTCCGCGCGTGCCCGACCTCCGCGCGTGCCTGCCCCCCCGGCCTGATCGCTCCATGACCATGCCCGCCCCGCTTCCCAGCCATTGGCCCTCGCCGCTGACCGGCACCGTCGTCATCCTCGGCGGAACGTTCGACCCCGTTCACATCGGGCACATCGCCCTGGCTCGCCGCGTCGTCGAGTCGCTCTCGATCACCCCCGGCAGCACGACGCCGGTGCGTGCACTCTTTGTCCCCGCGGCCCGCTCGCCGCACAAGTCCGCCGGCCCGCGCGCCGGCGATGAGCACCGCGTGCGCATGCTCGAAGTTGCGCTGCGCGGCTGGGCCGATGCGGGAGTTTGGACCGACGAGCTCGCCCGCCCCGCCCCGAGCTACACCGTCGACACCCTCGAGCGCCTCAGGTCGCTCGTGCCGGGCGTGACGCTTCGGCTTCTTCTGGGTCAGGATCAGGCCGTGGCGTTCCATCGCTGGCGCGAGCCCCGCCGGATCATCGAACTCACGCCGCCCATCGTGCTCCCGCGCCGGCAGCACGCGGGCTTCTCGGCCACCAGCGCCCAGAGCCCGGGGGCTCTGGCCGATGCGCTGCGCATCAGCGGGTTCTGGAGCGAGCCGGAGATCGAACGCTGGTGCGGGGCGCTCATCGATGTGGGCCTGCTTGAGGTCAGCAGCACGCAGGTGCGTGCCCTGCTGGCCGCGGGCACGATCACCGCCGATGCGCAGGTCGGTCCGTACCTGCCGCCCGGCGTGCTGGAGTACATCCGCGAGCGTGCGCTCTACGAGTGATCGCACGCACGCGTTGATCCAAAAACGCATTCGGGGCTGGACGGATGTGTCCTGCCCCGAGAGCGTTGTCCCAACAAGACCGAAGTCGTTCCCCCGTCATCCCGCTTCCGCACGCGGGTGCGCCGCGTCGTAGGCCTGCTTGAGCCGCTGCGCCGTCAGGTGCGTGTACACCTGCGTCGTGCTCAGGCTCTGGTGGCCCAGCAGTTCCTGCACGCTGCGCAGGTCCGCGCCGTTCTCCAGCAGGTGCGTCGCGAAGCTGTGCCGCAGGGTGTGCGGCGAGATCTTCGGGTCCAGCCCCGCGCTGCGCAGATACTTGTCCAGTTTCCGGCGCACGCTGCGGCTGCTCAGCCGCCCACCGTGCTTGTTCATGAACAGCACCTTGCCCGCGGTGCCGTCGCTCCAGAGCCCGGCGAACCGCGGCTCGCTCCGCACCATGGCCATGAACCGGTTGATCGCGTTGATCGCGTGCGAGCCCAGCGGCACGATCCGCTCGCGCTTGCCCTTGCCGCGCACGCGCATCGCCTCGCCCTGCAGGTCCAGATCATCGACGTTGATGTCCACCAGCTCGCTCACGCGGATGCCGGTGCTGTAGAGCGTCTCGAGCATCGCGCGGTCGCGCATGCCCAGCACATCGCGCTGGTCCGGAGCGCTGAGCAGCTTCTCGATCTGCTCGATCGCGATCGCCTTGGGCAGCCGCTTGCCCTGCTTGGGCGTGCGGATGGCCACCATCGGGTTCGTCGGCGCCACGCCGCGACGCTCGGCCCACTTGTAGAACGACCGCAGCGTCGCGATCTTCCGCGCCATCGTCGCCGGCGAGTACGAACTCTCGCCAAGGTGCGACAGGTAGCCGCGCACCGTGTCGCTGCTGGCGTCGAGCATCAACGTCGTCAGGCACTTCGGCCCGCCGCCGATGGTCGCCACGACCCCCGACTGCGAAGCTCCGGTGCGAGCACCGGCCTTGCTCAGGCGCTCCTGATACGCCTGCTCCTCGACCGATTCGGGCACCTCCTGATTCAGTTGAATCTGGAGGTAGTCCAGGTACTGGCGAAGGTCCGCGCTGTAGCACCGCGAGGTGTACTCGCTGAAGTGCCGCTCGTTGCCGAGGTAGTTGATGAAGCCGTTGACGACTGGCAGGGTTGACATCCCGGTCACTCCGAATCCGCCGGCCTTCCGTTGCCGACGTTCCGAAGTGTTATCGACCTTCAACGGGTCCGTCTGGAGTGACTCCGCAGAACCTTGTGCGGATTGTTCCGTCTGTGAGGATTATCCGCTCGTCTGTCCCCCGTCACCCTTTGACCGCTCACCCCTCACCCGCGTCCGCCCCGCGCGCCCTTCGGGCCTGCCGGGCCGAACTTTCCCCATCCTGCTCGGCCGGGGCGGCCAACCGCAGCCGCTCTTCCTGAATGAGCCGGTGGGCCGCGTACCACGCCGCAAATTGCGTGTACAGCTCCATGCTGGCCGTGTACCGCTTCCAACCCAGGGCGCTGTCGAAGTCATGCCGACCCTCGGCGTACCGCCGCACGTTCATCAAGACCGCGTGATTCGCCGAATCCAGGTGCTCGCTGATGACCGACAGCGGGCGATCATCCCCCGCCGTCAGGGCCGCGGCCATGTCCCGCGCCTGGACCTGAATCGCCTGCGGATCGCCCCCGACCGCCATCGCCCGCCGTGCGCCAAACAGCCCCAGATTCAGCCCCAACTTCGGCGGGTCATAGGGGTCGTACGCCGTGATCGTGCCGACGATAATCGCATCCGCGCCGACGGCCTGGGCCAGCCGACGAGCGTCGCTTGGTGTCCGGACTTCGCTCATCCCGATCGCCCGCATCGCCGCGAACGTCCGGTTCAGCGGCAGGCAGGTAATCCCGCGGGTCTCGCCGAGACGGGCCACCAGCGCATCGGCCACCGCGTTGGCATCCACGACGCTCACGCCGGACTCGTTCCGCAGGGGCGCGACCGCCCAGACGGGCTCCCCGCGCCCCGCCGCGTACGGCGCAACCAGAACTTCCGGCGGCACAAGGTCCGGCCGACCTTGGCACCCAGGCGCAACAAGTGCGCACAACGCCAGCATGAACAGCACGACCTGCGCAATCGCTCGATTCATGACCATCGAATCGCAACGCCCGTGCCAGCGGTCGACCTCTTGCGCGGCCCTTAGTCCCAGATCGGCTTGAAGTCGGACTTCTTGTCCCCGGCCTTGATGAACACGCTGTGGAAGCTGTTGTTCTCCGCCTTGTCATCGGCCTCGTCGAAGAACAGAACGTCCGGACGCTTGGCGTCCTTGCCGTCGCGCTGCGTGGCGTAGTGGAACTCGGCCTTGGCCGGCTTGCCGGGCGCGAACGCGCCCTTGGCAAGCTGCACCCTGCCATCGGCGTACGACACGCTGCCGGTCCACGCGCCGGGCTCGCCCGTGAGCGGGAAGAACTTCATCGCCAGCGACTCGGCCTTGGCGATCTCCGCTGTGAAGGTCAGATCATCCCCCGGCGGCGTCGCGTCCGCGGCGTACGTCACCTTGGTCACTTCCGGACCACGGTTGGACGTCAGCGTCTCCTCCGCCGAGAACGTCACCATCCATCGCGCCGCCCGACCACTCGGCTTCTCGCCGAAGGTCCCCGTCGGCGGCGTGTGGGCGTACGACAGGTGGCCGCCGTCGGTCGATGTGAAGTCGGCGCTGAAACCCGGGTCCCAGAGCGCTTTGGCCTTGTCCACCGCCTTGCTCGGGTTCATGAACTGGTAGGACTTGTGAACCGAGATCTTCGGGTTGATCTCGAGCGGAGAGATGAGCACCTCCGGCGTCAACGACTGGTTGAAAACGAGCATCGACATGATGTTCGCCGATGTATCCTTCGCTCGACCAGTCTCCTTGACCGTCGTGTTCGACCTATCGAGCATCGAGGGCAGCGGCAGGATCTCCTTGTTGTTCACCGCCCACGTGATCATCGCCTGAATCATGTTCCGCTGATTCGTCGAATCCGTCAACGTCCGGGCCGACTCCCTGGCCCGCGAAATCGGGTTGGCCGCGTGCATGAGCGCCCCTCCCACCGCCGCAACGACGAGAAGCGCCGCGGCCTCAACCAAGGTGAATCCGCTGTTGCCGCGATGACGGCTCAACCGCCGATGATCGATTCGCATACAAGTCTCCATACTGATGGCCAAAGGTACCCGACCTGCCGCCGATCCTGACAGGCTACCGAACTTCCCGCTCCAATACAAGACCGTACACATGAAAGATCCTTCAAATAAGCTCACCCCTGCGCCTGAATCTCCCGACGCCTTCGCCCTCGACGGAAGCCTGCCTCCGGGCCCCGCCTGGGGCGAGTCCAAAGCGCCGACCAGCGAGACACAGTTCCTCGCCGGGCCACGATCGCGCATCAGCGAAGCGCTCCGCGTCGCACGCATCGGCATCGAGTGCATCCGCGGCTTCCGCGCACTGCACTTTGTCGGTCCCTGCGTCACCGTCTTCGGCTCGGCACGCTTTCCCGAGAACCACCCCGACTACCGCCTCGCACGCGATGTCGGCGCTCGCCTCTCACGCATCGGCCTGACGGTCATGACCGGCGGCGGACCCGGGATCATGGAAGCCGCCAACCGCGGCGCGCGTGATGCCGGCGGCCCGAGCATCGGCTGCAACATCGAACTGCCTCACGAGCAGCACCCCAACCCGTACCTCGACAAAATGATCGAGTTCCGGTACTTCTTCGTCCGCAAGGTCATGCTCGTCAAGTACTCCTACGCCTTTGTCGTACTCCCCGGTGGCTTCGGCACCCTCGATGAACTCTTCGAGGCCGTCACGCTCGTTCAGTGCGGCAAGATCTCCCACTTCCCCATCGTCGTCATGGGCCGAAGGTACTGGGCACCCATGGAGAACTTCATCCGCCAGACCATGCTCAACGCCGGCACCATCAGCCCCGGCGACCCAGACTTGCTCCTGTTCACCGACTCGCCCGAAGAAGCCGTCGAGCACATCCACCAGGCCGTCGCGCCGGTCCTCAAAGCCCGAGGCATCACGCCGCGATAAACTCCGCCATGGCCCTTACTCGCTCCAGCAACGATCGCATCATCGCCGGTGTTTGCGGCGGAATCGCCCGCCACCTCGGCTGGAACCCCACGCTGACCCGCATCATTTACGTCGCCGCCTCGATCTTCTCCGCGGCGTTCCCGGGGATCCTCTTTTACATCATCCTGTACTTCCTCATGCCGCGCGAGTGACGCGGCCGCCGCGGCCCGGCGCCTGACGATCGGAGCCCCTCGCTCCGCTTTGGAGACTGCCCTGCCACCCTCACCGCGCAATTCCGCCGATCTTCCCCCCGTGTCCATGGTCGTCTTCGACCTTGGTGGTGTCGTCGTGCGCATCTGTCGGACATGGGCAGAGGCCTGCGCCGCCGCGGGCATTCCTGATCGCGACCCCGATGGCACGCGGCTCTCGCCCCAGGCCGGCGACCGCAAGCAGTTCCTGCACGCGTACGAGACCGGGCGGATCGACTGCGAAACGTTCTTTGCCGGCATCGCCCGCGCGACGCGCGACCTGTACACCGTCGACGAGTTCCGTCGCATCCATGACGCGTGGATCCTTGATGAATATCCCGGCGTCGCGATGCTCATCGACGACCTGCACGCGGCGGGCATCGCCACCGGCGTGCTCAGCAACACCAACCACCGACACTGGATCCAACTGACCACCGGCCCCCACGGCCCCGCCAAGTTCCCCACGGCCGAGAAGATCCAGCACCTTTACGCCAGCCACCTCCTGCAACTGGCCAAGCCCGACCCTGCGATCTACCACGCCTTCGCCCGAACCGTCGGCATGAGCGACAACCCATCGGCACTGCTGTTCTTCGATGATCTGATCGACAACGTCGCCGCTGCGCGGAGCGCGGGCTGGCAGTCGATGCAGATCAACCACGCCGGCGAGGGCGACCAGAGCCCGGCGCACCAGATGCGGGCGGAACTCATACGGATCGCCGTCGAATCTCGTGCGCGTACGGCGCATGATCGGGTTGCGCCGGGGTGAATCGGTGTCATAGTTGTCTCGGAACGGAGGCCGAGCATGGACATCCGCGAGCGTTCACCCGGAGATCTTGAACACCT
>JAJTHN010000052.1 GCA_021297895.1 Phycisphaeraceae bacterium | reverse complement strand
TCGACAACGGCGACTTCACCGCCTTCTTCACCTACTTCTTCCAGGGCTGCCCGCTGCCGTTGCCCTGAACGGCCTGAGCCAGTCTGAGATCAATGTCTGATCGCGAACGCCCCGGGCAACCGGGGCGTTCGTCTTTTTGAGCCGCGGTGAAACGGGCCTGGTCGGGCTGGTGGCCGCTACGATCGGTCCACTATGGCCGATCCGTATCCGTTGGCATCGACGAATGTGCCCGTGGCCCCGCGCCTGCCCGGGGAGGTGGTGGTGCGGAGCGACGCCGATGCGCTGCTGGATGCGGTGCTGGCGGAGTTGATGGTGCGGGCGCTGAGCTGCGTGCGGACGCTGGGGGACTTCCACCTGGCGCTCTCGGGCGGGAGCACGCCGATGCCCATGTACCGCCGGCTGATGTACGACCCTTCGTACCGCGAGTTTCCGTGGCGCAAGACGCACCTGTGGATCGTCGATGAGCGGCGGGTGGGCTTTGATGACGATCGCTCGAACTTCAAGCACATCGAGGAACTGATCGTCCGCCACAGCGACATTCCGGCGCAGCAGGTGCACCCGATGCGCGCGACCGAGCCCGATGCCGACACGCGGTACGAGCGCGAACTGCGCGAGGCGCTGGAGTGGCGCGAGCGCGGGCAGGATCGGCTGGACTATGTGCTGCTGGGCATGGGCGGCGATGCTCATACGGCGTCGCTGTTCCCCCACTCGCCGGCGCTGATCGAGCCCGAAGCGGGGCGGCTGGTGCTGATCAACCAAGGGCCGCGGGTCACGCCGCCGGATCGTGTCACGCTGACGATGGAGATGATCAACGCATCGCGGTGCGTGAGCGTGCTGGTGACCGGCGCGAGCAAGCGCGAGACGGTGGCGCGCGTCAGCGGGGCCTACACGAAGGAGCGATCCGGCCCGGACGCGGCGAGTGTCGCGGAGATGCCGATCCTGGGCGTGCGTCCGCGAGCGGGGGAACTGCGCTGGTACCTGGACAGCGAGGCGTGCCCGCGCGTCGGCGGTGAGGCATGAGCGCCGGGAGCGTGAGCCCCAACGAGAAGGTCGGCGTGACGATCGTGCACGAGGATGAGCACCTTGTGATCGTCAACAAGCGCGCCGGGCTGGTGACGCAGCCGGGTGTGGGGCACGAGCACGACACGCTGCTCAACGGGCTCTTTGCGACGCACGGCGCGCGGCTGGCCAAACTGGGCAAGGCGCGCGACTACGGGCTTGTGCATCGGCTGGATCGCGACACGTCCGGCCTGCTGGTCGTCGCGCTGACGCCCGGGGCGTACGACGCGCTGCGCTCGGCGTTCGAATCGCGGAGTGTGCGGAAGTTCTATCTGGCGATCTGCGCAAAGACGCCGCGGGCGCAGGCGGGGGTGATCAACAAGGCGATCGCCGAGACGCAGCCGCGGGCGAACAAGTACGGGGCGGTCGTGGTTCCCAAGCGTGCGAAGATCAGCGTGACAGGCAAGCCGGCGACGACGGCGTATCGCGTGGTCAGTTCCTCGCCGGCGGGGGCGCTGATCGAAGCGCGGCCGCTGACGGGGCGGCTGCATCAGGTGCGCGTGCATCTGGAGTCGATCGGGTGCGCGATCCTGGGGGATCGGGACTACGCGCCGGATGCGTTGCGCGAGGCGTCGCCGCGGCTTGCGCTGCATGCGCATCGGCTGGGCTTTGCGCACCCGGGGACGGGGCTGGCGGTCGAGTGGTCGGCGGCGATGCCGAAGGACCTGCGGACGGTGATGAAATCGCTGGGTCTGAGTCTCGACGGCGGCGGGCGAGAGGGGTGAGGCGGGCGGGACGAGCCGGGGTTTGCGTGTTTTCGGACGGTGAAGGTGCAACCGAACTGGACGATCACCGAACACGTACAAGACCGGTGGGCGCGATGGCTCGCCTAACATTTCCTTGCCGAGCGTTGTCGGAGACGACGCGGCCGAGTGCGGATTCTGTGATGAAGCCGTGCGCGGATCGGCTCGATGGGAAGAGACCGGGAGTGCGCAACGCGGCCTGACGATTGTCGGGCCGGTGATGGAGCGGACGGGTCGCGTTGCCCCCTCCTTGAAGATCCCGACGAAGCAGAGCGGTCGAACGGCGCTTCGCGGGCCAGCCGCGGCCCGGGTTTGGGACGTGATGAAGATCGTCGGCAATGAGAAGCACATGCACGAAAACCGTGACAACGACATGACGCAGTTCGGCACCAGGCGAGCGGACCACCCGGGCGCGGCGGCGATCGGCCCGGGCCCGGTGTCGGGGCCGCACGCGGGGCCATTGGGGCTGCGCATGCAGAACAGCGACCAGGGTCGATCGTCTCCGGGCGGGGATCAGGGCGGGACCAAGCCGCCGACGGGCCCGGGTGGTCCGGGCGCGCCGGGGACGCCGGGGCCTCGGCCGCGATCGGGGATGTTCGCGATTCTGCTGCTGCTGTCGGGCGCGTTTCTGGCGTTCTTGCTGCTGTCGGGTTCGGGCACGCCGGGGGAGCGTCTGGAGACCTTCGACAAGTTCGAGACGCTGGTGCGCAATGCGCAGATCAAGCCGGGATCGGTGCAGATCCGCGGGGACGCACTGGTGGCCGAGCGGATCAAGACGGACGCGAAGGATCAGTCGCCGCAGGTGGTCTTCGAGTTCAACGCGGGCTCGCGCGAGCACTTTCTCAAGCGTGTGGACGAGTTGACCAAGGGCAACTTCCGCGATGTGCCGACGGGCTTCGGTCAGACGCTCTTGAGCATTTTCCTGCCGCTGATTCCGATCATCATCGTGCTGCTGATCGTGTGGTTCTTCCTGCTGCGAGGGCTGCGGTCGGCGACGGGCGGGCCGGGGGGCATGCTCGGTTCGTTCGGCAAGAGCAAGCACCGGATGCTGATCAAGGAAAAGACGGGCGTGACGTTCGACGATGTCGCGGGCATCGACGAGGCCAAGGACGAGGTCGCGGAGATCATCCAGTTCCTGAAGAACCCCAAGCGGTTCATGCGGCTGGGCGGTCGGATTCCGCGCGGCGTGCTGCTCGTGGGCGAGCCGGGCTGCGGCAAGACGCTGCTGGCCAAGGCGATCGCGGGCGAGGCGGATGTTCCGTTCTTCTCGATCTCGGGGTCGGACTTTGTCGAGATGTTCGTGGGCGTGGGTGCCAGCCGCGTGCGCGACCTGTTCAAGCAGGCCAAGGACTCGGCGCCGTGCATCATTTTCCTGGATGAGATCGACGCGGTGGGCCGTCGCCGCGGCGGCGGGTTCACCACGGGCGGGCACGATGAGCGCGAGCAGACGCTCAACGCGATTCTGGTCGAGATGGACGGGTTCGCGGCCAGTGATGGTGTGATCGTGATCGCGGCGACGAACCGCAACGACGTGCTGGATCCGGCGCTGGTGCGTCCGGGCCGGTTCGATCGGCAGATCGTTGTGCCTCTGCCGGATGTCAAGGGTCGGCTGGAGATCCTGCGTGTGCACGCCAAGGGCAAGAAGCTCGGGCCGAACGTGGAACTCGAGCGGCTGGCGCGGGCGACGCCGATGTTCAGCGGCGCGGATCTGGCGGCGATCATGAACGAGGCCGCGATCGCGGCGACGCTGCAGAACAAGGACTTCATCGAGCACGAGGATCTTGAGGAAGCGCGGGACAAGGTCAAGTTCGGCCGCGCCAAGAAGAGCCGCGTGCGCGAGGCGGATGAGAACAAACTCACGGCGTATCACGAGGCCGGCCACGCGGTGCTGCAGGCGGTGCTCAAGGACGCGGACCCGCTGCACAAGGTGACGATCATCCCACGCGGCAGCGCGGGCGGGGCGACGTTCAGCCTGCCGGAGCGCGACCGGATGGGGTACAACCTCAAATGGCTCAAGGCGACGATGCGCGTGTGCTGCGGCGGACGGATCGCCGAGGCGCGGGCGATGGGCGATATCTCCAGCGGCGCGAGCATGGACATCGCGCAGGTGACGCGGATCGCGCACACGATGGTCGAGGAATGGGGCATGAGCGAACTGGGCTTCGTGCGGTACGCCGGGGCCGACTCGCGCGACATGTTCATTCCGGACAAGAACTACTCCGAGGCGACGGCGGACCGGATCGACCGCGAGGTTCAGCGGATCGTCAAGGACGCGTACGACGACGCGGAGCGGATCCTGGTGGAGAACTGGGAGAAGGTCGTGGCGGTCGCCGAGGCGCTGCTGAAGTACGAGAATCTCGATGCGCAGGAGGTTCACAAGATCATGCGCGGCGAGAGCCTGGGTCGCCCCACGATCAGCGAACTGCTCAGTGCCGAGGCGCGGCGCGTGCGCGAGAACGCCGCGGCGATCAGCCAGCCTCCGGCGACGGAGTCTGGCGGAGCATCGACCGGCGGCGTGATGCCGACGCCGGCGTGAGCGCACGAGGACGCGAAGACGAGACGGAAGGCGTGACGGGTCGGGGCCGCTGCGGAGTACACGGGGAGTGGTCGCGTGGGGAGTGGTCGCGCGGGGAGTGGTCGCGTGGGCTGGAAGGCTGAGCGCCGTGGTCGCGGAGTTCGGACCGGGCGATGTCTTGTCTCTGCCACTGTGCCACTGTGCCACTGTGCCACTGTGCCACTCTGCCACTGCTTCACTGCGTCACTGCGTTCACGGGGCGACGAGCAGGTTGATGCCCAGCGCCCATGAGGCCAGCGCGGTGGCGGTGAGCGTGACCAGGACCGCCGAGACGAGGTTGAGAATCAGGCCGGGGCGGGCCATGCTGCCGATGGTCAGGTAGCCGGAGGAGAAGACGATCGCGTTCGGCGGCGTGCCCGCCGGGAGCATGAAGGCGGTGCTGGCGCCGAGGGTGAGCGGGAGCATGAGCAGCAGCGGGTGGACGCCCAGCGCTCCCGCGGCGGTGGCGAAGATGCCGACAAAGGTGGCGACAAGCGCGGTGTTGCTGACCAGTTCGGACAGGAAGATGGCCAGCGTGGTGATGATGAGGATGAGCAGGAAGACGCTGGGGACATTGAGGCTTTGCAGAGATGAGCCGATGGCGGCGGCCAGGCCCGTGCGGTCGACGGCATCGGCCAGGGAGAGGCCCCCGCCGAAGAGCAGAAGGACGCCGAAGGGGAGTTTGGAGGCGTGGTGCCAGTCCAGCACGGCGTCGAGTCGGGTGCGTGAGAGTTTGACGGGGATGATGAACAGCAGCAGCGCGCCGATGATCGCGACGCCGGCATCGGTGAGCCAGTTCTCCTTCGCGCCGCTCGCGTTGACGGTGAACATGCCCAGCGCCGAGCAGATCTGCGACTGGAAGGCCCATCCGATGGCCATGAGCACAAAGACGATGAGCGTGATGACCTCCGGGAGCGAGAGCGGGCCCAGGTCGGCGAGTTGTCGGCGGATCGCGGCGCGGGCGGCGTGACGGTCGCCGGACTGGTCCATCGCCCCGGCGACGGGGTAGACCAGGCGGGTCAGGACGAAGAAGGTGATGACCAGCAGCGCGATGACCAGCGGCATGGCCATGAGCATCCAGTCGATGAAGTCGATGCGAATGCCGAACTGACGCTGGGCCTGGGCGAGCATGAGCATGTTCGGCGCGGTGCCGATGGGTGTGCCGAGCCCGCCGATGGTCGCCGCGTAGGCGATCGCGAGCATCATGCAGATGCAGAAGTTCCGCTTCGGCGAGCGGTGCGGCAGGGCGTGGAACGGATCGGCATCGGCGTCGGCTCGGGATGGCGAGCCCTGGCGGATGACGACGGCGCAGATGGACAGGCCGATGGGGAGCATCATCGCGCTGGTGGCGGCGTTGGAGATCCACATGCTCAGGAATGCGCAGGCGAGCATCATGCCGGCGATGAGCCGCGCGGGGCTGTCGCCGACGACGAGCAGGAGCGCGAGGGCAACGCGGCGGTGGAGGTTCCAGCGTTCCATGGCCTGCTGGAGCATGAAGCCGCCCATGAAGAGGAAGACGACCTCGTTGCCGTAGGGCGCGCAGACCTGGCGGATGGTGCCGACGTTGAACAGCGGGAGCAGCGCGATGGGCAGAAGGCTCGTGGCGGCCAGGGGCAGGGCCTCGGTGATCCACCACACGGCCATGAGCATGGCGACCGCGGCGACGGCGATCGCGGGGTCGGGGAGCGAGGTGGTGTGGCTGAGTGTCAGAGCAAGCCCGCAGGCGAGAGCGGGGCCGCAGATCAGGCCGGCGAGTTTGGCCGTCGGCGATGTGTGGGCTTGATCCATGGGAAGGGAGGAGACAACGAGGAAGCGGAAGGCCAGCGCGGAGCATGGTGGATCGGGGAAGGATCGGTCAAGCGTGCGCCGTCGTGGTACGAGTGCGATGCGGGAATGGCGGCCGAGGCAGAACTGGTTTTAGGCAGAGAAGGATTGGCCGGGTCGTCGCGTCGGTTGGTGCAGGACGATGGCGAGTGCTCACGCACTCTCGATTGGAGTACGGGGATCCTCTGCCATCGGGATTGGTGAATTGAAGTTGGCACTCGAATGCGAGCCATGATGGGGGGATCGAAAGCGAGGATGGGACTCAGCGGAGCGGGTGATTTTTCTCCATGCTGAGCGGAGCTGGTACGAACTCCCTACTCAAGATGGAATTGTGGAGTACATTTACAGTTTGTAACGGGCTTCCGTGAATCCGACTAGCACTCGGCGGACCCGCGGGCCTTAAAGCACGAAGGAGAGCACTGTGATTTTGAGTTTTGACAGGGGTAATCGCCTGCACCATGTTGCGACGATCGTCGCGATGGGCCTTGCAGCCGCAGCGACCAGCACTGTGACGGCGGCGCTTCCTGCGAATACAGCGTGGTACTCGGGTGACCCGGATTTGGGTGGTTGGGGAAACGGCTGGTCGTCGAACCCGAACGCGTTGCAGCACTGGCAACCATTTGAAGTGACATCGCCCTCCGGCTGGACGATTGACACGGTCTTCTCGCTCGGCTGGGGAGCGGCTCAGGACGGAGGAGAGTGGTCGATCCGTTCGGGGATGGGCACGGGCAATCCTGGGACGACGATTTCGACCGGGTCGGTGCCGGGAGCAATCATCTCGCAGCATGCGGGCGTGAACGTCATTGAGATCGACATTCCGGACCTTTTCCTCCCGCAAGGCATCTACTGGCTGCATGTGTCAACGTCGAACGGTGCCATCAACGGCTCGAGCGGCGCGAATTCGATCGGGTCGACGCCCGGGCTGCACTCGATCCGGAACTGGAACCTCTACGGCCAGTATTACCAACCTTACAGCGACCCGCGGCTGTCCTCGGGTGTGACGCTGGTGATTCCGACACCTGGCGCGGCGGCGATGCTTGGGCTGGGCGGGCTGGTGATGAGCCGTCGTCGTCGGACTCGGTGAGTCGGGCGACACGCTGCGTCGTCGGCATTCAGGAGCATTGAGAGCATCCAAGCCCCCGGGTCGACTGGCCCGGGGGCTTTGCTTTGGCTCTGGCGTTCGGGAAAGGTGCGATCGGCGGGACAATTGACAGGTCCGCGGCGGCGATTGCCGATACCCCGAGAAAGGCCCAGAGAGGAAGGTGCGGCGATGAGGCTGTATCTGGTGAGGCATGCCAAAGCGGAGAAGGACGCCCCGACGGGGCGCGATGACGATCGGCCGCTCAAGCCGCGGGGGATTCATCAGGCCGAGTGGCTGGCGGGGGAGTTAACGCGGACCGCGGGCAAGCGAGGAGTGTCGGTGATCGTGAGTTCGCCGATCGTGCGCGCGATCAATACGGCGCAGATCCTTCATCGCACGCTGAAGGTGCCGATGGAAACCAGGGACGAGTTGTCGACGCACTCGAACGCGTCGGGGTACTTGAAGGTGATCGGCGAACTGGTCGAGCGTGGACGCTCGGCAATCATCGTGGGCCACAACCCGACGCTGGAGCAGGTTGGGGCGGTGATTCTGCCGTCCAGCAGCCGGGAGCAGGCATCGTTCCGCACGGGCGAGTGCCTGGTGATCGAGCTGCCGGCGGGCTCGCTGCTGGGGCGGGGGAGGCTGGCGGAGCGCATGCGGGCGGATGATGGCGAGGGGGAGTAGGCGGGCGGGGCGGTGGCGCCGCACTTGAATGCAAAGAGCAGAGAGCAAACCGACACGACCGGCCAAAGATCCTGCCGGAGCCGGCTCGAGATTCGCGCGGCCTGATGACCGGAGTCCGCAGCGGGCGGTCGGAGTCGTCAGGTCGACGGAAAGAGCAGCGTCTGGTCCTTGGTGTCCTTGACGCGGGCGCGGAGGGCGTCGAGTTCTTTCTGGATTTCGGCGAGGTCGTTGTAGCGGTAGTACTCGGTGGCGAAGCGGAGGTAGGCGACCTCGTCGAGGTCCTTGAGTTTGAGGCAGACCATCAGACCGATGGCGCGTGTGGGGACTTCGCGGTCGTACTCGCGGATGCACTCTTCTTCGATTTCGTCGACGATGCGGCGTTTGGCGTCTTCGGCGATGGGGCGCTTGCCGCAGGCCAGGGCGATGCCGCGGGCGACGGAGTCGCGGTTGAACGGGACGTGGGAGCCGTCGCGCTTGATGACGGTCAGGCGAGCGAACTCTTCGACGCGTTCGTAGGTGGTGAATCGCCGGAGGCACTTGAGGCACTGTCGGCGGCGACGGATGACCTTGCCGCCGTCGCTGGCGCGGCTGTCGATGACTTTGTCGTCGTTGGATTGGCAGAAGGGGCAGATCACGGGAGGAGGATACCCGAACAGCGCGGAGCGATGAGTGCGGAGAGAGGGGACGGCGGACCGACGCGGAGTGTCGCGGACCGACGCGGTGTGGCGAGGATGCGCGGCCGGGGAGCGGGTGATGTGCGGAGTTTGGGTGGTCGGCGAGGCCCCCCACTGCGGCTTGGGCGGGTATCCTCTGGGCTATGGAGCAAACGCGGGTCATGTTGTTGCCGGGGCAGGGGGCGCAGGCGGTCGGGATGGGCAAGGCGTGGCACGACGCGTCGGCGGCGGCGCGGGCGGTGTTTGCTCGGGCCGATGAGGTGCTCGCGCGGGTCTGGGGCGGGATGAGCGGCTCGCCGAGCGGGAAGTTGTCGGAGATCTGCTTCGCCGGACCCGCGGAGGTGCTCAACCGGACGGACGTGAGCCAGCCGGCGATTTACGTCACGGGTGTGGCCTGCTGGCGGGCGCTGCAGGAGGCGGGGGTCAAGGCCGAGAGCGTTGTGGCGACGGCGGGGCTGTCGCTGGGCGAGTACACGGCGCTGCACATCGCCGGGGCGTTCTCGTTTGAGGATGGGCTGGAGTTGGTGGCCCTGCGCGGCCGCGCGATGCAGGACGCGGCGGAGGCTTCGGTCGGCGGGATGGTCGCGCTGATCGGGGCCGATGAGGCCCAGGCCAAGGCCGTGTGCGAGCAGACGCTGGCGGAGAAGCCGGGGTCGGGCGAGGTGCTGGTGTGCGCGAACTTCAACGCGCCGGGGCAGATCGTGATTTCGGGGAGCAAGAGCGCGTGCGATCGGGCGGCGGGGGCCGAGGGCGCCGCGGCGAAGATGGGGCTGCGGGCGACGGCGCTGGTGGTGGCGGGGGCGTTCCACTCTCCGCTGATGGCGCCGGCGGCGGAGCGGCTGGGCGCGGCGCTGAGCAAGACGGCGATCGGGGTGCCGCGGTGCGCGGTGATGAGCAACGTGACGGGCCTGCCGCACGGGGCGGATGCGGACGGGATCCGCGCGCTGCTGAAGGCGCAGTTGACCAGCCCGGTGCGCTGGAGCGAGAACTGCGCGGCGCTGGTGAAGATGCACGGCGGGAAGCCGGGGGTGGAGTTCCACGAACTGGCGCCTGGGCGGACGCTGGCGGGGCTGTATCGACGGATCGACAAGGGGACGAAGGTTGTGACGCACGATGAACCGGAGGCGCTGGCGACCAGCGGCCCGGTGGGAGCATGAAGATGAAGAGCGGAAACTCGAGCGTTGCTCGGCGGATGACGCTGGGCGTGATGGTGTGCGGGCTGGCTGTGGCCTGTGCGCTGACGATGGGCTGCAAGGAAAAGGCTCCGCCGCCCGCGCCGCCGCCCCCGCCCCCGCCGCCCCCGGCCGCTCCGCCGGAGGTTTCGTTCTCGTCGATCTTCAACGAGTTGAAGGTCGACCCGCGCGTGGAGGCCCGTGAGGGGCTGGGCGTGACGGATGCGAGCTTTGCGCGTTCGGCGGCGATGCTCGCCGATGCGCTGGCGCGGGGCGATGCGGACAAGTTCGGCGCGCTGCTGACGCGGCCGAGCCAGCGTGTTCTGGCGGAACTCAAGAGCAACGGCGGGTGGGCGAGCGAGACCGGCGCGATCGAGCGCGTGCGGATCGTGTACGCGAGCAACCCCGGCGCGATGAGCGACCTGGAGCGCGATCAGGCGATCGCGAACATCGAGGCGGTCAACGAGCGCCGGCTGCGCGAGCGGTTCGAGGGCCTGCGGAGCATCGGCGAGAAGGAAGAGGATGCCAACCGCATCGTCAACGGCCTTCGCGAGGAACTCGCGGCGGATTTGGCGCGGCTGCGGGCTCGCTCGGCGGCGTCGACCTTCGGCGAGAACAGGCCGGAGATGGTGCTGCTGCTGGCGTATCAGACGCCGGCCGGGGCGCAGGTCATGGGCTGGACGGGAGCACGCGCGGGTGATGGCTGGGTCTTCAACCAGGCCCGCACGGTCGGGACGACGTACGCGAATGTCAGCGACTTTGACTCGCTGGGCATGCTGGCGTTCAGCACGACGGATGATGAGGCGCGGCCGGGGACGGCGGGCGGGAGCGCTGGCGGTGGCGGGACGGCGATGCCCAGCTTGAACGACGCTCGGCCCGTGGTGCTCGCGGTGACCGTCGCGGCGTCGATGAAGCTGATGGGCATGACCGCGGAGCCGGGAAGCCCCATCGAGCAGGGCATGCTCGGCCAGTTGGCCGCGCAGTTCAACTCCACCCCGGAGCAGATCGCCACGAGGCTGCGCGAGGGTCGGACGGCGCTCGATAACGGCGAGAAGATCAACGCGAAGGAAGCGACGGAACTGCTCGCCGGGTTCAAGGTGCTCGCCGGGACGCTCAAGGCCGGCACCGGCGAAGAAGAGGTGATCCGGCTGCTGGCCGAGGCGGCGAAGATGACGGTCGAGGAGTTCAAGGCGCTGCTGGCTCAGGGCGGCTCGAGCGGCAGCGCCGCACCGGCAACGCCCGGCGGGGCGTTGCCCAGGTGAGCGGCGCGTGGCGTGTGCTGCGCGCTGCGCGATTCGCCGCGGCGGGCTTGACGAAGGAAGGAAACGCTGCCGAAGTTCGGTTGAGGTCAGAGTATTGAGTCCTTGAGTTCTGAGTTCCGGCCTTTTTCTCTCTCGGAGTCTTCGCTTGGCAGATTCGACACAGACGGGCACCCCTGCGATTCAGCGTGTTGCGTTTGTGACCGGTGCGTCACGTGGCATCGGGCGGGCGATTGCGCTGCGGCTCGCCAGGCCGGGGGTGGTCGGCGGGGGCCGGGCGGTGGCGCTGTGTGCGCGGAGCGCCGGCCCGCTGGAGGAACTCAAGCGAGAGATCGAGGCGATGGGCGGCACCGCGGCGGTGTTCGCGTGCGATGTGTCGGACGCCAAGGCGCTGGCCGGGGCGATCGACGCGTGCGTGTCGCAGATGGGTCGGCTGGACATTCTGGTCAACAACGCGGGCATCACCAAGGACGGGCTGGTGCTGCGGATGAGCGATGAGGACTGGGATGCGGTGCTGGACACGAATCTCAAGAGCGCGTTCGTGGCGTGCCGCGCGGCGGCACGGGCGATGATGAAGAATCGCTTCGGGCGGATCGTGAACATCGGCAGCACGTCGGGCGTGGTGGGGAACGCGGGACAGGCGAATTACGCCGCGGCCAAGGCGGGGCTCTCGGGGCTGACCAAGAGCATCGCGCGGGAACTCGGTGGCAAGGGGATCACGGCCAACGTGGTTGCGCCGGGGTTCATTCAGACGGACATGACCGAGCACCTTCCGGCGGATGTCAAGGAGAAGGTCACGGGGATGATCGCGGTGGGCCGGCTGGGAACGGTGGAAGATATCGCCGAGGCCGTGGCGTATGTCAGCGGGGAGCAGAGCGGGTTCCTGACCGGTCAGACGATTGTTGTCGACGGCGGAATGACGATGGCCTGAGCGGTGCTGAGGGCTGGGTTTGCAGAGCCTTTGGCGGCGTGGAGAACGGTTGGTCCGCGGCGACACTGGGCCGCTAAGGCACTGGGCCGCTGCGAGACCTTGGCATCGTGTCCCTCCGGCGATTTCATTCCCCCCCCAACTTCACGCGGAGCGAGTCGTGTCGAGCAAGTCCGGATCGCATGATCACCAGGCCACCGGCGAGTCGCTGCTCAAGTCGGCGGGGCTGCGCGTGACGGCGGTGCGGCTGAAGGCCATCGAGGTGATGCGCGGCTCGCGTGCGGCGGTTGATGCGGGGGAACTGGCGCAGATGGTCGGAAAGGCTCTGGGCAAGGCCGCGGACCGCGTGACGATCTACCGAACGCTGTGCGCGCTGGTCGATGCGGGGGTGGCGCACAGGATCGACGCGGGGGATCGCGTGTTCCGGTACTCGTTGACCGACCACGCCCACTGCTCGGAGACGCAGCACCGCCACGACCACCCGCACATGGTGTGCGACACCTGCGGCACGGTCGAGTGCATCGAGGACGCCGAGGTGATCATCCGGCCCAAGGCGACCTCGGGCCACGGCGGCGCGGCGGGACGTACGAAGTTCCGCGTCACCCAGCAGAGTGTGACGCTGCACGGGACGTGCGATCGCTGCGACGGCGGGCGCAAGGAGCCCGATCGACACGCATCCAAGTCGGTGCGTTGATGAAAGCGGCGGGCGGGTTGGGGTTTGGTGGGTGTGTGTGGTGGAGGGGGCGGCGGGCAGCCGCGGGTTGAGAATCTTGAAACTCGCCAGCAGCCGGAGCGTCTGATCGGGGTAGATCTTCGACAACCGGCGGTCGGTATGTGTGCGCCGTTGGTCCGGAGGCGCGGGCTCGACGACAACGGAGGCGACCATGCGGCAGGGCGTTTCGCGGCGGGGCTGTCATCGGGCGTTCACGCTGATCGAGCTGCTCGTGGTCATCGCGATCATCGCGACGCTGATCGCGATCCTGCTGCCCGCGCTGGCCAGCGCGCGGGCATCGGCGCGGCAGGTGGACTGTCTCAACGACATGCGGCAGATCGGGCTGGCGCTGACGGCGTACAGCAACGACTGGCGCGAGAGCCTGCCGTATCCGAACTGGGGGCCGGTGGCGCAGCAGAAGGGCTGGCTCTACGGCCTCGGTGTCGACACGGCCAACTGCACGCCGGAGGACCGCGAGACGGGCTCGCTCTGGCAGTACCTCGAGGCGGAGGCGACGTATCGGTGTCCGAGCCACCAGGGTTCGTTCGACGGCACGGCGCGGATGACCAGTTACATCATGAACGGCTCGGTGGTGGGCTATGGGCGGCTGGATCGGCCGCTGCGGCTGGGGCAGTTTGCCGGTGATGCGGTGCTGCTGTGGGACGGCAACGAGCAGCCGGAGTTCGGTCCGCCGTACAACGACGGGGCGAGCTTCCCGCGCGAGGTTGTGCCCGGGCATCACGCGAACGTCACGTGCATGAGCGCCGACGGCTCGACGACGGCGATGACGCCATCGGACTTCTTTGCGCTGCGGGACTCGGGCGAGGCGAACCGATTCTGGAACGTTCCGGGCCGGCCGAACGGGCGGTGACGCGGTCCGGTGGTGAGTGCTGCGCGAAGGAAATGAGGCTGTGACCCGCGGCACGGGCGGCGGGGGCGGGCGTGCGTCATGAATGCGAGGCGGGATCGATGCTCGCGAGCCACGCGGGCAGTTCGCGGATCTTCGCGTGCGCGTCGACGCAGCCCAGGGTGGTGGTGGCGGACATGAGCAGATCGGTGGCGGTGCCGCCGGCGAGGGTGGCGGGGTTGACTTCGCCGCTGATGCGGAAGATGTCGTACTCGTGCTCGATCTTCACGCGGGTTGCGCGGCTGACCCGGACGCGGATCTCCAGCACGTCGTCGTAGCGGGCGGGGAGCTTGTAGCGGCAGTCCAGGCGGACGACCACGAGGAACACGCCCGCGGCTTCGAGGTGGGCGTACGAGACACCGCTGGTGCGGAGCAGCTCGGTGCGGGCCAGTTCGAGCCAGGGGATGAACGCGGCGTGGTGGGCGACGTTCATCGGGTCGCATTCGCAGTAACGGACGCGCACGCGGACGGTGGTGCTGAGGCTCGTGGCGCTCGTCGGCGCGGGCAGGTCGGCGATGGGCGTGCGGTCGGCGTGCTTCATGGCCGAGCGTATGGACCGCGGAAGGGGGCGAGCCGCGGGCGGGGTCGCGGCGGGTATGCTCGGGCATGAGCAACACACCGCAGGCGTTGACGATCCGGGCGTTTCAGAAGTTCATTTACGACAAGTACTACGCGACCGACAGCGTGCGCGGGACGCCGGCGACGTTCATGTGGTTCATCGAGGAGGTTGGCGAACTCTCGACGGCGATGGCCAACAACGCCCCGGGCAAGAACCCGACGCCGGCGGAGCGGGCGAATCTCGATGAGGAGTTCGCGGATGTCTTCGCGTGGCTGTGCACGCTGGCGAACATCAACAACGTGGACCTCGAGCGGGCGCTGGAGAAGTACACGGTCAAGGGTGTGGACGGGGTGAAGAGCTAGCGCGGCGTGCGAACGCTGGGTGCAGGGGCGGGCGTGCTGGCGGGCGTGCGGTGGGGGTTTGCGTGGTCGCGGGTCAGCGCGCCAGGGCACGTGTTGCGCGCGTCATGACCTCGTCGGTGGTGATGCGCTCCATGAGCGTGCGGCCGTGCGCGGTGTCTTTGTGATCGAGGCGGTCGGCGGGGCCGATGTGCTGGATCACGTCCGCGTCGCGCCGGTACGGGCCGACGCGGCGGATGTCGGTCGGGCCGAAGAGGGCGACCATGGGGCGGCTGAAGCCGACGGCCATGTGCACCGCGGCGGAGTCGTTGGCGATGACCAGGCTCGCATCGCGCACGAGGGCCATGAGTTGGGCGATGCTCGTCTTGCCGGCGAGGTTGATCACGCGCGGATCGCGCTGGGACAGTTCGAGCATCGGGGCGATCTGCGGCTGCTCATCGGCGGTGCCGACGAAGGCGATGGCCGCGAGGCCCAGCGGTGAATCCAACAGGCGGCGGGCTACCTCCGCGAAGCGATCGGCGGGCCAGCGCTTGCCGGGCCAGCGGCTGGTCGGCGCGAGCAGGGCGTAGCGCTGTCCGGGGACCAGGCCCAGCGTGCGGGCGGGCCAGTGATCGAGCGACGCGGGAAGGTGCAGCCGCATGTCGGGATCGGCGGGCGGATCGATGCCCAAGGGCGCGAGAAGTTCGAGCATGCGATCGACGGTGTGCTCGCTGGTGCCCGGCGCGTGCGGCACGCGGCGGGAATAGGCGAGGAAGGCCAGTTCGCGCGCATCGGCGTGGCCTATGCGGAGCGGCGCGCCGGTGATGCGGCTCAGGACGCCGGACCGGGCGAGGCCTTGGCAGTCCAGAACGACGTCGTACGCCGCGGATCGGAGGGTGCCGAGCAGGGCGCGGAGTTCGGCGCGACCGGCGGCCATGTGGACCTTGCCGACGCGCGATCGGACGAAGGGGACGACGCGGGAGAGGGCGGGATGGCTGGCGATAGCGGGGGCGAAGGTGTCCTGCACGAGCCAGTCGATGCTCGCGGCGGGGAATGCGCTGCGGAGCGCGGCCAGGACGGGGACCGATCGGCAGACATCGCCCAGCGCGCTGGGGCGGATGATGAGGATGCGCGAGGGGTTGTGTGAAGAGTGTGTGGGCATGGCGAGCGGCGGGGCATCATTCGCCGCCCGGCGTGCGGGGGTTGTGCGGCGTGCGGGGAAGGGTCGGGGGCGGGCGGGGGCGGAGAGGCCCCGGGAGACCTCGGGGTGAAACCGTCCGCCGGTCTGGCCCAAAGATGGATCGGCGCGACGGCCGCGCCGGGATGATGTTGCGGGATTGATATGATGTCGGGCGAATTGGTCGGCGGGTTTCGGCGGGGCATAAACGACAGAACCAGGAGCGAACGAATGAACGTCATGAAGAGCGTGAGCACGAGCCGGGGCCGCGGGTTGCTGCGGTCGGCGATGATGATGGCGATGGTCGCGGGCGGGGCGGTCGCGCTGAGCGGCGACGCGGCGATGGCGCAGGGCAAGGCGGGCGAGGCGCCCGCGGCCAAGGGCGCGGCACCGGCGGCACGCGAGACGATCGTGTCGCTCGAACTGGCGGGAATGGACCAGATCCTGATCGATCCCAAGGACGCCGCGCTGCGGCGGGCGCTGATGATGGTGCCGTCGCGTCTGGCGGAACTGCCCGACGAGTTGCCGGATGGTGAGGAAGCCAAGGACCTCTTCACGCTGCTGCGCGAGCTTTATACGCGGCCTGCGCGGATCATCGTTCAGTATCGCATGCCGGATCAGAAGGTCTCGGCCGAGAGCCCGTTCGGCGTGGGTGTGCTTCTGTCGTTCGGCATGGCGGACAAGCCCTCGGCGGACCGGGCGCAGGCGGCGGTGAACGCGCTGCTCGAGCAGGCGCCGATGCCGGAGGATCCGCAGCCGAGCAAGGCCGCACCGAGCATGCTGGAACTGGAAACCCCCGGCGGCCTGGTGCGCTGGGGCCCGCGGAACAGCGTTGCGCAGTGGCGGTATGAGGTTCAGCTCGGCTCGCTGAGCGGCACGGCGGACGCGGTGTTCCCCGCGATGACACCGGTCAAGTCGAGCTTCGGGGAGATTCAGCCGTACATGGTGGCGCGGGCCGACCTTGCGCCGCTGACGCCGCTGATCGGGATGCTGGGCGGGATCGCGGCGGGCGACCCGACGGTGGCCAACGCGCTGCGGAACGCGCAGGACGCGGGGCAGATCGGCGAGGAGGCGGTGCGGTATGAGGTGACCAGCGGACACGCGAACGACCGGACGGTGACGCAGACGCGGATCGTCGGGCTCAAGCCGTATGCGGGCGCGGGCGGGTACTCGTTGACGCCGCTGTCGGCGGATGATTTGCGGCTGATCCCGGGCGATGCGCAGGTCGCGACGATGACGGCGATGGACCCGACGCCGTTCTTCAAGATGATCGAGCAGGCGGTGAACGCCGCGCCGGAGGGGCGGCAGTTTCTGAAGGAGTTCACGGCGCAGACGGGCGTGGACCCGCTGACGGACATCTTGCCGGCCTTCGGCAACGTGACGGGGATGTACATGGCCGATGCGACGGGCGGCGGCGGGCTAACGTCGCTGGTTGTCGCCAACAAGCTCAAGGATGTCCGGAAGTTGCGGGCGTCGATGGGCAAGTTGGCGACGTTCGCCAATGGGTTCCTGGGCTCGCCGCAGACGGCGCAGGGGTATGTGCAGTTCCGGGCGTGGAGCGTTGAGGGCGTGGAGTACACGTCGCTGCAGTTCCCCGGGGTGCCGGTGCCGCTGGAGTTGACGTACACGATTCTTGAGGGTGCCAACGGGTCGTGGCTGCTGACGGCGCTGAACCCGCAGGCGGCGGTGGCGGCGGTGCGTCAGGCGACGGGCAAGGGCGATGCGGGAATCATGGGCAACGAGGCGTTTGCTTCGCAGTTGCCCAAGGGTCTGGCGGAGAAGATGGTGTCGGTGAACTTTGCCGATACGAGGGTGCTGCTCCGCGAGGGGTATCCGCTGATGACCTTCGCGAGCGCTTCGCTCTCGAACCTCGTGCGGTCGCGTCGGCCCGGTGGCGACCGGGAGCCGGGGCTGGTGCTGCCGACATACAACGAACTGGCGCGCGGCGTGCGGCCGGTTGTGCAGGTCGGGTTCTGGGATGGCAACGACTTTGTGACGGAGATGAGCAGCGACCGGTCGATCCTGGTGAACCTCGGCGCCTCGGCCGGGGCGATTTCGCGGTTCACGCCACTGCTGGCCGGCGTCGCGGTGCCCGCGGTGATCGGGGCGGCCGAGGCCGCTCGCGTTATCGAGCCGCCGGGTGCGGCGCGGCGTCGGCCGGGGTTCTGAGACTCCCAGCCGGGTCGAATTGCGTCCCGGGGCGAGCGAAGTGGGCCCGGATGGGGGGCGAACGTTTGACCACCCCCCACCTGCCTCGCTACCGTTCTGACCTGCCTTTTCGTCGGCGCGCGGCCTGTGGGCCAGCGTGGAGGATCGGGCGTGATGGTGGCTATAGCTCAGTTGGTAGAGCACCGGGTTGTGGTCCCGGTTGTCGCGGGTTCGAGTCCCGTTAGCCACCCTTTGATTAAGAGCCGGGCCGCGGGGGCGGGGCCGGGGCCGGGATTTGCAACGCGTGGGGCGAAAGCAGCCAACTGCGGCTGCGTGCCGCTGGGGCGTTGATCAGGCATTGACCAGTGTTGTCGCGAAGAAGTCCGTCCCGCCGCCGCCGGAGCCGGGGTTGAGGCGGTACTTGCGTTCGAAGTTGGTGCCGACCATCTCGCCGTCGCGCGCTGAGGGCGGGGACTTGAACTCGACCTCGATGAACGGGCGGCCCGAGGGGGACTCTGCCGGGACTGCGGGGGCGGTCCAGCGATCAAAGTGCTCGCGCATCCAGGCCCAGTAGGGCGCGTGGTCGGTGACGACGCGGAGCTCGCCGCGGGGGATGAGGATCCGCTGGCAATCCGCCAAGAAGCGATCCTGGATCATGCGTCGGCGGTGGTGGCGGTTCTTGGGCCAGGGGTCCGGAAAGTACAGGTGCAGCGCGGTCAGGCTGGCGGAGGGGACGCGCCAGTGCACGAACTCGCTCGCATCGAGGCAGAGCATGCGGACGTTGGGCAGGTTTGCGCGGCGGATGCGGTCGGCGGCGTAGACGCAGAACTCGCGTGCGTATTCGATGCCCAGAAAGTTCGTCTCGGGCTGTCGCGAGGCCTGCTGGAGAAGGAACGTGCCCTTGCCCGAGCCGATTTCCAGTTCCAGCGGCGCGGCGGGGTTCGGGAACCACGCGCGGATGTCGATCACCCCGGCGAGCGGCGACTGAAGGAGGTTGTCCGGCAGCGCGGGGATGGCCTCGGCCGGGAGCAGGATGGGCTCGGGGATCAGGTCTCGATCTTTGCCAAGGCCGAAGGACATGGAGCGGAGGGTAGACGCGCGATGCGTGGCCGGGGCTGGGGCTGGCGATGCGGGGCGCGGCGGGGCGTTGGGACGGGTGTTCTTGGACGTGCGTGATTGCGCGGGTTTGTCTGGTGGTGGCAGACGGCGCAGATTAACACCCTGCGGGGGTGGAGCTGCGGATGGTTGCGGGTGTGTGCGCGGCCGGGTGCCGATGGACTCACGGAGCACGGAGTTCGGCAGCGCGACGGCTGAGTCTGCCGGCGCGAGCGAGTCGAACGACCATGAATCGCAAGGAGAGGCACGTGAGGCAGCAGAGCAACGGCGGCACGACGGGCGGGAACGCGATCGACGCGTTCGTGAACCTTGAGCGGGAGCACGACGAGCGGTTCGCGAGCCTGGCGAAGAACTTCGACTTTCTCACGGCGGAGCAGCAGGCCCTGGAGGCGTTGAACAACGTTCATCGCCTGGCCGACCGCGCCCGCGAGATGCTCGACGGGAATCTGGACTACACGCCGCAGACGCTGGCGGTGGGCGCTGAGGAGTATCACGCGCTGCATCAGCGGTATCTGACGCTGGAGGCGGAGCTGTTCACGTTCTTCAACTCGCTGGGCATCGGCAACGGGAAGAAGCCCAGCGGTCGCGCGGTGGCGATCCCCACGACGACGCTGACGCGGCTTCACGAGTCCTTCCGGCACGTTTCGGGCAATCAGCAGTGAATCACGGCGCGGGCGCGGAGCGCGCGCGAATGCGCAACGCGACGCGTGTGAACGCACAGACGCATCGCACGATCGAACAAGGGACCATTCGCGGCGGCCCGCGCGGGCGCACGCGGCACTCAGGAGGATGACATGGCGACACTTCAGCAGCCGATCAAGTTCGGCACCAACGACCTCGACGCGGCGCTGGCCAATCAGGATCTGGACAAACTGGCCTTCGGCGCGGTGCAGCTCGACCCGACGGGCAAGATACTCAAGTACAACGCGATGGAGGGGCAGATCACCGGTCGCGACCCCAAGGCGGTTCTCGGCAAGAACTTCTTCAAGGAAGTCGCGCCCTGCACCAACAGCCCGACGTTCTTCGGCCGCTTCCAGGAGGGCGTGAAGAAGAACGATCTCAACGTGATGTTCGAGTACGTGTTCAACTACAAGATGACGCCCACCAGCGTCAAGATCCTCATGAAGAAGTCGCTGACGGACAACACGGTCTGGATCTTCATCAAGCGCATGTGATCCGCATCAGCGAGTCTTGACTGTCCGATCGCACTCCGTGCCGACGAGGCCTCGTCTGTAGGCACCCGCACGCGAGGTGAACGAGGACCGAACGGCGGACCTTGGGTACGTGCCCAAGGTCCGCCTTCATTTGGCCGATAAGGGAAAGGGCGCAGTGCGCCCGTCCGGAGGCCACGCGCGATGCTCAAGACCAGGCACGATCGAACGCTCACGCTCCGCCTGGTGTGCGATGTCATCGATTCTGCGGTGCGGAGCAGGGTGCGCGAGGGCACCTTGAGTCTCTCCCACCCGTCGAGGTGGACCGAGAACATGCTGCTGGGACGCGGGCACGCGGCCGGTGCGGATGGTGCGCCGGCGGCACCCGGGCTTGATCTGGACTCGATCGATCTGCTGGCCGCGGCGGGGCGCGTCAACGAGTGCTTCCATCTGCACGAGTCCGGGATCGAGGATCACCTGCTCGGCGCGGCGACGATCGGGGCGTGGACGGACATCGTGCTGCGCGGGCTTGAGGTGTATGACGATCGCGTGTCGTTTCTGACCAGCGGGAGCACGGGCACGCCGAAGGTCGTGACGCACGAGGCGGAACTGCTGGATCAGGAGGCCGACGAACTGGCGCGCCGGTTCGCGGGGCGGATGCGCGTGGTGTCGCTCGTGCCGGCGAACCACTTGTTCGGATACATCTTCACGGTGCTGCTGCCGGCGAAGCTGGGGGTCGGTGTGCTCGATGCGCGGCAGATGGGCGCGGGGGCGCTGTCGCGCGAACTGCGGGCGACGGACCTGATCGTTTCGATCCCGGCGATGTGGGAGTACCTGCTCACGAGCGTGCGCACGTTCCCCGGGTGCGCGGGGGTGTCATCGACATCGCCGCTCAAGCCGGCTCTGCACGCGGGGCTTCTCGCATCGGGGCTGTGCTCGATCATGGAGGTTTATGGCTCGACGGAGACCGGCGGTATCGGCGTGCGGCTCGCGCCGGGGGATGCGTACACGCTGCACCCGTTCTGGGAGCGCGCGGGCGATGATGCGATCGTGCGCGTTCGGGCCGATGGGCGGCGTGAGGCGCCGACGGAACTGATGGACCACGTCTCGTGGGAAGGGGAGCGCGCGCTGCGCGTGCTGTCGCGGCGGGATCGGGCGGTGAAAGTCGCGGGGATCAACGTCTTTCCATCACGCGTGGAGGAGATCCTGCGGCAGCATCAGCGCGTGCGCGAGGTGCGGGTGCGGCTGATGCGGGCGGAGGAGGGAGACCGGCTCAAGGCGTTCGTGGTGCCGAGCGACGAGGTGACGGATCGCGAGTCGCTGCGCTCGGCGATCGATGAGTACGCGGCAACGATGCTCTCATCGCACGAACGGCCGCGGGCGTGGACGATCGGGGACGCGCTGCCGACCAACGCGATGGGCAAGAGCGCGGATTGGTGAATCGGGGCCGGCAGAGAGGGCGTTGCGATCGGCACCGCCGGCACCTTCATGCCCGCTGGCCCCCACCGACGCGATGAATCGGCACCTCCCTCACTTACAGAACCTCACGCGTCGCCCACCAGCGACTTGCTCATGATGAGACTGAGGTAGTTGGTCACGCCCCAGTCGTGCCGCTCGACATCGCGGAAGCCGCGGTTGCGGTAGAACTGGACGAGTTTGGTGTCGGGCTCGGCGGTGGAGAGGGCCAGTTCGCGCATGCCCAGTTCGCGGGCGCGCTTCTCGACGTGATCGAGCAGAAGGACGCCGACGCCGCGGCCCTGAAGACGGGGCTCGACGGCGAACATGGAGAAGTTCGCGACGTCCGGGCGGTGGAACCAGCGTGGGCCGCTCTCGGGTGCGCCGCCCCATGAGGGCTCCTGGAACATGATCGTGCCGACGATGCGGTCGCTGTCGGGTGCGGCGTCGGCCGGGACATCAAGCCCCGCGGCGCGGGCGGCTTCGGCGGGCATGACGGCGACGAAGCACTCGCCCTTGCTGATGCGCTTGCGTGTGACTTCCGGGGCCTGATGGCTGGCCAGCGCGTGCAGGCCCATGGCGGTCTGCTTGGCGTACGCGCGGTGGAGCAGGCCCGTGAGTTCGACGACCGAGTCGGTCGGGGAGAGTCGGCGGACGCGGATGTGCTCGTCGGTCGGCATGGTGAAGATCATTCGCGCGGCGGGCGCGGACGGCGCGATCGGGTCGGGCTCACGGCGCGGTGCGGAAGAAGCGCAGGCCGATGGCAAAGCCGGCGACTCCGATGGTGGTCAGGATGACCAGCGCGGGCGCGACCTCGGTCCACGAAAGAGGCCGCCAGAGGCCGGCCTCGATGGCGAGGATGGCCCACTTGATGGGCGAGATGTCGGAGACCTGCTGCATCCACGCGGGCATGGCAAACAGCGGGACGGTTGCGCCGCCGAGCATCGCCAGGACCATCATGATGCCCCAGCCAAGGCCCGATGCGCCCTGATCGCTGCGGGCGATGCAGGAGACGATCATCATCAAGCCGACAAAGGCCACGCTCGTGGCCAGGATCGCCGCGGCGAGTTTCAGCGGATCGCCGGGACGCACCGCGAAGAACGCGACGGCCATCGAGAGCATGAGCAAGATGACCAGCAGGCAGGCGATCAGGCAGCCGAGGGCCTTGCCCATGATGACGTGGCGGCGGTTGGCCGGGGCGACGAGCAGTCGGGCGAGCGTGCCGGCCTTGCGTTCAGAGAGCAGCGAGCCGGCGAAGCCCATGCTCGCGCCCATGACGCCCCAGATGATGCCCTGCGGGAAGCTCACCGCGAAGGCGTTGGTCGGGCCGGTGCGCGGCGGCTTGACGTCGCGCGTGGTGATGTTCACGGGATTGAAGCCGGCGGCGGGGGCTGTCGTCGTCGCGGATGCGGGGTCGCTCGGGGTGGCGGTGGTCGCCGCGGTTTCGCGTTCCATTTCGCCCATGAAGCGGTCGAGCTGCGTGAGAAAGTCCGGCAGGGACTTTGGTCCGGCTCCCGCGGCGGCGGCGACGCGCGCGAGCGGGATGGTCGTGGCCAGTTGCTGACGCATCTTGGCGGGGTTCATCATCGCCTCGCCGAAGTCGGCGAAGGCGTGTTTGGTGAGGATGCCCTGGATCATGCCGCTCTCGGCCTGTCGCGAGGGATCGACGCCGACCTCCAGCGCCGGGGCGTTGCCGGGATTGAGCAGGAAGGACTCGCCGGCCTTGCCGAAGCCCGCGGGAATGCGGATGAACGCCGCGGCCTTGCGCGTGAGGACCAGATGTTCGGCGGCGTCGGCGGAGTCGGCTGGGGAGAGGTCGAACTCGCCGCTGTCGGTCAGTCGCTGGACCAGAGCCTGCGAACGGGCGGAGCGATCTTCATCGACGATGGCGAGGGCGAGTTTGCCCGAGCCGCGGCCGCCGCCGGAGAACATCATGCCGAAGAAGACGGCGAAGATGACGGGGAAGGCGAAGGTGAAGAACAGCGCGGTGACATCGCGGCTGAGCAGGCGGAGGTCCTTGATGGCCAGGGCGAGGATCATGCTTGGTGCGTCGGGGCTGATGCGATCGGGGGCGGGCGGGGGCGGGCTGAATCAGTCGCGCAGGCTGCGGCCGGTAAGGTTGAGGAAAACGTTTTCGAGCGTGGGTCGCTGGATGGTGGCGGAGCGCAGACCGCCCTTGGCGATCGCCGCGGCGAGTTCGGGGATGGGATCGGTGACGGGGGATCGGGCGAGGGTTCCGGGTGCGGAGTCGTGCTCGAGGACCAATTCGCTCGGCCCGCCGTGGGCGTTGATGAGTTCGTGGACGGTGCCGATGGCCAGCAGGCGGCCGCGATCGACAACGGCGACGCGGTCGCAGAGTTTCTCGGCCTCTTCCATGTAGTGCGTGCAGTAGACGACGGTGACGCCGTCGGCCTGAAGGGTGCGGACGATGTCGAAGAGCGCGTTGCGCGACTGCGGATCGACACCGGCGGTGGGCTCATCCATGAGGACAAGCCGCGGCCGGTGGAGCAGCGCGCAGGCGAGGTTGAGGCGGCGCTTCATGCCGCCGGAGAAGACCTTGGCGCGGTCGTGGGCGCGGTCGCTCAGGCCGGTGAGGGCGAGGGCGTTCTGGGCGCGTGTGATGGCGTCGCGGCCGCGGATGCCGTAGAGGTTCGCGAAGAAACGCAGGTTCTCGATGGCGGAAAGCTCGTCGTAGATCGCCAGGCTCTGCGGGGCCAGACCGAGCATCGCGCGGACGTGCGCGTGCTGCGGGGAGTGCTCGCGGTTGTCGTGATGAAGGACGACGGAGCCTTCATCGGGCTCGAGCAGGCCGACCATCATGGAGATCGTTGTGCTCTTGCCGGCGCCGTTTGGGCCGAGGAGTCCGAAGACCTCACCGGGGCGCAGCGCGAGCGACAGCCCGTCGACCGCGGTCAACGAGCCGAAGCGTTTGCGGAGATTGCGGAGTTCGAGCATCGCGGTGCTGGAGCGGGAGATCGGCGGCGCTTCAGGCCGGGAGCGAGGCGAGTTCTTCCTCGACGGCGGACCACGTCTTGCGGATGCGCTCGGGGGAGAAGTCAAAGTCCAGCCCGGCGGCGCGGAAGAGATCCGGCAGCGGGCGGCTGCCGCCGAGGGCGAGGGCGGACTTGTAGCCAGTGATCGCCTTGGCGGGGTCCGTGCGGTAGATGGAGTACAACTGCAACGCGCCGAGCTGGGCGATGCCGTACTCGATGTAGTAGAACGGCGAGGTGAAGAGATGGAGCTGCCGCTGCCACTCGGCGGCGCGGGCCTCTGCGAGGTTCAGCGTGCCACTGGTGCCGGACCAGTCGACCTCGGGGCCGAAGCGCCGGCGGAGTTCCAGCCACGCGTCGGTGCGCTGCTGCTGGGTATGGCCCACGTTCGTGTACAGCCAGTGCTGGAACTGGTCGATCGTGGCGATCCACGGCAGGAGCGTGGCCAGTTGCTCGAGATGCACGCGGCGGGCGCGGTCGGCATCGGGCTTGGAGTAGAACTCATCGAGGAACGGGTGCGCCGTGAGTTCCATCGTCATGGACGCGACCTCGCAGAACTCGATCGGCGCATCGGAGCGGTAGGAGAGGATCTGCTCCTGACGGCTCAGCAGCGAGTGGAACGCGTGGCCGGCTTCGTGGACCATCGTCTCGACGTCGCGCTGCAGGCCGACGGCGTTCATGAAGATGAACGGCATGCGGATGCGGTCGCGCGAGGCCTGATACCCGCCGGGGGCCTTGCCCTTGCGGCTGTCGAGATCCAGACATCCGCCGTGACGCATCGAGTCGAACAGCTCGCCCAGGCCACGGTCCATGCGGTGGAAGATGCGGCTGGTGCGCTCGACCATTTCGTCGCACGTTGCGAACGGGCGGAGCGGAGCGCGGCCCTTGATGTCCACGGCAAGATCCCACGGACGCAGTGCCGGGAGGCCCAGGGCCTTGGCGCGTTCGCGGTTGAGCCGGCGGAGCACGGGGACGATGTGCTGCTCGACACCCTGCGCAAAGCGGTTGCAGTCCTCGACGGTGTAGTCATATCGGCGACGCTGGCGGAAGGCGAAGTCGCGGTAGCCCGCGCAGCCGGCGTTGCGGGCGATGCGCTGGCGCAGGTCCAGGAGCTTGTCGAAGATCGTGTCACCCTCGGCACGGTCCTTGAGCCGGCGCTCGGCGACGAGACGCCAGGCCTCTTCGCGCGTGGCGCGGTCGGTGTCCTCCTGGAACACGCCCATCTGCTGGAGCGTGCGCTCCTGGCCGCGGAAGGTGACCATCATCGCGCCGTTGAGTTCCTGATACTTCTGCTGGATCTTGGTGTGCTCGGCCTCCAGCGGCAGGTTCTCGGTGCGGAAGAGTTCGACCGACGTCTTCATGTCGCGCAGCAGAACGCGGTAGCGGTTCTGATCCAGATCCTTGATGAAGGGGCTGGCGATGATCCGCTTGTCGAGCTCGAAACTGGCTTCCTTCCAGCGGGGCTCGATGTTCTCGACGAACGCGAAGTACTTCTTCTTGACCTCCTGATCATCCGTATGGCAGGTCATGGTGACGTACAGCGTGGTGTAGGCCTCGGCGATGGTGGCGTCGAGTTCGCTGCGGTCGATGATCAGCCGCTCGATGCACTTGGCGCAGTGCAGCTCGCGCTCCAGGAGACCCTTGAACAGCGGCGCGAGGGCGTCCCAATTCAGGGCGTCGATCTGCGCGGGCACGTAGTCGCTAGCGGGCGTGAACGTCGGGATCATCGCGTGTCGCTCCGGAAGGGGGTTGAGAGCGACAGGATAGACCGATGCGCATCAGTCCGGACTGCACGGCGGCTCGGGGAAGTCCTCGTTCACCGGTTCGCCGTCGGGCGAGGATGGCCTGGCGCCGGGCCGGGTGAGACGGATGGGCCGGTCGTGCATCCACAGGGCGTTGTCATGGCCGAAGGCGCGGATCCACGGGTCGTGCTGCGCCTGATCGCGATCGATGTCCCAGTCGATCGCAGCGGAAGAGGCTTCGTGATCGTCGACGATGTCCATGGTGCAGTGCGTGTGATTCCAGACCCGCAGGAGTCGCTCGGTGAAGCGGTCGATGCGGTCCCACCGCCCATCGCGAGAAGCCGCGCACGAGGCCGGAGTGGTCGCCCAGCTCGCATCGACGGAGTGCGGCAGGCTCCGACGAAGCGTCGGCGGGACCATGATGATGTGATCCCGAACCGATGGCAGGCCGTCGGCGTCGGTCCGGTGCGACCGGCCGGGGATCGGCGCGGGCCGCGCAGTGTGTGTGAGGATGAACTGCCGCGAGCTGAGCTCGATCCGGAGCGTCTGCTGGCAGCTTTCGGAGATCGGTGCGGGGGCGGGAGTCGGGCCGGCGCTCGGCGACGCGGACGGACGCTGGATGATCGTCAGCCGGACCGACAGGCCGGGGGTTGCGAAGGGCAATCGCTCGAGGCCGAAGAGCAGGCGGGCCAGAGCCGAGAGCGCTCGCGGGTTGTTCGTGGCAGCGGGAATCAGATCGCGGACGGCATCGGTCAGACGGCGGATGCAGCCGCGCTCGGCCGCGATGAACCCGAAGCCCTCGAACTCGACCGGGGCCCAAGCGGCGACCTCATCGGCCGGGCAGAGCCAACCCGCGGCCGAGGCGTTGGAACGGGTCCCGGGGCGAGCCGCGCGGCTGGGTCGTGGGACGGGCGCTCGGGAGGCGCCGGCTCCGTGCGGCGCGTGCGAAAGCGGGACGATCGGCACGGCGCCGAGATCATGTCGCGGCGTCGACGCGATTCCTTCGGGCGTGATCGGATTGGAGGTCGGGCCACGACGGTGGCCGTCATCGGTGGGCATCATGAATTGGGCTCCGAGTCGACCTGCGCAAAGTTGCCAGGGCCGAGGAAGTATGCCACGTTCGAAGCGGAGAAGTCGGGAGAATTTGACTGACAAATTGGGGACATCTGACATGATGTTGTCAGCGGACTACGGACGGTGTTCGGACCGGGCTTGAAGATTGATGAATTGGGGTATTCGGCGGGCCGTTTTCGCCGAGTTGGGCTCGGCGAGCAAGTGTTTTGACTGGCGCGGCGTCACCTTGACGTGTGGGGTGGTCACCTACGTCCTCTGCGCCGGTGGGCACGACCCGGATCGAGAATCACCTATCGATAAATGGAAATCGAAGGGTCCCCTGAGGAGCCTCAATGGGAGTAGGAAACCCGAGACCAGACCACCTTGTTGGGTGCCGACTGGCGAGCCCGGAGAGCCCGGGGGTCAGCGATGCCCGGGGGCGTGCTGGAGCGGTCTACCCTCAGGCGTGAACGGCACCTCGGGCAAGTCGGGCGTGGCGGCGGGCGGGACCGGGCTCAGCGCGGCGGATGTCGCCTCGGCGTATGACGCTGCGCAGAAGGTTGTGCAGGCTCATCATCATCTGGCCCGCTGGATGCGCATCGGCATGACGCTGGCGCAGATCGATGCGGAGGTCGCGCGGACGCTTGCTGCGGGGCAGAGCAAGTCGTGCTTCCTGGGGTATCGCGTCTCGCGGCTGCCGCCGTTCCCCAGCCACGCGTGCCTGAGCGTCAACGAGTGCGTGGTGCACGGGACCGCGGCGTCGCTGCTGCGGCCGCTGCGCGAGGGTGATCTGCTGAAGGTGGACATCGGGGTGACGCACCGCGGGTGGATCGGTGATGCGGCGTGGACGTACTCATTCGGCCCGCCCAGCGCGGCGGTGGCGAAGTTGATGGATGTCGGCAAGCGCAGCCTGCGCGAGGGCGTGGCGCAGATCCGTCCGGAGAACACCTGGATCGCCTTCGCGCGGACGGTGCAGCGGATCGTTGAGCACGAGGCGGGGCTGCACCTTGTGCGCGGGCTCGGTGGTCATGGGTACGGGCGAAAGTTGCACCTGCCGCCGTTTGTGAGCAACGTTGTGCCGGAGCATCCATCGGAGTGGCCCGAGGCGACGCAGCGGTGCACGCCGGGGACGCTCGTGGCGGTCGAGCCGATGCTGGCGATCGGGACGAGCCGGACGGTGAGCGAAGGTGGCGGGTGGCCGGTGATGAGCGCGGATCGGAGCATGACGGCCCACTACGAGCACGATGTGCTGGTCACCGAAAGCGGGCCGCGGGTGCTGACCGCGGGGCTGGATGACCTGCCGGATGTTGTGGGGTGATCCGCACGGAGGCACGGAGGCGCGTGAGCGCGGATCGCCAGGTGGTGATGCGGCAGAACCTGACGTTTCCCCATTGAAATCCGGGGCGGGGGGATCCGAAAGCAAGGGCGCGAGTTTGCGGGCGGGACGTTGGGGCGTGATGAGCAAGCGATGACGGCCGGCCGCGGGGCGGTGGCCGATCATCAAGGCGGAGGGGGATGGAGAGCACATGAGCAACGGCGCGAATGCAACAACCGATGGGCTGACTCCCGATCACGCGGCGGCGCTGACGGCGATCGCCGTTCTGGCCGCGTTTGCGGATGGGGCCAAGAGCGACAGCGAGCGTGCGGCGGTGAAGGATGTAGTCGAGGGCCTGGCGACGCAGGCGGGGCAGCCGAGCACCGCCGCGGCGGTGCGTCGTGTGCTGATGAAGCAGACCAGCGTGCAGGCGGAGGCGCAGAAGCTGGACACGCCGGAATTGCGGGCGCTGGCGTGGGAGACGGCTCTGGCGGTATGCGAGGCCGACGGCGCGACGTGTGCCGCGGAGAAGGGGCTTCTGGATGAACTTGCCCGAGCGCTCGGGCGTGATGCGGTGCAGTCGCGGCGCGAGGTCGGGGAACTCGACGCGATCACGCTGGATGCGGCGAGCGAGCCGACCCCGGCGCTGAGCACGGCGATTGAGCGTGAGCCGGTGGCGCCGATGGTCGCCGCGGGAGCCGCGGCGGGTGCTGCGCTTGCGGCGGCAGACGCGGCCAAGCAGGAGCAGGCCCTGGCCCGAACGCGCGAGGCGGACGCGATGATCCTTCGGTCGGCGATCCTGACCGCGGCGATCGAGCTTCTGCCGCAGGGGCTCGCGAGCGTCGCGATCATTCCGCTGCAGACCAAGCTGGTGCACTCGATCGCGAAACTCAACGGCTACCCGATGACGGCCGCGATGATCAAGGAGTTTCTGGCGGTCATCGGCGTGGGTGTCGCGGGGCAGGTGGTTGAGGACTACGCCCGCAAGTTCCTGGGCAAGCTCGCCAAGCAGTTCCTCGGCGGCATGGCCGGCTCGGTGGCCAAGACGGCGGTGAACTGGGGCACGGGACCGATCATGACCTTCGCGACGACGTACGCGATGGGACAGGTGGCGCAGCAGTACTACAGCGGCGGCCGGACGCTCTCGGCGGTGAACCTCAAGGCGCTGTTCGCGACGCAGGTCGAGCGCGCCAAGACGCTGTACGCCCAGTATGAGCCGCAGATCCGCTCAACGGCCAGCAGCACGAGCCCGACGCAGATCCTGAGCATGCTCAGGCCGGGGGCGTGAAGATCGATGACTCTCATCAGGGCGCGACGCCGGTGACCAAGGGGTGAACGAACCACCGGTCGTCACGAGCGGGCTTGACCACCGGTCTCGCAATGTCACAATCTCAGAATGTTGATGAATTTCTTCCGGTCTGAACGATCGACTACCGCCACAAATTCGACAGTCGGGCCGTCCGCCTGGAAACGGAAACTCACGCTCATCATCGGAGGCGCTACGGTCAGTGGTGTGTACGTGATGGTGATTGTGCCGGCGATACGCAACGGCGCCTTCGATCACGACGATGGCATCGTCGCACTCACCGAGCGGCTCGGCGCGGTCACCGCGATTATCTTTGTGTTCGGCCTTGTCGGGTACTTTGTCGGCCGACGGTCGCAAACCGGAGTGCTCGTCGGCGTGCTCTTGTTCGCTTCCCTTTTCGCGGCGGCGAACGTCTTGGGGGCCCGTCGGCTTTCGGAGCAAGATGAGGCCCGCCGCACGCTCGACGCCCTTCGAACGGAATTCCGCGAAGTGCAGCTCGCCAACCTCACGGCCGGCCGCGTCGTGGAAGATCCCGCGGATCTGGTTCAACGAATGCAGACGACTGCGGCTCGGCTGGCGAAGTCGCATAGCGGCGACGACCGAATCGTGTTGGAGGCGGCGGTGCAGTTTACCGAGAGCATGTCTCAGGTCGCCGCCCAGCTCTCCGCGGCAACCAGCGGGGCGATCGATGCAGGAATGCACAGCCCCGAGAAGCTGACTCGGGAAGATCTCACTCGTCTCCGCGATCTGGTGAACGACGCGTTCCAGGCATGCCTGCGAATGAGGATTGTGCTCCGAGCGGCCGAAGCATCTGTGATGCACCAGGCGAGGCTCAAGGGCCTGACCGACGATGCCGCGGGTCCGAGAGTCGCGGCGTTTCTTCGAGGCGCGAGGATCGAGACGCTTCTGAAGCTTCGTGAGTGCGATGTCCGGATCTTCGAGGCGTCTATTGCCCGCATCGATGTGCTCCGCGCCAACTGGGGACGATGGACCGCCACTGATGGAGTGGTTGCTTTCTCCAAGGATGTGCCGATCACCGATGTCACACGCTTTGACGCCGCGGCCGATGAAATCAACGCAGCCTCCGCGGAGCAGCGAGCGATTCTTGAACAGGCGCTGACGCCCCCCTCGGCGGCTCCTTGACCACTCGAAAGAACTTCTCGTCGAGTTGAATGCACACCGGCACACGCTGCACCGACGGCTCACCTCCGGATCTCGCGGCAGAAGACCTACTCCAGGACGCACCCCGATGCTCACCGAACCCGCAACCTCGAATGTGCGAGCGATTTCGCCCCCTCAACGCTCCTTTGCTCGTCGGAACTGGGCATTGGTTTCCGTCGGCGTCTTTGTGTGCGTCCTGGTCGCGGTACTCATCGTTATCGCGACTTTCACTGGAGCGCTGACCGCGCCCGGCGGAATTCGTCGAATCACCGCGGCGTTGCTCGGACTCGTCGGGTGGATCGCGGTCTTTACCTTCGTCGGGTATCTGATCGGGCTCCGATCCCAAGTCGGTGCGCTCATCGGGGCCTTGGTGGCGGTCACGCTGATGGGCATCGGCGGCGTGTCGGCAGCCAGAGATTCTGCTACGCGAGCATCGGCCATGCGTTCGCTCCGTGTCGCGTCGCAGCAGATCATCAAGGCCCAGCACGAGTCAGTTCTCAGGGGTGAGGACGCACCGCTTCGCGCAGACCTGGCCGATCAGGTTGTCGAGTCCTTCGAGCAACTCGGAACGTCCGTCCGCGGAACTGGGCAGGCGTGGATCGAGATCCTCTCGCTTTGGCTCCGATCACTTCTCGAGCGGAGCAAGGAATACAGCGGCCTCGCCTCCGCCGCCAAGGACGGGGGCATCTGGGTTCCGGAGGCGACCAATGATCCCGACCAGCTCCGAAGACTGCTTCAGATGGCGGTCGAGGTCAAGCAACTCAATGTGGCGATCGATGAGATGGTTGCGAATGTTGAACAGGACCTCAAGATCAGAGCCCGGGCTCGCGGCATCCCGGACGCATTCGCGAGTGAGCTGATCCGCGATGTCGGCAAGAGCAAGCAGCTCGCCGACTTTCGACTTCTCCGCGCCAACGAGCGCCGCCTGCTCGACCTCAGCTCCGAGCGAATCCGGATTCTCCTTCGCTGCGACGGTGATTGGGCGATCACAGACCAAGGTGTTCGCTTCGGTTCGCGAGCACCGGCGAGCGAGGTGGCGAGATTCAAGGCTGTTCAGGTTGACTTCGAACAGGCCTTGCGCGAGAGCGACGACCTTGCCCAACGGATCTTCGGCGCTTCGCCAACGCTCGCTCCTTGATGGTGTGGTGGCGAAGAGTGAAATCGGGGCCGCGCACCGCGCGGCCCCGGGGCACTTGACGATTTGGTTCTCACTGTTGAGGGATCCATCAAAGTCGGTGCTGGACCGGTGGACGGTGTGAGTTACTGCCCGCAGCCACCGCCGAAGAATGCGATGAAGAACGCGGAGAAGTCGCCGTTATCCACGGCGCCATCGGCACCCGGGTCGCCGTCGGTGGTGGCGATATCGGCATCGAGGCGAGCGGGGTCGGCGGGGTCGGCGAAGAACGAGACGAAGAAGGCGGTGAAGTCGCCGTTGTCGACCGCGCCATCGGGCCCGCCGCCGGCGGAGGCGGCCTGGCCGTCGGTGTTGGCGATGTCGGCCGGACCGCAGGCGACCTGGCCGCAGACGCTGGTGCTGGTGCGGATGATGAGCGAGACATCGCGGAGCCTGCCGGTGAGCATGCCCGAGTCATCCTGAATCTCAAGTTGCCAGGGACCGTTGACCGGTCGGCCGATGAGCGTGGAAAGCGCATCGGCGGGCTTCCACGATCCCGTGAGCGGCGTCAGGGACCAGACGTCGGCGAAGGTGTTGTAGACGGTCTGTGCCGAGTCATCGAAGGTCATGTTGCAGAGGCCGGTGCGGGCGCTGCGGCCGACCTCGTTGCCACTGAAACCGGGCCGATCGAGCAGGCGCACGATGGTGCCGTCGGGGTGAACAAGGTTGATGCGGAGGTTGCCGAGCCGACCGGCGGAGAGGCCGGCGACGCCGGACCAGCAGATGCCATCGAAGGCGGTGTTGCCGAAGCGGACATTGACATCTTCGACCAGCACCGTCGAGCCCGGCGCGGCCAGATCGGGCGTGAAGTTGGCCAGCGTGAAGCGCGTGACGCGAGGGACGAAGTTCTGGTCATCATCGCCGCTGGAGGTCCACCCGCCGAAGACCATGGGGCCGGAGCGCGACTCGGTGGTGCGGGCGAGGAGGAACCGCTGGCCGGTGGGAATGTCCACGGGCATCTCGAACGAACCCTGATCGCACTCGATGCGAACGCGCAGGCGGACCGGCTCGCCGCAGACCGCATCGGCGGGGAGGCTCAGCCAGAAGGTCTCGGGCAGGAACACCGGTGCGATGACGCGGATATCTCCGACGGGCATGACGACCTGACCGGGCTGGACGGCGGGCGGACGGGGGTCGGCCAGTCGCCAGATCTTGACACCGGGCGAGTCCGGGACGATGCGGGCGACGGCGTTGGTGAAGTTGAAGGTTCCGACGGAGGAGAAGGCGAATCGAACGCGGACCTCCTCCCCCGGCTCGAGCACGGCGTTGATGGCGGGGTTGGCCCCGCCGAACGGGGGCTCGGCCTCGGGCTCGAAGCGGAGCGTGTCATCGGTCGAGACGCTGATGATGCTGCAGCGGATGCCGTCGGGGGTGTCGCCGTCGACGGTGGTGCGGAGGACGTAGTGGCTCCCGGGGACCGATGTGCCCGGCACGGGCGGCGTTTCGACATCGCTCATAGTGACGGTGCCGATGACCTGTCCGCGATTGTTGACCATTCGTGGACGACCGTCCTCGCCGTTGCCGCGGATGTCGGCAAGGTTGTTTTGAAAGTAACTTACCTCGTGTGCGTACGGAGGGAGACCGAAAATCCCCGAGGTCGAAAGGGCGACCGGTGGTGTGATGTTCACGGGCTGGCCGCGAGCATTGGTGGTGAACCACGCGGTGAGGTCGATCTGATACTGGTTGTCAGGCCGCGTGTCGAAATAGCCTAGGTAAGAGACTTGGCCTAGGGCGTTGAGCGTGTAGGGAGCGCCGAGCAAACCCCAAGACTGGGGCGGAATGCCGGGCCATCGAGCTGCGGCACCATAAGGTACTTGGTTGAGTGGCACCTGCCCGGCCGGGAGCCACGTCACCAAGCGGTCCAGACGCTCTTCGCCGACGAAGACGCCGGAGGCGGTGCTTGACATCTCCTGCGGCCTTTCGCCCAGAATGAGAAGCGGGGCGATCGCTGCGGTGCCGGCGACAGAGTTTTGAAGCCAGCTTCCCGACCAAGAAAGGGACGGCCAATCGCCCAGTGCGATTCTCGCATCCGCGATCGCGGGGAACCCCGGCGCTGGCGGGTACAACTCTGTGAGCCATCCCGAGCGGTACAGCCGACGCAGGCCGCCTTCCGGAGTCCACGTATAGGTCGCGCGGTAGGTTGCGGAGTTCTGCTCCCCGATCCTGATCCATGCATCGAATAGCACGCGGCCGCTGGCGTCGAGCTGGGCCTGGGAACTGTCGTTCGAAAACGCGAATACTCGGTGCTCACCCCAAAGTTCATCACCGGGCTCTGTCGGCACGGGCGTATTGGCCGCTGCCACACGCGTCCACTGATACCGCACCGGACTGGAGCTCAACCGGCGGCCGAACCACACGGCGTTGGCGGATGTGCCATCGGGATACTGGCCGCGTGTGTTGAGGGCGATGTCGCCGCGGTCATTGAACGCGGGCGCGTTGAACTGGGCTGATCGATCGCCGATCCAGAGCGGTGCCCCGTCGCCGGGTGTCGGCGGCGTCTGCTGCGCGACGGCAAGGAGCGTGTTCTGTCGTGCTTGCCCCTTGTTGTAGAAGAGCCCGCGGCCGTAGAGTGGGCTGGAGATCATGTCGGACGTGTACGGCCTTGTCATCGGGTCACCGAATTCGCCGACGTAGATGACGTGGCCGCGGTTGTTCATTCGAGCAGTCCCGGTGTCGAGCAGCAGAAGCCGGCGCTGCTCGGGATCCCCCGGCGTGCTCGGCGGAACGGAATCTCCGGTCATGACGACCGTTTCCCTCCGCCCGTCAAGGCCGGGTTCGTAGAACCGCGTGTCGAGGCGAATGCGCACGAGCCCTCGGTGGGCGTAGTTGTCCCACCACGGGCCATTCGCATCGTGCGGAAAGCCATCACGTCCACCCTCCGCAGAGGGCGCAAGTCGAAGGAAAACTCCGAGCAGAACATCGCGCTGGCTCAGGCGGTCTGTTCCATCGGCAAGGCCGAGGATGATGACCTCGTTGGCCGAGGTCGCGAGCGGTTGCCCGTAGTCGTTCGTCCAATCGGCCAATCGGTCGTCATTGCCGCCCATCAGGAGCACCGGGCCGTTGCGCGCGATCCTGTGATCGGGCGAGTCCTTCGGTTCGCCGGCCTCCATGATGAAGACGCCAGAGACATCAGTTCGGTACGGCTGTTGCTCAAGAGGTCGGTGCAGCTGGGAACCAGTCGCGAACGCAACAACATCGCCCCAGTTGTTGGTCACAGGGCTGTTGACCGTAGTTTGGGCGAAGTCACCACTGGCGAGGTTCAGATAGTCTCGATTGACATCCAGCACCTCGAACCGCGTCCGCTCGATGTTCACGTCGCTTCGCTGGGCGCGGAAGCCGGCGGACTCGGCGCTGCGGACCAGGCCGCTGCCGAAGAAGTCATCGCGGCCGGTCGGGCCCAGGTCCAGTGCGCCGTTGAGCATCGCAAAGCGCGTGGGGTTCGGGCGCGGGTGGTGGCCGAAGTGGCCCATGAGCAGGGCGGCGACGCCCGCGACGTGCGGCGCGGCCATGCTTGTGCCCTGCAGATCGTCATATCCCGGCGACCAGAGCGCCCGCGGATAGGTCGAGAACACCGACACACCCGGCGCGGCGATGTCAACAAAGTCGTTGAACGTCGAGAAGTCGGCGCGGGTCAGGTTCACGTTCAGCGCGGCGACGCTGACGGCGAACGGACACGCGGCGGGGTAGTTGACCGGGTTGCCGATCAGCGCATCGTTGCCCGCGGAGACGACCACGACGCGATGGTCGCCCGTGGCGTGCATCACCGCCTCGCACATCGGATCATCGGCGCTGCCGCCGGCGCCGCCGAGGGAGAGGTTGAAGACCTTGGCCCCGTCGTTGGTCGCGGCGCCGAGCGCGCTGATGATCGCCGACTGCGGGCAGGCGGTCTGGTTGCTGATGACGTAGCACACGCGATAGACCAGCAGGCTGGCCAGGGGCGCGACGCCGACGACGCCGATGCCGTTGTCGCGGGCGAGGATGGTGCCCGCGACGTGCGTGCCGTGGCCACTGTGGTCGGAGATGTTCGATGCGGAGCGGGCAGGGTCGTAGTTGCGCCCGATGATCGGCGCGGGCAGGTCCGGGTGGCCGACATCAAGCCCGGTGTCGAGCACGGCGACGCGCACGCCGGCGCCGCGGCCGCTCGCGCCCAGTGCGGCCCAGTACGTCGGCGCGCCCACCGCCTGCACGCCCCATGGCGTGACCTGACCCTGCGGGTTCAGCGGCGCGGGCGGGGAGATCGGGCCGCTGGGCGGCGATGAACTCGGCGATACCGGCGCCGGCGGCGTCGGCTGGTCCTGCCGGCGCATGCCCGTCGGGCGAAGCAGCCAGTTCAGATCGGCGCTGAGGATGGGGCCGTCGAGGGCCTGCGCGGCCGGGGCGGGGGCGGCGGCGGGTGCGGCGGGTGCGGCGGGCATGCCTTCGCGTGCGCGGGCGGCGGCGCTGCCAGCCTGCTCGATCAGCCGCAGACGCACGGCCTGCTCATCACCCTCGATGACCTTGATCGCGTGGAGGCCGGCCTCGGGCAACAGCGGGACGACGGTCAGGCCGCCCGCGGCGACAGCGAGCTTCTCGAGTTCGGCCGCGGCGAGCCCGCCGCCCGGGGCGATGCGGATGATGATCGCGCCGAGGCCGTACGGGCGGCCGCCGAGGTCCGCCGCGCGGAGCGGATGGATGCTCTGGAGCGCCTGCTGGGGGTCCAGTTGGGGGGCCAGTTGGGGGTCCAGTTGGGGGTCCTGCTGGGCCGCCTGTTGTGCGCCGGGCAGGTCCTGTGCGAGCGCGAGGCCCTCTCGTCCGCTCAGGGCACTGAGCGTGCCGATGGCGAAGATCAACGACGCGGGGAGAACCGGGACCGAAGTGGCGCTGGGGCGTGAACGCATGAAACCTCCAAGTGTGGCGGGCCTGACGGGTGCTCGCGGGCGGTGCGAGACGTGTGGTGGATGCTGAACAGCGGGGCGTGCGGGTTGCTCAGTTGGCGCAACCGCCGGAGAAGAACGACGCGAAGAAAGCCGTGAAGTCGCCGTTGTCGACCACGCCGTCGCGGAAGCCGACGGGCGGGTACTGGGCATCGGTGTCGGCGATGTCGGCGACCAGGTGCGCCGGGTCGGCGGGATCGGTGAAGAACGCGGTGAAGAAGGCGGTGAAGTCGCCGTTGTCGATGATGTTGTCCGGGCCGGAGCCGGTGAACACGGTGCCGGCGTCGGTGTCGGCGATGTCGGCCGCGGCACAGTCGGACACGGGCCAGCCGACGTTGACCTCGATCCACAGGATCTCGTTTCGGTCGATGAACCGGCAGGGGAAGTCGATCGACGCCGGGGCGCTGCCGCCGGGTGCGTTGGCGAACTCGACCTGTCGGCCCGAGCTCTGCACGCGGAGGGTGACATTGGTGCGCTCGAGGCTGCTGCCGGAGACCGCGACATTCGGCGTGGCCGTGACGCTGCCGCCGACGATGCTGCCACTTGGCAGCGGCTCGGGAGTGCTGAGCGGGAACAGGCTCAGCGCCAGGTAGTACCGCCCGGGGCGCAGCGTGGCGGAGATCGTCGCGCCGAAGAAACCCGTGTTGGGCCCGGTTGGCGTGTCATCGTTCCCCAGGCCCGGGATCGGTCGCAGGTCCTGGTCGTAGAGCCACATCGCCGTGTCGATCAGCGAGGCATCGATGTTCGTGGTGAAGGTCATCGGCCCGGCGCTGAAGGGCCACGGCAGGCTCGCGGGCCGAACGCGCTCGCTCTGGAGCGTGCCGATGTACTGGCCCTGCGGCGAGTCGGGCTTGGCGGCGATGCGGACATCCATGCGGGCCGGATCGGGACCCAGGCCGTACCACTGCACGGTGGTGATGATGCGTTCGATCTCGGGAGCGGGGGGTACATCGACCTGGATGGGGACCGCGGTGGAGGTGTTGACGACGCCGTTGCTGGCACCGTGGCCGCGGAGATCAACCGAGAACCGCGGCGGGTTGCCGAGCGTCGGCTCGGCGGCGCGGACGCTGAAGCGGTGGCGGGTGATGATCGGCGTATCGGGGCTGAATTGCCATGCGGGGGAGGCGGGGGAGGAGGTGGCGGGGGTCGCAAGGATGCCGAGATAGTCGCGGCTGAACGGCGAGCCGTCGGAGGTGGCGCCGTAACTGGTGCCGATGATGCTCTGGCCGGAGGACAGGGGGATCGATGGCGCATCGAGGAAGTCGTTGGGCTCGAGTTCGGAGTTGGCGCACGGGTACTCGAAGGTTGCGTTGCTGCACGGATCGAGCACGGCCAGGGTGATGTCGGCCGCGGTGATCGGCGTGCCGTTGGTCGCCAGGCTGAGGAAGACGCCTGTGCTGCTGGAACTCGGTGTCGCGGCGACGTGCTCGTTGGGCGGCGGGAGCGATGGCCCCGTGATCGGCTGGCCGCGGAAGCGCCAGGTGTAGCGCGCCGGATCGGGCGATGATGTGGTGAAGCGGATGAAGGTCACGCCCGGGTAGCCGGTCTGGGACTCGGGGATGAACTCGGGCAGTTGGCGTGCGATGGGGTCGGTGTGGTTGTAGGCCGTGAACACGACAGATCGACTGGGCAATCGATCCGCAAAGACGGCAGTCTGGGAATCAATGGACGCCCAAGAAGACAGCGCTGACGAGCTCCGGTCGCCGAATGGACTGATGCCGATCAGGCTCCACCCTGCCGGGGTCCGCGTGCGTCGAAGGAGGTGCGGGATTCCAGACTGCCGCTCCCATGAGAGAAGACTTCCGGGAGCACGAACCGGGTAGCCTCCAATCGAGTTCGACCACGATGAGCCCAGGACCCGACCCTCGTTGACCCACCCCGTGGACGAAAGTGACCACAGTTGATTACCGCCGAATACGTCGATCACCTCGACGGTCGATCCGCCGGAAACCACCTGCGGTTCGTAGACATCAAGCTCGTACCGCATTCCGGTTGACCATCGTCCCGAGGCGTGACGGATGATACCGAACCAGCGAAAAGGATGTGGAGTAAACACTGCATAGTCATAAGTAACAAGCAGCATTTTGTCGCCGACAATTGATATCACGCTAGCAAAATCGGCTTCAGGAACGAAGTCCGTGGCGTGCATGGTCTCGGTAACGCTCCATCCGTTTTGACCCCGGCTGGCGAAGGCAATATTTGGCCCAGAACTTGCAGCGATCACGCCATCACCAAGAGCGTAGACGTAATATCCCGATGAATCAGGGGCGGCTGGCGGCCACTGGATCGTGCCAAGCGGTCCGAGGGTGCCCTGCGGCGTCAACCCGTAGAGCTGCGTCTCGATGCCAGTCGGGCCGTTGGTCGGATACGCGATGGTCGATCCGTTAGCCGCAACCTCGAAGCTCCCTCCAACATTGCCCGTGACCGACTGTTGAGCTTCAAGATCCCACCAAGGCAGACCCCAGGCATCGGTACGACGACGAAAGAGCGAGAGATTGAGAACTCTGCCAAACTCGTCCTCGGCAACGACCGCGACCGCACTGTCGCCTTCCACACTCAGTTCCACAAGCCCGCCACGCTGGACCGGCGGCGGCGAGCTCACCGCGCTTCCGGCCATTTGGAGCGGGCCGGATACGCAACCGACGTCCACGGAGAAAAATGTGGTTCGGGAGCAGGCCGCGGTTTCCGTCCGGGCTTGATAGGTGCCGCTGTCGATGCGCTGCAAGTTGCCCAGCGTGAGCGTCTGCGTGGTCGCACCGGAGACGAACAGGCCGTCGGGGTATGTGCCGTCCTGGAGCACGCCGCGGCTGGGGCTGGTCCACATCACCGACGGCGGGGTGTAGCCGGGATGCGTTCCAAGAGTCAGTTGAACCTCGCCGCCGACGTTGCGGATTCGGATCGCACCGTTTTCCGGATCGAACGTGTCGATGTTCGGCGTGTTGATCGTGATTTCCGTGTCGCCGATGTAGCCGTCGTTGTTCGTGCCGGAGACGCGGTGCATTTCCATTCTCAGGCGGACGAAGACCGTGTTGGCGGGGACGACGCCGGAGGCGGAGCGCCAGAGCAGCCGCGTCTGGTTTCCGCGCTCGGCGGGGGTCACGGGGCCGAGTTGGACGAGGCCCGTCTGGTTTCGGTTGGAATCCAGGAACATGAAGTACACGATGGCGTAGTCACCCTGACTCTGCCAGCCGCCGATTTGTGCGACAGCACTGAATGTCGATGCGCCACAGCTGGCGACGAAGTTACTGATGCGATACTCGTACTCGGCCGTGGCGAACCCACTGGCCCCGCCCCAGAAGACGCAGTTGTGGGGGCCGCCGATGTTCAGGTCGCATCGCCGGCCGAAGGCCCCGCTGGTTGAATCGAAGGAAGTAAAGTACGGCTCGTAGAACGTCTCGCTCGTCTGCCCCGCCGCGGGTGCTGCGCCAACGCCCAGAGCGACCGCCAGCGCCGCGGCGGACAGCCGCGCCACACGAGCGGCCTGATGAAGGGCCTGGCCACGTTCCCCAGAGCGGGCCACCCGCCGACAGGCCCGGATCGAACCACCGACAACAGCCGAACAGAATCGAACGATCGACATGGCTTTCTCCCGGAGCGCGATGCGCGCCAAGCGGGAAGTTTGCCGAGGATGGTGGCGGAGTCAATATCCCAAAATTGGGATACCCGCGGGTGAAAATGATCATGGCCCCTACCGCGGCGACGGTTGCCGAGGGCCGGACGGCGGCTCCGGCACCGCCGCAGATGTCTTCTGCGGGCCAGCAGAACACTTTTGCAGGCCCGCAGAAGTCTTCGGGAGGCCAGCAGAAGACTTTTGCAGGGCAGCAGAACGCTCCGGGAGGCCAGCAGAACACATTTGCAGGCCAGCAGAAGTCTTCGGGGAGCCAGCAGAACTCTTCTGCAGGCCAGCAGAAGTCTTCTGCTGGCCTGCAATTTGTTCCGTACGCCCCTCCCGAAAATGCCAATGTTCCGCGAACGCGGCGGGAAGTGGCGTCCAACTGCGGGGAACGCGCGGCGAAACGCCGCGAAAGTTCAAATTTCAAACGGGGAAAAGTTCAAAGCGGAGGGGGCGGCGGGGGGTTGGGGGTTTGGCAGGTTTGTGGATTGAACGGGCGGGGGACGCCCCCTCCGCCGCGAAGACGCGGCACCTCCCCCGGTAGGAACCGGGGGAGGTGCCTGAGAGAACGGGGGAGGAGCTTTCTGTCTCTGTTTCTGCGCCACTCTGCCACTCTGCCACTGTGCCACTGTCCCACCACCCCCGCCGCCCCCTCCGGCTCGAAGACTCGCCACCTCCCCCGCTGAGCGGGGGAGGAGCTGTTTGTTGTGGACTTTCGACTTTGTGGCGCCCCCCACCATCCAGAGGCACCCTTTGCCATCTGCCGCGGGGGGCGGGTACGCTTGCCCCGCCGATCGCCGGGCGGTGCGGGCGGCCGGTGGTCGCGGGTCGTCTGACCGCGGTCGCCGCGTGCCGTTCTGCCCTTTGCCGCTTTGCCCTTTGGCCACTTTTCTGGAGCCCCCATGAGTCTGCCCAAGTCGCCCCGTCACGATGCCGTTGCCGCCGCCACCGCCTGGAGTGTCGAGCAGTTGCGGCAGCAGCCCGCCGGCGAGAGCATCGATCAGATCTTCTGCGAGGATGTCTTCAGCGAGCGCGTCATGCGCGAGCGGCTGCCCAAGGATGTCTTCAAGAGCCTCATGCTCACCATCAAGAAGGGCGAGCGGCTCCAGCCGGAGATCGCCGACATCGTCGCCGCGGCGATGAAGGACTGGGCCATCGAACGCGGGGCCACACACTACACCCACTGGTTCCAGCCGCTCACCGGCCTGACCGCCGAGAAGCACGACTCGTTCGTCACGCCCGACTCCTCCGGCGTGTTCCTCATGCAGTTCTCCGGCTCGGCCCTGACCCAGGGCGAGCCCGATGCATCGAGCTTCCCCTCCGGCGGCATCCGCGCGACCTTCGAGGCGCGCGGGTACACCGCGTGGGACTGCACCAGCCCCGTGTTCCTGACCCGCGCGGGCAACACGGTCACGCTGTGCATCCCCACCGCCTTCGTGTCGTGGACGGGCGAGGCGCTGGACGTCAAGACGCCGCTGCTCCGCTCGATGGACGCCCTGAGCGCTCAGGCCATGCGCATCCTGCGGATCTTCGGGACCGATCAGGGCGTGACCCGGATCATCTCGACCCTCGGCCCCGAGCAGGAGTACTTCCTGGTCGACCGCTCGCTGTACTTCGCCCGCCCCGACCTGCTCACCTGCGACCGCACCCTCTTCGGCGCCCGCCCGCCCAAGGGCCAGCAGCTCGAGGATCACTACTTCGGCTCCATCCCCCCCCGCGTGCTGGCGTACATGTCCGAGGTCGAGCGCGAGCTCTACCGCGTGGGCGTGCCCGTCAAGACCCGCCACAACGAGGTCGCGCCCGGGCAGTACGAGATCGCCCCGGTGTTCGAGACCACCAACGTCGCCTGCGACCACCAGATGGTCGTGATGGAGACGCTCAAGCGCGTCGCGCCGAGCTTCGGCCTCCAGTGCGTGCTGCACGAGAAGCCCTTCGCGGGCATCAACGGCTCGGGCAAGCACAACAACTGGTCGATGAGCACGGACACCGGCACGAACCTGCTCGACCCGCGCGATGAGACGCACACGAACATGCAGTTCCTGACCTTCTGCTGCGCGGTGATCCGCGCGGTGGACCTCAACGCCGACATCCTGCGTGCGTCGATCGCCAGCGCCAGCAACGACCACCGCCTGGGGGCCAACGAGGCCCCGCCGGCGATCATCTCGATCTTCCTGGGCACGATGCTCACGGACATCATGGAGCAGATCGAGACGGGCAAGACCAGCCGCACGCTCAAGGGCGGCAAGCTGGACCTGGGCTCCCGCACGCTGCCGCAGCTGCCGCGGGACTCGGGCGACCGCAACCGCACGAGCCCGTTCGCGTTCACGGGCAACAAGTTCGAGTTCCGCGCCGTCGGCAGCAGCCAGTCCAGCGCGTGGCCCAACACGATCCTCAACGCGGCGGTCGCCGAGAGCCTGGACTACGTCGCGACGCAGTTGGAGAAGGCCATCGGCAAGACCCCCACGCCGCAGAAGCTCGAGGCGGCGGTGCGTGACCTGCTGCGGAAGATCATCAAGCAGCACAAGCGCGTGATCTTCAACGGCGACGGCTACAGCGAGGCCTGGCACAATGAGGCCGAGAGCCGCGGCCTGCCGCACCTGCGCGACAGCGTCGAGGCCCTGCCCGTGCTGCGGAGCAAGAAGTGCCTGGACCTGCTGAGCAAGTACAAGATCCTCAGCCGGGTGGAGACCGAGGCCCGCTGCGTGATCTATCTCGAGAAGTACTGCAAGCAGGTCGCCATCGAGGCCGACACGATGGTCGCGATGTCGCGCACGCTGATCCTCCCGGCGGCCCAGCAGCACCAGCGCCGCCTGGCCGAGAGCATCGCCGCGGTGCAGGCCGCGGATGTCGACTGCGAGGAGCAGCGCGAGCAGCTGGAGGACTTTGTCGCGCTGGTCACGCGGTTTGCGCGGAGCGTCAACTCGCTGGAGGAGGCCCTGGGCCACCACGACGCCGATCCGCTCAAGCACGCCCAGTACCTGCGGAACAAGGTCAAGCCGCTGATGGCCGATGTGCGAGCCGCGGGCGACGAGCTCGAGTCGCTGATCGCCGATGAACTGTGGCCCATGCCGACGTACCGCGACCTGCTGTTCGTCAAGTGATCGCCCCGGTCCGGAGTCGGGCATCCACGTGCATGCCAGCGCACCCCGGCCACCCCCAGCACCCCCCAGCCCCCCCAGCGCCCCCGCCCCGTGGCGGGGGCGTTTTCATTCCGCAGCCCGGAACGGGGGAACCCGGTAAGAAGGAACATGAACGCACGCACCGTTGATGCTCTGGTTGGCCGCCCCGTGGATACTGCTCGCGGGATCTTCGCCGCGTGGAAGCGATCGGCGATGCACACGGTGGTGCTGGCGGTGCTGGCGGTGTCGGTGCTGAGCCTGCCGGGCTGCTCGGACAGCGACAACGACAAGGGGTACAGCCAGGCCAAGCCCGATGAACTGCTCCGCACCGCGGCCCTGATGGTCCGCAACGGCGAGCCGGGCAAGATCACCACGCTCATCTACGCCGACTCGCGCGAGATGCGGGCGGTGCTCAATCGCCTCGGCAAGCTGCTCGACTCGATGCAGAAACTCGCGACGACCGTCGCGGCCAAGTTCCCCGAGGAGGTGGCCAAGATCCGAGCGAGCGTCGAGGCCGCCGCGGGGGATGAGGCCAACCAGCAGGCGATGCGCGACCTGGCATCACGGGGCGTCGCGGCGCCGCCGACGGGCGGACCGGCGGCCAGCCCGGAAGACCGCCGTCGCCAGCAGGAGGCATTCGAGGAGAACTTTCAGTTCATTTTCGCCGATCCATTCGGCTGGCTGGACAAGAACGCGGCGCGACTGACGGCCGAGAGCATCGATGACGAGACCAGCGCGGTGCTGCTCGACGGCAAGCCGCTGCCGGTGCCGGTGACGATGAAGCTTGACAAGGGCAAGTGGTACCTTGTGCTGCCGCTGAACATTCCGGGCGTGGACCGGTACCTGCCCGAGACGATCAACGAGTGGCGGATCGTCGCGAGCCTGATGCGGACGCTCGAGAACGCGATGATCGACCTTGAGAAAGACGTGGCGTCGGGCAAGGTCACGCGGATGGAGGGGCTGGCGGAGCGCGCGGGAGAACTGGTGTACCCGACGGCGGGGATGGTCGTGATCATGTATGTCAAGGAGATGGACGTCCGCACGCGGCGGGAGCGGGCGATGCGCGACTTCCGGCCGCGGCTCAAGTCGTACCTCGAGGCGCGGCACAGCGGCGCGGACCCGGAGGACTTCAAGACGATGTCGGACCTGCTGACGCGCAGCGCGCAGGAGGGGCTGGACAAACTCGTGCGGCTCCGCGTGGCGGATCGCGAGGCCAACCCCGTGCCGAAGTTCGCGGAGCTCAGCGACGATCAGTTCGCGACGCTGGTGGAAGGATGGCTCGCGGCCAACGACGCGCCGCTGTCGCTGGCGAGCACGCCGACGCGGAGCGACCTGCAGGCGGCGGTGAAGAAGTTCGGATCTTCACAATTGGTGCCGGTGGCCCGGTCCAAGTGAGCGGGGCGGCGGCCGAGATTTCCGCGGCGTGAGCGTGTTTGTGGAGCGGGGTCGTGGATCGACGCGCTGCCGAGCGTGAGGGCGCGTGCGCGGTACACTGCGACCGCTCGCCGCGAGGATGCAGGCGGGCGATGCCGACTTTGCGCGCGCCATCGCGCGTGTTTGCCGGAGGCATGCTCGGCTCGCGATGCCGATGAGGAGACCACGCGATGACACGCCACGCACGAGAGGCACGGTCGATGATCCACTCGTTCACTTCTCTGCGAATGCGGTCGCGTGCGGTGCGCTCGGCGGGATTGGCGGTCGGCACATGGCTGGTGCTGCTTGCGGGGTGTGCGCCGCTGCCGGATGTGTCGGGTTTCGCGTCAGCATCGGGCGAACTGGCGCTGGCGACCCGCGGCGTGGGCGAGGCGACGGTGCCGATCATCCGCGGGGCGCGCGGCGATGAGGCCGCGAGCACATTCGCGAAGAACTGGGGCGAGCGCGTCGCGACGATGAACGCGATGGCACGCTACGCCGATGCGCTGGCGGAGATCACGGCGAACTTCGGCAACGCGCGGCGGGATGCCGAGGCTCTCGCGGCGAGTGTCGAGCGGCTGGCAGGCGAGTCCGGCCTGCTGCCGATGGGATCGTCGGCGGCGGTGGGGATCGCGACGGATATCGCGACGCTGGTGGTCACGCAACTGCAGCAGGCCCGCGCGGCACGCGACCTTCGCGAAGCGCTGGAGCGCGTCGATCCGGTGGTGCAACTGGTCGCCGCGAGGCTGGGCCGGAGCATCAGCGCTGACGCGGCGGCGGGCGGAGCTGGGCCTGGCGCGGGGTCTGGCCCGGGTTCGGACGCGGCGGATCTGGCGATGTTTCTGAACGGCGCCGAGGAGCACTTTCTGACAGAGCGCCTGCGCGAGACGACCAGCGCGATGGACACGATCGCCGCGGCGCGTGCCGCGCGCGAGCGGACGGTCTCGGGGCTTGCGCAGGGCAACGACGAGGCGACGGCCCGGGCTCTGCAACTGGCGCAGATCATCGATGCGGCGCAGCGCGAGGCCGACGCCGCGGCGGCGCCGATCGACGCGGAACTGGCTCGGGTGCGCGCGGCGCGTCGGCTGCTGATCGCGACGGCGCAGGCGACCGATGCGTGGGCGATGGCTCACGCGGACCTTGTCCGGGCGATGCGTGATCGCCGGGCCATCAGCACCGATGCGCTGGCGGACGCGGCGGTCCGCATCCGGGACATCATCAGGAGGATCGAGGACCAATGAGCGAGTTCACCAAACTCATCACGCTGGAAGACTGGGCCGCGAAACTTGATGAACTGCTCGCCGAGGCGGAGACTGCCACGCGGAGCCGCGACGATGCCGGGCGGTTGAAGCTCGGGGCCAGGCTGCGGGCGTTCGCGAGCGAGTCTCCCGCGACGCTGGAGGGGACATCGTCGCTGGACAAGATTGCACTGGACGCGGCCAGCAGCCTCGCCGCGGCGGTGATGGATGAGTCGCTGGCGCGAATCAATGAGCGGACGGCGGAGTTCAAAGCGCTGCGCAAGACCGCCGAAGCCGCGGCGGAGACGACGATCAAGCACGCTCGCGAAGCACGATTCACCCGGGCGCAGGAGGTGCTCAAGTCTCTGACCGATGCGGCGACGGCGCTGCGGAACTTCGATGACACGTTCCGCGATGCCGATGACCCGACGTTCCGCAAGAAGGTGGCCGATGCGCTGAAGGTGCTCGAATCCACCCGGAGCACGCTGGCCGGCATCACGCGTGACGGGCAATGATCGTGCATGAAGATCGCTCGCACTCGCTTCCAACGTCCGTTCGCCGCTTTGTCGCTGGTATTCGGTCACGCTCTGATGTCGAGCGCGATGGCGGGGTCGCTGCCCGCGCCGACGCCGCTGGTGGCACTCTCGGGCGATGACAAGTGCTCACGGTGCGCGGGCGTGCTGCTGCCGGGTCGGCTGGAGTTCTTCGTGGCGAACGCGAGCGCCAGCGGTGGCGTGGGCGATGTGCCGCTGCGCGTGGACTCGGACCTGCCGGAGATTTTCCTCTCAACCGGCGTGCTGTACAGCACCAGCGCGACGCTGCCGGAGTTCCGGGCCAAGGACGGGACGCCGGTGAACGAGGCTCAGCGTCGTCAGCGAAGCAACGGCTTTGCGACGATCGACGGCGGGTTCGAAGTGTTTCTGTATCACATGAGCAACCCCACGCCCGAAGTGCAGGGCGCGGCAACGACCGAGCCGCGGCGGCGGCGCGTGGTGGTGATGGTGCGGAACATGGGGGCATCGGCGGTGACGATCCGGCCGAGACAGATCATCGAGTCTCGCGGAAAGATGGCCGCGGCCGATGGTCCTGAGTCGCGGCTGACGGCGCGGATGCTCCGCGATGATTGGCGATCGGTCATCGAATCGCTGACGATCGAGCCCGGCGCGGCGCGTGTCATCGCGTGGTCGCCACGGCTGAGCACGCCCGATGAGGCCGGCCCGAGCGGCACGGAGACGGACGCAGAGGCCGACTCCTCGCCGAGCGACTTCTTCACCGGCATGGTGCGTGCAGCGGTCGAGCCGGTCGGCGGCGAGAGCGCACGAGCGGAGTTGGAAGTCTCGGTGATCGCGATCGACGCGGCGACGGCGCGCGACGACTTTGACTCGGCGGCGCTCGCGGCGTCATCGCGCGGGGCGTGGTCGGGCGAAGGGGGCATGGACCTGCAGATTCCGCCGCCGACATGCCACGTGCGACGCGTCGTCGGTGTGTCGCGGAGCTTTCTGTGGCGCGGCGACGAGGTCGTGCTCAACGCGGCGGATCTGCGCGGCTCGGCGGGGCTCCCGGCGGAGCAGAACGCCGGCGACGCGCCGGCGCATCGCGATCCCGACTTTCATCGCGGGGAGCGCGACCCGATTACGGTGGCGAGCGAGGCCCGCAAGCGCGCGGTCGGCGCGGTGAGCGGCGTTGCGTTCCTGATGGCCGCGCCGGCGGTGCAGACGGTGTCGTGCCCGCAGGCCCGGCAGACGGCGGACATGCTGCTGCACCCCGGTTATGTGCACGCCGACACGGTGGGCAACTATCAGGTTGAGTATCTGCTCACGTTCACGCTGATCAATCCGAGCGCGATCGAGCGGAGCGTGGACATCCGGTTCGGCAAGCAGGATGCGGACGTCGGGCTTGCGTGGCAGGTGCACTCGGGCGAGTCGCCGCTGACCCGCGAGGACCTGCGGACGCGGGATGTGAACGTGCAGTGGGCCGGCGGATGGCGGAAGGACGATCTGGGCGACAACACGCGATCGCTGCTTGTGCCGGCCAAGGGCACAACGGCGGATGTCGCCGCGCCGGGACGTGTGGTTGTGCCGGCCGGAGGGAAGCGGACGGTGAGCGTGCGCGCGATGATCGTGGGGACCAGTTCGCTGCCGTTCTTCGTGTATGTCGTGCCGATGGATCAGCCGGAGGCGAAGTGACGCGGGGCGACGCGGGGCTGCGCGATGGACGCGGGCTGAAGCGTCGGCTCAGGGCGTGACGACCGCTTCGCGGATGGCGTAGCGGACCAGGTCCGAGCGCGTGTGGATGTCGAGCTTGGCCATGAGCCGCTGGGTGTGGTTGTCAACGGTCTTGCGGCTGAGCATGAGGTCCGCGGCGACTTCCTTAACGCTGCGGCCGCGGGCCAAGTGCATGAGAACCTCGCGCTCGCGCAGTGAGAGGGCGGAGAGGCCGGTCATGACCTGCGGGCCGTTGATTCCGGCGGGCTTGCCGAAGAGCGGGGCGTCGCCGCTGAATCGTGCGCGGACACCGGGGGAGAAGTAGCCCTTGCCGGTGGCGACCATGCGAATCGCGCCGACGATGGCCTCGAGCGGCTCATCCTTTGTGACGTACGAGCTGACGCCGGACTGGAGCGCCATCTGGATCTGGAAGTCCCGGGCGTGGCCGGAAAGGACCACGACGCGGGTGCGGCTCTCGGCGCTGCGGAGGACATCGGCGATGTCGAAGCAGGTGCGGCCCGGCATGTCGATGTCGAGCACCGCGACGTCGGGCTTCTGTTCCATGATCAGCGCCAGGGCGTCGCCGCCGTTGCTGGCAACGCCGGCAACGCGGAACTGCGAGTCCATCCCCAGCAAGCGGGCCAGGGCGTCGCGGATCATGACGTGATCGTCTGCGAGGATGACGCGAACCTGTTGCACGTTCATTGGACTTCCCGGTGAATGGCTCTGTCGGGCTGAGCGCGTGCGATGCGTGGATCAGGAGGCGTGTCGCCCGGCGACGGCAGGGCGAAGGTTCACGCGGGTACGGGACGCGGGGGTGGCGGCGTGAGCGGCGGGAGCCGCGGCGGGCGGAACGCCGCCGACGCTCGCCGGGGCGAGCACGAGGCGGCCCATGACGACGTGGCGGGCGCGAGGCGCTTCGCTCTCGGGCGCACGCAGTTCGAGAATCACTCCCCGGCTGACGCCGGTCTCGATCGACACGGACCAGTGGAGCTCGCGCCCTGCGTTGAGCCGGTCCATCGCGCGGGTCATCATCGCGACGACGCGGGAACGCAGGCGGGCCGCCGAGCAGCGGACGCGGGCCTTGCGGGCCTGCGCTGTCGCGGCGATGGCGACGCGTCGGCCGCTGAGAGCGCCGATGATCGCGACCGCATCGCCCAGGATGGCCAGCGGATCGGTCGGGCCGGATGCGGACTGTGCTGCCGTCGCGTGGTTGCCGGACTCGACCAGACCCGCGTAGAGCCGGACCAGCGCCCGTCCGCGCTCGACGGCCGCGTCGATGCCGACAAGGTGAGAGCGGAGTTCGGGTCGCGTGCTCAGCGCGACGCAGATCGCGGCGCGAGCGGAGACCTCCATCATCACGTTGTGCAGTTCGTGAACGAGGCGCGGCGCGACGATCATCGGCACCGGCGCAACGACGCGCTTGCGGCTGCGTCTCCGGGTCGAGGCGACGGCCGCGGGCCTCTCGGCCGCGACGAACTCTGGAAGACTCTGCGAGTTTTCGAGACGGAACGCACGCATAGGTGATCTCGGGGAAACAAATCCTACCAGAAATTCAGGGCCTGCCAATATCGATCTTCGTCGATACCCCTTGGAATCACTGCTGGAGATGGCCCGGCTTCAGGAACGCGCGGGCATTGCGCTGACCTGCTGAGGGCAGCGCGAGCGGAGTGTTCTGCGGCTGAGGCTCGATTTCCGCGTGCTGGCTGCGACCGAGTTTCGTTGTTGCGAATCGGCAACACGCAATCCTTGCCTGAAATGTACGGGAAAATCGATAGCACTGCCGGGGAAAGACGCGTTCTGCTCAGGCCGAGGCGAGAAGTGAACGCAGGTGCTTGAGAACACTGCTGCGTCGGCGGCAGACGACCTGGGGCTTGAGTTCGAGGGCGGAACCGGCCTGCTGAGAGCTCAGGCCTCGGACGCTGGTCAGCACGAGGGTGTGAAAGTCATCGTCACGCACACGCGCCAGCGACGCCATGAGCGCGCGAGACTGCGGGGACTCCGCATCGTCGAGCGGCTCGAGGGCTTCAGCAGCGGAGCGCGTTCCGAGAGAAGAGAGCGGTTCGTCGGCTTCGGCGGTGTTGCGCTGCGGCGCTGTGCCGAGCCTGCGGTGCTCGCGATTGACGATATTGCGGACGACTCGGAAGAGGTATTGTCGCGTCAGTTCGCGGTTGCGCGCGGTCTCGTAACGGAGCAGCCTGAGAAAGGCCTCGCTGACGACATCGTCGGCGGTCGCGTGATCAACGAGCGTCCGCGCGTACCGCACGAGCGACTCGCGGTGCTCGTTGAAAATGGCGCCGACGGTGTGACGATCCTGCGTACTCATGGCTCGCTCCCGGGTTCGGCATCGGTCCCTTCGGGGCCGACGGTGGGTCGAAGTGGCGCGGCGGCGCGGGCAGCCGACGGCGCGGGGGAAGTTGTGGTATCGGCGGGGCCTCGGTCGGCGACTGCACATGCCGACGGGATCTTCATCGACTGCGCAGGGCTTGCCGACGCGGGACACCCCGGCAGGTGCGGGGCATCGCCGGAAAGCGACGCCACGGCGCGGCTCGCAAGGGCCCACGCGTCGTCGTAGAGCATGATGATCTCGCCAAGTTCCAGCCCCAGGGCGTGCGCGTGATCGAGCAGGACCTGCAGCATGCGAGCGGCGCGTGTGCGGAGCATCGGATCGGCGGAATTGGCCGGGTGGAGCAGAGCGATCGCGGGCTCGAGCGTTCGGGCACGAGCGAACAGGTCGCTGGCGTAATGCTCGGGGCGACGCGATGAATCGCGAGCGGACCAGACGCGGATCTGTGTCGTGAGGTCGAGTTCGTCGCAACGATCGCCGGGGCGCGCGGCATGGTCTGCGCGCACGGACATCTGCTCGCGGGTACGCGAGTGCTGGAGGCATCGCGGGACGTTCGGCTGGTTCCACCAGCGGTTCATGGCTGCTCCGTGCCGCACTCCGGCGGCGTGCTCCGACTGCGCCCTGATGGAGCGCTCGGCCCGATCGGACCGAGCGTCCGCGTCGCGGAGGGAAGAAAGCCGGATCGTCCGCTCCCGAACGATCCGGCTGTTCTGCAAACGCGCGAGCCGACCGGGCGTGTCACGAGGGGCATCCATGCCCTGCGAGTCGTCCGTGTGTGTGGTCGGCACGAACGGTCGAGAGAAGACTCGTCGAAGCGCGGTGACCCCCGACGAGCCTGAGGAGAAAACGTCGCACGCGTGACGCCCGATCGAATCGAGGAGCGTCGATGTCACGCCGTCCGTGGCGTTCGCGTACATGATCAATAATCACATGTGGAGAGGATGTTGCTGTGGGGCAAATGCCCCGTTCTCTCTCGCCTCGCGCGGATCCCCCTTGACAGGCCGAGATTCAGGGGCAGACCCCGGGCTCGTCGTCGCCGGGGTGTTTACCCATCGATGATCATCGATGTCGAATCATGCGCGGTGTGCTGCGTGCGACCCTCGGTGCGATGAGGATGTTCTCCCGGCCGTACTGCGGTTGCCCCCATGTTGGCGAGGGGGCTCGCCCAGCATCGCCCGCGGAGCGAGGGCCCGACGCGGGGCCGGGCGTGGCGATACGCTCCGGGTCGGTCGGGAGCGTGCGGAGTCGGTGTGCACCGGTGCTCGGCGGCGGCGTTCCGGACGGTCGCGACCATTCACGAAGGAACGATCATGGATCAGGCCGAGAGTCTCAAGTCGCTCATCCGCGATGTGCCCGACTTCCCCAAGCCCGGCATCACCTTCAAGGACTTCACGCCCCTGCTGCGCGATCCGTCCGGCCTGGCCCTGGCGGTGGAACTCATGGCCAACCCGTTCCGCGGCAAGTCGGTCGACCTGGTCGTCGGCGCCGAGTCACGCGGGTTCATCTTCGGCACCGCGCTTGCGCAGGCATTGGCGTGCGGCTTTGTCCCCGTTCGCAAGCCCGGCAAGCTTCCCGCCAAGACGGTGAAACTGGCTTATGACCTTGAGTACGGCTCGGACCACGTGGAGATCCACGTCGATTCGATCTCCCCCGGGCAGCGCGTTGTGCTCGTCGATGACCTGCTGGCAACCGGCGGCACGATGGAGGCCTGCTGCAAGCTCGTCGCGGGCCTGAAGGGTCAGATCGTCGGGATCACCATGCTCATCGAGCTGGGCTTCCTCAACGGTCGACGGAAGCTCGACGGGTTCGGGCCGATCCACACCGTGCTGCGCTATTGAACGCGCTCCCGCGGGCAAAGCCGCAGCGGCGGCGAACGAAACAGGCCCGGCACGCTGCTGCGCGCCGGGCCTGCGGGTGAAACCTCAAGAGCATGAATCGGTTGTGTTCGCGTCAGCCGGCCATGGCCCGGCCGGGAACGGATGTGCGCGTCTCGCCCGCCAAGTCGCCGCCGCGCTCGGGGCGGGTGCGGCCGAGGGTCTTGACCTCGATGGGCGGCTCGGTGCTGGTCGTGACCTTCACGGCGCTGAGCCATCGGCCCGAGCGGTCCATGGACACGCCGTGGGCACCGTAGTCGGCAACGAAAATGGACTCATCGACCATGTAGCAGAACTGATGGTTGCCGACGGGCAGCGGGAACTCGATCTCCCACCATCCCGGCGGAACACGCTTCATGAGCACGGGCTGACGCGACCAGTCCGTGAACGACCCGACAACCTCGACGCGCTGGGCGTGCGGCAGATAGATGCGGAAGCGAACCAAACCGGACGGATCAACGGTGATCATCGCCGACTCCTCTATCGCATGGTGGACCGAACGCGGATCGTGCCCAGTGCATACCGCCGTATACATGCTACCGGGTCACGGATGAGTTGGTTCGATATTGTCAAAATCCCGATGCAAAAAGGGAGAATCCCCTTCGCGTGCGAGCGTGCATCAGGACCACTAATATGCGGACAATTTCGTGCGGGTTTGCCCGTCAGGAGAGCGGGACCCCGAGACCAGGCCGGTGCGCGAGGACGGTCGCATGAATCATTGTTTCGCAATTTGCGTTGGCGACGCGGTGTTGTCGGCGGGGTCCTGCGGCTGGCAGCAGGGCTCGACATTCAGGCCGCAGCGAGCGCACTGCGAGTGGCCGTGAACAAAAACCAGCCTCAACGGCTGATCGCCGCAGGCCGGGCAACGCTCGAGAACCGTGACGGGACACTGATTGTACATGGAGCACCGAGGGCAACGGGCGCGACAGAGTGGGTCGCAGCGATGATCTCTCGAGATGGGGGTATGACCGGAGGGGTTTATCGGCGGGCGCGGGCGACAGCGCGGGTGAGTTCACGGACGCGGGCGGGGTCGGGGTCGCGGGCCCAGTGTCCGCCGCGCTTGATGGCGGACCCGACGATGAAGGCTCTGGCGATGCCTGCGAGCTCGGCGACGCTTGCGGGCGCGACGCCAGAGCCGACGAGCACGGGCAGCGGGGTGGCCCCGGCGACGGAGCGAAGGTCGCTCAGGCTCGCGGGGCGGCCGGTGGCAAGGCCGGTGACGATGAGCCCATCGGCGCGAAAGAACTCCGCGGCGTGGGCGAGCTCGCTGATCGGAAGGTCGGCGGTCAGCGCGTGCGACGCGTGTTTTTTCTGTATGTCCGCGAGGATCGCGATGTGGTCGGCGCCGATCTGGCGGCGGTAGCGAAGCAGCGGGCCTGCCTGAGCCTCGGGCATGAGGCCTTCATCGGCGACATGCGAGAACACGAAGTTCTCGGCGCGGATGAAGTTCGCATCGCTGGCCAGCGCGATCGCAAGCGCCTCGCGCGTGCCGAGCGAAAGCACCTGAACGCCCAGCGGCAGTTTCGGGGCCGCGGCACGAACCGCCAGGGCGGCACGGGTCATGGCGGCGGTGATCTCCGGGCCGTGCGGCGCGTTGACGTACGGCGCATCGTGCATGTTCTCGATCATGAGCGCATCGACGCCCGCCGCGGCGAGCAGCCGGGCTTCGCCGGCGGCCTGATCGGCGATCTGGCGGACGCTCCGGCGCGATGTCGGCGTGCCGGGCAGCGCGGGGACGTGGATCATCGCGATGACCGCGGCCTGCGGCAGAGACTTGAAGAGCGGATGCATACCGCAGGGTACCGCCGAGCGGTCGCTCGCGCCGGTTTCCCGGCCGGTGCCCGGCGCGGGCGGCCAATGATGGCCGGTGACTTTCGACTTTCTGGCAACGTGCGCGTTCGGGCTTGAGAGCGTGGTGACGCGCGAACTGGCGGATCTGGGCTATCAGGCCAAGGGCGTCGGCGTCGGGCGTGTCGCGTTCCGCGGCGACCTTGAGGCGATCGTGCGCACGAACATCCACCTTCGCTGCGCTGATCGCGTGCTGATCCTGCTGGCGACGTTCCCGACCGGCGCGGGCGACCCGGGGTTCGATGCGCTGTTCGAGGGCGTGCGCGCGATTCCGTGGGAGCGTCACATCGGCCGCGGGTGCGCGTTTCCGGTTGATGGCCGGAGCGTCAAGAGCGCTCTGAGCAGCGTGCCGGCGATTCAGCGTGCGACCAAGCGGGCGATCGTCGAGCGGCTGCGGAGCGCCTGGCGGCTTGCGCCGGGGGCGATGCTCGATGAGTCCGGGCCCCGAGTCGGGATCGAGATCTCCATCCTCAAGGATCAGGCGACGCTGACGATCGACACGTCCGGGCCGGGCCTGCACAAGCGCGGGTACCGGCGCGGCACGTACGGCGACGCGGCGATCAAGGAGACGCTCGCCGCGGCGCTGGTCATGCTCAGCGTGTGGCGCGTGGGGCGGCCGCTGGCGGACCCGTTCTGCGGATCGGGCACGATCGCGATCGAGGCGGCGCTACTGGGGCGGAATGTCGCACCGGGGATGCGGCGATCGTTTGACTGCGAACTCTGGGCCGATCCGGATGCTCCGGCGGGGTCGGACCGGCGGCGGATCTCTCCGGCGGTGTTCGAGCGTCTTCGGCAGGCGGCGAGGGCGGCGGTGGTGCGCACGCCGATCGTGCCGGCGATTCGCGCATCGGACATCAACCCTGAGGCGCTGGACCTTGCTCGGCGAAACGCGCGGGCGGCGGGGGTGGAGCAGGACATCCGCTTTGCGCAGGTCGATGCGCTGGAAGAGCCGCCGACGAATCTGATCGAGGCGGGCGAGTACGGCATTGTGATCACGAATCCGCCGTATGGCGTCCGGCTGGGGCAGGAGGCGGAGGTTGAGGAGTTGTATCAGCGTTTGCCGCTGGTGCTGCGGGCGCTGCCGACGTGGAGTTTTCACATCTTCACGGGGCGAACGGACCTTGAGCGGCTGTTCGGGCAGGAAGCGGTGCGGCGGCGGAAGTTGTACAACGCGTCGCTGGAGTGCTGCTACTTCACGTTCCTGGGGCCGAGGCCGCCGCGGGACGGGGCGAGCCAGGCACCGGCGCAGAGCGGGTCCGCTCCTGATGCGGCGGAGTCATCGGCGATCGCGAGCGTGGCCGACCTGAGCGTTGATGATGTGTCGACCGGTGAGAGCGGTCAGGGCGCGGCGACGGGAACGGCCACGCCGGTGACACGCGAGCCGGCAGCGCGGGGCGCCTTCGACACGGCGTTTGCCGCGCCGATGGCGGCATTCGGCGGCGTGCGCGAGCGAGACCGCAAGGATGCGGCGGACTTTGAGCGCTGCCTGAGCAAGAACCTTCGGCACCTGCGCAAGTATCCGAGCCGCGGGATTCACTGCTATCGCGTGTACGAGCGCGATGTGCCGGATGTGCCGCTGATCGTCGACCGGTACGCCGACGCGTTCCACGCGGTGGAGTACGAGCGTCCGCACGACCGCACGGCGGCGCAGCAGGCGGATTGGTACGACCTGATGCGCGGCGCGATCGCGCGGGCGGGCGAGGTGCCGATCGAGCGCGTGATCCTCAAGCCCAAGCACCGCCAGCGCGGGCTGAGCCAGCACGAGCGCATCAGCGATGAACGCCGCACGATGACGGTGCGCGAGGGCGACCCGGCGTTGCTGTTCGAGGTGAACCTGACGGACTATGTCGATACGGGTCTGTTCCTGGATCACCGCATCACGCGGCAGATGGTGCGATCGATGGCCCGGGGGCGGCGCGTGCTGAACCTGTTCTGCTACACGGGCAGCTTCACGGTTCACGCCGCGGCGGGAGCGTGCGCATCGAGCGTGAGCGTGGATCTCTCCAACACCTACCTGGAGTGGGCAAGGCGGAACATGCACCTGAACGGGCTTGCTGCGCGGGCGCACGAGTTCATCAGGGGCGATGTGATGGAGTTCCTTCGGTCGCACCCGGTGATCGAAGGCGGGTCGTACGACCTGGTGGTGGTGGACCCGCCGACGTTCAGCAACAGCAGCATGACCGAAGAGGACTGGATGGTCGACCGTCGGCACGTGGAGATGCTGGAACTGCTGCGGCCGCTGTGTTCAGCGGATGCGGTGGTGTTCTTCAGCAACAACTTCCGACGCTTCAAACCCGACGAGGCGGGGATCGCACGGGCCGGGTGGATGATGCGAGAGATCAGCAAGCAGACGGTGCCGCCGGAGTATCGCAACCGGCGGATTCATCGCTGCTGGCGGCTGACGGCGGCCGAGCCCGGGCGGGTGATCGACGGCGCATCCCAGGCGGGCGTCGCGGGCGGCGCTCGCCGAGATGATGAGCCTCCGGACGATGCGGAGTTCGCCGACTAAACTGCGAGCGTGATGCGGGAATCGCCGGGAGTTTCGGTGGCGTCGGCGCTGATGCGCTCGACGCCTGTAGAGGTGCGTGCGCCGTCGGCGCGCGTTGCGGATGTTCTGCGCCGGCACTGGGGCTTTGACACGCTGCGCGCGATGCAGGGCGAGTCGATCGAGGCGACGCTGTCCGGGCGCGATGTGCTGACGGTGATGCCGACGGGCGGGGGCAAGTCGCTGTGCTTCCAGGTTCCGCCGCTGGTGGGCGACTCGCTGACGATCGTGGTCTCGCCGCTGATCGCGCTGATGCGTGATCAGGTGGCGGGGCTGCGCGTGGCGGGCGTGGCGGCGGGCGCGGTTCACGGACACACGACGCCCGACGAGGCGGCCCAGACGCGCGAGCTGCTCGCATCGGGCCAGTTGCGGCTGCTGTACGTCGCCCCCGAGCGGCTGCTGCAGGATCGCTTCGTCTCGTTCCTCCGACGGGCGAACATCACGGGCATCGCGATCGATGAGGCGCACTGCATCAGCCAGTGGGGCCACGACTTCCGGCCCGAGTACAGGCGGCTGCGCGAGCTGCGATCGCTCCTGCCGGGCGTGCCGATCGGGGCGTACACCGCCACCGCGACGCCCCGCGTGCGGCAGGACATCATCGAGCAACTGGGCCTTCGCGACCCGGTCGTGCTCGTGGGCACGTTCGACAGGCCCAACCTGACCTATCGCGTTCAGCCGCGGACGGACACGACGACGCAGGTGGCCCAGTGCCTCTCGCGGCACGTCCGCAGCGGCGCACGCACGCCCGGCGCGACGCAGGCGGCGATCGTGTACTGCCTGAGCCGCAAGGAGACCGAGCGGCTGGCGCAGAGCCTGCGCGCGATGGGCTTCAACGCCAGCGCGTATCACGCGGGCATGAGCCCGGAGGACCGCACGCGGATCAGCGCCGACTTCCGCGATGAGCGCGTGGATGTGGTGGTCGCGACCGTCGCTTTCGGCATGGGCATCGACCGGCCCGACGTGCGGGCCGTTGTGCACGCGTGCATGCCCAAGAGCATCGAGAGTTATCAGCAGGAAACGGGGCGAGCGGGGCGAGACGGCCTTCCCAGCGAGTGCCTCATGCTCTACAGCGGCAGCGACCCGGTGCGCTGGGCCGAGCTCATGTCCTCGCCGCGCGATGAGGGCGCTCCGGACCCGCAGGTGCTCGAGGCGCAGAAGGAACTGCTCGAGCAGATGCGCACGCTCGCGGTCGCCGCGCGGTGCCGGCACCGCGCCATCAGCGAGTACTTCGGCCAGGCCTACGAAGCGCCGGGGTGCGGGGCGTGCGACATCTGCCTCGGTGAGACCGATGAGGTTCCCGGCTCGACGGACATCGCGCGCAAGATCCTCGCGTGCGTGGCTCGCTGCGAGCACGCCAGCCCCGGCAAGAGTTTCGGCGTGTCGCACATCGCGCAGGTGCTCACGGGCGGACGCGGGAAGAACGTGCTCCTGCACGGGCACGAACGCCTGAGCACCTGGGGCCTGCTCTCGCACCTGACGCAGCCCGATGTCGGCTCGTTCGTGTACCAGCTCGTGGATGCGGGCATGCTCGAGCGCACGATCGGCGAGTATCCGAGCGTGCGGCTCACCGCCCGCGGGATCGACCTGATGCGCGGCACCGGCGATGTGCTCTTCCGGCGCGCGCGGTTCATCGGTGCCGACAGCGAGCGCAAGCGCGAAACGGCGATGGCCGATCTTCCGCCGCTGACGACCGTCGAGGAGCAGCTGCGCGAGGCGATCCGGCTGTACCGCCAGGAACTCGCGGCCCGCGAAAGCGTGCCGCCGTTTACGATCTTCAACGATGTCACGCTCGATGAGCTCGTGCGCGTGCGCCCGTCGAGCGTCGAGATGCTCGCGTCGGTCAAGGGCTTCGGCGTGGTCAAGACGCAGACGCTCGGGCCGGACGTCCTGCGGGCCGTGGCCGAGCACGCCGGGCGGCTGGGCCTGGCGCTCGATGCCCGCGCGGGCTCGCGGAAAGTGCCCGCGGCCGACGCCGGCGGAACTTCGCCCCGGCTCTCGGCCAACTCATCGGCGGCGTTCCCGTTCTTCCGGCGCGGGTCGACGATCGAGGATGTCTGCGCCCAGTTCGGCGTGCGCCAGGGCACGGCGCTCGGCTATCTCGAGGACTTTGTGCGCACCGATCGCCCCGCGAGCATCGCGCCGTGGGTGCCCGCGCGCGAGTACGAGCGCGTATGCGAGGCGCACGACCGCGTGGGCGGCTCGCGCCTGCGCCCGATTTTCGATGCCCTCAACGGCGAGGTGCCGTTCGACATCATCCGAATTGTTCTGGCCCACCGCGCCGCGAACCCAAGCAGCATCACGCCGCCACCATGAACCCGACACTCCAGCTCGTTCAGGTTGTTTTCCAGGCCCTCGGCTCGCTCGGTATCGCCGGCGGCCTGATCTACACCGCCATCCAGTTCCGCAACTACCGTCGCGCGCAGCACTTTGCGAACTTCGGCAAGCTCGTCGAGCTGCAGATGCACCTTCGCGAGATGCGCGTCAACGACCCGTCGCTGGCGCAGGTCTACCGCCATGATGTCGAGACGGCGCGCAACGACGAGGAGGTGCGGCAGTACTTCTTCAATCTCATGCAGCTCTCGGTCTTCGAGGTCGTCTGGTTCGGCTATCAGGCCGAGCAGGTGCCCGAGTCGTACTTCCGCTCGTGGGACTCGCGGATGCGGGCGATCGCCAGCGAGCCGAGCTTCCGCAGGATGTTCAACTCCCAGAGCATGAAGATCATGCACGACGAGTTCCACGCGTACATGCGGCAGATGGTCGACTCCACGCCCGAGCGGCGCGTGAGCGAGAAGGGGCCGCAGGCCTGAGCGAGACCCGCCGCCGCGCCGTCAGCGGATCTGACCGTCGCCCTCGCAGATGAACCGCGTGACGGTCAGTTCCTCGAGGCCCATGGGGCCGAAGGCGTGGATCCTGCTCGTCGAGATGCCGATCTCCGCGCCCAGGCCCAGCGCGAAGCCGTCGTTCATTCGCGTGCTGGCGTTGACCAGGACGCACGAGGCCGCGACACGCGAGCAGAAGGCCCGCGCGGTCGGCTGATCGCGCGTGATGATGGCCTCGGTGTGGAGCGAGCCGTGGCGGTGGATGTGGGCGATGGCCTCATCCAGCCCCGAGACGATGCGCATCGCCACGATCTTCTCGAGGAACTCGGTGCCGAAGTCGGCCGGCGATGCGCGGCGTGCCAGCGAGCCCGAGAGCAGCACGACCTCCTCGTCGCCGCGGATCTCAACGCCCGCATCCGCGTACGCGCGCACGAGATCGGGGACGAACCGGTGCGCGACCGCGGAGTCGACCAGGATGCACTCGACGGCGTTGCACGTCGCGGGCGCGCTGACCTTGGCCGACACGCAGACCTTCGCCGCCAGATCGAGGTCCGCCTGCGCATCGACGAAGATGTGGTTGACGCCGTGGTAGTGCTGGATCGTGGGGATGCGGCTGTTCTGTGCGACAAAGCGGATCAGGTCCGCCCCGCCGCGGGGGATGACCAGGTCGATGGATGAATCCTGCTGCAGCAGCGTGGACAGATCCTCGCGCGCCAGGACCGAGAGGCTGACCAGCGCGTGCTCGCCGATGCCGTGCGCGCGGAGCGTGCGGCCGACGATTTCGGCCAGCGCGGCGTTGGAGCGTTCGGCCTCCTTGCCGCCTTTGAGGATGCAGGCGTTGCCGGCCTTGAAGCACAGGGCGAACGCGTCGATGGTCACGCCGGGCCGGGCCTCGTAGATCATGCAGATCACGCCCAGCGGCGTGCGCACCCGCCGCACGCGCAGCCCGGAGGCCGCGACGCTCTCGCGGACGACCTGGCCGACCGGGTCGGGCAGCGCCGCGACCTGCGAGAGGCCCTCGGCCGATTGCGCGATCGACCGGTCCGTGAGGGCGAGCCGCGCGAGCTTGGCTTCGGCCAGGCCCGCGCTGCGGGCGGCGGCCATATCCGCCGCGTTGGCCGCGAGCACCGCGGGGGCGCTGCGGAGCAGATCGGCGGCCAGGTCGCGGAGCACGGCGTTCTTGACCTCGGTGCTCAGGGTGGCGATCTGCCGCGAGGCGATACGGGCGGCGGCGCAGCGTTCGACGATCGTGCTCATGAGCGGATGGTAGAAAGCGATTTTGGTGAACCCGCGGGGCCGCCAGCGGCATGCACGGGCATGGACACCCCCACTTTCGGCACCGATTCCCGCTCCATGCCCCCTCGGCCACCTGGCACCCACCACAACCCCCACCCCCCCGCACCCGCCTCACCCCACAGCACCCCAACCGCCGCCGAACCGCGGCGCGGCTGATCGCCCTGGCGGCGTTCGCGGGCGTGCTGGCCGCGGCCGCGGGGTCGGCGGCGCTCGGGCGGGGGTTCGGGTTGGCGATGGATCGGCGCATTTCGCCGCCGGCAAAGCCCGTGCCCAAGCCGCCGCAGGTGATGGACCAGGCGCTTGCCGCGCAGCACGCCTTCACGCGGCGTGCGCTCGCGGCCATGAGCGAGAAGGCCGATGCGAAGCAGAACATCTTCTTCTCGCCGTGGTCGATCGCGACGGCGCTGGACATGGCCCGCGCCGGGTCGCGGCGGGAGGCGCTCGCCGCGCTGCGGGAGACGCTCTCGTACCCCGACGGTGTCGGGTCGCTGGAGTCGCAACTGGATGCGATGCGTTCGACGGTCCTGGCCAGCGCCACCGGGGCGGATGCCGGCTTCATCTTCACGCAGGCCAACCGCATGTGGCCGAGCAAGGGCCTGACCATCCGCGGCGAGTACGCGGCCACGTTACGCGACCGCTTCGCCGCGGACTCGGCGGCGATCGACTTTACGAACAAGGCCGAGGCCGCGGACACGATCAACGCCTGGGTGAACACGAACACCCGCGGCATGATCCCGACGCTCGTGACTTCCGACGCCATCCCCGATCAGGGCCTGATCCTCACCAACGCGGTGTACTTCCTGGGCACCTGGGACACGCCGTTCAACAAGGAGGTCACGCGCCCGCAGCCCTTCACGCTCGCCGATGGCACGCGCGTGGAGGTGCCGACGATGTTCCGCCACGATGACTTTCAGTACGCGCAGTTCCCCGGCGGCCGCGCCGTCAAGCTCCGCTACACCGGGCCCGCCAGCGCGGTCCTGGTCCTGCCCGATGAGGGCAAGCTCGAGAAGGTGACCAAGACCTTCGACCTGGCCAAGGTCAACGCATCGCTCTGGCAGGCCGATGTGCAGCTCTGGCTGCCCAAGCTGGACTTGCAGACGCGCTCCAGCATTGCCGAAACGCTTGAGGCACTGGGCATGTCGCCGGCGATGCGGCCGGATGCGGACTTCACGGGCATCACGCCGGCCGGGCCGACCTTCATCGCCGATGTGATCCACGCCGCGGCGATCAAGATGGATGAAACCAAGACCGAGGCCGCCGCGGCGACGGCGTTGGTCGTCGAGGTGACCAGCGCCCCGGTGCAGCCCCGCAAGCCGATCGAGATGCGCTTCGACCGGCCGTACCTGCTGTACATCGTGCACGAGCCGACGGGCGCGGTGCTCTTTGCCGGACGCATCAGCGACCCGCGCATCAAGTGATGCTCACGCCCCGCGCAAGCCCATGCCCAGCGCCGAGCGCACCTTCGCGATCGTCCCGGCCGCCTGCTCGGGCATCACGCCGCGGTTGAGCCACTCGGCCGGTCGAGTCCAGACCGTTGCCCGCGGCTCGGGGTCGATCGGCGGCGCAAAACGCGGGATGATGTGCCAGTGCACGTGCGGCTCGACGTTCCCCAGGCAGGCGTAGTTCACCCGCGCGCATCCGGTCGCGGCCCGCACCGCCCGCGCAGCGCGGATCATGTCGCGGTGCACGCGGGCGAGCACCTCATCGGCCAGCAGGTCCGCGTGCTCGGCGTGATCCTTGAGCAGCAGCACGCTCCAGCCGGCCAGCGGCTGATGCTCGTGCAGCAGCAGCACCGCCGCATCGAGCTCGGCGATGAACAGGGGATGCTCGCCCGCGAGCGCGCGGGCCACCGATTGGCACAGCGGGCACGCGCGGCCCGACTCCTCCGCGGTCACGGCCACGCTCCCCGGGGCGAGCGTCACGCTCAGAACTCCGCCTGCTTGGGCGCACGCGGGAACGGGATGACATCGCGGATGTTCTGCATCCCCGTCAGGTACATCATCGCCCGCTCAAAGCCCAGGCCGAAGCCCGCGTGCGGCACGGTGCCGTAGCGGCGCAGGTCGCGGTACCACCAGTATTCCTTGATCGGCAGGCCCATCTCGTTGATGCGCTGATCCAGCACATCCAGCCGCTCCTCGCGCTGGCTGCCGCCGATGATCTCGCCGATCCCCGGCACGAGCACATCCATCGCCGCGACGGTCCGGCCCGGCGCGTTGTCGGTGCCCTCATCGTTGAGGCGCATGTAGAAGGCCTTGATCTCTTTGGGATAGTTCATCAGCACGACGGGCTGCTTGAAGTGCTCCTCGGTCAGGAACCGCTCGTGCTCGCTCTGCAGGTCCGTGCCCCACTTGACCGGGTACTCGAACTTGCGTCCGCTCGCAATCGCCTTCTGCAGGATCCCGATGGCCTCGGTGTACGGCAGGTGCAGGAAGGGCTTCTCGAGCACCGCGCCCAGCCGCGCGATGATCCCCTTCTCGATCCGCTCATCGAAGAACTTCATGTCATCGGCCCGCTCGCTGAGCACGGTGCGGATCATGAACTTGATGAAGTCTTCGGCCAGCGCCGCATCGTCCTTGAGGTTCGCGAAGGCGATTTCCGGCTCGATCATCCAGAACTCGGCCAGGTGCCGGCTGGTGTTGCTGTTCTCGGCGCGGAAGGTCGGCCCGAAGGTGTACACGCGCGAGAGGGCCATGCAATAGGTCTCGACGTTCAACTGGCCGCTGACGGTCAGGTGCGACTCCTTGCCGAAGAAGTCGTGCGCGTAGTCCACGGGGCCGCCGGCCTTTCCATCACCGCTGCCCGGCACACGGGGCGGGTTCATCATGTCCAGCGTGCTGACGCGGAACATCTGCCCCGCGCCCTCGCAATCGCTGGCGGTGATGATCGGCGTGTGCACGTAGTAGAACATCCGCTCGTGGAAGAAGCGGTGGATGGCCATGCTCAGACAGTGCCGCACGCGGGCGACCGCGCCGAAGGTGTTCGTCCGCGCCCGCAGGTGCGCCTGCTCGCGGAGGAACTCGAAGCTGTGGGGCTTGGGCTGGATCGGGTAATGGTCCGGATCCTCCACGCGGCCGACGATGCGCACGGCGGTGGCCTGGATCTCGTTGCCCCCCTTGGGCGTCCTGGCGATCACGCCGTCGACCTCGACCGCGCAGTGCGTGGTGAGCGTGGCGATCTCCTGCGCGTAGTTGGCCAGCGAGCTCTTGGCGACGGCCTGAATGGCGTCGAAGCACGTGCCATCGTGCACCGCCAGGAACGAGAGCCCACCATCGGCCTTGCTGTCCCGCCGCGTGCGGAGCCAGCCCTTGACGGTGACCGCGGTGCCCTCGGGGGCCTTGAGTGCATCGACGACGGTGAACCAGTGCGGGGAGGGGGGTTGAGAAGAAGAGGTCATGGGGCCGAGTGTAGAACGGCGACGAGGGGGGGGCGGGGGTGTACGAGTGACGCAGTGGCAGAGTGGCGCAGTGGAACAGTGGCAGAGTGGCACAGTGGCAGAGTGCCGAACGGGCAAAGGGCAAAGGGGCAAAGCACCAAATCCGAAAGCTCCTCCCCCGTTTCCCAACGGGGGAGGTGCCGAGTCCCCGAGG
>JAJTHN010000041.1 GCA_021297895.1 Phycisphaeraceae bacterium | reverse complement strand
GGTGATGGCGTTCTGCCAAAGGGTCAGCTCGGCGGGGGGGATCTGAAGGAGAGTGCTCTGATCCTCCCACTGGGCCGAACGGTCGTTGACGAACGTCAGAAGGGCTTCGATCTTGTCGGGGACGATGGACATGGTCTGCTCCACGATTGCGTGCACCGAACCCGGCGCGGACCATCCGCACCAGCGCCCGGGAGCAATGGTCATCGAACAGCAAACGCGGGAACTTCATTTGAACTCGCCGACTTTGTTGCTGCCGCGCCCGCATAAACGGCCCACCACGAACAGGCATTACCACCGCGACACCGAGACACGGACGCGAGAGGATGGAGGGGACTTGCACGAACGCGCGATGACACGAAGAAAAGTGGAGCGGGAAGAGGGGAAAGGGAGGAGGGGAGAGGCAAGAGCGGAAAGGAAAGGAGGGCGGGGACGAGAAGAGCAGGCCGAAGCTCATCGTTCATCGCAACTCCGAACGGCCCGCCCGGTCGTTATCCCGTCGAAACAGACCGGCGACCCGGTCCATTCAATCGGCTGCCGCATGACGCGCGAACCGCGCACGCTCTTCGCCCCGGAGGGGCGCCGGGCTGTAACCACGGGTGGAGCGAAGCCCGCGTCCTCGCGGGCGCAGCGCAACCCGTGGACGCCGTCAATCCGCCCGGCCGGCCCCGCCCCGCCCCGGCAGGGGCGGAGGAAGTCCAGACCCGCCTACACCCGCCCGACCCGCCCGTGATTCCATGCCAGTCGTCGGTCTGTCTCGCTGATGCAGAGAGGGCGTGCCGCCCTCTCCGCACCTCTCCCTGCCCGGAAGAGAACCACCCGCCGCGATCGTCCTGTATTCCAACGCCCATGAGCGGGGGTGCCGGGGGCGGCAGCCCCGGCATTTATGGCGAGTTTGGGCGAACCCGCATGATGCGCGTTACCCTGTCTGCCTATGGCCAACGATCAGCCCGCAAAAACGAACCTCCAACGCGCCTTCGACGACAAGCATCTCCGGCTGGAGAAGATCGGGAAGACCGAAAAGATCGTCTACGTCGCCGCGAACGTCTCCGAGAAGTGGTCCGACCCCGAAGAGAAGGTGCGGGCCGCCTTCTTCGCCGACCTGATCTACCTCTATCAGTACAAGCCCGAAACGATCGGCGTCGAAGTCCGAGTGCCCGACCGAACCCCCCACGACGCGGCGGACTTGGTCGTCTTCGCGGATGCGAACCAGAAGACGCCGTACGCCGTGATCGAGTGCAAACGCGACGGTGTGAGCGATGCCGAGTTCCTACAGGCCGTGGAACAAGTCTGCGGAAACGGGACGTGGGCGAAGTTCCGGGCCAAATACGTCGGCGTGGTCGCGGGCAAGCGTCGGCGCTATCTGGACTTCACCGGCAAGTACGAGTTGTTCGAGCGAGCGACCAACATCATTGCCGACCTGCCCCGGGCCTACGGCAAGCCGGAGGAGTATAAGTTCCGTAAAGGCGGGGGAAACGGCTTCCGCGACATCACCGAAGTACCCCGCGAGGAGTTGCAGCGGGTCATCGACAAGTGCCACCAAACTTTGTGGGGCGGCGGCAAGATGTCACCCCCGGCGGCTTTCGGCGAGTTGTGCAAGATCCTCTTCGTCAAGAATCTCGACGAGCGGCAGACCAAGCGGGGCGAGTTCTACCAGTTCCAAATCAAGACGCACGAGAAGCCCGACAGCCTTGGAGCCCGTATCCGCGCCGTTTACGCGGAGGCCCAGCGCCAAGACCCCGACGTGTTCACCGAAACGATCAAAATCGACGACGCCATGCTCTACAGCGTGGTCGAACACCTAGAGGCAGTCAGTCTGAGCAAGACCGACCTCGACACAAAGGGCGTGGCGTTCGAGCGGTTCATGGACGAGTTCTTCAAGGGCAACTTCGGGCAGTACTTCACGCCCCGCGAGATCATCTCCTTCTCGGTCGAAATGATCCGCCCCGAAGCCCATCAAACCGTGCTCGATCCCGCGTGCGGCTCGGGCGGCTTTTTGCTCCACGCCTTGGACTTCGTGCGGCATCGGGCCACCGCTGAGTTTCCCAACTACGAGGACGATACAGAGGAGGCCAAAGACCACTTCCGCTACTGGCACGACTTCGCCAAGAACAACCTGTACGGGATCGAGGTGAACGACGAGATTGCGCGCGTCGCCAAGATGAACATGATCATCCACGACGACGGGCACACCAACATCTCGGGCTACGATGCGCTGGAGTCGTTCGACAGACTCAAGGAAGCCAATCGCGACCTCAAGAAGGGCGCCTTTGACATTGTGCTGACCAACCCGCCCTTCGGCGCGATGGTCAAAGCCACTGAGAAGTCCGAAGGGTACTTGACTAAGTTCGAGCTCTCGCGGTATGCGGGCAAGGGCGATGTATCGGCCACACAGGCGGGTGAAGGGCTGACCGATTCGAGCATCCAGGCGGGCAAACGCGCCATCAAGGCCCGTTCAAGCGTCAAGACCGAAATCCTGTTTATCGAGCAGGTCTACAACTTCTTGAAACCCGGCACGGGCCGCGCGGCCATCGTGTTGCCCGACGGCATTCTGACCAACTCTTCGCTCCAAGGTGTGCGGGACTGGATGCTGGAGAAGTTCAAGATACTGGCAGTGGTCAGTCTCCCGCAACATGCGTTCGCCCACTTCGGCGCTGGCGTGAAGGCCAGCGTCCTGTTCTTGGAGCGACGGGCTGCCGGGGTGGCGGCGGATGACAACGAAGCGATCTTCATGGCCGCGCCCGAGAACATCGGCTACGACGCAACCGGGCGCAAGACCATGAAGCCGGTGTCACGCACGCGCAACGGGAACACGGAAACCACCGTCGAAGGCAGCGAGTTGTACCACATCGAGGTGGTGCGCGAGCTTGTGGGCGATGATGAGAACGATCCCGAGTCGTGGCGCGAAACGGGGCGGCGTATCTTGCCGGACACGGGCATACTCGGGCAGTTCCGGGCCTTTGAGGTGGACGCCGAACCTTTTTTCGTCTAAGCCCCTCCGAACGGGCGGCCCGATTGGGCTGCTTTGCGATTCGGCGGGGCGGTCTAGAGCGGATCGACCCAAAGTGGTTCATTCACGGCGGCCATCAGGCGCTATCGGGTGTCACGCAGGCGTCGCTCGGTGAGCTTGTCTCCGAAGAGCCCGCGTATGGCGCGCCCTACCGGGCGGTCGAGATGCAGGGCGACGGGGTGAAGTACATCCGAGTGACGGACTTCGATGACTTCGGGATCGTTCCGGGCAATGAGTTTGTGACCGCAGAGTTTATAGAACCCCGATTCATGCTGACACAGGATGATTTGCTCTTTGCACGCAGCGGTGCGACCGCAGGCAAGAGCTTTCTTTACGATGACAGTCTGGGGCCGTCGGTGTTCGCGGGGTACTGCATCCGGTTTCGCTTCGACCGATCGCGCGTGCTGCCCGCGTTTGTCTACTCGGTGACGAAGACAGAGCGGTACGCGGCCTGGGTTCGCTCGATGCAACGGCCCTCGGGGCAGCCCAACATCAACAAGGAGGAGTTCAAGAGCTTCACGCTTCCGCTACCGGACACTACCGAGCAATCCCGTCTCGTGGGGCTCCTCGAAACCGCCCGCAAGACGCGACAGAGGAAACTCCGGGAGGCCGACGCTCTCTTTGGCGGGCTTGATAGCTTTGTCCTCGATCAACTCGGCTTCGCGCTGCCGCCACCCGAGAGTCCCCGGCGTGTGGCGTGGGGCGCGCGAGCCGCCGAAACCGGGAGCGAACGCCGATTGGACCCACACCGCTTCGCGCCACGCACCCGCAAGCTGCGCGCGATGGTCACTTCGGGCCGATTTCGAACTCGCGCGCTCGCGGAACTAGTTGACGAACCGATTAGCGGCGACTGGGGCGTCGCCGACAACGAGCGTGCAAAGGACAGGGAGTACGTCGAGGCGCTTGTCGTTCGGGCCACGGAGTTCGACGACCATGAAAACCTGATCCTTGACAACGACCGCGTTCGGTTCCGCTTCGTCGAACGGGAGAGCTTCGACCATCGCTCGCTCCAGCCGGAAGACTTGGTCCTTGAGAAATCGGGCGGCGGGCCACTCCAGCCAGTGGGCCGAGTTGCGTGGATTGAGCCCGAACACCTAGCCGGGCGCAAGCTCACGTTCTCGAACTTTGTCATGCGACTTCGCCCGAACGGCGCAGTTATGCCGGTCTATCTCTGGGCCTACCTCGGCCTCGTCAATCGATGCGGCCTTACCGAGAGTATGCAAGCACAGACCCACGGCATCAGAAACCTCAAACTGGACGAGTACCTCACGCAGCCGGTCCCGATGCCCGGTCCCGAGGTCCAGCAACGCATCGTCGCCGAAGTCGCCCGGTGCCGCACCAACGCCCGCCGTCTGCGCGATGAGGCCCAACGCCTCTGGACGTTGGCAAAGAACGACTTCGAAGCGGCGCTACTGAGCCCCACACTCGAAGGGGAGGTCTAGGACATGCCCCCAAGCACCCCTCAATGGCGGCAACATCAGCTTCGGGCAGGACACGACGACCACGCCGCGCGCTTCCTCGTGGTCACGCGCGGGGACTACGGCTTCCTAGATGGGCTGCGCGAAGCGCTTGAAAACGCACATGCCGAATTGAACCGGAATCCTCCGGACGCTGAACTTGCTAGCCGCCTCCTCAATGTCGAATGGAGCCGCCTAATCGACGGTCAGGCAGCCACAACCGGGGCACCCGCTCGCCTATCTCGCACACTCCACCGCGTCACATTCAGGCCCGACGACTCCGGCTATGAAGACGTGGGCAAGGACGGTACACAAGAGGCCCGTGGCGATGCTCTTATTGCCGCCTTTGCAGACGCTCTCTCTGCTTTGCCGCGCGGCAGCGACACCACACCCGGAATCGACCACACACTAAAGCTTCACGATCCCCAGCGACTGTCGCACTATGCCGACCTGTACCGAGAGATTGCCGCGATCGAGATGGCGATCCGCGAATGTCTCTCGGTGGTCTTCCTGCGGGCGTATGCGGACGAGCCGCACGCCTTTATGGCGCGCACGAAGGTTGAGATGAAACCTAAGGACGACAAGGAACGGGATGAAAGCCTCCCGCAGCGCCACGAAAACCAGTTGTTCCACATCCTGTTCGATGAGTACGCCGCACTGAACGATCCAAGGGACGTAAACCTAGCAGGGCTTGTGGACCGCATCCGCAAGAGTCTGGGATTCGACCAACTCAAAGAGCTGTTAGCTGCATTCCCGGTCGTTCACGACAAGCACGGCGGCTTCATCGGTGCCCTGAGAGGCTTGCTCAGCCCACTCGAACAGATACGGAACCCCGTGGCCCATAGTCGCTTCGCTCGCGAAAAGGCGCGCCAAAACTATGAGAATGCCCGCGAGAAAATCTGGGAACGAATCGCGCAGTTCTGGGAGGATGAAGCCAACGAACAGCAGCCTCCAGTTGCTGACATCGCCCCCACCGGACCAGCCGCCCCTGCTGCCTCGCCTGCGATCGAACCGCAGCCGCCAACCGTACCACAATAACGGCGACTCATCGCCTTACGCCGCCACCGTCGCCGTCGTGATCTCCGACCACGGCCCCTTTTCGCCGCGCCCCCCAAAAGTGTTGACCGAGCGGGCCATGGAGACGGCGGCCCCCCCGCACATCAGAAGTTGGTGCCGCCCTCGCCCGCCTTGAACTCGGCGCGGAAACTCGGCTTGGTGGTCATGGTCAGGAACGTGAGCGCGGCGGGGTCGGTCGGCGCGGGGCTGTCCGCATCCACGAGTTTCACCCACACCTCGGCCCCGAGCACGCCCGCGGGCCGGGCGCGCCCCTCCCCGCGGGTCGGGGAACGCTCCCCGGGGCCGGTCGGGAGGTCTTCCCGGCCGGGGAAGTGCTCCTCCCGGGCGCTCCGGAGGTCTTCAGGCGTGAGCCTGAGCCCCTCAGGCGTGCCCGGGAGCCCTTCAGGCGTGAGCCTGAGCTCTCCAAGCGTGAGCCTGAGCTCTTCAGGCGTGAGCTTGAGGAGTCCAGGCGTGAGCCTGAGGCCTTCAGGCGTGAGCCTGAGCTCTTCCCGCGTAAGCTTTTTCTCTTTTCTTTGCCGCCGGAGACTCATTCCCCGCCGCCGGAACGCCAGAAATCGGCGATTCTGCGTCAGAATCGGCGGGTGAAGGGGTGACGAGCAGGACAGAATACAAACGCGGAAGGGTCGTGTTTGTGGAGACAAGGGGGCAGGCGGGGCGTGGGGGCTGCCCGGCGGACCCCCTCCGGCTCGAAGACTCGCCACCTCCCCCGGTAGGAACCGGGGGAGGATCTTGAAGACTCGGCACGGAGTGCCGACCTCCCCGATGCCACTGCCACTCTGCCGCTCCGCCACTGTGCCACTGCGCCACTGTGCCACTGCGCCACTCCCGGCCCCCCCTCTTCACGAATTCTTGACCAAGCGTTGACATTCGCTTGGTAGACGTCCCCCGGCCCTCGGCTAACCTTTTGGCCGCTTGTTGACGCAGGCGACCTGCCCGAGGTGTTCGGGTGCCCGGCGTTGCCGGGATCACTCAGAGGAGAGAGAGATGAAGACCGCTATCGCTATGCTCGTTGTCGCCGGGGCCGCCGCTGCCGCTCAGGCTGACGTTGTCGCGTACTGGAACTTCAACGACGCGCCCAGCGCTGCCAACACGTTCAACGCCGGCCAGGTCGGCCCGCTGACGCTCGCCCCGGCCCAGGGCTCGGGTTCGATCAGCCTCGCCAGCGGCCTGATCCTCAACACCGCCGCCGCCAACGCCGCGGCCAACGGCAACGTCGGCTCCTTCGGCGGCACGACCACCGGCGGCGTTTCCGGCGAGGTCGCCGGCTTCGCCCTGACGATCACCGCGGGCATCGCCGGCGTCGGCACCGCTCCGTTCGCCGCCAACGGCGGGCAGGTCATCTTCTCCATCAACACCTCCAGCGTCGTCTCCGGCCTGACGTTCTCCTACGCCACGCGCGGCACCGGCACCGGCTTCAACGCTCAGAACTGGGCCTACAGCACCGATGGCGGCACGAACTGGATCAACACCACGTCCTACTCGGGCACCCTCACCGCGACCTACGTCCTCCGCACCGTCGCGCTGCCCGCCTCCGGCGCTGCGTACGGCAACAGCAACCTGCTGGTCCGTCTGACCGTCAGCGGCGCGACCTCCGCCGCGGGCAACAACCGCATCGACAATGTCCTGGTCGAGGGCGTCATCCCCACCCCGGCCTCGGCCGCGGTCCTGGGTCTGGGCGGCCTGATCGCCGCTCGCCGCCGCCGCGCCTGATCGCCGGTCGGCCGTCGGCCTTGGGCCATCGGCCATCGAGTCGGACAACTTGGCTTCACGCAACCGCCGACCGTGACCCGGTCGGCGGTTGTCATTTCGGGCCGGTGCGGGCGGGTGCGGGCGGGTGATGCGAGAGCCGCCCGCGGGTCCTGCGGGGCCGCCGGCCCGCATCGACGATCAGGCCTTCGGGCCGGGCGCGGCATCGCCGGGTGCCGGGGCACCGGGTGCTGGGGCGGCGGGGGCGGCGGGGGGCAGGGCCGCGGGGGCCGGGGCGGGCGGCGGCTCGCTGGCCGCGGGTGTCCGGGGGGCCGCCGGTGCGGGTGCCATTGCCGGTGCCGGAGCCGGTGCGACGTCTGGCGTCGTCGCCACCGTCGCCGTCGTCGCCGCCGGCATTTCCTGGGCCGGCGTTGGGCTTGCCGGCGGTGCGGCCTTCGGCGGGCCGTCGCTCTCGGCCGCGGCGAGCGCTCCGCGTCGCTCATCGACGAGCATCGTCAGCACCAGCCCGACGACCACGAACCCCGCCAGCACCAGCAGCGACGCGGGCATGCCCAGGGTGTCCTTGACCAGCGCAAAGGGCAGCGTGAGCACGCCGGCGAGTTTGAACACCAGGCCCCAGAGCCCGAAGACCTCCGCCGAGCGCGACGCGGGGGTGAGGTACCCGACGAACGCGCGATTGGCCGAGCCCAGCGACCCGAGCCCGAAGCCGAGCAGGTTGCCGAAGATCCAGATGGGCCAGCTCGGGAAGGTCGCGGGGTCGGGCGACTGCTCTCGTGCGAAGGCGAAGGCCGCGAGCCCGCACGCCGTGAAGACCCAGACCAGCAGCAGCGATGCGGTCATGCGTCGGTGCCCGATGCGGTCCTGGAAGAATGTCGGCACGAGGGTGCCGACGACGCCGGACACGGTGATCACCGCGACGAACACGACTAGCTGCGTGCTCTGGAAACCGAAGTCCTTGGCGATGATCGAGGCGAACACGACGACCACCGCCATGCCCGTGCCGTAGAACAGCGACGCGACCAGCAGCATCGCCAGGTCGCGATGCCGCCCGGTGTTCCGCACGCTCGTCCCGAGCCTGCGGACCGCCAGCACCGACACCCTCATCAAGCCGGGCACCGGCCCGAGCGCCGGGTCGCGCGGTCGCTCCTTGAGGAACAGCAGCGTCGGGATCGCGAAGACGAAGAACCACACCCCGGCGAAGACGAAGAACCACCGCCAGCCGGCAGGGTCGGCCAGCGCGGGAACGCTCGCCATGACCGCCGCGGTGAGCACGAGCATCACCAGCGAGCCGCTGTAGGCGATACCCCACGAGAAGCCCGAGACCAGCCCGAACTTCTCCCTCGGCGCAAGTTCGGGAAGAAAGGCCGCCAGGAAGTTCTCACCAAGGTTGAAGCAGAAGTTCGCCGGGATGTACAGGAGCATCGCCCACACCACCGCACCGGGCCCGAGCAGCCCGAGCGCGCACGTCGCCCCGGCGCAGACCAGGCCGGTGCCCAGCAGCAGCCGCTTTTTCCACGCCAGTTCGTCGGCCATCGCGCCGGCGATGGGCGAGACCGCAACGACCAGCAGCATGCTCAACGCGAACATGAGCGACCAGGCGGTGTCGTCGTAGGCCTCCCACCCGGAGCCCTTGAGCACGACCTCCTGGAAGAAGATGCTGAACAGCAGCGTGTTGATCAGCAGCGTGAAGGACTGATTGGCGACATCGAAACTGATCCACGACCACACCCGGCGCTGATGCGCAATGCCTGCGAGCGGGTTGACACGATCGATGAACCTTGGCACGCCGGGATCTTACTTCTTCCCGTCGTCCTTCGCGTTCACGGGCCCGGGCACTCGCAGGCCGGCCTCCGCCAGCAGTTTGTCGATCTTCTCGGCCTTCTCGCTCAGCGGGTTGGACGGGTGCAGGCCGTTGTAGCGCACGACGCCCTTGGCATCGATGATCGCCACGTGCGGAATCCCGCGCACGCCGTAGTCCGGGTTGAACACCGGCTCGCTGGTGAACACGACGGGCCACGTCATCTCCATCGACGCGATGAACTCCTTCATCAGCTCCATCTCGCGCTCGGGCTGGCCCTTGAGGTCGATGCGGCGCTCTTCGCGCGTCGCCGCCTTCGGGTTGCTGTGCGAGCCCTGGATGCTCGTCGCGCCGAGGATCACCACGTCATACCCCGCGTACCGCTCCTGCAGCTCGCGGATCTTTGGGAAAGACGCGATGCACGGTCCGCACCACGTGGCCCAGAAGTCCACCACCACGACCTTGCCCTTGAGGTCCGCAAGCGTCGCAGGCGCGGGCCCCTCGAACCCGGACGAGCCGTAGAACTTCGTGAACGTCATGTTCGGCGCCGGCTGATTCAACAGCCCCACGCGCACGTACGCGCTCTGCAGGTACTTTTCCGCGTCGGCGAAGGCCTGCTTCTCGCGGGCCGGCGCATCATCGCCGAGCGCCGCCTTGCTGGCCTGCACGATCTCCAGCACGCGTGCGCGAAGCCCTTCGCGCTCCTGAGATGTGGTGGTGTCCAGCGTCGCGTTGATGATCTCGCGCAGCCCGCCGAGCCGCGATGCGGGCACCGTCGCGGGCAGTTTGTCCTTCAGCCCGAGGATGTGGGCCTTGTTCTCCACGAGCACCTCCTCACCCATGCGCGACAACGCCGACAGCGCCGAGAACTGCTCACCATCGGCCAGTGCCGCCGCCAACCCGGAGTGCGTCAGCGCATCACGCACAACCTCCGACTCTCCCGCGGGCATCATCGGGGCCATCGACAGCATCAGCAGCGCCGCGTTCCCGCCCGCGGCATCGCTCGACTTGGCCAGCGCTCGGAGGCGCTGAATGAACTCCGGCATGCGCCCGCCCTCGATCGTCAGGCGCACGCGGTGCAGCCGCGCGATGTCCGCCTGCGTCAGCGTCGCCACATCAAGATCCTTGATCGCCTCGGTCGCGGCCTTGCCCACCGCCTCGCGCATCGCCCGGGCGTCCCGCGCCATCTCCTTGGCGATGTCCGCGCGACGCGCCGAGAACGCCTGAACGATCGCCTCCACACTGTCCTTCTTCACCTCCGGCGCATCACCCTTGCTCCCGGGCGCGGGCTCGTCGGCCGCGAAAACCGGCGCGGCCACGAGCGACCCCATTACCACCGACCCGGCCATCAGCGAACGAAGCAAAGAACGCCCGGCCCCGCCGATCGAACGCGCATGATGCATGTGAATCTCCGAAGAAGGTGAGGTGCCCGAGTTGCGGCTCTAGCCCGCGGAGTATACCGGAAGCGGTCGTCGCGATTGCACCGCCTCACACGAGCCATCGCTGCAGAAACGCCACAAACTCCGCCCGGGCCTCGGCCGCGACCTGGCCGAATCCGCTGTGCTCCTGCGGCGCGCCCGTCCGCTCCCAGGTCCGCAGCGTCACCAGATCCCGCGGCATTCCCCGATCCATCGCACGCTGGCGCAGCACGTCGATGAACCCCTCGATGCACTCGACAGGCACGATCGCATCCGCGCGGCTGTGCATCGCCAGCAGCGGGATATCCCGCCACCCGGAGACATGATTCATCGGGTCGAGCGTCGCCACGCGTGCGGGGTCGTGCCGCACGGGCCATGTTCGTCCATCGCCGCCGAACGCCGGATCGAGGCCGTACAGCCGCGCCAAGTGCCCGCTGGTGCTCTCGACGTGCACGCATCGGAATGGGTGCGCATCGCACAGCCGCCGCAGCGTGATCATGCCGCCGGCGGACATGCCCCCGAGTGCAAGCCGCTCGCGATCGAACGCCCCCGCGAACCGCTGCTCACCGAGCGCGGCAACAACGCGGTCAACATCACGCACGCCCTGCTCGATCAGGTCGAGCGTCCGCGCGGGCGTGTGAAACTCCGGATCGAGCCGTTCGCCGTGCCCCGGCAGATCGATCGCGACCACGGCCATGGCCTCGGGCTCCGCGCGCAGCAGCCGCAGATATCGCCCCGTGTCCAGCTCCTTGCTCACCGTCCGGCCGTGCAGCCAGATCAGCGTCGCCCGCGGCTTCACCGCTACGCCCGGTCCCCAGTCCGGGTGCGCCATCAGCGCGGGGATGTCGCCATCGAGCCGCTCGTACCTCGTGAGCGCGGCCAGCGACTGCGGCAACTGTGCAAAGCGTGGGATCACGCGATCACCACCCGCTGCGCCGGCTCCAGCCGCTCCGGCCCGCTCATGCTGTCGGTCACACAGTGGCTGAAGCCCGGGCGCAGCGACGCCGACGCCCAGAGCCCATCCGCCCGCACCGCCAGCATCGCCGATTGGTGCGATGGCGTGAGCGTGTAGCGACGCGTCACGCGCGTGAGCACTTCCACGATCGCCTCCATGGGCGTGCGACCCTGCCGCATCAGTTCCACCGCAAGAAACGACCCGCACACGCCCATCATCAGTTCGCCGTTGCCCGTTGCGGTCGCGGCACCGGCCTGCTGATCCACGTACAGCCCGTGCCCGATGATCGGCGAGTCCCCCACTCTGCCGGGCAACTTGTGCCCAAGCCCGCTGGTCGTGCACACCCCCGCGAGCGTCCCCGAACGCACCAGCACGCACACCGTGTCGTGCATCGGTTCCCGGGGGCCGCGAGCCTGCGCGAAGCGCTCTTCAACATTCATCGGCGGGAGCACGCCCAGTTTCTCCCCCGGTGCGGGCACGTGCGCCGCACGCGCGGCCGCCCACTTCTCGTGCGCCGCCCGCGCCTGCGGCGTGAGCAGGTCGGTCTCGTGACGAGCGAAGCCCTGAAGCGCCGCGAATGACTCCGCGCCATCTCCCGCGAGCATGATGTGGATGGTCCGGTCCATCACGGCGCGGGCCATGCGCGCCGCGTGCGGATAGCCGCGGACGTAGCACACGCTCCCGCAGCGATCGGGGTCAGTCATCACGCTCGCGTCGAGCGACACGCGCCCCGAAGCATCGGGGATGCCGCCGATGCCGACGCTGTCGACCGTCGGGTCGTCCTCAACGGCCGTCGCTCCCGCGACCGCCGCGTCCAGCGCCGAGCCGCCCGCGCGCAGACTCGCCAGCGCCGCACGGTTGGCGATCGGTCCGAACGACCACGTGGAGAGGATCAGGGGAGGTTCCGGCTTGCGAATTCCGGCGACTTCGGCATCCATGGGCTGAGCGTAAGCCGACGTGCCCGCCCGCCGCTAGACTCGGATCATGGCCACCCTTCCCGGCTCCGCCGCCGGCAGCCTTCGGCTCGAGCCCGTCAGCGGGCCGCCGCTGTCGGCACTGTGGATTCCGCCCGCGGGCGAGATCACCATCGGCCGCCACACATCGTGCCAGGTTCAACTGCCCGAGGGCGAGCGCTCGGTCTCGCGCACCCACTGCAAACTCACGTTCTCGGGCGGGTCGTGGTTCGTCATCGATCTGGAATCTCGCCACGGCACCTTCATCAACGGCAGCCGGCTCACGCCGCACGTTTCGCACCGACTCCACCGCGGCGACCGGCTGAAGATTGGCCCCTGGACGCTCATCGCCGGCTATCCGGGCGAAACCACCTTCGCGACGATCCAGACCTCCGACCGGCCGGGCGAGGCCGAGCAACTCATCACCGTCGTCGATACGGGCCGCGAGAACATCCACCGCCGCCGCCTGGAACTGCTGCTCGACTGCGCCAAGCGCATCGGCGCGGCCAAGGACGAACTCACGCTTGCCGAGGGCGTGCTCGATGTGCTGGCACAGGGCACGGGCTACACCGTTGTCGCGATCATCCGGCCCATCGCCGGCGCCGAGCAGATCGATCTCATCGCCGCCCGCGGCCCGCTCCGCGCAAGCGACGCCAGCGCGTTCTCGCGATCCCTCGTTCGCGCCGCCAGCACGGGACAGATCGTGCGCATGAAGAAGGACCAGACCGGCGCGGCGGTGCCAACCCCGGTGTCCGGTCCGGCATCGGGTTCCGCCGCCGCGGGGATCAACAACATCCACAGCATCGTCTCATCGGGCATCCTCACGGCGCTCTGCGTGCCGGTGATGCTCGACAACCAGGCGAACCTGTGCCTGTACCTGGACTCGCGCGTCGGCGACCCGCGCGTGCACGACGACGCCGCGGCGTTCTGTCAGGCCGTCGCCGACATGTGCGCCATGGCGCTGGCCAACATCCGCCGCGACCGTCTCGAGATCGAACGCCTCCGCACCGAGGAACAGATGGGCGCTGCGCTGGACATCCAGCGGCTCATCCTTCCCGCGGGCGCGGGCCGCTTCGGTCGTCTCAGTTACGCGATGAACGTGCTCCCGGGCCGCTTTGTCGCCGGTGATCTGTTCGATGTCATCCCGCTCGATGAGCATCGAACGGCGTTCTTTGTTGGCGATGTCTCGGGCAAAGGCGTGCCCGCGTCGATCGTCATGGCCACGACGCAGTCGTACCTCAACGCGTCGCTGCGCCACTCGCGCGACCTCGTCCGAGCCCTGGCCGATGTGAATCGTCACCTGGCGGACCGGACCCCCGACACGCGCTTCGTTTCGCTCTGGCTGGGCGTGCTCGATCAGCGCGACGGCACGCTGGAGTACATCGACGCGGGTCACGGATTTGCGATCCTGCGCACGCCCAACGCGCCGCCGACGATCATTCCCAGCGAGGGCGGCCCGCCGCTGCGTGTCGCGCCGGACTATCCCTACGCGTTGGACCGCCTGAGCGTTCCTTCGGGATCGCGGATCATTCTGTACAGCGACGGCGTCGTCGAGCAGCAGGGCCCCGCGCCCGCGTGCGAGGAGTTCGGCAGCGCACGCGTGCTCGGTGCGCTCGCACGCGCCGACTCCTGCGAGGACGACGTGCGGCTGCTGCTCTCGGCCGTTCGTGCTCACGCGGGCACGAGCGCCGATGCGCTGGCCGACGATGTGACCATCGCCTCGATCGCCTTCGACGCGCCGACCGATGGCCGGACGGTCTGAGCGCTACCCGCCGCCTAGATGATCGGCTTGGCGTGGAGCATGCTCACGGTGTCCTTCACGCCAAGGTTCGTGAAGATGTCCCGCGTCGCCGTGGACTTGTTCAGCGTGTAAAAGTGCACCCCGCGCACGCCGTGGTCCAGCAACTCCGCGGCCTGCTCCGTCGCGTAGGCGATGCCGACATTCCGCACCGCGTCCGCATCGCCGCCCGTGCGGTTGAGCCGGCGGATGAGCGCCGCGGGGAAGCGCGTGCCCGCCGCCATTTCCGCCATCGACAGCATGCCCTTGAGGCTCGTCACCGGCATGAGCCCGGCGATGATCGGCACCTTGATCCCCGCCAGTTGGCACCGCTCGCGGAAGTCGTAGAAGTCGTGGTTGTCGAAGAACATCTGCGTGCAGATCCAGTCCGCGCCCGCGTCCACCTTCGCCTTGAGGTAGTCCATCTCCTTCATGCGGTTGGGCGTGCCCGGGTGCCCCTCCGGGAACCCGGCGACGCAGATCCCAAAGCCGCGAGGATCCGGGTGCAGACGACGCTCGTTGAACTTGCGGATGTACCCGACAAGATCCGCCGCGAAGCGGAAGGCGTCCTTGCTGCGGTCATAGTCGTGCTGATTGCGCGGCAGGTCGCCACCGAGCGCCAGAATGTTGCTGATCCCCGCGCTGGCGTACTGCTCGAGCATCGAGCAGATCTCCGCCTCGCTGTGGCACACGCACGTCAGGTGTGGCACCGGGTCCAGCGTCGTCTCGCGCTTGAGCTTGACCACCAGATCCCGCGTCAACTCCCGAGTCGACCCGCCCGCGCCGTACGTCACGCTCACAAAGCTCGGGCGCAGCGGCTCGAGTTCGCGCATGCTCGCGTACAGAGCCTCCGCCGCCTCGGGGCTCTTGGGCGGAAAGAACTCGAAACTGAAGGTCGTGCTCTGTTGGGCAAAGATGTCGCGGATGTGCATGGCCGACCTTGGCTGTGGTCCGTGGAAAGTGGGATTATAGCCATTCATCCGGATGAACGGATGAACAGCCGCCTCAGCTCGGCGGGGCGAGCTGCATCAGCCGCGGAACTGCCTCATTGCCGCGATTGAGGCGGGATCGTCCGCGATCAGGCGACGAATGATCAGGATAAACACCCCAGTCAGCACGAGGTTCAGCGCGAGCGACAGCATCGCGATCGTCACGATCGGGCCGCCGATGCCGTAGGAGAGGCTGACGACCAGAACGCCGGCGCCGACTTCACCCCGTGGCCACATGCCGATGGCCAGGGCGAGCCGGACCTTCGCTGACGCTTCCTTTCGGTAGCAGAATGCCGGGAACATCTTGCCGAGGTTGGCCAGGAACGTGATGCCCAGCACGTGCAGCAAGATCGTGCCCCAGCCCATCGGCGGGGTGTTTTCCTTGAGGTAAACGTGCATGAGTTCGGCGGGTGCCGCCGCATCGGGGGCGGTCGCGGGGGCGGTGGTGCCGCTCGCCGCGGCGGATGGCGATGGCTCGATCGCGGTGATCGCGGCGGGGGTGTCTGCGGGGGTTGGTGGCTTGGCCAGATCCAGCGCGGGCATGCTCAGGCCGACGAGCAGCATGAACAGCCCCGAGATCACCGTCGACGCCCGGTGCTCGCTGGGGCGCTCGAGAACCTCCTCGTTGTGCTCGTTCGTGTCGCCGACATAGTCGGCGGGCTTCTGCGAGTGTCCGCGGGCGATGATGCACCCGAGCACGAACGCCGGCAGGAGCACCTCGATGTGAATCGGGACCATGGGGTCGACGGTCTTGGACATGCGGTAGATCGCCTCGCTGATGGCGACGATAATCAGCGCGTAGCCCATGACGGGCTTCCAGGTGATGGGCATGGCGAAGCGGTGGAGATACTTCCATGCGATCCACAGCTGGATCGCGATCAGCCCCGCGATGATCGCCAGTTGCCAGCGGAAGCCGACCATCAGCATCTTCAGCGGGATCATCAGCAGCACGGTGTCCAGGTCGTCAAAAATGGCCAGAATCCTGGCCTTTTTGAACAACCATGTCGCGCCGAGGCCCGCCGCGGCGAGCATCGAGAAGAGCACACCCGCGCTGGTCGGCGAACTGAAGCGGGCGGCCAGGAGCGACTCCTTCCACGCCTCGATGTTGCCCCAGCTTGAGCTTGGCAGGATGACGTAGATGAAGTAGAAGGCGCAGAAGATCCACGGGAACGCCGCGGCGGTCGCGGCCACGACATAGTCCCATCCGTACTGCCGCACGTTGGACTTGTCGATGTCAAACTCAAAGCCCACCCGGATCATGATGAACGACAGCGCCAGCATGGTGCACAAGCGCACCGCGGTCGCGACGGCGTCCTTCTGCTCACCCGCCCAAGTCGGCAGGAACTGCGAGAGCACCAGCCCCAGCACCAGCAGAGTGGAATACGTCAGAACCTGTTTCATGATGATCCTTTGGTGCGGCGTTGGAAATCACTTGGGCGTGTGAAGCCTATCGACCCCCGCCGAAGACCGCGCTGGCACCGCGTTGCGAGGCCCGGAGACAACGGTGTCGTCGCACGATTCGGCAAGAACTGCGGCTCAATGCGCTCGAGTCTCAACGGGGTGGCGTGTTGCGGCGGAGCGGATCGCTTGAGAGGCTACCGCCCAGTCGAGTTGGGGTGGGGACTTGGGCAAGCTGGGCAACACACTGAATTGCTCGCTGTTGAGCCTGAGAGCCATGAACTGTGACATTGCGCGACTGGACGCTTCGGGGTGTCGTTGGCCTGCCTCGCGGGTGACGGCGTCTGTCCTCGGGATGTTCCTGATGAGATCTTCGGGGCTGTACCTTGCGTTCCCAATGGCCGATGACGAAAATCGGGGGGCGGATGCGTCGTGATTTGGGGAAAGTCATCGGGTGGGGTTGAGAAACTGGAGTCGGTCTTCGTGCGATCGATCAGCCTGGCATCCATGGTGCTCACAACGCTCGCGGTCGCGGTGCTGATGGTGACGCTGCTGGTCGTTCAGAGCGGCAACAACGCGATGTCCACGATGACCGACGGCGTGATGGTCTGGACGGCGCTGGCGCTCTCGGCCATGTCCGTTGTCCTGCTGGCGTATCAGATCATTTTCGGCACCCGCGCTCGGGACCGCGTCGCGGCCGGGGAACAGGGCGGGTCCGGGCGTCGCCGCGGCGAGAGCGACGCCCGGGGTGATCGGTCCTGGGCACGCGAAGTGCCGCCGACGAGAACCAAGGCCTCCATGGAGCCCGGCGCCGGTGCCGTGGTCGAGGCCAAGCCAGAGGCCACCACTGGGCTCGGACCACGCTCCAGCGTTGTCGTTACAACCGAAGCCGAACTCCGCCTGGCGCAGGCGTGCATCGACGGGCTCCGGGCGCACGTGGCGATTCTCGACGGCCACGGCACGATCGTCAGTGTCAACGAGGCCTGGCGCGACTTTGTGCGGCAGGGCGGCGGCGACGAGACCGCTTGCGGAATCGGCGCGAACTATCTCGCGACGTGCGAACGGGCAACCGGCGACTGCGCGATCGAGGCCGGGCAGGTCGCCGATTCGCTGCTCTCGCTGATCGAGGGTCGCGTCGAGTCGGTCTATCACCGCTACCCGTGCCATAGCCCGACGAAGCACTACTGGTTCCAGATGCGCGCGACGCGCTTCGGGCCGCTGGATGATCTCGACCGCCTGCGCATTGTCGTCTCGCACGAGAATGTGACGGAGGTCAAGGAAGCCGAGGAGCTCATCCATGTTCAGTCGCAGCAGGTGGCGCACGCGGCGCGATTGACGCTCATGGGCGAGATGGCCGCGGGATTGGCACACGAGATCAACCAGCCGCTCGGCGCGATCGCGGCGTATGCCCGCGGCTGCCTGCGCCGGCTGAGAGTCGTCGGGCGTGCGCACGATCCGGAACTCATCGAGGCGATCGAAGCCGTGGCGCAGGAGGCCGAACGGGCCGGCGAGATTGTCCGGCGGATGCGTGCCTTCGCCCGCAAGCCCAAGGGCCGCGAGGATGATGTCGATCTTCGCGAGGTGCTCGAAGAAGTCATGCCGCTGGCCGAGACCGATGCGCGCCGGCGCGGAGCGGCGATCGACCTTTCGATCCCCGGCGAGCAGGTGCCCGTGCGTATCGACTCGGTGCAGGTCCAGCAGGTGGTGCTCAACCTTCTCCGCAACGCGGTGGACGCCGCGACGAGCGTTGAGGGTGTTCCGGCGCGGGTGCGGATCGCGATCCTGACTGCCGACGGCGTGGCCGAGATCCGCGTCAGCGACAGCGGGCCATCGGTGTCGCCCGATGTTGCCCAGCGGCTGTTCGAGCCGTTCTTCACCACCAAGCCCGACGGAACCGGCCTTGGGCTGATCATCAGCAAGTCCATCGTGGATCGTCACGGCGGGCGGCTCTGGGCCGTGCCCAGCGACGGCGGCGGCCTGGAGTTCCGTGTCGAACTGCCGATGCTCAAGCCCGCGACGATGACGGCCAGCTAAGGCGCGTGGATCGACCCGCCCCGGCAGCAGGTCTGATCACGCGTCGCGGCCGCGAAGTCTCGCGGAACCCACCAGCCGCTCGAAGAGCCCCAGCCCCAGCTCCCGGTCGCCTGTGCGCTCCGGGTGCCACTGCACACCGAGATAGAACGGTCGCGAGGGATCATCGACCGCTTCGATCACGCCGTCGGGCGATCGGGCCAGTTCACGCAGGGAGCCGGGGGTGTGCAGGGCCTGATGGTGATTGCTGGCGACCTTTCCCGCGGGGAGCCCGGCGGCGACGCCCGCGTCGGGCCTGAGCCAGCGGATCTCGTGGGCGATGTCGTTGCGATGCTCATCCGCGGTCGCGGGGATGGTGTCGCCCAGGTGCTGGTTGATGCGCGCACCGGCGTGCAGGCCCATGAGCTGCATGCCGAGGCACACGCCGAGAACGGGCGTTTGCCTTCGGGCATCGAGGGCGGCCAGCAGCGCCAGTTCGAAGGCCTGTCGCTGCGGGTGCATGATCCGCGCCTGCGGGTGCAGATCGATGCCGAAGGGCCTCGTGTCGATGTCATCACCGCCGGAGATCACCACGCCATCGAGATGCTCGAGCATCGGCCCGATGCTCTCAACGATCGCGGGCATGATTACCGGCACGCCGCCGGCCGCCCAGACCGATCGGCAGTAGGTGTCGCCGAGTTGGAACCGAGCGCGAACGAGCGGCGGCGCGCCCGGCGGCGGCTCGGCGACATCGCACGAAATGCCGATGATCGGCCGCCGGTCGCCCATCGTCACGTCTCCCAGGTGCGTGCTCAGAGGGGCTTGGCGGAGAAGTCCGTCCCGGCGAGGGCCTTGGCAAGTTGCTCGGGTGTCGCCGCGTTCGGGGCCGAGAGGCGGACCTCGGCCCGCTTGCTCTCGACATCGACCTTCACGCTCGCCACGCCGGGGACCTTCTTCATCGCGGCCTCGACCTTGCCCGCGCACATGACGCAGGTCATGCCCGTGACCTCCATCGCGATGAGCGATGCGTCCGCGGCCTGACCGGCCTTCGCGTCGTCCGAGGCGATCAGTTTCATGTCGCGGAGCATGCCCAGCTGCCACATGAAGTACATCCGGCTGTCGGCGGCATCGCGGATCCGCAGGTTCAGCGGCTTGCCCGCGCCGTGGCCCGAGTCGCGATCGACCCACAACAGGATCGGGCGATCGTTCTGATCGCTGGCGGTGGCCGCCTGCATGGCCGCGGCCATCTTCCGGGCGTGCATCGGGTGCACACGTGTGTCGTTCTCGCCGGTGGTGAAGAGCACCGACGGGTACCTGGTGCCGGGCTTGATGTTCTGGTAGGGCGAGTAGGCGCGCAGCCACGCGAAGTGCTCGGCGTTCTGCGGGTCGCCGTACTCGGGCACCCAGTAGCGGGCCATGAGGAACCGCTCGTACCGCAGCATGTCCAGCAGCGGCACGGCGCAGATGGCGGCACGGAAGAGATCGGGGCGCTGCGTGACGACCGCGCCGATGAGCAGGCCGCCGTTGCTCCCGCCGACGATGCCCAGCCGCTCGGGCGAGGTGTACTTCTCCTTGATCAGATGCTCCGCGGCGGCGATGAAGTCGTCGAAGGTGTTCTGCTTGCTGCCGAGCATGCCCGCGCGGTGCCACGCGTCGCCGAACTCGCCTCCGCCGCGGATGTTCGCGACTGCGAACACGCCGCCGGCCTCAAGCCAGGGGAAGAGCGTGCGGCTGAAGCCGGGCTGCTCGGAGATGTTGAAGCCGCCGTAGCCGTTGAGGATCGTGGGGTTGTTGCCGTCGAGCTTCAGGCCCTTCTTGTGCACGACGAACATCGGCACGCGCGTGCCATCCTTGGACTTGAACCAGAGTTGCTTGACCTCCGCGATGGACGGATCGACCGGCACCTGCGGGCGCTCCCAGAGCGAGCGCTGGGCGGGGTTGGTCAGGTCGATGCGGTAGATACTGTTGGGCTCGTTGTACGACTCAAAGGTCAGGAACGCTTCGGTGCGGTCGTCCTCGGTCACGATTCCGGCGGTGCCGATGCCGGGCAGCGGGACTTCGCCGAGCGACTTGCCCGCGAAGTCGAACATCTCGATGCGGCTCTGAACGTCCTTCATGAACGTGACGACGATCATGCCGCGGGCAAGGCTCATGCCCTCGATGACGGCGTCCTTGCGCTCGGGAACGACCTCTCGCCAGTTGGCCATGTCGGGGTTGTGCAGGTCGACCGCGACGATGCGACCGTTGGGGGCATTGATCGTGGTCTGCATGAACATCGTGTCGCCGACGATGGCCCCGCCGCTGCGTCCCTTGTTGCCGACGCTGATCGGGCGTGTGATGAACTGGCCCGCGCTGGTGGACGGATCGTCCTCGGTTGCGCCGGGGCGGAGGCCGGGTCCGCCGGTGCGGAACCAGCGGTCCATATCGACAACCCACAGGTCGTTGTCGGCGGTGCTGGTGAAGTAGCCGAGAATGCCCCAGCGGGCGTCCTTGCTGATGCCGAAGTACGGGCCCCAGGTGGTGGCGAGCTTCTCGTTCTCGGCCTTGGTGTACTGGCGGAACAGGATGGGATCCTGCCGCCAGTGCGTGCCCAGCCGGTGGAAGCGGATCTGCGCCGAGTACGGATCCTTCACATCGCGCAGACGCTCGTAGAAAAAGCCCGAGCTGTCGGGCAGCCACGACACGCTGCTGACTTTGCCGGGAATTTCTTCGGCGAGCCAGCGACCGGTGTCGACATCCATGACGTACAGCGTGGCGTTCTCATCGCCGGCGCGGAAGAGGCCGAAGGCCAGGAGCTTGCCGTCGTGACTCGGGCTTGTCCACGCCAGCGTGACCAGCCCGGAGGCGTCGAGGGTGTTGGGATCCAGCAGCACACGTCCCGGTCCGTCGGCGCTCTCACGCACCATGAGAACGGCCTGATTCTGATTGCCGTCGCGCTTGGAGTAGAAGTACCGCGGACCGACCATGTTCGGGGCACCAACGGAGCCGATGGTCATCAGTTCGCGCAGACGGGCCTCGACCTTGCCGCGACCGGGAAGTGAATCGAGCACCGCACGCGTGCGGGCGTTCTGCGCATCGGTCCACGCGGCCACCTCGTCGTTCATCTGCCCGAGCCGCTCGGGGTTGGAGTTGTCGCCCTCCAACCAGCGGTACGGATCGGCGATCGTCGTGCCGTGGAAGGTCTCGTCAACCGGCCGGGCGGTGGTCTGAATGGGCGGGACTACGGGGGCCTGCGCCAGGGCGCCGGCGGCCGAGAGCATTGAGACGGTCATGGTCAACAGCAGTCCGCGAAAGTATGTGCGTGGCATGATTCCAAGGGTACGCCCGTTGGCCAGTCTCGCACCAATGCGGGGTTTGTGGGTCGGGGCGACGGTCAGCGATGTCGAACGCGGCCGGGGACGCTTGCGCAGGGCGATGACCACCTCGCGTTCGCGGCGCACCGACGAAGCCGCGCTCACGCGGGCAAGCGCTCCACCCGTACCACCACCCGCGCGATCGCGCGGTCGATCATCGCGGGCGTGAGCATGAGCGGCGCCGCCGCGGCGTTTGCCCGCGCGGAGCTGGCGCGTTCGTGAACCGCCGTTGTCAGCGCCACCTGCACGATGTCCTCGACCTCCGCCGGGTTTCCGGCGCTCGCGGCGACGCGTTCGACGGCCTCCTCGAGCGTCATGCCGTCGAGCACCGCGGACATCGCACCCTGACCCTGCGCGGCGCAGGCACGCTGGACGTAGTACGCCGCGACGTCGCGCAGGATTGGACGCATGGCGTCGGCAACGGGCATTGGCCCGCGCACGCTCGGCGTTGTGCCCGGAAGGACGATCTTCACGCCGAAGAGGTTGTCGACATCATCATCCGGGTCCAGCCGCGTCGCGGTGCCGATGACCAGCACCGTTTCGCGCTCGCTGGTGGACTCGATCAGCGCATCGAGTTCGGCCTCGACCTCTTCCGTCGCGGATCGGAACACATCGTCGATTCGCGGCAGGAGCAGCATGACCTTGCGGCGCTCCTTGCGGAGCCTGGCCTTGGCCCGGGCCAGCGCATCGGGGTTGCGCGGGTTGTAGACGGTGATCAGGCGGTCGAAGCCCGCTCGCTGGGCGATGGCCCGGGCGAGCATCTTCTTGCCGCTGAGCGCGGGGCCCACGATCAGGATCTCATTGCCGACGTTCAGGCCGCGGTACGCGGCGGGATTGGCCGCGCGGTCGATGAGGTCATCAAGGTCACGCAGCACGCCGTCCATCCCCGCCAGTCGCACGCTCAGTTGCGACACCGGCTCGTCGTCGAGCGACAACTCGATCCGCTCGCGACGCTTTCGACGCTCAACGAGAAATTCGATCAACGGCGGGAGTGCCGCGATCGCGCCGACGATGGTCGCGACGAGGATCAACTGCTCGGTCAGCAACTCCGCGGAGATCGCGGGCACCTCCGCCGGCGTGCCGGGCACCGGCGGCGGCGTCAGCGTCGCCAGGAGGCTCGTGAACAGGCATGTCGCCGCATCGCCCATGACGTCAGCGTACCGCACGAGGCCGCGCACCGCGCGAATCACCGACCAGAACCCGCACCTCGCCGCTCGGCTGGCATCGATGCTCTCACCGCCGCGCGCGTGCCGTGCGCTGCGATACGCTCCTTTGCATGTCGGCCTCGTCACACGCTCACGCCGCGCCCGTTACCAGCCTCGTGCATCTCGACGGCAGGCTGGTGCCGCATGATCAGGCCCGCGTGTCGGTGTTCGACCACGGCTTTCTCTTCGGCGACGGGATCTACGAGGGTCTCCGCGCGTACGTGTGCCCGCGGACGCGGCAGCGCCGGGTCATCGCGGTGAACCGCCATGTTCGGCGCATGCAGGCCGGCTGCGATGAGATCCGCATCCGCTTCGATGCACGGGCCATCGCGCCGCTGACCGAGCAGCTCCTCGATGCCAACTCGCTCGGCGACGCGTTCGTCTACTGGCAGGTCTCCCGAGGCACGCCCGCGATGGCCGCCGGGCCGGTCCGCTCGCGCGTCCCGCGGACGGAGATTCGCCCAACGCTTTTCGGCTATGTCGCACCCGTTCCCGCGATCGACTTCGACACCCCACTGCCCGCCACCAAACGCGTCTCCATCCAGCCCGACACGCGCTGGATCCGCGGGCACGTCAAGAGCATCTCGCTGCTCGGCGGCGTGATCGCCGCGATCGACGCTCACCGCCTCTTCGGAGCGGATGAAGCCCTGCTCGTTCGCGCCTCAACACCATCCCCGGCGAACTCGCTTACGCCGGTGCCCGCCGACGGCTTGTTGACCGAGGGCACCTACACCAATGTCGTCATCGCCACGCGCGACGGAGAATTGGCCACGCCCGACCTGCGCACCGCCCCGCTGCTCGACGGCGTCACCCGCCAAGTCCTCCTTCACTGCCGCCCGGACATCCGCGTCCGCGACATTCGCCTGAGCGAACTCCGCTCCGCCGCCGAGGTGCTGCTCATCGGCTCGACCACGATGGTCACCAGCGTTACGCACGTCGACGGCGAGCCCATCGCCGATGCCCCCGGTCCCGCGGCACGCTCGCTGCTCTCGAGTCTGCTCGACTGCATGACCAGACACGACGACGACATCGCCCTCGCGGATGTTCAGGGGCACCTGCTCTGATTCGATCGGCGGCACCGACGGGCACCACCCGCCGGATCATCGGCCGGTCTGCGCCGCGGCCTGATCGCCCGCGTGCGTCGCCGTCGAGGTGACCCAACTGGCCAGCATCCACGCCCACACCGCGCCCAGCAGGAGCGCCATCGCGAGCCACCGCACGCCGGGCCAGTCGATCGTTCGCTCCGGCGGCGACTTCGGCCCGGGGCGACCCAGCGCGATCGCGTCATCCTCATCGCTCGCGTCCGCATCGGTGCTCATGCCGACCAGAGCCAGCCGCGAGCGGACCTGCTCATCCATCGGGGAGCGTCCGGCCCGCGCGTTGTCCTGCACGATCGCGATGATCAGGCTCGCGTCGAATTCACGAAGCCCCAGCGATCGCGCGCTGGCCATGACGCTGCGCCGACGCTCGCCGGAAAGAAACGCGGAGGTTCCCCCCTCGATCAACTGCCCGACCTTCATGGCCAGGATCCAGCGTGCATCGTCCGCGGACATCTTCGATGCGAGCACGTTCTCCATCGCCACCGCGGATCGCGCTGCATCCTGCGCGGCCTTGCCCGCGCGTCCGCGCTTCCGCGCTTCGTTCATCGCCGCCAGCGCGCCGAACTGCACCGTCCCGCTCCGCCGCCGCTCGCCGGCATCGGTCGATCGCGGCGCATCCGACGCGGGATCATCGCTCGCGGCCAGATGAACCTGGGTCCGAGGGGCCACGCGACCTTCCGCTCGATCAGCGGGCGACTGCGAGGGCACCTGCGATGGGTGAAAGACCTGCGCCTTGCCGCGATCCCGATCCGGACCGGGGCCGGCCGCGGCGGTGTTGCCCGCCGACCGCGCTGCGGGCGAAATGTCCACACGGTCGTTGACCAGACGCAACACTGGGTGGCCGGGGCGGGTCTTCATGTGTTCTCCGACACGCTACAGGCACGCCCCGTGCCACGCGCGCAAGCGACAACTCACCCCCAGCCATTCGCTCACGATCCGCCGAAGTACCGAACGAGTTCCTGCTGTCCCGAGATCGAACCGAAGGGACCAAGTCCGAGAAGCCGCGGCGGCCGTGCCGCACACTCCCCGGTACTTCGTGTACAGTGTCCATTCATGGCCAACGCGCCCCAGACAAAGCCCGATCTCGCGAACGCAGCCCTGCCCCTCCCGGTGCTCCGCTCGCCACTCTCGCGCGACGAGATCATCTCCCGTGTCAAAGCCGCGGCGATGCGCGGGCGGATCGAAGGCTTCGAAGGTACGGCCAGCTCCGGACAACTCCGATCCGCCGACTTTCGCGTGGAGGCCTTCGGGACGCCGTTCGACGGTGAACTCGGCGGTTTCATCACGGCCGACGCATCGTCAGCGCCGGGCTCGACGGTGCGCTTCGCGACGCGCATGCTCCCGCGCCTGCCGATCGTTTTCCTCATCATCCTCATCCTGACCGTTTGGCCGGGCGTGATCCTGACCGAGAAGATCATCGCGGACTACTTCCCCGCGGGTTGGTACAAGTACACGGTGTACTGGTACTACCCGCTGAGCGTGCCGACGGTGCCTTGGGCAATGTGGGTGAGCCTCCGCCGCAGCCGCGTTTCGATCGCCGAGAGCGCACGCCGGGCGATCGATCAGATCGCCAAGGAGATCCAGGGCCAGCCCGTCGCGATGTCCAGCCCTTCCACCGGAAACTCCCCCACTCCTGCGTCGGTCGGCGTTCGTCCGACCGGCACCAACTGACATCCGCCGCTCGCACCGGAGCGAACACAGGGCGTCGATCGCTCTCCACCCCGGCCTGTCGTGACTTTTTCGCGTGAGTTTGTTTCATCTCGCACACTGTTGAATCGGAGCCCGTGCATGTTGATCAACCGTCGCACCGTCCTGACGCTCCTGGCGGGCGTCGCCCTGAGTCTGGGGCTGTCCACGTCCGCGCTGGCGAGGCAGGCCGCCGCTCAGGCCGAGCCCAGCGCTCCCGCCGCGGGGCAGCCGATCCTCGTCGGCCACTTCGGCTCGCTGACAGGCTCCGAAGCGACCTTCGGCAAGAGCACCAGCAACGGCATCCGTCTGGCCATCAAGACCTTCAACGCCGCCGGCGGGCTGAAGGGCCGACCGATCGAACTCAAGGAGTACGACACCCGCGGCGACGCGGGCGAGGCCAAACTCGCCGTTGAGCGTCTGGTCAAGAGCGACAACGTCGTCGCGGTTCTGGGCGAGGTCGCCAGCAAGCTCTCCCTCGCCGGCGCGCCGGTGTGTCAGGAGGCGAAGGTCCCGATGATCTCGCCCAGCAGCACGAACCCCCGTGTGACGGAGGTCGGCGACTACATCTTCCGTGTGTGCTTCATCGACCCGTTCCAGGGCTTCGCCGGCGCGAAGTTCGCGCGCGAGGAACTCAAGGCCAAGACCGCCGCGATCCTTGTCGATCAGGCCCAGGCGTACGCCGTCGGGCTTTCCGAGCAGTTCGAGCAGAACTTCGTCAAGATGGGCGGCACGATCGCCAGCACGCAGCGCTACAGCGGCGGCGCACAGGACTTTACCGCGCAGCTCACCGCCATCCGCGCTGCCAAGCCCGACGTCATCTACGTTCCGGGCTACTACACCGATGTCGGCAACATCGCCATCCAGGCCCGCAAGCTCGGTCTGACGCAGCCGCTGCTCGGCGGCGACGGCTGGGACTCGGAGGAACTGGCCAAGATCGCCAAGGACGCGATCGAGGGTTCGTTCTACACCAATCACTACGCACCCGACCAGCCCGATGCGCGCGTTCAGGACTTCATCAAGGCCTATCGCGCCGAGTTCGGCAGCACGCCCGACGGTCTGGCGGCCCTCGGCTACGACGCGGCGAACATCCTCTTTGCCGCGATGCGCAGCGGCGCGAGCCTGGAGGGCCCTGCGCTGCGCGACGCCATCGCCGCGACGAAGGACTTCCCCGGTGTGACGGGGAACATCACCATCAACGAGAAGCGCGATGCGGTCAAGAGCGCCGTGGTCGTCGAGATGGCCGTGAGCGATGGGCAGGAACTGCCGTCGCCGCGGTATGTCAAGACGGTCTCGCCCAAGTAAGCCGCGGCGGGGTCGTTCATCGTCGGTTGGAACATCACTCGGGCGGGTCGATGCGGCGCATCGGCCCGCCCGTTTCGTTTGGTCAGGCGATCCAGAAGAACGAAAGGTGCAGCTCCGCGTGTCGGCGGTGCAGCAGCATGAACTCTTCGTGGCTCAGCGGGCCCAGCAGCGGGTTGGGACGCGTCGGGGCCTGGGCCAGCGCCCTGCCGATCGCGCGCTCGAGGCGTTGATAGCCCTCGGGTGTGCTCAGCGGCTCGGTCGCGTGCGTTCCGCCGGGCACACCGGGGATGCGGATGCCCGGCGATGCGCTGCGGTGGAGCATGCGGTTCTTCATCAGCGGCCCGAGCAGCCTCATGAACCACGGCAATCGACCGGGGTAGCCGTCGTACGCGAAGTCGATCCACGCCGCAAGGTGCCCGAGGGCCTGCCCGAGGCTCCAGTTGCCCGTCGGACGCAGCGTGCCGGCCGACTCCGCGGCCATGAGCCGCCCGGCGTCGATGAGCACGGCCTGGAGCGACGAGTAGCCCACCTCCCGACGCAGCGACTTCTTCGTGTTGACGGTCTGTGCGGGCGTGGACATCGTTCGTGCTCCTGGGCGCGCGGCGTGGCGGGGTGACGGGGGGCTTCAGCGGCTGACGGCATCGACGATACGCCGCACCAGCGGCACGGTGACCCACGCAACCGGCGTGGCGACGACGAACGAGATCGTCCAGTTCTTCAGCCACAGGCTCATCAGCCGCGACGAGAAGCCTTGGTCGATGAACGTCAGCACCAGCGACATCGCCGCCGACATGAAGAACGCCATCAGCACGATGAAGAGCACCGCCGCCTGCGGCCTGGTGAGTTTCATGGCCCGTTGTCCCTCATCGAGAGCCGCCGAAGGGTTCCTCGCGCGTCACATCGCGCACGAAGGCGTCGAACCGATCGACGCCCGGGAGCACCACGATGATCATGACCAGCGCAAAGCCGACGCCGATCAGCGCCAGCATGTTGCCGGTCAGCGCGGCGACGACGCAGGCGAAGACGCCCAGGCCTTCGCCGACGGCCGCGCGGGTGATGCTCATCGCGCCGAAGTCGCCGATGAGCGCTGCGCGCACGCCGGAGGCATCGCGCGGGGCCGGACCGGTCGATGAGCGCCAGCGACGTCGCGCTGCGGAGGTCAGGATGGGGCCCAGGGCCAGGAACATGGCCACCAGGACCACGCTCATGACCGCCAGCACGAGCAGGAGGATCTGATCGAGGCTGCCGGAACTGCTGGCCGCTTGGCCGGCGCTGCTCGCCGCCTGGCCCGCGCTGCTCGCCGCCTGGCTGGCCGCGTTCGCCGCCGCATCGGCCGCGTTCGGCGTCGCCGCAGTGCCGCCCGCCGCCGCGGCCGCGCTGCCCGCCGCCGCCGCAGCGCTGCCCGGCAGCGCGCCGCCGCCCAGCAGACCACCGGGGCGGCTGAACGCCAGAGCGCCCGCGGCGATGGACATCGCCACCAGCCCCGCGATGAACGTGAGCATCATCACCGCGTACGCGCGGAGGCGGCTTGAGACATGTTCATCGCTCGCGGACATCGCGGCAGTATACCTCCACCCCGCATCACGGCCGCACACCAACCCCCCGCGCCCACTCTTCTCTCCCCGCGTTCGCTTCGCCTCTCCCCGAGTTCGCTTCTCCCGTCCCCCTCTTCTCTTCCCCTCTCCCCCTCTTCTCTTCCCCTCTCCCCCTCTCCTCTTCCCCTCTCCCCCTCTCCTCTTCTCCTCTCCCCGCCTTCTCTTCCCCCCTCTTCCCCTTCTCTTCCCCCGCTCCCCTCTTCTCTTCTCCCGTTCCCCTCTTCTCTCCTCTTCTCCTCCTCTCCTCTTCTCTCCCCCCTTCCCCCTCTTCCTCCCCTCTTCCCTTCGCGTCTTCGCGTCTTCGTGCAAATCCCTCCCCCCCGCGGCCATCACGCGCCGGGGGTCAATGCCGCCGGGGAGACCAGCTCCAGCAGTTCCGAGATGCCCGTGCCCATCGTGGCGACGGTCTCGACGATCGGCCGCCGCCCCGCGGCCTCGCGGAGGTTGCGCACAAGTTCATTCTGTCCGGGGTAGTCGGCCTTATTGCATACAAACACGTCCGCGATCTCCAATATACCCGCCTTGTCCATCTGCACGCTGTCGCCCATCCCCGGCGTAAGGACCACGAGCGTTGCATCGACGTGCTTGCGGATCCGCGTGTCGTTCTGCCCGGCCCCCACCGTCTCGACGAACACCGTGTCGAAGCGTTCGCCCGCCGGGCCGGTCCACCCGCCGATGGCCATGATGATCTCATCCAGCGCGTGGTAATCTTCGCCGGCGATCGCAAGGGACCGATAGAACACGCTCTCGCCGAGGGTGTTGAAGTCGACGCGCAGGCGGTCGCCGAGCAGCGCACCGGAGGTGATCGGGCTCATGGGGTCGAAGGCGATGACGGCGCACTTGCTCGGCTTGCCGCCGTTGCCATCCGCCGCGTGCTGCCCCTGCTGCGCTGCGCGGCGGCCGTACTCCGCCGCGAGCTGCGCGACCAGCGTGCTCTTGCCCGCGCCCGGCGAACCGGTGACGCCGATGACCCGCCGCGGCCGCGCGCGCGGCAACCCATCGCGCACGACCACGCCCGTGCCCGTCCCCGGCGCACCCGCGTGCAGCATCGAAATGTCCCGCGCCAGCTGCGCGGTCGCGTGCCCGCTCTGCACCCTGGCCGCGCGCGCCCTGGTCGCCCCACGCACGGCCTCGACGATGTCCAGCAGCCCCGTCGCCGTCGTGAAGCACCGCGCGACGCCCGCCTTGATCAGTTCGGGGATGTCCTCCTGCGGCAGAATCCCGCCCATGTACACCGGGATGTCCCCGCGGCCGAGCTCGCGCAGCTCCGCGACCAGCCGCGGCCCCAGCACAAGGTGCGAGTTGCTCATCATGCTCGCGCAGATCACATCGCAGTCCTCATCGCGCGCGCTGATCGCCAGCGACCGCGGCGTCTGCCACAGCCCGGAATAAATCACGTGCACCCCGCTGTCACGCAGCGCCCGCGCGATCACCTTCACGCCCCGGTCGTGACCGTCCAGCCCCATCTTCCCCAGCAGCACACGCGGCCGGTGCGGCAGGTCCGCGCAGCGGTCAACCTTCTCAAACTCCGTCGTGGCCGTCGAGAGCGTCGTGGTTCCCATGCGCGAGTCTACGCGCTGCGCCGCCCGCCGTGGGAAAGACGGAATGCTTGCACGAAGACGCGAAGACGCGAAGGGAAGAGGGGAGGAAGAGGGGGAAGGGGGAAGAGAAGAGAGGGGAAGAGGAAGAGAGGAGAGGAGGAGGAGAAGAGGGGAGGGATGGTGGGGAAGAGAACCGACGTGTTTGGGTCTTTGGGGGCTTTGGTGGGTTGGCTTGGCGCGAAGATGCTCCAGCATTGCGCGATGGTGCTTCACCTTCGCGCGATGGTGCTCCACCTTCGCGCGATGATGCTCCACCTTCGCGCGAAGGTGCTCCACCATTGCGCGAAGGTGCTCCATCTTCGCGCGATGGTGCTCCACCATTGCGCGATGGTGCTCCATCTTCGCGCGAAGGTGCCGCGTCAACGCGAGCGCGCCGGACGGCTTGGCGCGCTGCCGCCGCGCCCGACCGCGCTGATGTTGCGCGAGAAAGGCCCGATGTTTGGCCGCAAATCGGCGATCCCGCACCATGATGCCATGATTTTCGCCCGGGCGCTTCAGTCTCGCCGCCGGCGCGCCGATGCAATCTGCGTTGGCGATTGCGATCGGCGCGTGTCCGATGGCGAGCGGCCGCAAACCCCCTATGCAAGGATGCACACATGTCCGTCGTTCCGAACAAGCCCGCCGAGGCGTATGACTTTGCCGTTGCCCGACAGACGATCTGGTCCGGGATCCCGACACAGATCGGCTTGACCGCCGCGGACGCCGCCGCGATGGCCGACAGCACCGATGCCTTCGCGCAGGCCTTCGATGCCGCCGTCAAGGCCCGCGCCGCGAGCAAAGCGGCGACCGAAGCGCTCGCCCAGGCGACGCGCACGATGCGCACGCGCATCGCCGACAACGTGCAGAAGATCCGCATTTTCGCCGAGAGCACGAACAACCCGACCGTGTACAGCCTCGCCCAGATCCCGGCGCCCGCGCGCCCCTCGCCGCTGCCCGCGCCGGATCAGCCGCGCGAGATCGAAGCGGTCCTGAACGCCATCGGCACCCTGACGCTGCGCTTCCGCACGGGCCGGAACAACCCCGGCACCGCGTTCCTCATCTCGCGCAAACTCGCGAGCGAGACCGCCTTCACGTTCATCGGCACCGCCGATGTGACGCGCTCACCGATCAAGAGTTTCACCGACACCACCCTTCCGCCGGGAAGCAACAACGTGCAATACATCATCACCGGCCAGCGCGGGAGCGTGCGCGGGGCCAGCAGCCCGGTCTTCACCGTCGTCATCGGCGGCGTCGGCGGAGCGCCGGGCACCGCCACCGTCCGCATCGCGGCTTGAGGAAAATGGTCAAAGGGTCAAATGATCAAATGACCAAAGGAAGATGCACCTCCGCGGCCGTGCCGTCTTACGACGGCGCGGCCGTTTGCCGTCTCGAACCCCCCACGCCGCGCTGCGCTCCGCGCGAGAGCCGCCACAATCCCCTCTTCCTTCACCCAAATCCCCTCTTCCTCTTCCCCACTCTTCTCTTCCCCTCCCCCTCTCTTCTCTCCCTCTTCCCAAATCCCCTCTCCCTCTTCCCCCCTCTTCTCTTCCCCTCCCCCTCTCTTCTCTTCCCCTCTTCTTCCTCCCCTCTTCCCTTCGCGTCTTCGCGTCTTCGTGCAAATCCCCCTGTCCTACGCTGGGGGATGCTGGAGCTCACGAACTTGATCGGCGGGCGGCGGAGGGGTGCTGCGGGGTCGATTCCGGTCGTTGATCCTGCGCGCGGCGACACGATCGCGTTGTGCCCCGACTCATCGGCGCGGGACATCGATGATGCCGTGCGGGCGGCGGCGGGGGCCTTCGCGGCGTGGGCCGGCGCGCCCGCGGCGCACCGCGCAGCGCTCATGAACCGTCTGGCCGACCTGATCGATCGCGATGCCGAGCGTTTGGCGCATCTCGAATCGCTCAACACGGGCAAGCCGATCGCTCTGGCGCGCGCTGTTGACATCCCGCGCAGCAGCGACAACCTGCGGTTCTTCGCCGGGGCGATTCTGCACGACCACACCGAGGCCTTCGAGACCACCGGCGCGGTGCGGGCGGGGTTGCAATCGGCCGCGGCGATCAACACCGTGCTCCGTCGGCCGCGCGGTGTCGCCGGATTGATCTCGCCGTGGAACCTGCCGCTGTACCTGCTGACGTGGAAGCTCGCCCCCGCGATCGCGACGGGCAACACGGCGGTGTGCAAGCCCAGCGAAGTGACCCCGATGACCGCCGATGCCCTGGCCGGGCTGATCGTCGAGGCCGGTTTCCCCGACGGTGTGATCAATATTGTGCTCGGTCGCGGCGAGCCGTGCGGCAGCGCGCTGGTGAGCCACCCCGATGTGCCCGCGATCAGTTTCACAGGCTCCACGCGGGTGGGCCAATGGATCGGGAGCACCGCCGGCGCGATGCTCAAGCGCGTGAGTCTCGAGCTGGGGGGCAAGAATCCGTTTCTGATCTTCGCCGATGCGGACCTTCCCGCCGCCGCACGCACGCTCTGCCGCGCGGCATTCACCAATCAGGGTCAGATATGCCTGTGCGCCAGCCGCGCACTGGTGCACCGCAGCGTCTTTGAGCAGGTGCGCGATGATGTGGTGAAGCTCGCGCGCGAACTTGTGCCCCCGGGCGATGGCCGATGGCCCCAAATCGATGGCCGATGGCCTCAGGCCGATGGCCGAGGCCACCAGCCCCCGCCCATCGCGATCAATCCACAGGACGATGCCTGCCGATTCGGCGTGCTGAGCAGTTCGGCCCACGCCGACAAGGTTCAGGGGCTCATCGATGCGGCCCGGAGCCAGGGGGCAACGGTCCACCTGGGCGGCGAACGCCGCGGGTGCTTCGTGCCGCCGACGATTCTCTCCGGCCTATCGCCCTCGAGCGACATCGAACAGACCGAGGTCTTCGGCCCTGTGCTCTCGATGACCCCGTTTGATGATGATGATGAGGCCGTACGCCTTGCAACGTGCACGCAATACGGTCTGGCGGCCGTTGTCTTCACCTCGAGCCTGGCCCGTGCCCACGCGCTGCCCGCGAGGCTGCATCACGGGATCGTGTGGGTCAACACGTGGATGTCGCGCGACCTGCGGACCCCCTTCGGCGGCCACCGCCACTCGGGCGTCGGCCGCGAGGGGGGCGCCGAGGCGCTCAAGTTCTTCACCGAACCGACGACGGTGTGCATCGCCGTCGATGGACCGGCCCGGAGATGAGCGCGGGGGCCGTTCACCCCGCTTTCCGGCAAGAAGACACGCAAGCGCCCGCCCGCCGCGGCCCCCCGCCGCGCCGGCAAAGGCCACCCACGCCGCGGCAAACGCCCCCCACGCCCCGCCGACCCGCGCTCCAGCGCCCCCTACACTCTCTCCCTTCGCGTCGGTTCGCGCCGGCCCTGCGCCAGAGCGGCCCGGCCCCGCGGCAGAGCGGTCCGGCCCAACGGCGGAGCGTTCTGGCCTTCCTCTGATTTGACCATTTGACCATTTGAACTTTGGAAATTTCCAATGCCCCTCATCACACTGCCCGATGGAAAGCAGCTCCCCTTCGACGGACCCGTCACCGGCCGCCAGATCGCCGAGAAGATCGGCGCGCGACTGGCCAAGGACGCCCTCGGTGTGAAGGTCAACGACGAAGTTCAGGATCTTTCACGCCCAATCGCCGTCGATGCCCGCGTGAGTGTGATCACGTACAAGTCGCGCGACGGCGGGATCTCCCGCGATGCCCTGTTCCTCCTCCGCCATTCGGCCGCGCACATCATGGCAGAGGCCATCCAGCGCATCATTCCCGAGGCGCAGCTTGTCTATGGCCCCCCGCTGGAGGACAAGTTCTATTACGACATCCGCTTCCCCGATTCACGCCCCTTGCGTGAGAGCGACTTTGCCGCCATCGAGGATCAGTGCCGCGCCATCATCGCCGAAGATCGCCCCTTTACCCGTTATGAAGTCGCCAGCGCCGACGGTCTTTCCCGCCTTGAGCGCGAGGGGAACAAGTACAAGGTTGATAACGCCAAACGGGCCCTCGCGGCCGCCGGCGATGCCCCGCTGAGCTTCTACGCAACCGGCACGCCGGGGGCCAATTGGGAGGATCTCTGCCGCGGACCGCACGTGCCCAGCACCGCACGCGTCGGCGTGATCAAGATTCTCTCCCTTGCATCGTCCTTCTGGCACGGAGACGAGAACTCTGACCGCCTGACACGCGTCTACGGCATCGCGTTCTCCTCCCAGGCCGAGCTGGACGAGTACATGCGGCAGAAGGAAGAGGCCTCCGCCCGCGATCACCGCGTCATCGGCGGCAAGCTCCGCCTGTTTCACATCGATGAGACCGTCGGACAGGGCCTGATTCTCTGGACACCCGCCGGCGGCATCATCCGCGACCAGCTCCAGAAGTTCATCAGCGAGGAACTGGTCAAGCAAGGCTACTACCAGGTCTTCACGCCCCACATCGGCCGCCTGGAACTCTACAAGACCTCCGGCCACTTCCCGTATTACAAGGACTCACAGTTCGCGCCGATCATCGAACGCGATGCGCTGGCCGAACTCTCGGCCCAGGGCTGCTCCTGCGCGGACATGATGCACCGCGTCGAGGGTGTGGCGAGCAAACTCGCCAGCACGATCAACCAGAGAACGGGCAAGGAGACCATCGCGCCCGATCGGATCGTCGCCGATGACAAGCTCATCGAGGGCTTCATGCTCAAGCCGATGAACTGTCCGCATCACATCAAGATCTTCGACTCCTCGCCCCACTCCTACCGCGATCTTCCCGTCCGCCTTGCCGAGTTCGGCACCGTCTACCGCTGGGAACAGTCCGGCGAACTCAACGGCCTGACCCGCGTACGCGGCTTCACCCAGGACGATGCCCACCTTTTCTGCACCGAAGACCAGGTCCCGCAGGAAGTCATGGGCTGCCTGAGCCTCGTCAAGCTCGTGCTGGGCACCCTTGGCATGAACAACTACCGCGTCCGCGTCGGTCTGCGCGACCCTGACGGCAAGAAGTTCGCCGGCAACCCTGCGCAGTGGGACAAAGCCGAGGCGGCCTGCGTCGCCGCGGCACGGACCCTCGGCGTTCCCTTCACCGAAGAGCCCGGTGAGGGCGCTTTCTACGGCCCAAAGATCGACTTCGTCGTCAAAGACGTCATCGGGCGCGAGTGGCAGCTCGGAACCGTCCAGATCGACTACGTCCTGCCCGTCCGCTTCGGTCTTTCGTACATCGGAAGCGACAACAAGCCCCACGTTCCCGTCATGATCCACCGCGCACCGTTCGGATCGCTCGAGCGATTCTGCGGCGTGCTCATCGAACACTTCGCCGGCGCCTTCCCAACGTGGCTGAGCCCCGAACAGGTCCGCGTTCTGCCCATCAGCGAGAAGTCGAGCGACTACGCCGCGACCGTGCAGAACGCCCTCCGCAACGCGGGCGTCCGCGTCAGCGCCGATCTGGGCAACGATCGCGTCCAGGGCAAGATCAAAGCCGCCGCGGAACTCAAGATTCCCTACTTGCTCGTCGTCGGCCCGCGCGATGCGGAGAACAACACCGTCTCGGTCCGCATCCGCGGCGAGGAAAAGGACGCCGGCGCGATGCCGCTGTCGGCCTTTGTCGACCGTCTCAAGGCCGAGATCGCCGACCGCTCCGCAACATTGACCGTCCGGCCCTGACGGCACGACCGCCACGCCTCCGAACGCCGCGCAGCCGCGGCCGCAGGGTAAACTGCGCGCCATGACACCGCACCACCCTTGCGCTCGTCGAGCGTTCGCCGTTCACGGCCTGGCTGTTGCCCTGGTCATCATCCTTCTGTCGCTCTGCGCGTACATCGTCTACTTCCGACTCACCGCCATCCCGCCGGGTTCGGGCATCACGAGCAAGCTCTCCCCCAGCCAGACCATCACCACGTACTCCGTCATCGCCCTGTTCATGATCGGCGTCTCCGGCGGCATCGGTGCCCTGACCTACTTCCTCTCCGGCAGGCGACAGACCGCGGCCAACGCCGCCATCTGCCTCGTGCTCACCCTGGGCATCGCCGTTCTGGGCTACTCACTCCTGCACAACCGCGCCGCACTGGCCAGCGCGATGCAGCGCATCGCGAGCGCTCAGCCCACACCCGCCGCGGCCCAGAGTCCGGCCGCCTCTGTGCCCCCGCGACCCGCACCACGCATCGCCCCACCGCCGACACAACCCGCCGAACGCCCCGCGATGCGCGCCTCGCCCCCCTCGTCCCCATCCACGCCCGCACCCGCGGTCCCCGCCGTGCCCGCCACGCCGGCAGAGCCGGACATTCCCGCCGCGCACACGCAGGCCCTCGCCGCGTTCCTCGACGGTTTCGACGCCGACGTCGCGGCCTATCGCGCGACGCTGGCTTCGACCATCACGCTCGTTCGCTCATCCCCGCCGCGCAGCCGAACGCAGCTGGCCGAACGCATCAAGGCCGCCCGCACGCTCGCCACGGACTCCTCCACACTCCGCGACCGCGCGATGAACATCCACACCGCCATGCGTCAGCACCTGAGCGCCCGCGGCCTTTCGGAGATCGAAGCCACCCGCATCATCGCCGAGCATCACGACCGTGTCTTCGCGTTCTCGACCGCGACGCACGACTTCATGCGCGCCTCGATCGCCGCCGACCTGGCCGCATCTGAAGCCCAGCTCCTGCTGGACAACTACAACGCTTGGTCGCTCGCCGCCGGCAAGATCACGAGCCGGGACAATGTCCTGCTCGCCCGCCTCAAGAGCGTCCGCGCCAGCACGCTCTCGGCATCCGAGCCCCTCGTCCCCGCGCCCGCACCCCCCGCCACGCCAGCCTCGCCGCGCTGATCGGTCGGCTCCCCGGGATCCCCGAAGCAAAAACAAACAAGGCCGACGCTCACGCGCCGGCCTTGTCGAATTCACTCAAATTCTCGCAGTCTTCGATTACCAGCCGCCGCGGCCACCGCCGCCGCCGCCGCCACCGAAGCCACCGCGACCGCCGCCACGGCTGCCCTCTTCACGCGGACGAGCCTCGTTGACCGTCAGGTCACGGCCGTCAACGTTCTGGCCATGCAGAGCAGCGATCGCCGCCCGAGCGTGCTCGTCGTTCGCGAACTCAACGAAACCGAAACCGCGCGGACGACCCGTCTCGCGATCCATCACCAGCGACGCGCTCGAGACCTCGCCGTGAGCCTCGAAAAGCTCGCGAAGACGCTGCTCGGTGGTGCTGAACGACAGATTACCAACATAAAGCTTCATACCAATTCCTCTACCCGAGACAGGACTCTTCACTCGATCCAAACCGCGGCGTGATCTCGGGCAGGCCCACGTGTTGGGAATCGCAAGCAGGTCTCGACCACGCGGCCGGGCTCAGCAACGACACCGGAGTATAGCCGCTCGGCAACCTCGCCGCACCCCCCAATTTCCACATCTCCCCATTCCCCTCGTACACTCAGCATTTCCCCTCCCCCATTGCCTTGGAGACTCGATCATGCTCCGCCTCCTGATCACCCCCCTCATCGCCGCGGCCCTTCTCCTCCCCGCCTGCGCCACACGCCCCGCCGATTCAGAATCTCCAGCCCCCAAGGCTCTTTCCTCCGACCAACTCACCGGCACCTGGATCGCCGTGAACCTGCCCGGCGTCGCGCTCCCGCAGCCCTCGGCCGTTGACAGCGCCCGGAACGGCCCCCCCACCATCGAGTTCTCCCAGTCCCGCGCGGCCGGATTTTCGGGGGTGAACCGCTTCTCCAGCGACCTGACGCTCAACGCCACCGGCCCCGGCGGCCTGCGTTTCGGCCCCATTATCTCCACAAAAATGGCCGGCCCAGCAGACCGAATGGCCCTCGAAGCCGCGTTTCTCAAGGCCCTTTCCGATACCACCGCCGCCCGCATCGAAGGCAACGATCTGATCCTCACTGCTCATCAGGCAGAACTGCTCCGACTCCGCAAGCAGCCCTGATCACGAGCACCCATCGATCGCCCATCCCGCTCCGCGGCGGCCTCGCGAGCTCGCTGTCCTCCGCGCAAATTGCGGCTCCAAAGGCTCAAAACGCACGATTCTCGGTCTCGGGAGTTGGATTTCTTGCCGCCATTGACCTCTATGCTAGTATTTGCTAAGTTAGCGCTTGCTAGCAATGGAGGCCCCTTTGGAACGGACCATGTACCCCTCGCCCGTCGAGCTCGCTCAGGGATTCTCGTCCCTGGCCAACGAGCACGTTTCTTCCCTTTCACCTCACCTCGCCGCGGCGGGAGCCGTCGGGCTTATCGCGCTGCAGGCCTTTGCGTGCCTGCTGGTCGCCGACTTTCTTTCGGGCCTCACGCACTGGGCGATCGACACCTACGGCCGCCCCGATGCCCCGATCACCGGTCCGCTCCTGACGCAGCCCAACATCGAGCACCACACCCATCCACGCGCGCTGCTCCGCTACTCGTGGGCCGACGCCATGCTCATGCCCATCTCCGCCGCCGCGATCATCATCAACGCTTCCTGGGCGCTGGGCTTCTGGCACTGGACGATCGCGCTGACCTGCGTCCTGGCCGCCTTCGCCAATCAGGTCCATCGCTGGGCCCATCGATCACGCACCGAGAACGGCCGCGTCATCGTCTTTCTTCAGCAGGCCCGCATCATCCAGTCCCCCGCCCAGCACGCGCAGCACCATCGCGGCACGCACGACCGCGGCTACTGCGCACTCTCACCCTGGGTCAATCCCATCGTCGACACGCTCGGGCTCTGGCGCGCACTGGAGTGGCTGCTGCAGCACCTGTTCAACCTGCGCCGCAGACCCGACACACCCGACAGTGATCACGCCCCGCACGATGCGCACGCTCATGCCGATCGACGGAAGCCGCCGCAGTTCCGCACCATCTCGTCATAGCGCTTGCGCTTCTCGGGATCCTGCAGCACGCTGTAGGCCTTGCCCACGGAAGCGAACTTCTCCGCCGCCTCAAGCGACCCGTTGACATCCGGGTGATACCTCTTGGCGAGCTGGCGATACGCATCGTGAAGCTCTTCGGGCGATGTATCCGGCTTGAGGCCCATGACGGCGTAAAGGTCCTCGACCTCGACTTCAGCCGTGACCAGCGGGCGCTGGGCATGAGCGTCAGCGGCCTTTGCGTTGCGCACGCCGCGGGTCGGGCCCATCGAGCCCGTGTCAACAAAGCCGAATTCAGCGAACGCGCCGAGCATCTCCTTCATCCCGGGCTTGAGATCCACGAATTGCACGCCCGTGTGCCAACCACCGGTACCGCGACGGACCCATCGCACGCACGCGGTCATCACCAACTGCTGAAAGTGCGTCTGCACGCGCAGCATCATTTTCTGGCCGGGCTGCACATCAGGCTTCCGATCCGAACGGATCTTCAGCCCCGACGCGGACATGTCCACCACCTCGCCGATCGGACACGTCATCCCCGCCGTGACAAACCGCTGTGCGCGCTCCCGCGGCGGAGCGCTCGGCTCCGGCGTTTTGATGAGCGATCCGAGGAAGTCCAACACCTTACGCATAGGGGGGTTGTCGGCAGAATTGTCGAGCGGCTTGACCGCGTCCACGCCCACCGCCGGTAACCCCGTCAGACTTTAACGAGCTTTCCTCATCCCGCGAGCTATCGGACCGGCAGACCCGGCACCCTTCGCTGCGCCAGCAGCCACTCCGCGAACTCGCTCTGCCCGTACGCCCACGTCCACGAGTCATGCCCCACTCCCGGCAGCACGCTGACCACAGGCCCGCCCCCCGCGCGGCGTGCCGCATCAACAAGTCGCAGCGTCTGCGCAACGGGAATCACCGCATCCGCATCGCCGTGAACCGCCCAAATCGGCAGCTTTGCCACGCGCGTCCCGATGAACCCGGGATCGCCGAAGCCGCAGATCGGCGCAAGCGCCGCCCACCGATCGGCATACATCGCGCCGATGGCCCACGTCCCGGCGCCGCCCTGGCTCAGGCCCGTCAGCAGCAGGCGATCCTCATCGATCGACCACGCCGCTTTCTCACGTTCGACCATCGCCATGACCCACGGCGCCTCATCTGCCCACAGCCCCGCCTGCGTCGGCTTCTGCGGGATCACCACCACCGCGGGCCAGCGCTGCGGCGACCGCATGATCGCCAGCGGCAGGCCCTGCGCCAGCATCAGCGAACCATCCGTTCCGCTCTCGCCTCGCCCGTGCAGGAACACGATCATCGGCCACCGTCCAGACGGGTCGTACTCCCGCGGCACGTACACGACGTACCGCCGTCGCTCACCGTCGCGCTCGATCTCTCGCGACAGAAATCCGCGCGCCGTCGTCACCTCAACATCGGAACGTTGTGTCCGCGTCGCGCCCGCGTTGTCGCTCATCCCTTGGCCTCCTGCCGGGCTTTTTGAGTGCTTTGCGCACCCCGCGCCGAACGCCGCGGCGAGCACCAGCACCAGTGCCTGACCCGCCGTCGTGATCAGAGTCCATCCGCCGCGTTTGTTCCAAGCCTGGTTCATCGTCGGCATCCTACCAAGCTCCGATCGCCACTCTTCCGGTTCAATATACGGGAAATCACACCTCCAAAATTGACGAGCATCGGAAACTTCGGCGACGCTCTCGCGTTGAACACGGCATGTCCCGACGCCGCGACATCAATCTCGGGGCCTATGCGTTGATTTTCCTGATCCTCACGCTCGGATCAGCGATTTGTGCCAGCGTTCTCGCGTTGGTACAGGCCAATTACGAGGCCCGCTGTGCTCGCGGAGCAAGCACCGCGGCCAGCGACCGTGACGGCGCCACCGACGAGTCGCCGGGGCAGGTCGCTCCCGGCGGCCTCCAGACTCCCGCCCTGCCGGCTGAGCACACGCACTCGAACGCTCTCGCCCGAACACCGCGAATCGCCGCGTAGTGGTCGCCGCAAAGCGTCGATAACACTCCATCATGCCTGCGCCGGGTCGTCCGCACCACCCATCGCCACGCGCCGACGCCCGTCCTCGCGTCGAGCCGATCGACTAAAGTCCTCGCGACTTGATGATCCGGAATGCGGAGATTGAGCCCTGAGCAGCACCCGCGACAACGCACCACTGACCACGAAACGAATGAACATCAACCGCCGAAGCTCGCTCCGCCCGAACGCCGTATGGATCATCCTCACGGTGATCGTGATGCTGATCGCGGTCACGATCGTCGATCTATCCACCGGCGTGCAGTGGTCGGAGCTGCCGCTGTACCTTCTCCCGGTGCTCCTCTCGGCGTGGCTGCTGGGCCGACGGCTCACCCTGGCGACAAGCGTTCTCGCCGGCGTGGCGTGGCTCATCGCCCGGCGATATGCGGGCGATATCGATGAAGCGATGAGCACCTCTGTTCAGTACGCCTTCGCACGCGTCGCGGTCTTCCTGATCGTCGCGTGGCTCGGTACGGCGTTGCACGATGCTCTCCATCGCACACGGACGATCCTTCAGGCCGATCTGACCAGCGGGCTCCACAACCGTCCGGGCTTCATGCACAGCAGCACCGTCGCCATCGCCAACGCGAGCGAAGCCGCCGGTCCTACAACGCTGATCCTCGTAGACATCGATGCCCTGTGCGAGGTCAATCGCGCCTGCGGCCAGCAGCGTGGAGATCTGGTCGTTGCGCTGACCGGACGCGCGTGCGCCGACGTCGCCCGTGCTCGTGATGTCATCGCTCGCACGGGCAGCGATGAGTTCAGCATCCTGCTGATCAACACGCCGTCGGATCAGGTTGAGCAGGTCGTCGAACGTCTCCGCGCCAATCTCGCCGGGATTTCCGGCATGGTCGGCGTGACGGTCACCCACACCATCGTCGTCTGCCAGAGCCAGCGTCCGCCGCTGGCGATCGAAGATCTGATCATGTTCGCCGAGACGGAGATGCGCAATCTCCCTTCGCGCCCGGGCGAGCTTGTCCGCGCGGCGTACCACGACGCGACGATGGCCCGTCGAGCATCATGAGCCCCGCGTTCGCGCCTTCGCCGGAGCGTTCAGGCGTTCGCATCGCCGCCCGGCGTGCTCTGGCCGCGGCGTGAGGTCGACTCGGCGCGCAGCGGCTTGCTGAGCCTTGGCCGCGGGATTCCGAACTTGTCCATGCGGCTCAGCAGCGTCGTGGGGTTGATGTCCAGCCGCTTGGCCGCGCCATGCGGACCGAAGACAGCGTAGTCGCTGGCCTCCAGCGCGTGGGTGATGTGCAGCCGCTGGAGTTGTTCGAGGGTCAGGTCCAGCAGCACGTCACGCGTGGTCTGTCCCGTTGCCGCGCCGCCGGATGCCGCCGGGTCCTGCCCGCCGGGGCTCTCGGGGATCTCGACGTCGAGCTCCGCACCATCGGCCAGCAGCGTCGCCCGCTCGATCGCGTTGGCCAGTTCGCGCACGTTGCCCGGCCAGTGATACGCCATGAGCCGGCGCTGGCTGCGCTCGCTCAGCGGCAGCGGCGAGCGACCCATCCGACGCGCGATGCGCTGGTGGAGATGCTCCGCCAGCGCCCGCAGATCATCTTTCCGCTCGCGCAGCGGCGGGACGAGAATTCGGAATACGTTCAGCCGATAGAAAAGGTCCTCGCGGAATCTGCCCCGCTCGACCTGCCGCGCAAGATCCCGGTGCGTCGCGGCGATGAGCCGAACGCTGACGTTCACGGTCTCGACGCCGCCGACTCGTTCGAACGCGCTGTCCTGCAGTACACGCAGCAGTTTGGCCTGCGACTGCATCGGCAACTCGGCAATCTCGTCCAGGAACAGCGTCCCACCGTCGGCCAGCTCGAACTTGCCAAGCCGACGCCGATCCGCGCCGGTGAACGCACCCTTCTCGTGGCCGAAGAGCTCGCTCTCGATGAGCGTCTCCGGCAATGCGGCACAGTTCACCGGGATGAACGCCTGCGCGCGGCGGCTGCTGAGCTGATGAATGCTCCGGGCGACCAGTTCCTTGCCCGAGCCGGTCTCTCCCGTGACGAGCACCGTCGTGTTCGTCGGCGCGACACGGGCCACCTGCTCACGCACGCGCCGGAGAGCCGGCGATGAACCGATCATCGTCTCGGCGGCCATCGCACCCGGCGGCGCGGCAGAAACAAGCTCCTGCTGAAGCGATGTGACCCGCGCCAGCGATCGCTCGGTCTCGGCCAGCCGCGCGCGGACGCGCGCCAGATCACCCTCCGCCGCGACGCGCATCGTCGAGTCGTTCACCGCGACGCTGAACCCGCCATCCCCCACGCGCGCAAAGACGAGGTCCACGTATACGCGTCGATCGGTTCGCCGAATCGCCACGCCGCGAATCGCCGCGGTGCCCGCGGCCCAGCCGCCGGAGCCGGAGGAATCAAGCAGCCTCGCGCGAAGTTCCTCCCCGTTCTCCAGCCGCGACCAGATCGTCAGCCCAAGGATCGAGGCGCTCTCAGATTGACCCAGCAAGTCCGCCGCGAGCACGCTGGCGCGTACAACGCGCGCATCGGCGTCGAGTAGCACATGTCCAATACCAGGGATTTCATGTATATCAGCATTCATCCCATATCCTCATGGCCAAGTGCACGAGTCTCCGAAACAACGATAAGTCGTAGTTATGCCAAAAACGACGATATATCGCAGTTTTAGCTATGAATTGTCATAGTATCTGAAGAGATCTCGGGCCTGCATGCGGCTAGAGGCGCTTTGTCCCCTGGCATCAGCCTTGCAGATTGTCAGGGCAGAGATGGTTTGGTGTGGCTCGGGAAATCGAAGAGAATTGGCACGAAGACCCGCCCGAGCACGCATGACAAGTGAAGACGCCCAATGGAGCCGCGGCCCAAGAGATTGAGCCGCGTGTGAATCCGGGTGAAGAATGTGGAGAGATACAGACCGAACGCCGCGTGGGCGTTTGAGTAGCGAGGTGTCGGAGTGACCAAGTGGGCTGGTCATTCCGCCCTCGTTTCTTTTTTTGCTCCGGGCAGAGTTCATCCTTGGGGGGACGCGGGATCGCTGGTGCGCGCGAGGGCGCGACTATGGGACGGAAGAAGTTGCGCGTGGGCCTTGCGGCGCGAGTCGGGAGAAGTTCCGGGAAGCCACGAGTTCTCCGGGTTTCGGGACACCTGGCGCGGGCGTTTCCGAGCGCACTCGGACCTTGTGCGCGGGATTGTGCGGTTTGGGCTGGCCTCCTGCGGATCTCGTGGAACAGCGCCGCGTGGGTGGCGTATCGGTGAGTCGATACAGGAGCGGGGTCGATCGCCGACCCCGGCCCACACGCGCTCGGCCGAGCGGAGCGCGACTCCTGTTCGTCAACCCGAAGTACGACGTTCGTCGGACGAGCGGGCGATTGGCGCATCACAAGACGCGTGGGCATATGGGCTACCTTCCGAATGAATCTGACGGCTTTGCGGACCAGGTCGTGGGCATGCTCCGGCGGATGCAGCCGGACTTTGCGATCGAACTGACCGGACCGCGTGAGCTGATCGTCAACGGTCGTCGGCTGGACCTTGAGAATCTCTACCGGCTGGTCAACCACGACCCGGAGCGGGCCGAGGAGATCATCGAGCACTATCTCGATCAGCTCTTCAGCGCCGAGGCGACGGCGATGGCGACGATGGGGCTGGATGTGCTCCGGTCGCGGATCATGCCGAGGATTCAGCCCGAGTCGATCTTCCAGCACCTTGCCCGGGAGCAGGTTGCGCACGTGCCGTTTGTCAACGGGACGGTGATCGTCTTCGTGCTGGACATGCCGCAGATGACGGTGAGCGTCACGACCGAGCAGATGGTTCGGTGGGGCGTTCGCAACGAGGATCTGGACGAGATCGCGCGGGAGAACCTGCGGGAGACGAGCCTTGAGCTCGAGCTGCAACTGGTGCAGAGCCGCGAGGGCGGACGGGCGATCATCGTGGCGCAGCAGGACGGGTACGACGCGGCGCGGCTGCTGCTGGACAATCTGTGGACGCGGCTGGCGCCGAAGCTGGGCAGCGAGTTCTACGTGGCGACACCGGCGCGCGACATGTTCGTGGCGTTCACCACGCGGCCGGATCCGTTTGTGAATCGGCTGCGTGCGCGGATCAGCGAGGACTATCTGCGGTTGCCGTATCCGATCAGCCGCGACTTGTTCCTGGTCACGCGCGACGGCGTGGCGGGGACGATCGAGCACGAGAGCACGAGCGAAGCGGCCTGAGTGAAGCGGCGCATTCGACGAGGGGCAGAGTGACGAGTCGGTGAGCCCTGCTGGTGGTGAGTGAGATCAGCCTTGCGATGAGGCGCGGCGAGAAGGAGTCGGGCGGGCCCGAAAGGGCCGGCGCGAGAAAAACCGGGCGGCCATGATGAGCCTCCGCGGCCCGTAGCGTGCCGCCGCCGCGGCGGCCGGAAGCACTTGGATGCATGAGTACTTGCGCGAGATCACGGGGCTCGCCGGGTGCTGTCGCGCGCTGCGTGGGCCGTTTCCTGCGGTTTCTTGCTGCTTGACACTCGCGAGCGAGGGGTGCTAGTCTGGCTTGGCTTCGGTCGTATGCCGGGGCTGAGTTGAAGGTGCCCTGCACCCGGGGAGAAATCCGGGAGCGGCGGGGCTGAAAAGGGAAGAGCGGGCCGAGCCGCGGATTGATGATCGCAAGATCGTTGATTCGCGGCGAGGGAAGCCGCCGCGGACGCGCCGCCGTGTTGGGCGAGTTTGCAGCACCCCCCGAGAGCCACTGCCTGCGAAAGCGGGTGGGAAGGCCGGGTGCTGCGGCCCAGAGCCGGAAGACCTGCCAGCGACTCCATGTGCTGTCGCCCTCGCGAGAAGGGGCGTCGGTTGAGTGTGCCTGCGTGCCATCCCGGCGCGGGTGCGCCCTATCGACCATTCCGAACCGAGCGTTCGGACCCATCTTGCTCAGGGCCTGTCTCCCGAAACGCCTCTCGTTTGCGAGGCACTCGGGTCCCGGGACGCCGCCGCGCGAAACGGTGGTGGAGGTTGAGATGGGCTTCGGACGTTTGGTTGTGTCATTGGTTGTGGCTGGAGCCGGCTTGAGCATGGCGACGCCGGCGATCGCGGCGGTGCCGAACTACACGCTCGTGGGCACATCGGCGCTGCCGAGCGGTGTGGACGCGTGGGATGTCGACTCGAGCGGTCGGATCTGGGCGGTGGCGGGAACGACGATTCATCGGCAGGCCGGCGTGGGCGGGACGTTCGACGTGGTCGGGTCGCTCGCGGCCGGTGCCGTGTCGTCGTTCGGTGCGTCGTTTCTCCGAGTGAGCCCGGACGGCACAACGCTTGCGATCGGCGACAACGAGTTCTCCAACGCGCCGGGCACTCGGATCATCGCGACCGCGGCACTCGGCGCATCGCCCGTGAGCGGGGTGGAGATTCCCGGCGCGAACTTTGACGCCGTGTGGAGCGGCGGAGACCTGTTCATCGCCGGCGCGACGAACACGGGCGAGGTGATCGTGAATCGGTCGAGTTTCTCGGGTGTTTCCGCCGGCAATCTCCCGTCGGCGACGGCGCGCGTGCTGACGGGCGTTGGCGGCGGTTCGGGCGGTGTGACGATCAGCGCCGGGCGGCTGTACGTCGGCGCTGGCTTCGGCGCGGGGTCCGTCGTCACGGGTGAGATCCGGTCGTTCGACCTTGGGACGCTGAACCTGTCGGCGTCGGCGGTGGAATTCACATCGGGCTTGCTGCTGGCCGGCGGCCCCGCGTACTCGGCCTCGCCGCTTGCGATCGATGGGCTCGGCAACGTGCTCGCCGGCGGCTTCGGCGGCTTCACGCCGGACTTTTCGGCGGCGATCATCGGTGTGGCGGTGATCGACCCGGCCACCGGCGGCCGACTCGACCTTTCGCCCGGCGGGACGATCAGCCCATCGTTCAACGCGTACAAGGTGGCGTTCAACCCGGTCAGTGGCGAGGCCCTGGTGAGCCTCGGGTCGACGCTGTATCGATACACGATTCCGACACCGGCGTCGGCGGGGCTGCTGGCGATGGGTGGCATGGTGGCGCTGCGTCGCCGCCGCGTTGTGACGGCGGGGCTTGCCGGCGTGGCGGGCCTGACGCTGAGCGCGGGTTCGGCATCCGCGCAGGTCGGGCAGAGCGTCGTGGAGTACCTGCCCGCACCGGGTCAGTTCGTGAACAACGCGAGCTTCAATGCGCCCTCGCGGGCGCTCGGGCTGCCGATCGGCGGCGGCGTGATCGCGCCGAACAACACCAAGCTGGTGACGCTGGGCGGCTTTGGCGGAACGCTGACGCTGAGGATGAGCGCGCCGGTCGTGAATCGCACGGCGAGCGCGGGCAACCCGCGCGGGGCGGACTTCATCGTGTACGGCAACGCCTCGTTCGTATCGGGCAACCCGGCGCGTCGCTTCGCAGAAGCCGGTGTGATCGAGGTCGCGCAGGATCGCGGCGATGGTCAGCCCGGGACCTGGTACGTGATCGCGGGCTCGAGTCTGGCGACAGGCTCGGCGATGAGCAAGGCCAGCATGACGTACGACGCGGCGATGCTCTCGCCCAGCCGGGTACCAGCCGGGCGCAGCGGCACCTGGAGCGTGTCGGCGTATCTGCTGCCGGCGAACTTCGCAGGCGTGCCGGTGACTTTCGCGGCGCTCGGTGCGCCGAGCGAGATCGTGTGGGGCTATGGCGACTGCACACCGACGACGGTGCTCGGCGACCTTGATGGCGACGGCGTGAGCGATGCGACGGTGGACGCGGACGTGTTCTACGCGACGCCGGATGATGCGCTCACGCCGGGCATCACCCCCGGCAGCGGCGGCGGCGACGCGATCAGCCTTGAGTGGGCGGTGGACCCGGCGACGGGCCTGCCGCCGACGGGCGGGCTGGCGTGGATCGACTTCGTGCGGATCACCAATGCTGTCCAGGCGAACGCGGGGGTGCTCGGCGAGATCTCGACCGAGGTCGGCGGCGTCGTCGGCGTTCGTCCGACGGGCGCGGGTCCGGCGGATGTCGCGACGACCGACGGTGAACCGGGCGGCGACGGTGTGGTCGACAACGGCGACTTCACGCTCTTTTTCGCGAGCTTCTTCGCTGCGGAGGGGACGGCCGATCGGCTCCGAGCGGACATCGCGAGCACGGACGGCGACGTCGGTGCGGACGGCGCGGTGGACAACGGTGACTTTGCTCTGTTCTTCTCCAGTTTCTTCGCCGCCGCAGCGGGCGGAGGTGGGAACGCGTGAGAGCCCGCGGCGCGTTCACGCTGATCGAACTGCTCGTGGTCGTCGCGATCATCGCGACGATCACGGGCATTCTGCTGCCCTCGCTCAGCGGGGCGCGCGAGTCCGCACGCCGCGCGGTCTGCGCATCGAACCTGCGGCAACTCGCGATCGCGGTGGAGATGTACGCCGGGGACCATCGCGGGCACGCCGCACCCGGGGCGCCGGACTTCGCATCGAATCTCCGGCGCTGGCACGGCTCGCGCACGAATGCGGGCGCGGCCTTTGCCTCGGCGGGCGGCACGCTGAGCGGGTACATCGCGCCCGACGGCGACGCGGGTGTTCGCGGAATCGGAGCGGCAGTTCGGACGTGCCCGACCTTCGCGCCGGTTTCCCGACGCGTCCAGGCGGGCGGGGCGAGCGGACTGTCCGGCGGGGCGGGGTTCGAACGCAACACCGGCGGCTACGGATACAACAACGCGTACGTCGGCACATGGCGCGCGGAACGGCCCGATGGCTCCGCGGTGGTCGTGACCGACCGCGCCGGCTCGCCGCTGGCGATGTTCCGCCAGCCGAGCATGACCATCGCCTTTAGCGATGCGGCCATCAGCGCTGATCCGACGGCCAACGCGCAAGGGCTGGTGGAGTATTCGTTCGTCGAGCCGAGATTCCACCCGGAGGATGCGACGCTGCGCTTCGACCCGACGATGCACTTCCGGCACGTCCGCAGCGCGAACGCGGCCATGCTCGATTCCAGCGTGCGACCGATGGAGCGAACTTTCACGTGGAGCAGCGGGGTTTACGAGTCGCCCGGCGAGGATCCGTGGCTCGGCTGGCCCGGGATGGCCGATGATAACGCCATGTTCTCGTTTGTCGGCTCCGCGACGGGCCAATGATTACACGGCGAGCGATGTGTTCACGCCGCGTATCCCGGGAGTTTGTGCCAAGGGGGCTGAATCATGGTTGAGCGATGTGTGTGCCATGATGTCTCGTTCTCGCGGGTTGCGGAACTGGCGCGCAGCGGCCAAACGCTCGAGCAGATCAGCGAGCAGACGGGTTGCTGCACCGGGTGCGGGACGTGCGAGCCGTATGTCCGCGTGGTGATCGCCACGGGCCGTACGCGGCTGCCCGTGATGACCGAGCGGCAGGCCGCGGAAGTCGTCGCGCAGGCGGAGGCTTGGAAGCGCTCCGGGGGCGATCGCGACAAGTCCGCTCAGTGATGCGGACGCCAAGATCGCGGCGCGAGGCCCATGGCGAGTGTGCGCCGGGTATCCGCACATCGAGCGTGCCGAAATGAAAAGCCCCCGGCGAAAGGGCCGGGGGCTGAAGGTCTGCGTTGGTTGCCGGCTCAGTTCTGGGCCGGACGGCTGTCGCCGAGCGCGCCGCCCGGGACCTGGATCTGCGGCATGCCCAGCGGCTCATCGCGGCCGGCACCGAGACGCTCGGCACGGTCGGCGGCCTCGGCGAGCATGAGTTCCTCGTCGTCGTCCGGGTCGATGGCCGGAGCGCCGATGACCTGAACCTTCATGTTCTGATAGGGCTTGAAGCCCGTACCGGCGGGGATCAGGTGACCGAGGAGCACGTTCTCCTTGAGGCCGAACAGGTCGTCGGTCGCGCCCTTGAGCGAGGCCTCGGTGAGAACCTTGGTCGACTCCTGGAACGACGCACCGGAGAGGAACGACTCGCTGGAGAGCGCGGCCTTGGTGATGCCCAGCAGCAGGGTGCGGCCCGTGGCGGGGCGTGCACGCTTGGTCTTGGCGATCTCGCGGCCGGCGGCCTCGGCGCGGGCGTTGGCCTCCTTGACCTCGTCCTTGTGAACAAGGGCGTCGACCGGCAGCTCGGTGCCGCCGGAGTCGGTGATGCGGACCATCTCCGCGACTTCCGCGTTCTTGCGCTTGAACTCCCACTTGTCGACGACGTCGAACGGGAGCAGTTCGGTGTCGCCGGGGTTCTCGACGCGGACCTTGCGGAGCATCTGCGCGAGGATGACCTCGATGTGCTTGTCGTTGATGGGCACGCCCTGAGCGCGATAGACGTTCTGGACTTCGTCGAGCATGTACGTCCAGAGCGCTTCCTCGCCCTTGATCCGCAGGATGTCGTGCGGGACGAGCGGGCCTTCGATCAGCGGATCGCCGGCCGAGACATAGTCGCCCGTGTGCACGAGCAGGTGGCGGTCCTGCGGGACGTGGTGGTCCTTCTCGATGCCCGTGTCGGAGATGACGCGGATGGTCATCTTGCCCTTGCGCTTATCGCTGAGCAGCTCGACGCGGCCGGAGATCTCGGCCATGACGGCGGGATCCTTGGGCTTGCGGGCTTCGAAGATTTCCGTCACGCGGGGCAGACCACCGACGATGTCCTGCGTGCCCGCCGCGGATCGCGGCTGACGCGCGAGCATCTGTCCGGCCTCGATCTTCTGGCCGTCCTGCACTTCGATACGCGCCTTGGCGGGCAGGTAGTGGAAGTCGAGGATCTTGCCGTCGGCGTCCTTGATCTGAAGCTGCGGGCGCATCTCGCCCTTGTGCTCGATGACCACGAGCGCCTTGGCCTTGGAGCCCTTGACGTCTTCCTCGCGGACGGTCTCGCCGATGACGATGTCGACGTACTCGATGGTGCCGGCCTTCTCGGCCAGGGTGGGCACGCGGTGCGGGTCCCAGCGGACGAGCCGCTCGCCCTTCTTGATCTCCGCCGCGTCGCCGTGGAGGAGATACGCACCGTACGGAACCTTGTGCTTCTCAAGTTCGCGGCCGGACTTGTCGAGGATCGCGACCTCGGCGTTGCGGCGGAGCACGACCAGGACCTTGTGGCCTTCGTCGTCAACAGCCGGGACGGCCTGGCAGTCACGAAGCTGCAGCACGCCGGGGTTGCCGGCCTTGATCTCGCTCTCGAGGATCGAGAGCGCGCCGATGCCGCCGGTGTGGAACGTACGCATCGTCAGCTGCGTACCGGGCTCGCCGATCGACTGGGCGGCGATGATGCCGACGGCCATGCCCGGCTCAACGGGCTTGCCGGTGGACATATCAAGGCCGTAGTCCAGCACCGAGCAGCCCGTGCGGGCCTCGCTGGTCAGGGCCGAGCGGACCATGACCGCGTCGATGCCGGCCTCTTCGATCTTCTTGGCGGCCGCGGCGGAGATGATCTCGTTCTCGCGAACGATCGTCTCGCCGGACTTGGGGTTGGTCAGCGTGTTGCGGGAAACGCGGCCGACGATCTGATCGCGCAGCGGAACGTCGATCTGCTGGCCCTTGAAGATCGCGCGCTTGGTGATGCCGCGCTTGGAGCCGCAGTCGTACTCCTGAATGATGACCGACTGGGCCACATCGCAGAGCTTGCGGGTGAGGTAGCCTGCGTCGGCGGTCTTGAGCGCGGTGTCGGCCAGACCCTTACGAGCGCCGTGGGTCGAGGAGAAGTACTCCAGAACCGTCAGGCCCTCGCGGAAGTTCGAGCGGATCGGGGTCTCGATGATCTCGCCGCTGGGCTTGGCCATGAGGCCGCGCATGCCGGCGAGCTGCTGGAGCTGGCTGACGTTGCCGCGAGCGCCGGAGTCGGACATGAGGTACACCGGGTTGATGTACGGCTTGCCCTGCTTGCTGTCGGCGGGAAGTTCGTTGCCGTTCTCATCGCGGCGGTCGGTCTTGAGCGTCTCGATGAGCTTCTTCTGGACCTGCTCGCGGCAGTGGGCCCAGATGTCCAGGAGCTGGTTGTAGCGTTCGCGGGCGGTGATGATGCCGCGCTCGTAGTTCTTCTCCACGCGATCGACCTTGGCCTGCGACTCGTTGAGCAGCGCGGTCTTCTCGCCGGGGATGCGCAGGTCCGTCACGCCGAAGGACAGGCCGGCGAGCGTGGACTGCTTGAAGCCGACCTCCTTGAGGCGGTCGAGCAGGGTGATCGTCGCGGCGCGGCCGGCGATGGCGTACGCGTCGTCGATCACGCGGGCGCAGCCCTTCTTGCCCAGGGCGCAGTTGTAGAACGGCATGCCGCGTTCGAGAATGTCGGCAAACAGCACGCGGCCGACGGTCGTGGCGATGCGGAGGTTGCTGGGCAGCGGCTTGAGCGCGCCGGTCTGCTCATCGGCGAAGTGCTCGAAGCCGTCGAGACGGACGAGGATCTTCTCGTGGATGCCGATCGCGCCCTGCTCGTAGGCCAGGATCGCCTCCTTGCGGTCGCGGAAGTAGCGGCAGGAGGTATCGACGCGGTCCTTCTGATCCTGCGGCATGTACGTGATGTAGTACACGCCCATGACGATGTCCTGGCTGGGCGAGATGATCGGCTTGCCCGAGGCGGGCGAGAAGATGTTGTGCGTGCTCATCATCAGCACGTGCGCCTCGGCCTGGGCCTCGACGCTCAGCGGCAGGTGCACGGCCATCTGGTCGCCGTCGAAGTCGGCGTTGAAGCCCGTACAGACCAGCGGATGCAGACGGATGGCGTTTCCCTCGACCAGCGTGGGCTCGAAGGCCTGGATGCCCATTCGGTGCAGCGTCGGGGCGCGGTTGAGCAGCACCGGGTGCTGGTAGATGACCTCTTCGAGGATGTCCCAGACCTCCGGATCGCGGCGCTCGAGCATGCGCTTGGCGCTCTTGATCGTGTCGGCGAGGCCGTGCTCCTTGAGCTTGCGGATGATGAAGGGCTGAAAGAGCTCCAGCGCGATCTTCTTGGGAAGACCGCACTGATAGAGCTTGAGTTCCGGGCCGACGACGATGACCGAACGCGCGGAGTAGTCGACGCGCTTGCCGAGCAGGTTCTCGCGGAAGCGGCCCTGCTTGCCCTTGATCATGTCGGTGATCGACTTGAGCGGGCGGTTGGAGGAGCCGAGCACCGGACGACGGCAGCGGCCGTTGTCGTACAGCGCGTAGACCGCCTGCCGGAGCATGCGCTTCTCGTTGCGGATGATGACCTCGGGGGCGTCGAGGTCCATCAGCTTCTTGAGGCGGTTGTTGCGGTTGATGATGCGGCGATAGAGGTCGTTCAGGTCGCTGGTCGCGAAGTTGCCGCTCTCGAGCAGCACCAGCGGGCGGAGATCCGGCGGGATGACCGGGATCACGTCCTGAACCAGCCAGGTCGGATCGTTCTCGCTCTTGCGGATCTGCTCGACGATCTTCAGACGCTTGGCCAGGTCCTTGATCTTCTGCTTGCTCTTGGTTTCCTTCAGGTCGTTGCGGAGCTGCTCGGCGATCTTGTCCAGCTCGAGCAGTTCGAGCAGTTCGCGAACGGCGTCGGCGCCCATGAGCGCCCGGAACGCGTTGCCGTACTTCTCCACGGCGGCGCGATACTCATCTTCCGTGAGCATCTGCTTGAACTTCAGTTCGGTGTCGCCCGGCTCGACGACGACGTAGTCCTGGAAGTAGATGACCTTTTCCAGGTCGCTGGTCTTCATGCCCAGCAGGTTGCCCAGGCGCGAGGGAACGGCCTTGAAGAACCAGATGTGCACGATCGGGGCGGCGAGGTTGATGTGGCCGAAGCGCTTGCGGCGGACGCGCGAGTGCGTGACCTTCACGCCGCAACGCTCGCAGATGATGCCCTTGTACTTCGTGCCGCGGTACTTGCCGCAGGCGCACTCGTAGTCGCGCTCGGGGCCGAAGATGCGCTCGCAGAAGAGGCCGTCCTTCTCCGGGCGGTATGTGCGGTAGTTGATCGTCTCGGGCTTCTTGACCTCACCGTAGGACCAGGAGCGGATGTCCACGGGCGAGGCGAGGGTGACCTTGACGGAGGTGTAGTCATTGATCCGGTCGTACACGGTCTCGGCGGCCATGCTGGTTCCCCTTGTCATCGCCCTGAGTGGTCGGGCGGGATCGTTGTGCGGAGCGTCGCGGTGCGCGGGAAGGTCTGAAGAACGTGCCCCCGCGCCGGGTCGCGGCGCGGGGGGTGAATCAACTCATCAGCGGATCAGAGGACGGCGGTGCCCTCGGTGCGCTTCTTCTCAAGGCTGATGTTCATGCCCAGGCCCTTGAGTTCCGAGCAGAGCACGTCGAAGGCGACGGGCATGCCGGCCTCGAGCGTGTTGGTGCCCTTGACCATGGACTCGTAGATCTTGGTCCGGCCCTCGACATCGTCGGACTTGACGGTGAGGAGTTCCTGCAGGATGTACGAGGCGCCGTAGGCCTCCAGCGCCCAGACTTCCATTTCGCCGAAGCGCTGGCCACCCGTGCGGGCCTTGCCGCCCAGCGGCTGCTGGGTGATGAGGCTGTACGGGCCGGTGGCGCGGGCGTGGATCTTGTCGTCGACAAGGTGGTGGAGCTTGAGGATGTACATGATGCCGACGGTGGTCTTCTGGTGGAAGGGCTCACCGGTGCGGCCATCGTGCAGCTGGATCTTGCCGCCGCGGGGCATCTGAACCATGATCTCGCGCGGGCCGGGGAACTTGCCCTCGGCCTCGTACCGCTTGGCCTTCTCGGCGACGAACTTGTTCGCGTCCTCGACGGCGGTGTGGATCTCGTCCTCGCTGGCGCCGTCGAAGACCGGGGTGACGGCCTGCATACCCAGCAGGTTCATCGCCCAGCCCAGGTGCGTCTCGAGGATCTGTCCCACGTTCATTCGCGAGGGCACGCCCAGCGGGTTGAGCAGCACGTCGACTGCCGTGCCGTCTTCCATGAACGGCATGTCCTCTTCGGGGACGATCTTGGCGATGACACCCTTGTTGCCGTGACGGCCGGCCATCTTGTCACCGACGGACAGGGTCCGCTTGGTGGCGAGGTAGACCTTGACCATTTCGAGCACGCCGCTGGGAAGTTCGTCGCCGCGTTTCATGTGGTCGAGCTTGCGCTTCTTCTCGGCCTGGATCGCCTGAATGCGGGGCCAGAACTGGCGGTAGAGAACGTCGGCCTTCTCCTTGGTCTCCTTGGAGCCCTTCATCCACTTGTCGGAGAAGTTCTGGATCTGCTCCAGAACGACCTCGGGGATGTCGCTGGCGCCGACGCGCTGGCGCGTCGTCGGGTCGACCATCGGCGTGCCGAGAACCTCGTTGACGGCGTTGACCATCTGCTTGAAGATGCTGATGGCCTTGTCGTCCATCTCCTTGGTGTAGCCGTCCATCATCGCCTTGAGCTGCTTCTTCTGCTCCTCGTTCATGTGCAAACGACGGCTGAAGCGCTTGGCGCCGATGACCACACCCTCGACACCCGCGGGGACTTCAAGCGAGTCGTTCTTCACGTCTTCGCCGGCGCGGCCGAAGATCGCATGGAGGAGCTTCTCTTCCGGCGTCAGCTCGGTCTTGCTCTTGGGGCTGACCTTGCCGACGAGGATGTCGCCCGGGCCGACGCGGGCGCCGATGCGGATCACGCCGTTGTCATCCAGGTTGCGGAGCATCTTCTCGCTGACGTTCGGGATGTCGCGCGTGAACTCCTCGCGGCCGAGCTTCGTCTCTCGCACCTCGACCTCGAACGCATCGATGTGGATCGACGTGAAGACATCGTCCTTGACGAGCTTCTCGTTGATGACGATGGCGTCCTCGAAGTTGTACCCGTCGTAAGTGTTGAACGCCACGAGCACGTTCTTGCCGATGGCCAGCTCGCCCTTGCGGGTGCTGGGGCCGTCGGCGAGGATCTCGCCCTTCTTGACCTTCTGCCCGGGCTTGACGATCGGCTTCTGGTTCAGGCACGTGCGCTCGTTCAGGCCCGCGAACTTGCGGAGAACGTACTCATCGGAGTTGTCGATGATGATGCGCTCGGCATCGCAGAACGTCACGGTGCCCGCGTTCTTGGCGCGGATGACCATGCCCGAGTTGCGGCCGATGTCCTTCTCCAGACCCGTGGCCACCATCGGCGGGCTGACCTTGATCAGCGGGACCGCCTGACGCTGCATGTTCGAACCCATCAGCGCGCGGTTGGCGTCGTCGTGCTCAAGGAACGGGATCAGCGCGGCAGAGATGCCGACGATCTGCTTGGGCGCGATGTCGAGATAATCCACGCTGCCCGAGTCGACCTCGGCCAGTTCGCCGTTGACGCGGGCCAGGATCATGCCGTCACGCAGCCGGCCTTCCTTCTCCACCGCATCGGTCGGCGCGAGAACGGCCTTCATCTCTTCGTCGGCACGCAGGTGAACGACCTTATCGGTGACCTTGCCGTCCTTGACCACGCAGTAGGGCGTGCGCAGGAAGCCGTAGTCATCGATCGACGAGAAGATGCCGAGGCTGGCGATGAGGCCGATGTTCGTGCCTTCGGGCGTCTCGATCGGACAGATGCGCCCGTAGTGCGAGATGTGCACGTCGCGGACTTCGAAGCCCGCTCGCTTGCGGTTGAGACCGCCCGGGCCGAGGGCCGAGAGGCGACGCTCGTGCACGAGGCTCGACAGCGGGTTGGTCTGGTCGACGACCTGCGAAAGCTCCGAGCGGCCGAAGAAGAAGTCGATCGCGCTGGAGATGCTCTTGGAGTTGACCAGGTCGGAGATCTTCACCGCCTCGGCCGGATCCTTGACGCTCATGCGCTCCTGCACCGTGCGCTTGAGCTTCAGGAAGCCCTTGCGGAGCTCCTCGACCGCCAGCTCGTCGAGCGTGCGCAGACGGCGGTTGCCCAGGTGGTCGATGTCGTCGACCTGCGCAACGGGGTAGCCGGTCTTCGGATCGACGCGCTTCGAACGCAGGTCCAGCAGATACTGGATCACGCGGAGGAAGTCCTCAGCGCGGATGAACATCATGTCCTCGGGCGTGTTGAGGTCGAACTTCCGGTTGATGCGGAAGCGGCCGACCTTGCCCAGGCGGTACCGCGCATCGTCGAAGAACTTCTCGACGAACAGCGCCTTGGCCTTCTCGACCTGCGGCGGGTTGCCGGGGCGCAGCTTGCTGTAGATCTTCAGCAGCGCACGCTCGTAGTCATTCTCGGCCTCGAACAGTTCGAGCTTCTCCTCGGCGACGGTGTTGAGGATCAACGGGTCGCTCGGGTTCATGATGACCCGGACCTTCTTGAGCTTGCTGGAGAGGATCTTGGCGGCGGCCTCATCGCCGATGCGGCGGCCGACGTGGACCAGCTCTTCGCCCGTCTCGGTGTCGATAATCGACGCCGCGGCGTAGTAGTCGCCCTTGACCTTGTCCGCGTCGATGTCGCTGACCTCGTAGAACAGGCTCAGCAACGCCTCGGTGCTGCTGACCGACTGATCAAGACAGCGCAGGAACGTCGTCGCGGCGAGCTTGGTGCTCTGGTCGATCCGCATCGCCAGAACGTCCTTCTTGGTCACTTCCAGCTCGATCCACGAGCCACGCTCCGGGATGATGCGCGTCGAGTGCAGCGGACGATCGCCCTCGGCGGACACGATCGAAAAGTCCACACCCGGCGAACGGTGCAGCTGGCTGACGATCACGCGCTCGGCGCCGTTGACGATGAACTCGCCACCGCCCAGCATGATCGGGAACTCGCCGAGATAGATCTCCTCTTCGAGCACTTCCTGGGTGTTCTCGCGACGCAGACGCAGGCCCACCTTGAAGGGCGCGCCGAACGTCAGGCGGAGCTCGCGGCACTCGTCCGGCGTGTACCGGGGCTGCTCGAGGCTGTACCGGAGGTACTCGAGCGTCATCTGCTCGTCGTACGACTTGATCGGAAAGACCTCACGAAGCAGCGACTCCAGACCGATAGAAAGATCACGGTCTTCCGTGTTCTTCTGGGTCTGAAGGAACCGCTCATAGCCTTCGGCCTGAATGCGGGTGAGGTCAGGGACTTCGATCGCGTCGCCGCGCTTGGAGTAGTCGCGCACCTTGATCTCAGCCATCGGATAGGTTCCCCGATAAGTCGACAACGACCGCGCCTGCTCAGGGAGCGGTCGCAAGTCGGTGATTACAGCGTTTGGTTGGTCATGCCCGTGCCGCGGTCAAGCGACAATGCTAGCCCGCCCGAGGTCAACAGGCAAATCGTGCCTGTCAAGTCCCCGGTGTCGGGCCTGACGCAAACTTGATTGAAGATCGGGGTCTGCCCGGCCTTGCGGACCGGACAGACCCCTTTCACGTTCCGAACGCGGGCTGGTGTACGGGATCTGGACGTGTTGCCCGACCCAGTCCACCCGCCCGCGACTGTTTCAGACTCAGGCCAGCTCGACCGTCGCGCCGGCGTCCTTGAGCTTCTTGACAAGGGCCTCGGCGTCGGCCTTGGACAGGCCTTCCTTGACCTTCTTGTTGCCAGCGTCGACCAGGTCCTTCGCCTCCTTGAGGCCCAGGCCCGTCGCCTCGCGGACGACCTTGATGACGTCGATCTTCTTCTCGCCCGCGGTCTTGAGGACCACGTCGAACGCCGTCTTCTCTTCGGCGGCCGGAGCAGCCGCGGCCGGGCCGGCGGCCATCATCACGCCACCGCCAGCGGCGGCCTCGATGCCGTACGTGTCCTTGAGGTACTTGCTCAGCTCGACGGCGTCCTTGAGGGAGAGGCCGGCCAGCTTGTCACCGAGTTCAGCAATCGTCATGGGTCTTCCTTTGCAATCTTGTCGGGCTTCTGGCCCGACGGTTCATGATCCGGAGAGGTCGCGGGGCCAATCCCGCTCTTTCACCCGCCTTGCGGGCCAAACCGGCGTCGATGTTTCTCGAAAATCCTTCGTACTCCGGGCTCAGGCGATCTTCGCGATCGTCTCGCCCTTCTCCAGCTTCGTCTCGATCGCCTTGACGATCCCGCCCAGCGTCCGGCCCGGGCCCAGGATCTGCGCCGCGAGCTTGCGGCCGGGACCGACCAGCAGCGTGACGTTGTCGGCGATGGCCTCGGCGCGAGTCGGGAACTTGCTCAGTTCCTTCACGCCCTTGTCACCCTCGAACAGCGTCCCGTCAAGGACCGCGCCCTTGAGCTCGATGCCCGGGAACTCCGTGAGCAGGCCGACGATCTCGCGGGCGACCTCGACGACCGAGGTGCCGGTGGCCAGAGCGCTCGGACCGGACAGGAACTTCTCGAGCTTCTCGAGGCTCGATCCCTTGACCATGCGCTTGGCCAGCGAGTTGCGGATCACGGTGATCTTGACCTGGTTCTTGCGCAGGGTCTTGCGCAGCTTGGTCACATCGATGCCCTTGATCCCGCGGATGGAGATCACCATCGCGTCGGAGGACGAGCCGAACTTCTGGGTGTAGTCGTTGGTGATCAGCGACTTGACAGTCTTGGACATAGCAGTGCTCCTGCGCCGTCTGACGCAGCGGAATCTCTGAACTTCTCTCTGGCTTACTTGGTCTCGGTCTGCTCGACGTACTTGATGGTCACGCTCGGAGTCATGGCCCCGGCGATCGCCACCCTGCGGATGAACGTGCCCTTGGTGGTGCTCGGGCGGAGCTTGGCGATGTGCGCGATGAACGCGTCAAGGTTCGCCGCCAGGTCGTCCTCCTTGAAGCTCATCTTGCCCAGCACCGCGTGGATGTTGCCGCCCTTGTCGTTGCGGAACTCCACCTTGCCGGCGCTGAACTCCTTGACCGCGTCAACGATCTTCGGGGTCACGCTACCGGTCTTGGGCGACGGCATCAGGCCCTTGGGACCGAGCACCTTGCCGAGCTTGGAGACGAATTTCATCATGTCGGGCGTTGCCACCGCGACGTCGAAGTCCATCCAGCCACCCTCGATCTTGGCCACGAGCTCCTCGCCGCCGGCCTCGACCGCACCCGCCGCCTTGGCGTCGGCGATCTTGTCGCTGGTGCAGAACGCCACGACGCGCTTGCTCACGCCGATGCCGCGGGGCAGGCTCACCGAGCCACGGATGCCCTGATCGGCCTGCGCCGGGTCGATGTTGAGGCTCAACGCGATGTTCACCGTCTGGTCGAACTTCGGGGCCTTGTACTTCTTGAGCGCGGCAACGGCCTGAGCAGGCGCGAGGGCCTCCTGGGGCTGGAGCGCGAGATTCGCCTTCTGTCGCTTGTTAATGCGTGGCATTCGTTCAGGCCTCCACCACAACGCCCATGCTCCGGCACTGACCCTCGATGATCCGCACCGCAGCGTCCATCGAACCGGCGTTCAGGTCTGCCATCTTCTCTTTCGCGATCGCTTCAAGGTCGGCTCGCTTGATCTTGCCAACCTTCGTCTTGTTCGGTTCGCCAGAGCCCTTCTCGGCCTTGGCCTTGTCCTTGATGAGAACCGACGCGGGAGACGACTTGATCTCCATCGCGAACGACTTGTCGGTGTACACCGTCACCACGCAGCCGACGACCTTGCCGTTCAGCGCGGCGGTCTTGGCATTGAACTGCGTGATGAACTGGCCCGGGTTGACGCCGTTGGCGCCCAGAACCGGACCCAGGGGTGGTGCAGGCGTCGCCTTGCCACCCGGGGCCATCAACTTGAAAACGGTCTTGATTTCTTTCTTGGCCATTGTTTCTCACCTCCGACCATCCCGGGCTCACAAGAGCCCCAAGTGCCGCCCCTGGCGAGGGTCGGCCGAGATTGGTCGTTCACACGGTCGCCGACGAACCACCCCGCCGGCTGGGCTTGATTGGGTCGAGATGTTAGGCACCACCCTCCCCCCAGACAACCCCAACGCCCGACGCCCCCCGCCTCCCCCCCCCACCACCCCCGCGCTTCGAGTGCCCGCCACGCGGCCAGATGACCCTTGCGTTCGATCTTTGTTCGTACTTCAGTCTTGGTTCGCCCGCTCATTGAGCGATAGGCCCCCACCCTCCGCGGCAACTTTCCCCGCCCCCGCCTCCTCGGCTAATCTCCGAACATGCAAACTCCGCCCCGGGCCTCAGCCCGCGTGTTGACCCGCTCCCTTCTCGTCACTTTCCTCGGCGCGTCGGTTCTCTTCGCCGGCTGCTCCAAGGCCTGGTTCCAGACCGGCCCGCTCTCGGGCATCACCGGCGGCACGGGCATCACCACCACCTCCGTTGCCTCAGGGGCGTTCGTCACGCCGACGTTCACCACCGCCGTGTACCGCTTCATCGATGAGAACACCGCCGATGTGTACCTCACCGATATCCCGCTCGCGCGGCTGGCCGATCAGAGCGACTCGCTCGGCGATGTGACCGGCAGCATCGTGCATGTGCACGTCTTCCTCACACCGAAGGCCGGCCGCACACCCATCGACGAGACCGCAACCAACGCCACCGTTCGCCACGTCATCTTCGCCGGCGGCACCGATGTCGGCAACGGCCGACCCGCGCAGGGAATCTACTCCGGCGCTGGCTTCGTGCTCACCAGCACCATCGGCAAAAACGCTCTCAACGGCTCGATTCGCGAGGTCTCCGCTCGCCTCAGCGCCGGCAGCCCAACCTTCGCCGATGCGCTCGGGCCTTCGGTGATCCGCGGCTCGTTCAGCGCATCACTGGATGATCCCGCGAGCCGAACCATCGCCGCGAGGGTCGCGACGCTGGGCAACGAGCTGTCGGCGCAGAACCGCTGAAGCCCGCCGTCGCCGCGACGCTCAGGGCTGGACCATGCCCACAAACTCCGCGCGGCGGCCGAACTTCTCGATGAGTTCCGCATCCGCACTTCCCGCGACGCCGTCGAAGTTCACATCCCGCGGGCTTGCGCTGATCGCGTAGAGATCTTCGACATCCACTCGCCCATCCGCCGTCACGTCCCACGTCGGCGAGAAGACGGTCCGCAGCAGGTCGTTCAGCTCGCCCTGGCTCGGGTACAAGAACCGGAGCGTCGTCGGCAGCCTGCTGGCCCACGCCGCCTCGCTGTGGTTCTGCCCGTAGCCGATGCTGAACGCGTACGCGCCGGAGAGCGCGTACTTCGGCTGAAGCCCGCCGATGAAGTTGTCGCGCACGCCGAGCGAATCCCAGTATCCGTCGAAGTTGTTCCCGCCGGAGGTCGAGCCGGAGTCTCCGACGTCCATGCTGATCCGCAGGCCCGCGCGCCCGGGCTGGCCGCGAACATAGTTGGTGAAGTTCGGCACAAGCCACCACGCGGTGCTCAGTGCGCCGATCCTTCGGAACGAGTCGCCCCAGTCGTACCCCATCGAAAGCGACACGACGCCGCCCATGCTGCTGCCGATCGCGCCCGTCGTCGAAGCGTCATTGATCGTGCGGTAGCCGCCATCGATGTGCGGCTTGAGAACCTCGAGGATCGAGCGGATGTACTGGTCCGCGCGCCCGTTGTTGTCCCCCGGGGGCGAATAGTCGCTCCGGCGCGTCTCGCCGACGTTGTCCAGCGCGACCGCGATCACCTCCTGCATCTGCCCCGTGGCCTGCAGGTCCGCGAGCGTCGCGCCAGCGTTCCACGTGCCGAAAGTGCCCTGATCAAAGACGTTCTGACCATCGTGGAAGAACACCAGCGGGTAACGCCGCTGCGGGTGCGCTTCGTAGCCCCGCGGCAGAAACACGCGATATGCACGCGTCTGGTTCAATCGCGGGAAGAACAGCGTGGGCGGGCTGGCCGGGTTGTAATCTCTCCGAGCAGCACCGGGGTTGGCCGCGGGCACGTACGAGTACAACTGCCCATCCTGCACGAACACGCCGTCCATGTTCGTCGAGTAGAACCCCGACGCCGGATAGCGGAAGTTCCCGTTCGAGTCCGTGAAGTAGAAGTCGAACGCCTCGCCGGCGATGTGAAAGCCCCACGTCAGCCACTGACGATCATTGATGCGCCCGGCCGCGGCCGGTCCGAACTCCTGCATCGGCCGCGCGATGAACGCCCCACCACTGGTCGACGACGCCGGCCGCCACCACATCACCGGCCGGTCGATGTTCCACGTCAGCCACAGCGCCTTGCTCCGCGTTGCCCGCGGCTGATCCGGCACATTCAGCGTGAATGGCCCGGCCACGGTCGTCGCGAATGTGCCCTGCTGACCCGGGCTGTCCGACCGAACGACGTATCGGTACGAGGTCGAACGCCCCGCCGGCAACGAGAGCGTCGCACGCCAGACCGGATACGCCGCGGGAGAGAGTTTGACTGCGTTGGCGGTGTTGTTCGAGCCCAGTTCGGGCAGATCGCCCACGACGAACACGCTCGCGCCGAACGCGGTGGTTTGATTCACCTCAAAGAGCACATCCTGCCGCGGGGCGAGGCCCTGCGCCAACGCTCCGACACAGGGAACCACGAGCGCGGCGAACGCGGCAAATCCGGCCAGCACCGGCCCGCAAGGAAGTCGTTGTCGGAAAGAGGCCGCCCATGCTCGCAATTTCATGGGCGAAATGTACTCCAAAGACCACCGTCGGCAACCGCCGCTCACGACCCTCATGGCTTCGTGGTTCCCATCCCGTACACGCTCGGCCACAGCGCCACGCGGCGGGCCGGCCTCACCGCCCCGATGCCGCCCCCGCGGGCTCAGTCCGTCATGGGGATGAGCCCCTCCCCCTGCCGAGCGACAACGGACTTCGTATACGCCAGGCCAAAGCCCATGCGTCGAACATTCCGCTCTGTGGCCACGCCCGGCCTGCTGCCGATGGTCGCGATCGCCGCGCCGCGCTCCGCCGCGATGCGCACGCGGCCGGCGATGAGCGCCTGCTGAATCCCGCGCCGCCGATGACTCGTCAGCACGCCCGCGCCGAAGAGCGCACCCATCGTCACGTTCCGCTCATCGCGCCCCGGCACGATGTGAACCGCCATCGTGCCGCAACCGACTGGTGTTCCCGCCTCCCGGTCCATGGCGACGAACGTCACGCACTCCGGCTGGCGCATCACCTTCTCGGACATCGCCACCGCATGCCGATAGTCGTCACTCCCCCGCGGCACGCTCGCGGGCACGAAGCACTCCACCGCCGTCATCGCCGCGGCGGTCACCGCCCCGGCATCACGAACATCGAGCTCGACAATCTCAATGCCCGGTCCTAGCGGCGCCGGAGCCTTCACGCCCCGCGCATGCTCCGCACGAATCTCCAGACAGAACACGTTCTCGAAGTTCACGATCGAGAAACGCTCCGCCGCCAAGGCCGACAGAAGCGTCGCGTGCGTCGTCGGCGGAACCTCGATCCGCGTCTGGATCCGCTGGGCTTCGTACCACTCGATGATGTCGCGAAGTTCGCCGGCATCCACAGGCCGAGTCAGCCCGACGCCGTTGGCAACGTTGGCCCAATGCCCCGGCCGATCGCGGCCCGCAAGGCCATCGGCAAAGGCCCGCGTCTCCGCCGCGATCGCGCGCAGGCCCTGACACTGCCTTCGTTCCTCCAGCAGCACGATGTCGGCGAGGTCGAGCATGTCGTGGACTTGGGTGATCACCGCGTCGACGGTCAGTGCGTCGCCCACCAGGAGTCGAGCAGCTTCTCCGCCGCACCGCGATAGAGCGTCCGCAGCAACTCGGCGGGGAGCGCCTTGCCGCTGAGCCGCGGGGCGCTCATCGCGTTGAACCGCGCCGGATCGACCATCTTCAGGTCCGGGTCGGCGATGGGCGACTCGCCGTCGTAGGCGGACTCGAACAGCGTGCGCAGCACCCAGTGCCGCGAGCAGTACAGGTCGAACGCCTCCGCGGGCGAACTGGCCAGATCACCCATCGCGCTGCCGGCGGACTTGGTCGTGGACAACTGATCATCGAGCGTGACCAGATCGGTGCCGAAAAGAATGCGCCCGTTCCACTTCCACATGAACGCGAGGAACTCCTCGCGCGGATGCCTGCTGAGCTCGCGCGAGATCCACTTGGTCGCGCTGGTGTCCAAGTGCAGGTTCGGGTGCCGCGTGAGCAGACCATCGAGAAACGCCAGATCCTCGGGCCATCCGCCCATGTGCGCCGCCATCCACGGCACCGTGAACTCGTCGAGCATGCGCTCGAGCCCGACATACTGGTGTGCCTTTGTGCCATAGACCGAGCCGTCCCGGTACCGCGTCGAGAACCATGTGTCCGGATCGGCCACGTGCACGAGAATGCACATGCCCAGCGAAACCGCGAGCCGCGCGTGCTCTCGCCGGATCGGCGAATCGATGTCCGCGAGATCCGTTGCGCCGCCCGGCACAAACTCCCGCAAGCGCGGCGACGCCCAGATCTTCATCATCCGCGCGCCCAGATCGCGATGAAACTCCTCGATGTCGCGCAGATAGAGGTCACGGTGCGCACGCGACTTGTCCTGATGCGACCACGTCGGGATCGTGATGAACCGGATCGTGTCGCCCAACTCATCACGCACGGCGCGGGCCATGGGCAACTGCGTCATGGAGTACGTGCGCTCCACACCGAAGAGCGCCCGGGCCTTGGCGTACAGACGGCTGGCCTGCACGCCGTGAATGTGCGTGTGGGCATCGATGATGGGCACCACGGGCGGCCCGAGTTCCTGGGCCTTCTGCACGTAGTCCCAGCCGAAGCGGTTTGAAGGATTGGGCGTGATCGCCGAGGTGGGCATGGGCGGATCCTAGCCGATGTTCCGTCGCATTCGGGCTCTGTGAGGACTGGCTCGCGGCGAAGAAATCAGCCTGCGATCAGGCCGATCGGCCGCACCCCGCCAAGTTGTGCGCAAAGCATCCACGAACTTGAAAATTCGTGATCACGCTTGCGTAGTGGGGCAAAGTGGGGTAACATCCCATGACTGCCCTACGGAGCCCTTGCCCGTGCTCTTCACCGGACGATCCGAGCACGTAATTGACAAGAAGCTCCGCCTGGCGGTGCCGGCGAAGTACCGCAATCAGTGGAGCATCGAGCGGGACGGGTCGGCATGGTTCTGTATCCCTTGGCCCGAGGGTCGCCTTCGTCTGTACACGGAGAAGCGATTCGCGGACCTTGCCGAGCGCGGGGCCGACACGCTGACCCCGAGCGAGGACATGGCGGAGTTCGAAACGACGTTCTTTGGATCGGCAGAACGGCTGGAGCAGGATGAGCAAGGCCGCGTGGTGCTGCCCAAGGAGCACCTGGAACTGGCGAAGATCGGATCGGAAGTGGTGATCGTGGGCGCACGGACGCGCCTTGAAGTCTGGGACAAGGCGACGTGGAAGGCGGGCGAGGAGGCCCGGTTCCGCAAGTTGCCGACGCTGGTTGAGAGGATCGAGTCGATTCGCACGCCGTCGAAGGACTGAGTGCGAAATTCCACGGATGGCACGTTGGCCAGGATGGCCTCCCTGCCTGCACCTGCCGGGTTATGGACGACTCGGCGACTTGAATTGTGGATCGGCATTCATGGCTGAATGCCGCCCACCGCCTCGCCATGCCGGGACGCCGGTGAGGCGAGCCGAACGAACAACCCGCCCGAGTTGAGAGACTCGGCGCGGGGATTGGGACCGTGGCAAGGGTGAGGTGCTGCTGAGCACAGCGGCGCAGGGTCAATCCGACAATCCGGATCAATGGATGAACGGACCGATCTCGGTGGGCAAGGCCACCGGGACATGCGATCGCTCGCCGGCAGTGACAGCAAGAAAGGTCCAAAAACAATTCGCCCGCCAAGGTGAACCTCGGCGGGCGCGGATTTGACGATGACCTTTCGTAATTCCCCGGGACTTGCCCGATCATTGCGCAGGCGGCGTCGGGGAGACGGGTGTCGCGGGGGCGGGGGCTGGTGCCGGTGCCGGTGCTGCCGGAACGGACGCGTTGCCGCGGAGGGTGGCCACGACCTCGCGGCCGAAGTCGTCGCCGCGGTTGTTCGCCCACTGGCTGGCGGTCCAACCACGGCGGTCCTTGGCGTCGACATCAGCACCGGCCTTGACGAGCGTTGCAACGAAGTCCGGCTTGCCGCGGGCGGCGGCGCGCATCAGCGGTGTCACGCCCTCGTTGTCGGCGGTGTTCACCTTTGCACCAGCGGCGATGAGGCGGGAGAGCACCTCGACGTCGTCCACGGCATCGGCGGCGGTGTTCAACGCCGTCATGCCGTCGGCGTCGGCCGCGTCGACGCTCGCGCCGGTCTCCAGCAGGCGTCGAATCGCCTCGATGTTGCCCGAGCGGGTCGCGATCATCAGGGCGGACTGCCGTGCGCGGTTGCGATCTTCGATCGTCGCGCCGGCCTGGATCAGGGCGTTGAGCGCCTCGATACGTCCGCGAGCCGCGGCGAACATGAGCGCGGTCCAATTGTCCTGCGTGCGGGCATCGACGCGAGCGCCGTTATCGATCAGCACGCGGACGATCGCGGGATTCTCAGAGAGCGTCGCGATCATCAGCGCGGTTTTGCCGTCATCGGCGGCGATGTTCGGATTGGCCTTGGCCGTCAGCAGCGCGTTGACCGCATCGAGGCTGCCGCTCTTGGCGGCGTACATCAGCGGGGTCATGCCCTGCTCGAGCGACACGCCACGCTGGCGGATGTCGACGTTGGCCCCGCGCTTGAGTTCGGCGCGGAGATTGATCACATCGCCGGTGGCGGCATACGAGAGCAGCGCGGTGGCCTCCGCGGCACTGGCCAGCACGGGCTGGGGCGTCGAGTTTCGCGCGAGCGTGAGCACGCCATAGAGCAGACCGCCGCCGCAGAGCAGAATCACGAGCATTCGGACGGGATGGACATGTCGAGTCGGAGCATCGCCGGACATTCGAGCCTCCTTGCCCCGTTTGGGGCACTGACCACCGCCCCTTCCCCCCCCACCATCACGCCACGGCCCAGACCCGTCGCCATCGCGTTCGACGCGGCATCACGCAACCCGGCGAACCCTCCGCCGAGACTGGTGCGCACGCTGGGCGAGTCACGGACCGCCCGACCCGACGCGTATGCAGGCGTACACAAGCCTGGCGGGGCGGTGGCGGGCACGAATAAGACGCTTGTAGTAGACCACACTTGCGCCAATGTGGCAAGTGGCGGCGAAGGCGATGACGGATTGCCAGTGCCGCCCGGAAGTCGGTGCGGCGGCGACGGCCTCAGGCGTTGGCGGGCACAGGCATGGAAGATTCCACCTGAGCAAGGCGGGCGACGATCTTTTCGTTGATGCCTGCGCTGACGTACTTGCGGGCCTGACGGAGCGCGGCGCGGATGCTCTTGGCCTCGGATGAGCCGTGCGCGATGAAGCACAGGCCGTTGACACCAAGGAGCGGAGCACCGCCGTGCTCGTGATAGTCGTTCTTGACGAACATCTCTTTCAGCACGGGCTCGAGGCGGGACATGAGGTCCATGTCGGCCATGGCGATCTCGTGCATGATGCCCTTGATGAGGCTGGAGGCGAGGCCCTCGGCCATCTTCAGAAGCGTGTTGCCGACCAGGCCATCGGTCACGACGACATCGCACACGCCGCTGAACAGGTCGCGGCCCTCAATGAACCCGACGTAGTTGATGCCGGGCGTTGCCTTGAGCAGGGCGTGGGTTTCGCGGATCAGGTCCGTGCCCTTGGCCTCTTCGGCACCGATGTTCATCAGGCCGATGCGGGGAGTGGACTTCTTGTTCAGGTGGATCGCGACGGTCTCGGCCATGAGGCCGTATTGCCAGAGGTGGCTGGGTCGCGGCTCGGGATTGGCGCCGGCGTCGGAAAGCACGACGGGGCCGTGGAACGTGGGCATGGTCACGGCGATGCCGGGACGATGCACGCCCGGAAGGCGGCGCATGTGCATGGTCGCGGCGGAGACGCACGCGCCCGTGTTGCCGGCGCTAACTACGGCGTCGCAGCGCAGGGGATGATCGTCCTGCTTGTGCGAGCCGAGCAGGGCCATGCGGACGATGGACGAGTCCTTCTTGCCGCGGACGGCCTCGACGGGGTGCTCATCCATACCGATGATCTCGGTGGTGTGAACAACCTTGACGCGCGGGTCCTTGATGCCGGCCTCGCTGAGCCAGTCCTTGCAGGTCGGCTCATCGCCGATGAGTACGAGTTCATCGCCGGGCTGAAGGTCGGCGACGGCCTGAATACACCCTTTGAGGATCGCATCGGGGGCGTGGTCGCCGCCCATGACATCAACGCCAAGACGCATCGATGGAGGTCCTTTCCATCAGGTCGGACGGGCCGAGGTCCGGCAGATCTGCCGCGGGCACCCGGAGTTGGTCCGAGAAGTCAGAGCAGAACGATGAGCGGCGACTGCGCCCGCGCCAGCGGCCGCGGGTGCGGTGGACGTCAACAGGGACGAATCACGACCGGCATCACCGGGCGGGAGCGTCAACGCCGATGCCGAGCTTCGGAACGCTGATGCGCAGGCCGGCGCGGACGTAACCGGAGGAACCCGCGACGCGGTGGTGCTGCTTGGGAAGGCCCGAGATGGGGTCCATCGCGACCGTGATGGCCTTCATCGCGTGGTGGCTGCGACGACGACGAGTGCGGCCGTAAGAAACTTTCTGGGTGGGAAGCATGAGTCAGCCCTTTCGGGGACGGCGAGCGAATCAGGCCCGCGTCCCAATGAAAACCATCGCTCCGAAGTGAAGGGAAGGCTAGATGCCCCCCCCGCTCCGGTCAACTCCCGAAAACGCCGGGAACGGAGCCCGCGTGCTACGAATTCGGGTTCTGATCGGATCTAGCGGGGAGGGTGGAGCTTATGCCTTGTCCTGCCGCGGCCGGTCCTGATGAGTCGAGGAACTGCTGGAGGCTGATGAACTCGAAGCCGCGACGGCGGGCCTCGGGGATGAGTTGGCGGAGGGCCTGAATCGTCCGGGTGCGGTCGCCGCCGCCGTCGTGAAGCACGACGATCCAAGGGCCGGGCTCACCGAGTTGTAGGAAGATCTGCTCGACGAGGGTTTCCGGCGGGATGCCGGGGGTGTAGTCCTCGACACCGGCGTCGGCACCGACGATGGTCAGACCCAGTTCGGTGACGCGTGCGAGCGCCCGGGCCAGGGCCGGGTCGGTGATGTTGGGGCTCGTGCTGAACGGGCAACGGAAGAGCGTCGGCTCGCGGCCGAGGATGTTCGCGATGACTCGCTGGGTTGCGAGAACCTCGGTGTCGAGATCTGTCGGGCTGAGGCTTGTCAGGTGGGGATGGGTGGTCGAGTGATTGGCAATCAGGTGGCCCTCGCGGGCGGCACGCTGGATGATCGCGGGATGCTGCGAAGCGCGGCGGCCAACGACGAAGAACGCCGCGGGGACGCGCTCGGCGGCGAGCACATCGAGCAGCGCGGGGGTCCAGGTCGGATCGGGGCCATCGTCGAAGGTCAGCACGATGCCACGAGAAGGCGCGGCGGCGAATCGCTGCACGACAAGGCCTGAGGCGTTCGGTCGGCCAAGTCCCCGACCGGGCAGGACGCGGTAGATGCTGCCCCGGCCGATGACCTGCGGGGGCTCAGAGATGTTGGCGGAGGCGGAGGCGGAGGTGGAGGCGGCGGTGGAGGCGGAGGCGGTGGTGGAAGAAGTGTCCTCGGACGCACGAGTCGGCGTCGTGGCCACGGGCTTGGCGGTGCACGCGGGCGCTATCGCGACGAGTATGATCGCGAGCAGCGCGGCCACGCTGGCGGCGAGATGACAAGGGACGAAGGAGCGCGGGCGACGGCTCATGATGCGAGTGATCCTCCGGGGCATCCGACCGAGCGATGGGCAAGGGGTCGTGAATGCGGCGAGCGTACGCGGCGCCGGCGTGATCGTGCGGCGGCGAATGCGGCACGGGCGGAGAGATTGATCGCTCGCGCCGTGTGCCGCGTCACCCCCCGATCGGATGGTGCGGCTGGGAACTCCGCACGCGTGCGCACGCACACACAAATGTGATCGAGAAGTTGCAGCGTGATCGCTCGCGTCGACGATGTTCATCAGAGCGAGCCGAGGCGTGTGCGCCGAGCGGCTGGCGACCCCGGAGTTGAAGCGATGGAGTATCACGTTCGCGTGAACGCGCTCTCGAGCGCGCTGGTCGTGTCGGCGGTTGTTGGCGTGAGCGTGATCACCAGCGTGGTCGTCGCGTCACGGGCGTACAAGGAGAAGGCGGCGGAAGTCCGCGAGAGCGGGCAGACCATCGCGGTCCGCGGCTCGGCGCGCCAGCGGATCACCAGCGATCTGGCCGTGTGGCGCATCCGGGTGACGGGCGAGAATGCGAGCCTGCCGGAGGCGTACGCCGAACTGGACAAGAGCGTGGACAAGGTGCGCGAGTTCATCGCCAAGTCCGGGATCAAGGACGCGAGCGTGGAGCTCTCGTCGATCGATACCAGCACGTACTACACGCGGGACAAGAACGGGAACTCGACTCGCGAAGTCGCGGGGCACGTGCTCAACCGCGACTTCTTCGTGACCACGACGGACGTTCGGGGAGTGGCCGATGCATCGGGAAAGGTGACGGACCTGATCAAGGACGGCGTGCGCGTGACGCCGAGTCCGCCGGAGTTCACGTACTCCAAACTCGCCGACATGCGCGTGACGATTCTGGGCGAGGCGAGCAAGGACGCGAAGGTGCGGGCCGACGAGGTCGCCAGACACGCGGGCTCGGAGATCGGTGCCGTGCGGTCGGCGAACATGGGTCCGCTGCAGGTGGTTCGGCCCAACTCGACGGAAGTCAGCGGGATGGGAATGTACGACCTGAGTTCGATCGAGAAGGACGTTTACGCCGTGGTGAACATGGTCTTTGAGATCCGCAAGGCGCAGTAGCCGCGGATCGGCGTGGCATCAGGGGGTGGGCGATTCGGCGGGGCCGGGGCCGGGAGCAGGTGCGAGGTCAGGTTTGGGCTCGGGTGGTGGCGGCTGATCGGGCCGTGCGAAGCGCTGGTAGCGCCGGGCCTTGTCATGCTCACCCGTGGCCATGAAGAGGCCGTAGAGCACGCTGCCGGCGATGACGGTGTCCTGGCCGCGGCGGCCCTGAGCCTCCAAGGCGGTCTGATAGGTCTCGCGGGCAAATGGCTCAAGGTCCGCGATGTCGCCCTGCAGCAGCCGCGCTTCGGCGATCAGGGAGCGAAGCCGGAGTGTTGTCGAGTGGGACTGGCCATACGTCTTGACGCTGGCCGGGAGGTACTTCTCGGCGATCTCGCGGCAGGACTTGGCGTCGCGCTCAGCAAAGAGCCGCATCATCGCGATGTTGAACGCGGCGGTGAGCACGGTCTCGTGCTGAGCGCCGAGGTCGCGCTCGAGGCGCGCGAGCGAATCGACGAGAATCTTCTCGGCGCGGCGATCGCGCATGTCGAGATACAGACCGCCGAGCTGCTGGCGCACGAGCCAGGTCGCCAGATAATCCGGCCCGGCGGTGCGCTCCCAGCCCTCGATCGTCGCGATGTACTCGCGCTCGGCCTCCATATGCCGACGCATGAGCCAGAGCACGCGAGCGAGATTCTGCCGACACGCGAGACTCTCGGGATGATCGGGGCCGTTGATGGCGACTCGCGTCGCCAGCGTCTGGCGGAGCATCGGCTCGGACTCATCGGTGCGGAAGAGTTCGGTCAGCCGCCTGCACATGGCATCGCGCAGCGCGAGCGTGCTTGAGTTGGTCTCGCCGAGCACGCGTGCGGCCACGCGTTCGAGTTCGCGCAGCCGCTCGATGATCGCCTCGTCCTCCTGCACCGCCTCGTCGGCCAGGGCCTCCACCACGCGTGAGCGGACGGTGTCGGGATGTTCCTCCCCCAGCAACTCCCGCCGCAGGACCAGCGAACGCTCGATCTGCGAACGAGCTTCAGCAAAGCGACCGAGGCTGAGCAGCGCTCCGCCGAGTGTGTATCGCACGGTCGCTTCGCTTTCGGGCTGATTGGCGAAGGCCTTCTCGATCTTGGGAAGCGCCTGCATGATCGCATCGGCGAGCGTGATCGTCGGGCCGCCGCGAACGGTCTGGGCCGCGGCGAGGGTCTCGACGAGGAATCGGGTGACGACCTCGCTTGCGTCGCGGGCGCGCTGGGCCTCGGCCAAGCGTTCGGCGGCGAGTCGTTCGGCGGCGACGGCGCGGTCGCGTTCATCGATCGCCCGGATGGTCGCGGCCCGGGCGATGTCGCGCTCCTGCCGCAGACTGATGAGCGCTCGCGCGGTGCCGGCGATGATGATCACCGTCGCGAGCGCGGCGATGGCGACAGGGGCCGGGTTCCTGCGAGTAAAGAGCAACGCACGGCGCGCTGCGCCGGGGCGGGCGGCAAGCACGGGACGACCATCAAGAAAGGCCTGCAGATCCGACGCGAGTTCTTCCGCCGAGGCGTATCGCTGGGCGGGATCGGCCGACGTTGCACGGTCGCAAATCGCGGCAAGATCAGCCGGGACACGCGGAGCGAGTCGGGCGACGGGCTCGAGCGGACGCTCGGCCAGGCGCTGCACCTGGTGGATGACATCCCAGCGGGCATCGGGCGAGAACGAGCCGGAGGCGGAAACGGGCGGGCGGCGCGTGATGAGGAAGCGGAGGGTTGCGCCGAGGGCGTAGACATCGGTGGCGGGCGTGCAGCGCTCGCCGCGGGCCTGCTCGGGGGCCATGAAGGCGGGGGTGCCGACGATCCGACCGTGTTCGCCGCGGAAGGCGACCGTCTGGCGGATGGACGCGTCGGGATCGGCGGGTGTGTCGGGGTGCTCGTGGTCCGCGGCGGCGTGGGGCGTGAGGCCGGAGGTGCTCAGGCCGAAGTCGGCCACCAGGGCGCGGAGGGAAGGCGTGAGCAGGATGTTCGCGGGCTTGAGGTCGCGGTGCAGCACGCCCCGCGCGTGTGCCGCGGCGACGCCGCGAGTCGCGTCGAGCATGATGCGGGTGATGAGCCGGAAGTCGGCTCCGGAGGCCGGCGCAGCGGGTCGCGCGGCGGCGTACTCCTCGAGCGAGCAGCCAACACGGACGGCCAGTGGGTCGGCGGGCGTTGGCGCGGGCTCGCCGACGAGCTGGGCGTCGATGAACCACCGACCGACACTCTCGAAACGCCCGACGTCGTGGACCTTTACGACGTTCGGATGGTCGAGCGATGCCGCGGCGCGGGCCTCGGCGAAGAACCTCTCCTGTGCGAGGCGCGACGACACGGTGCTGCGGACGCGGATGAGTTTGAGGGCGACGGATCGGCGGAGCGTGGTGTCCCACGCGCGCCAGACCTCGCCGAAGGCCCCCTCGCCGATGGGCTCGCGGAGGATGTACTTGCCGAGGGTGACTCCCTGCGCGAGGGCGACCGGGCTGGCGGTTGCGTCGGCGGCAGGATTGGCCGCCGTAGCCGGGAATGATGTGCCCGGAGCGGTGGACCGCGCAGAGTCTGGCGCTGGCGCCTCGGGACCATCCGATGCGCTGATGTCCGCGAACATCGCGGCCATACCCAGCACCGCCTCGATGTCGGGCTCCACGCCAGGCAGGCGGGTGAGGAGTTCGGCGCGGAGTTCAGCGATCGCCTGACTCACGCCGACCGACCGAGACTGCATGTTGAGTCGACGAGAGACTTCGACCATCAGGAGCGAGCGGCGGAGATCGGCGTACTCAGGGCCGGTCAGCACGACCGTTCGGGTCGCCGACGGGACGCGGCTGGCAAGACGCTCGAGCCGCGCTTCATCGGCGCGGCCGGCGTCGTGGAGCGACTCGGCCAGTTCGACAAGCAGGTCAACGCTGAACGGGGGACCGGGCGAGTGGCCAAGGTTGGCGCGACCGGAAGTGTGACCGGAGTCGTGCGGCGTGCTGGCGGGCTGGTCGGTGCTCATGGGCGGACTGGGGGTTTGACCGAGGGTCATGGTACAATCGCGCGATCGCGGGCGGGGCCGGAACACAAGTGCGCCCCAACGGCGTGGCGTGACGTTGCCGGTGGTATTCTGCAGCGGTCGGGCCGGGTGGCGAAACTGATCCGTTGGCAGAAAACGTTGAGGAGGTTCGCGTGGACTCAACGAGCGGACTGCGTGCGCTGCTGGATCGCGCGCGGGCGGAAGACCCCGCAGCGAGGGAGCGTGCGTTCGGCGAGGTGCTTCGCCTGCTGATGATCTTCGTGCGGGGGAAGATGGGTCCGGGGCTGCGGAGCCGGCATGAGTCGGCGGATATCTGCCAGTCGATCGCCAAGTCGTTTGTCGAGGATCACGGGGCCGGGAAGGTGCGTTTCGACAGCGAAGCGGCGCTGGTGGGGTACCTACGCGATGTGGTGCGGACGAAACTCGCGGAGGTTGCTCGGCGGGACGGAGCGCTCAAGCGGGCGATGTTCGAGGGAGTCGCGTTGGGAGGCGGGGGTGGTGAGGGGGCGTCGTAGTCGGTGATCGAACCGGCGGGCGATGAGCCGACGGGAGAGGACGTGGTGCTTCGGGCGGAGATGATCGAGCGATTCGCAGATCGGCTTTCGCCGATGGAGGCGATGATGCTCAGGCTTCGGGCCGCGGGGCAGGACTGGAGCCAGGTGGGCGCGGCGATCGGGGTGAGCGGGGCGACGGCGCGGCAGCAGTACAGCCGCCTGGTGAGACGATTGACGGATGAAGGTGCGGGGGAGACCGGCTCGTAGCGCACGACCACGCGGCGGGGGCGGCGAGAGGTCGGCCCGGGGCTGCGGCAGAAGCGCCGGCGCGATGAGGGCGGGAGCATTAACGGAGCAAAAAAGACAACGCCCGCGGACAAGCCGCGGGCGTTGCGTTAGATCGTAAACAGTTGGAGTCCGATGATCGGCCTTGCGGCCAGACTGCCCAGGTTGATCGCTCTTCCCGGACGAGAGTGTGCTGACGAACCGAGCGTGGATTGCTCCACAGGCCTCGGTCTAAGGAATCCCTTAGAAAGGAGGTGATCCAGCCGCAGGTTCTCCTACGGCTACCTTGTTACGACTTACTCCCAGTCACCGATCTTGCCGTGGTCGCCACAGTGATGTGGCGGCTTCGGGCGCTACCGGCTCCCATGAGTTGACGGGCGGTGTGTACAAGGCTCAGGAACACATTCACCGCGGCGTAGCTGATCCGCGATTACTAGCGATTCCGGCTTCATGCAGGCGGGTTGCAGCCTGCAATCCGAACTGGGGTGCATTTTTTGCGAT
>JAJTHN010000048.1 GCA_021297895.1 Phycisphaeraceae bacterium | reverse complement strand
TGTCCAGCACCCAGAAGATGCCGCGCAGAGCCTTGCGCTTGTCCATCGCGGGCCTGCCGCCCTTGGGGTTCACCGGCGCATCGGGCAACCGCGCGGCCAGCCAGTCCAGTTGAAGATCCGTAAGTCGCATCGCCATGCAAGCCTATTCGCGCATCGATCCCCACCGGTTGCGCGGTTTGCGGATAGGCTCTACTCAAGGCGGCCAAAACTGCCAGGCAGTGTGGAATTGACATCCCAACTGAGGTTTTCGATTTTGTACCTTCTCTTGCTCCGCAGCCGCCCTTGGACTGCTTCACGCAGTGCCAAATTGGATACTACAAAGCCATTCTCTTGTGCTTAAGCAAGGGAAGATCATTCGCAAAATGCGCAGGACTCGTTCAGGCCGAGAGATATGCATGCGAGACTTGTTGCGGAGAGTATGGGGATCGACTGATGCTGAGAGATGACGCGTACTTTACGTGTGATGAAAGGCACTTCGGGCAACTGAGCAGTCCGCCTTGGCCACCAAACACACCCTACCCCGAGTTCTGGCGACGATTCATTACCCAATGACTTTTCTGAGGTCGGCGGCACCGCAATATGCCATGGCTGACACTAGGCGTATTTTTTTCAGCGATGGATCTAGGATTGTTGATTGCTGCTGTGTCAGTCGACGAAATGTATTAGGAGCAAGCAGGCATGAAAGGCATATACATTGTCTCTCTACTTTGCACCATGACGCTTCTTTCAGGATGCGCGGCCGATCGGGTGCATTCGAGAGAGGCTTCGGCATTGAAGCCATTGCTGCCGCTGGGGACGACTGGTGACGCTGTTGTGCCTGTCGGGCTGCAGGTAAGCGATGCGTACGCGCTCGTTCGTGTGCAAGAAGTAAACTTCGAGAGCGGATCCGTTGCCGAGAAGACCGTCGCCGTTTGTCTGCAAGGCATGACCGTCAAGCCTGTCGAACGTGATCCGGATGAGTTTGTCTCGCACTTCGATCTGACGCGGCTGTCTATGAAGTATGGCGAGCCTGTCTCCATTGAACAGGGATCCCAACACGAGCGAATTCGCAGCGAGGTTGTCGTTCGCGATGCGGATGAAAAGCGACGCTCGATTGAGTTTGCCGCAAGCGGCATCGCATTCATCAACGGCTATGTTGAGCTTTCAAGTGGTCGCAAGGGCTGGGGTGTTCTGCTGGACACCCGGAGCGGCAAGGCGATCGGCGATGTCCTTTCCGTGGAGGAGCAGTACTACCGATTGACTCCTGGGAGAGGGCAGAGCGTTGTGATCTCGACACTCTCGTCCAATCAGGCCGCCGCGTCGTTGAGGCGAGCTTCTCTTCTTGTCTCCGAGAGCGGCGAGCTCGGTCTCGTTGAGCCTTGGCAGGATCTTGCGCTCCCTGACTTGGGACCGCTGCTGATCGGCGTGAGCCAGCGCGATCGTCAGCTTTGTGCGGTATCGCTTGTGCGGCCAAATGCATCTACGTTCGAGGTTTCACGAGATCGGGTCGTTGTGTGTTCGGCGATGGTCGTCGCGTTGCCGGCAGAATTCCAACGCCCCGACCGCGTTTTCGTTGAGCGGGGAATCATGGCGTACTCGTCGCCGACGCCTGAGGAACCGCGAGTGATCCTTGTCGATCTTCTGACCGGAAGGAGTCATCAGACTGAGCCGCTCGGCCTGTCCTCACAGTCCGTCTGTGTTTCGATAGGCTCTGGCGACCGTGCCTGGATCACTGATGGTCGCCTCTTGTGGTCGACGGCGTTACCGGCGGATATGGCCCGAGTCAGGGGCACAATCAGATAACTATTTCTACACGCTGGTGATGATGACCAAGACCACGGAGAAAATGCCGTCATCGGCCAACGACATCGTGACGGGCCACGTCTTCGGCACCACCAAGGGCACCGACGGCAACGCGATCGCGACGGGGCACCTGCTGCGTGAGACGATCAACCCGACGCAGTCTTCCGGCCAGTCCGCCGCCGACCGCACATCCAAGCAGAGCTACAACGCCCTCGGCGAGGTGATTCGGTCAACGGACCCTGCGGGTGGGGGGGCAACCGCATCGACACGACCTACAGCACCGCCGGGCGGGTGGTGCTGCGCGAGGTGCACACGTTCGCTTCGGGCTTTGACACATCGGTCAAGTCGATCGAGACGACGTACGACGGGATGGATTTGGCGCGATCTTCGTGGAGGCTGGACCCACGCACCGCCATTCCCCCCAATCCCCCCCAACCCCGCTTACGGAGCGACCGTCTGCCGCGGGGGCCGGGCTTTGTGGATGCTGGAGCTGGCGCGGCGGAGTGTGAGTCCGCGGCACCGGGCGCACGATTAACAGATACGTCCAGTTCAATGCAACGCAGACGATGATGAGGGCCGCGGTTGCTGCCGATGAGCAGCGTCGACGCGGACTGGCCACGAGAACCGCAGCGAACGGCCCAAGCATCAGCGCGAAGGTGACCAGTGGATTGAGTCGCAGCGCCTCGGCGATATCTGCACGCCCGAGCGCCATTACGGCGCGCGTTCCGCCGCAGGTTGGGCAAGGCAGGCCGGTGCTGCGGGCCAAGAGGCAGAGAGTTGGCGTGGACTGGCCGGAGGCGGCGAGCACCGCGACGATCGCGACGCCGGCGCTCCAGAGCCCCAGGATCAGCAGGGGCAGCCAATGAAGCCTGACAAACTCGGGCATATGACTCTGGTCTCCGTTCTCGATGCAAAGGACGCTTCGCGACGCTGCCGGGAGCGTTGTCTCAGGGCAGAGCGCGAGCACCCGCGCCCGCGACCAGAACCATAAAGCCGAACATGCAGAACCACAGCAGAAGTGCGGCACACTGCAGGACGACGCCCACGATGCTGAGGATTTTTCCCGCCTGCGTGAGCTGAACGCCGGTTGGGTCCATTGTCCCGCGACTCATCTGGCGCAGGTCGTTGTTGGCCATAATCCAACCGAAGATCCCGCAGATGAAACAGAGCAGCAGCGACAGAATGCCCAGAGCGAGAATCACCGCGCCGCGATGTGGCAGCACGACGGCCCGATGCGTCGTCACGGGCGTCACGCCCGATGATGAGGCTTCTGGTGTTCCGGATGACCAATTGTCCACTCGTTGCCTCCTTCAGTCCGTGTCGCGGAAACCGCCGCGGCACATGAATGCTCCGGTTCGGCGGGACGCGCCGCGAACCCTCTACGCGCTGTCCGGTGCGTGCCAAGTCCGACTTCAAGCCGGACCCCTGACGGATCTCCTGTCGGCCGCTCTTGAGCTTGTGCATTCCCCGCTGTCCACAGACTTTCTATCGAATCAACATACATGGTCCGAACGCTTGTGTCAAGAGCATCGCCGGTGCGGTCAGTTCTGGCCGCGGCTTATTGCAACCAGCGATGTGACGCACTGTCGGCCGGAGCCGCGGCTTCGTCGGGACGGGACTGCTCGTACGCTCCCTTCGGCGCGTTTGGGTCGCCGGGCGTCTTTGCGATCGAGGGTGTGCGATGAACGGAACCTTTTTTGTGCTTGGTGCAAGGGGCGTGCAGGGCCGGCCGGTGGCGCGCGCGTTTGCCGCATCGGGGTGTCGTGTGGTGACGCCCACGCGGTCGGCGGCGGCGGCGGCGGAACTTGCCCACGAGGGGTTCTCGCCGGTGGTTGTGGATGTGCACGACACCGGGGCGGTTCGATCGGCGCTGGCGGGTTGCGACGGCGCGTTCCTGCACATTCCGACCGGCGGTCCGCCGGAGGGTGCCGGCGGCGCGGCCGGTGCCTCGCCGCGGCCGTCGAACGCCGATGCGATCATCTCGCTGCTGAAGGTGATCGGCGATCCTTCGCTTCGTGGCCCGCGGGGAGCGCTCTTCCGGACGGTCGTGAGCACCAGCGGCATTGTGCCCGTCGATGATGAGCGTGCGAGGGGGTTCGCGGGGACGATCCGGCTCGGGCGCGTGCTGATGTCGATGCGGTCGACGGTGCTCACGCTCCGGCCCACGATGTTCCTGGAGGACTTGCTGGACACCAGCCCGCTCGAACGTGTGCTCGGGGTCGGTGGGGGCCGCGAGAGCGAGCCGGGCGTGCTGCGATACCCGCTGGGCGTGCGGGAGCGGATCGCGTGGGTGACGGCCGAGGCGGTGGGGCGTCACGCGGCGGCGGTGCTGCTGGCCGCGGAGTGGTCGCCGGACTGGTTCGCCGTGCTTGGCGGGCGGGTGCTCTCGGTATCGCAGGTTGCCGGGCTGATCGGCAAGCGGGTCGGCCGGGCGATCATCGCCGCGGATTGGCAGGTCGATGCGTACGAGCGCGAGTTGTCGCGGACGATCGGGCCGGATTCGGCAACGTCGACGGCGGACGTGTACCGGACGATCGCGGCGAACTTCGAGCAACTCCGAGGGGCGCTGGCCGGCGAGCGACGGGTGATGATCGCGGATCCGGTCGATGTGTGGCTGGCGACGCTGCCGGGGTGAGATCGTCGGCGCTTGCGCGAGCGTTGACGGCGGACGATGCGTGCGGGGGTGCACGCGGCGGTTGTGTGTCCGCTACACTCCCAGCCGGTGACGACGCGATCCGCACATGCCGTCGAGGTGGCCCCGCCGATGGCCGCTCTGAACGTCGACCCCGCGCAGCTTGCGCGGCTGCTGTCCGTCGGCGAGCGGCTGGCCGCCAGCAACGACCTGGATGAGGTGCTGGCGCTGGTGATCGATGCCATGCGCGATGTTCTGCGTGCGGATCGGGCGAGCGTGTTCCAGTTCGACCCGCAGGCGCAGGAGCTCTTCATCTCGCAGGCCCACGGCGTCGGGGCCATCCGGTTCCCCATCACCAAGGGCATCGCAGGCGAGTCGGCGCGGCTCGGGCGCATCCTGAACATTCCCGACTGCTACGCCGACAGCCGCTTCAATCCCGAGATCGACCGCAAGACCGGGTACAAGACCCGCAACATGCTCACGATCCCGCTGCTCTCGCCGGAGGCCGGCGCGGGCGGCGCCGGGGCGTCGCTCGAGGGCGTGGCGCAGGTGCTCAACAAGGACCCCGCCCGCGGCAGCGCCTTCGATGCGACCGATGAGGCCCTGGCGCGGTACCTGGCCAGCCAGGCGGCGATCGCGCTGCGGCGGGCCAAGTTCATCGTCGGCGAGGTCCGCAAGAAGAAGATCGAGGCCGACCTGGCCGTGGCCCGCACCATCCAGCAGAACAGCTGGCCCAAGTGCGTGCCGCAGATGGATGGGTTCGATATCGCCGCCAGCGCCCTGCCGGCCGATGAGACCGGTGGCGATGCGTACGACCTGATCGACCTGCGGAGCCTGCCGCCGGCCGCGCCGGATGCGGCGCCGTCGGGCTCGGGGATGCTCTTTGCCCTCGGCGATGCGACGGGGCACGGCATCGGGCCGGCGCTGAGCGTGGCCCAGTTCCGCGCGATGCTCCGCATGGGTGCGCGGCTGCACGCGAGCGTGTCGCAGATCGCCCGGCACATCAATATTCAGTTGTGCGATGACCTGCCCGCGGGGCGGTTCATCACCAACATGATCGCGCTGCTCGACCCGCGGGCGAGCAGGATCCGCTATGTTTCGGCCGGTCAGGCCCCGCTGATTCTCGTTCGGGCCGATGGGACCAGCGAGGTCCGCGGCGCGACGACGCTGCCGATGGGCATCGATCCGGACTGCGACTTTTCGGAGGTCGAGACCTTCGACCTTGCCCCCGGCGATGTGTTCGTGCTGCTCAGCGACGGGTTCTACGAGGCGATGAACCACGAGAACGAGCACTACGGCGAGCAGCGCATCGTCGAGACGGTGCTGGCCAACATCGCCCTGCCCGCGCAGGGCATTCTCGAGACGCTGGCCAAGGGCACGCTGGACTTTGCCCAGGGCCGACCGTTCGATGATGACCAGACCGCGATCATCATCAAGCGGCTGCCTGAAAACGCCTGAAAAACATGGGCGGAACGGGGCCGGCGGCGGACTGGCGGAGGTTCGGCGCGATGGCCGCGGCGGGCGAGCGGCGGGGGGTGGGGGCGGAGGCGGGGTGAGCGGGATCGGTGGGTTGATCGATCGACTTTCGGGGTGATTTTCGATTCGCGGACAAAAAACTGCGGTATTTTGAGCAAGAAAGTCGATGTCCACACCTCACCAGCGCTTGATTGCTGCGGCAAAAGCCGCTACAACGAGCGTGGGCCGCAGTGGAGCTGCGGCAAATAACGCCTTTTTGCAGGGAGTATCGAATATGGCAACCAAGTCCGCCCCCAAGCCCCCGAAGCTCACCGCCTCCGCCAAGCCGCGTGGCAAGAGCGAACTCTTCCGTCTGCTGGCCGAGCACAACGGCCTCAGCCGCAAGCAGATCGCCGGGATCTTCGAGACCCTCGGCAAGGTCATGGCCGTCGACCTGACCAAGCCCACCGCCGGCAAGCCCAAGGTCTTCGTCGTCCCCGGGATGATGAAGGTCACCAGCAACTTCAAGCCCGCCACCAAGGCCACCACCAAGGCCAACCCCTTCAAGCCGGGCGAGATGATGGAGGTCAAGGCCAAGCCCGCCAAGACCGTCATCAAGATCCGCCCCCTCAAGGGCCTCAAGTCGATGGTCTGAGCCCCGCTCGGACCGGTGATCTGAACAAGATCTGACTTGCACAGGCCCTGCACACGCGGGGCCTGTTGCGTTTTGGGTCGCGTTGACACCGTCGGCACGAGAAGGAGCGGTGGGTGGGCCGGGGGCTGCGGGGCGGGTGCGGGAAATGAGGGCGGGGTGCAGAGCGTCAGGATCAGTGATCATCGACGATCGCGGCGGATCTGGCGGTGATCATGCGGCCATCGACCGTGAACATGGCCTCGCCCGCATCGTTCACCTCCTGCAGCACGCCGCTCGTGCGCGTGCCATCATCGAGCGTGATCGGCCCCGCTTCACCCACGCCGGCGAGATGCTCGCGGACCAGCCGCGCGATCCGCGGCGTGCGCAGGTCCGGATCGAGCATCTCGGCCAGCCGCACGCCCAGGTGCTCGCGCAGGGCATCGAGCGGCACCGCGCGGCCGATCGCCGACTGGAGCGTCGTCGCCCGGGCGTGCAGGTCCGCGGGTAATTGCGAAATGTCGTAGTTGGCGTTGATCCCCACGCCGATGAGGGCGACCGGGCCTCCGTTGCGCCGGCGGAGGACTTCGCACAGCACGCCGGAGACCTTGCGGCCATCGAGGAGCGTGTCGTTGGGCCACTTGATACGCAGCCGCGGGCCGTCGGCCAGATCGGGGATGGTGTCGACGATCGCGGCGCGGACCGCCAGCGCGGCCCGAAGGCCGAGCGTGCTCAAGAGCCGGTCCCACGCCCAGGGGTGGATCGGTGGGGGGCTGGACCCGGGCGCATCGGATTGGACATCGGGAGCGGCGGGAAGTATGAAGGTGCACCAGAGCCCCCCCGCGGGGCTGGCCCACGGGCGGGACAGGCGGCCGATGCCGCCGGTCTGGCGGTCGGCGACGATCAGCTCGTGCGCGGATCCGGCGCGGCCGGTATTGATCAATCGCCGCGCCTGGAGGCTCGTCGAGTCGATCTCGGGAACGTGCGTTAGTCGCCAAGGCGACGGACTCATGTCCTGAGCCTAGCGGGTTTGCGCGGCTGGCCGCGCGGCGCAGGTCTCACGCGGCGTTGCGCATCCCGGGCAGGAACCGCGTCAGTTCATCCAGCAGCCGCCTGCGGTCGACGGGCTTGGTGAGGAACTCGCTGCAGCCGGCTTCGATGCACTTGGCGCGATCCGTTGCCAGGGCGTGCGCGGTCAGTGCGATGATCGGCCCGGAGTAGCCCGCTGCGCGGATCGCGGCGGTGGCCGTGTATCCGTCCATCACGGGCATCTGCATGTCCATGAGGATCATATCGAACGGTGCGGCGCCGAGGGCCGCATTGGTGATCGCGTCCAGAGCCTCTTGTCCGTTGCCGACGATGGTCAGGTCGATGCCGGCCTTGGTGAGAATGGTACGAAAGAGCCTCTGGTTGTCGGGGCCGTCCTCGGCCAGAAGCACCCGGCCGCGGAGCGTCGCCGGTTCGGGCCTGGCGATGTCCGATGCGCCAGCGATTGCGGCGCGTTCGCCGGCGAATCGTCGGCGTGGAACCGCGTTGATGTCGCCGCAGGAGATGCGGACGCGGAAGGTGCTGCCTTCGCCGGGGGTTGAGTAGACCTCGACATCACCGCCGAGCATGCGGGCGAAGGCGCGGCTGATGGTAAGGCCCAGGCCGGTGCCGCCGAACTTGCGGGTGGTCGACTCATCAGCCTGAGAGAAGGCGACAAAGAGATTCTTCTGCTGCTCGGGCGACACGCCGATGCCGGTGTCGATGACGTCGACGACGAGCGACGAGGCCCCGTTGCGATCGTCGACGCGGGCCAGGACGCGGACTCCGCCGTTCTCGGTGAACTTCACGGCATTGCCTACGAGGTTCGTGATGATCTGCCGCAGGCGTGTCGGGTCGGTGCGGATGGTCAGGGGGTGCTCGCCGTCGCACTCGGCGTTGAGGATCAGGCCCTTTTCGTCGGCGCGTTTGCGCATCAGGGAGCAGACCTCGCTGATGAGCGTCACGTGGTCGCAGTCGAGCATCTCGACGCTCATGCGGCCGGCGTCGATCTTGGACAGATCGAGAAGATCGTTGATGAGCGACAGGAAGTGGTCGCCCGCCGAGCGCACGATCCGTGCGTACTCGCGGCGCTCCTGGGGCGTGCAGTTCGGCTCGCTGATGAGGTCCGTGAAGCCCAGAATCGCGCTCATCGGGGTGCGGAGCTCGTGGCTGACATTGGCCAGGAAGGCGGACTTGGCCTTGAGCGCCGTCTCGGCGACCTCTCTTGCGCGCACGAGTTCCTCGTTGCGGATCGACAGCGCGATGGTCTGCTCTTCGAGCGAATCCTTGGTCTTGCTCAGGTCCGATGCGAGTTGGCGGAGCGACTCCATCGCCTCGCGTTCGCGCAGCTGTGCCGCGTGCTGAGCGGAGATGTCGCGCGTCACCTTGCAGAACCCGGCGAGCTGACCGTCGCTCGTGCGAATCGGCGTGATGACGGCGGAGGCCATGAACGAAGAGCCGTCGCGACGGAAACGTGGGCCTTCGGAGCGCACCAGGCCATGGGCGGCAGCGCGATCGAGGTTTCTCGCGGCCTCCTGCTTCGCCTGCGGGGTGTTGCCGTGAAGAACCGCGAAGTTCATGCCGACTGCTTCCTCGGTCGAATAGCCCGTGAGTCGCTCGGCGGCGTCGTTCCAGGTTGAGATGCGGCCCTGCGTATCGAGCATGTAGATGGCGAAGTCCGGCTCGCTGTTCAGGAGCATGCGCAGCTGCGACTCGCTGTGGATGATCCGCTCTGACTGCTCGATGTGCTGATCGAAGAGTCTGCGGTGGCGCTTGCGGACCACGAACACGGCAAGCCCCGCGCCAACGGTCGCGATCAGGCCGGGCACCATGCCCATCATCGCGGCGATCACGACCGCTTTCCTCGCGGCCATGTAGCGGTCGATCGTCACGTCCACGCCGACGACGCCCGCGATGTTGCCGCTGGCATCGTGGAACGGTGCGTAGCCGCTGATGAACGTTCCCCACCGGTACGTGAAGGGCTCGATTGAAGCGATGGGTGTCGCGGGAACCGGACCGCGACCAAGAGCGATATCAAGATCCGTAGTGCGCGTGTTGTACACATCCCCGACGTATGAACGATCATCGATGCCATCACCGTCGCTGTCACCGCCGGGTGTCGGGTCAAGGACGAAGACCTGACGACCGTCAACAAGACTGATCGTGTAGATGAAGTTGACATCGCCAACGGCTCGCCTGATGCGAGCCAGAGGCTCGACCGCGCGCTGGTAGTCGTCGCTGTCGGTGATGCCCGCGCGCAGAACGCGGTCGTGAAGTTCGGCATCGATCGACGCCGCGGCGATCGAGGCAATCTGCACGAGCTGCGTTCTACGCTCATCGGAGAAAGCGTCAAGACTCCGTCGAACGGCGCCGAACGATGCGATACCCACAATCACCAGAACGGTGATCATGGTCACGATGGCCTCGCCCACGGGTCGAGGCGAGTTCAGCAGCCGGAGCGACCATGTCGCCGCGGCGCGCAGTTTCGTGTCTCCATTGATCAGAGTCGCACTCCTCGGATATCTGACTCCTCTTGAATCGGGTGGAAGTCATCTCTACTTCAGAGCGATGGTGGCCGCCCCGTGCCAGTGCTTCCCCGTGACGTGTGATCGGAAGCGGGTAGCTCCAGCGGCCACTACCGAAAGGCCACAGAACTTCCGGGCGGGCGGTGGACACTCCAGCCCCCCAAGTGTTCCGGCGGTTGCTCAGCGCCGATCGTCAAGTTGGCCGATAATGTCCAGCATGGAACGGGTTGCCGACGTGCTGATCATTCTGGCGGACCAGGAGAGTGGCGAGTTCTGCACTGCCGCGGCGTGCTGGACGGAGTTTGTTCGCTCGTCTCCAGGTGCCGGACCAGGCGGGGCAGCGGGTGGTGGGGCGGGACAGGGGCTCGGCGTGGTGGTCTGGTCGGCGTCGGACCTTTCGACCGCGGATCGTGCCGCGCACGAGTCGCGGCTGGCGGAGTTGCTGCCGGGGGCGCGTGTTGAGGTAGCAACGGGCGATGACGTGACCGCCGTGGAGCATGGCCGCAGGCCCGGGCAGGGGTGGGACATGAGCCGGATGCTCCTGAGTGCCTCGCGCGAAGCGGTTGCTCGCGGGATCTGGCGTGTTGTATGGCCCGTGCGGCGGGGCGTGGAGTCGTCAACATCGCGGAGCAGTGTCGAGCGCGGATTGACGGCCGACCGCATCGCCGATGCGAGCGACCGGGCGCTGCTGGTCTCGCGACTGATCGCGCTGGATTGCCCGAAGGGCGAGTTCGCCATCGAGACGCCGTTCCTGGACTTGAGTCTGACGCAGGTTCGCCAGTTGGCGGCGGACATGGACATGCCCGCGCGGCTGATCGTCGGCTGATCGATCGGCCCGGCGACCGAACGTCGGATTCCCACGAACAGCGCTACCATCGCGGCCTATGTCTACCGAGAGCATCGCCGTCGCCCCGCGGGGTGTGGTTCATCGCTGGTCTGAGACGCTGATCCCCACGACGCGAGAGGCGCCGGCGGAGGCCGAGAGCCCGTCGCACGTGCTGCTGCTGCGGGCCGGGTTCATCCGCAAGCTGGGCGCGGGAATCTACGACTTTCTGCCGCTTGGCTTCCGCGTGCTCAGGAAGATCAGCGAGATCGTGCGGCAGGAGATGGACGGTGCGGGCGCACACGAGTTGCACCTGCCCGTGCTGCTTCCGATCGAGCTGTACAAGGGCACGAAGCGCGACCAGGATTACGGCGAGTTGCTGTTCAAGATCAGCGACCGCAAGGATGCCCAGTACGCGCTGGGGCCGACGCACGAGGAGCCGATCACCGAACTCGTCGGCGGCTCGGTGACCAGCTACAAGCAGTTGCCGGTGAACCTGTACCAGATCCAGACCAAGTTCCGCGATGAGGCACGGCCGCGGTCGGGGCTGCTTCGGTGCCGCGAGTTCCTGATGAAGGACGCCTACTCGTTCCACCTCAACGTGGAAGGGCCGGGCGGGCTCAACGAGACGTACGACCGGATGTACGCGGCGTACACGAACATTTTCAAGCGCTGCGGTCTGGACTTCACGGCTGTGGAGGCCGAGTCCGGTCCGATCGGCGGATCGGCCAGCCACGAGTTCATGGTCAACGCGCCCAGCGGCGAGGACACGATTCTCAAGTGTCCGGTGTCGGGGTACGCCGCGAACGTCGAGAAGTGCGAGATCGGCCAGCGCGCACTTGGAACGCTCACCGAGACGCCCACGGGCGAACTGACCGAGGTGCACACGCCGGGACTGCCGGGCATCGACGAGGTCGGCAAGTTCATGAAGGTCAAGCCGGACCGGATGCTCAAGAGCATCGTCTTCCAGATCGCCGAGCACGGCGAGGGCTCCGCCGGCATCTCGTGGGTCGTTGCGGTGGTCCGCGGCAATCACGAGGTCAACGAGGGCAAGGTCAAGGCCGCGTGCGGCGCGAAGAAGGTTGTGCTCGCCGATGAAAAGGCGGCCCGCGCCGCGGGGTTCGCGATCGGGTACGTTTCACCCCGGACGGTGAACACGGTGCCGGGCACGCTGCTGCTGCTGGACCCGGACGTGACCACCGGCGGCTTCTGGGCGAGCGGGGGCGACAGGGCCGACTATCACGTCAAGCACTTCAACCTGCGTCGCGAGATCGGCGCGACGCTGGATGATGCCGCGCGGGTGCGCATCGCCGACGTTCGCAACGCGCTGGAGGGTGATCCGTCGCCCCGGTCCGCGGGCGCGGCGCTGGTGACCGGCCGCGGCATCGAGGTGGGGCACATCTTCAAGCTCGGCACGAAGTACTCCGACGCGATGGGGCTGAGCGTGCTCGACGACAAGCAGCAGAAGCGATCGGTGATCATGGGGTGCTACGGCATCGGCGTCTCTCGCACGCTCGCGTCGAGCGTGGAGCAGAATCACGACGCCAACGGCATCATCTGGCCCGCGGCGATCGCGCCGTACCACGTGATCATCACGCTGATGAAGGCCGACAGCCAGGAGCACCGCGACCTTGCGCGGACAATCGCGGGCGAACTGGCCCAGCGCGGGATCGATGTGCTCATCGACGATCGCGACGAGCGTCCCGGCGTGAAGTTCAAGGATGCGGACCTGATCGGCGTACCGATCCGCCTGACGCTGGGCGAGAAGTCGCTCGCGGCGGGCGCGGTGGAGTTCCGCCTGCGGACCGCCGACGACAAGGGTGAACTGGTGCCGCGGGGCGAGGTGGTGAACTGGTGCGTCAGCGCGATCGTGCACGGTCGCAACGCCAGACCATCCGATGCGGCGCAGAGCTGAATCGGACAAGCCAGGCCGGCGAGGAACCGCGAGATGGTCCGGGTTGAGTCCGCCAGCGAGGGTGATCGTCTCCATCGCTGCGCGGCGTTGTTCGATGAGTACGCACGGTCGATCGCGCATCTGGCGGGCGAGAGCCTCGCCCATCAGGGCTTCGAGCACGAACTCGCCGGGCTGCCCGGGGCCTATGCGCCGCCCGCGGGCGGGATGTACATCGCCGTGTGGGGGCAGTGGGGGGCGGACGGCGTGGACGCGGCAGTCGGGTGCATCGCGTTCAGGCCGATGCGGAGCGTGGACCCCGCTGCGCCGGCGGATGAGTGCGAGCTCAAGCGGATGTACGTGCGTCCGGAGTGCCGCGGACGCGGAGTCGCGCGGGCTCTGGTCGAGCGGGTGCTGATCGATGCCCGTGCGGCGGGTTATCGCTTGATGCGGCTGGACACATCGGGGAGCATGGATGCGGCGATCGCGCTGTACCGATCGATGGGATTCGCGCCCTGCGAGCGCTACAACGATGACCCGATGCCCGACACGCTGTACTTTCAGAGGGTTCTGTGAGTCACGGCGGTCAGCGGAGCGACGATGAGCAGCGCCGGTAGCAAACGCGTGGGGGAACTGATCGACCTGCAGCAGTGGGAAGCGGCCGAGAAGGCCCTGCTCGCGAGCCTGCGGTTGAAACCGGGCGATGTCGAGAACACCGCGGCGATGGCGTACGTGCTGCTCAAGCGCAAGGACTTCGTGCGTGCGGAGCACTTTGCCGAGCGGACCCTGGCGATGCTGCCGGGAGACCCCCGGGCGCTGGCGAACCTCGGTGCGGCCCGCCTGGGTGTCGGCAAGATTGACGCCGCGATCGCGGATCTGCAGCGCGCGGTCGAGGGCTTGCCGGAGGACCCGCTCGCACGCACGTGGCTCGCGATTGCGCTGCTGCGGAATGGCCGGGCGAGCGAAGCGCTCGCGGTGGCACGCCGGGGGCTCGAGTTCGCGCCGGGGCACGCGCTCTTGCACGCGCAGCTCGGAAGCTCGCTGCACATGCACGGGCGCGCGGATGAGGCGTACGACGCGCTTCGGCGAGCGGCGGAACTCGATCCGGCGAGCGATGAGATCGCCATGTCGCTGGCCAGCACGAGCAACTACGCCCCGAACGCGACGCCCGAGGCCGCGACCGCCCATCACGTGCGTTTGGGCGATCTGATCGCGGCCAGGCACGGCATGCCCGCGACGATCGCGGCCGATGTGGGGGAGGTGCGAGCGGGTGCTCGGCCGCTGCGCGTCGGCATCATCTCGCCCGACCTGCGGGCGCACGCGACGGCGTACTTCATCGAGCCGTTCGTCACGCACGCCGACCGCTCCCGCGTGATGATCGCGTGCTACCACACCGGGCGATTGGCGGACGATGTCTCGCGACGGTTCGAGAAAGCCTCGAGCATCTGGCGGCACTTGCACGGCCGCTCGTTCCGCGACGCCGCGGCGATGATCCGTGCCGATCGGTTGGATGTTCTCCTTGAACTGGCCGGCCTGACCGACGGCAACGCGCTCCCGGCCCTGCACGTGCGTGCCGCACCGGTGCAAGCGACGTACATCGGCTACCCGAGCACGACCGGCGTGCGGAGCGTTGATGTCCGCCTCGTGGACTCGATCACGGATCCGGCGGGATTCGAGCCACGCTGCGTCGAGAGGCTGCACCGGCTCGATGCTCCGTTTCTGTGTTATTCGCCGCCCGCGGGCGTTCCGGAGGTCGCGCCCGTGCCGAGCCTGGCCGGGGCGCCGATCACGTTCGGCTCGTTCAGCGCTTTCATGAAGATCCATACGGGGCTGCTGGCGGTGTGGGCCAGAGTTTTGCATCGCGTACCGGGCTCGCGGCTGATGCTCAAGCATGTCGCGCTCAGCGATGACGGCGTCGCCGCGGACGTGCGTGAGCGCATGGCATCGCTGGGCATCACGGAGGATCGGCTGGTGCTCGAACGGCCCTCGGATTCATCGCTTGCCGTGCTGGCGCGGTACGCCGCGGTGGATGTGTCGCTCGACACGTTCCCGTACAACGGCACGACCACGGTGTGCGAGTCGCTGCTCATGGGCGTCCCGATGGTCACGAAGGTTGGCACCACCAGCGCCGGTCGCGTCAGCGAGTCGCTGCTTCGGAGCGTCGGCGTCGGCGAGCTGGTCGCGCGCGATGACGGAGAGTTCGTCGAGCTCGCCGCGCGGCTCGCGACCGACGCCGCGGAACTGCGGCGCTATCGGTCGGCGCTGCGGCCGATGCTGCTGGCGTCGCCGCTCTGTGACGGCCGGGGCTTTGCCGCGCGGCTGACCGATACACTGATGGTCATCGCGGGGGTGACACGGTGACAAGCGAACGCGATCCAGCGAGCCTCGGTTAACATAACATGGATTATCGGTCTTTTGGCTTCCCGGGCGAAATCACCGTGCTGAAGCCGGCTTTTTGAGCCGTGAAGGCCTCAAATGGCCGCTGGCGGGGCCGGGCCGACGCACGTGCGGGCCGGATCGGCGGCGGCCGCGGCGGATGGTGTGCGATGATCGGCGACCGTCTCGTGCTCGCCGCCGGATGGCGCGTGGGCCGATCACATCGCGGGCGGGCGGGCCCGGGCGGTTGATCGCGGACCTTCGCGGGCCGGCGCGGCGATCGGGCGGGCGCGGCCGGCCGCGGGCGGACACGATCGCGGCTCGGCTGGCTCGCGCCACCCGGCGGGGCAACACTTGGACATGAGCAAGCGACGAGCCGGATCATCATCGAACGCACCGCGCGCCGCCTCATCAGCACGGTCCGCGCGGGCGGCGCTCGGCGCGGGGGCGGCGGGCGTGATCCTCCGGCCCGGGCCGCTGAGCGTCGAGCAGGTCGTCGCCGTCGCCCGGGACGGCGTGCCGGTGTCGATCGATCCCGCGGCGATCAGGGCCATGGACCGCTCGCGCGGCGTCGTGGAATCGCTGCTGCGCTCCGGCCGGCCGTACTACGGCATCAACACGGGCTTCGGCTCGCTGGCCAAGCGGCGCATCGCCGATGCGGACCTGCGCACGCTCCAGCGGAACCTGATCCGCTCGCACTCGGCCGGAACCGGCGCCGCGCTGGAGCCGGAGGTGGTCCGGGCGATGATGGTGCTGCTGGCCGCGTCGCTCTCCCGGGGTTTGTCGGGCGTGCGACCGGCGGTGGCTCATGGGCTGGTCGCGATGCTCAACGCGGGATTGGTGCCCGAGGTGCCGAGCGTCGGCTCGGTGGGCGCATCGGGCGATCTCGCGCCGCTGGCGCATATCGCCCTGGCGCTGACGGGCGAGGGCACGGTGCTGCGCGATGGCGGGGTCGTTCCCGCATCGGTCGCGCTGGCCGAGGCGGGGCTGGCCCCGGTGGAGCTGGCGGCCAAGGAGGGCCTGGCGCTGATCAACGGCACGCACCTGATGCTCGCGCAGGCCTGCCTGATCCGCGCCGATGCGGCGAACCTGTTCGCGGCGGCGCGGGTCGCCCTGGCCATGACGATCGACGCGTGCCGGGCGAGCCACTCGTTCCTGGATGCCCGGCTGGCCGCGGCCCGCAACCACGCGGACCAGGCCGCGGTGCTGGCGAGCCTCCGCGGGCTTCTGGCCGGCAGCACGATCGTGACCAGCCACATCGACAACGACCCGCGCGTGCAGGACCCCTACTCGCTGCGCGCCGGCCCGACGATCCTGGGCGCGGTGGCCTCGGCGCTGGCGAGTTTCGCCCGTCCGGTGATCGATGAGCTCTCGGCGGTGACGGACAACCCGCTGGTCTTTGCCCGCGGCGTGCTGGGCTCGCGCGCTGATTCCATCGTCTCGGGCGCGAACTTCCACGGCATGCCGCTGGCCATCCCTCTGGATGCGGTCGCGGTCCCGCTGGCGCACATCGCCGGGGCGAGCGAGCGGCGGAGCTACCTGATGACCGGCGCGTTCGAGCCCGAGAGCAGGCTCAAGCCCTTTCTGGCCCCGCAGCCGGGGCTGCAGAGCGGGCTGATGATCGCCCAGTACACCGCGGCGGCCTGCGTCAACGAGATCGTCGGGCTCTGCACGCCCGCGAGCGTCGCGAACGTGGGCACCTGCGCGGGCATGGAAGATTACAATTCCTTCGGTCCGCGCAGCGCGGCCAAGGCCCGCCGCATCCTGGAACTTGCCCGCACGGTCGTGGCCATCGAGCTGCTCATTGCATCGCAGGGGATCGAGACCCACCGGCCCCTGCGCAGCGGCCGCGGCGTGGAGGCGGCGCTGGCGGTCATCCGCACGCTCGTCCCCCCGCTGACCGATGACCGCCCGCTCACGGCCGACATCGCCGCGATCGAGGCGCTCATCGCCACCGGGACCATCGGGGCCGATCCGGCCGCTTCCTGACGCTCCGGGGCCAGGGCCCCCCACCGCCGCGGCAACCGCCGTGCGGGCGGCGCGGCGCGTTCGCCCGCGCATCCCGGCCCGCCCCGACCGTTCCGGGCCGCCGGCGGCATCGGCGGGCACCGGCCCACGCCGGTTGCCGCCAAGCGGAAACACCCGTAATATTGCTGCGATCTTGCTTCGCGGGAGCGGGCGGCCGCGGTCGCGGCGGGAGCAAGGTCATTGGGACAACGCAACACGGGGCCCCGCTCGGCGGCCGGCCTGTGGGAGTCTGCGATGATGACCAAGGGACAGGGTGAGGGGTTCGCCGGGCGGCGGTGCGTGGCGGTGGCCGTGGCGGCGGGTGCGGCCGTGGCGGTGCTGCTGAGCGGCGTGCCCGCGGCGGCGGGATCGCCCGACAGCCGGGAGCGGCCCGCGGCGGCGGCGGGCCCCGCGGCGGAGACCGATCGCGCACTGGATGAGCTCGATCTTCACAGGAGCGAGGCCTTTGCCGATGAGATCGAGATCATCCCGCCCGCCCTGACGGCCGAGCAGATCGCCCTTCTGACGGGCGTGCGGGCGGAGGGCAACGCGATCCAACAGGCCCGCGCGACGGTGCTCCTGGCCTCCGATCCGCGTACCAAGGTGACGGCGGAGGAGGTCGATGCGGCGATTGCGCGGGTGGATGCGGACCGGGCGCGCGGGCTGTGGAAGTCCCCGTCCGATGCCGAGCGTGCACTGGCGCTGCGGGGGGACCGGGCGCTCATGGGCGATCAGCGGATCAACGCGCTGGAGGCCTACCAGGTCGCGGCCCGGGCGATGCCGACATCGGCGCACCTGCTGTACAAGCTCGGGGTCGGTTCCGGCGCTCGGGCCACTCTGGGCGCCGCGGTCGATCACGCGGCCGCGGAGCGTGCTCTGCGGGCGGTGCTGACCGAGCGGACGGTCACGCCGCGGATGCGGGCGCTGGTGCTCTCGCGTCTGGCGTGGTTCCAGGAGGACCGCGGGAACATCGATCAGGCCCGCAAGAACATCGACGACGCGATCGCCCAGCTCGGCAAGATCATCGGTGCGGACGATCCGGGCATGGCGGTCCACCGGTTCCGTCTGGCGGTGATCCAGCGGGCCTCGGGGGACCTGGAGGACGCCCAGCGGACTCTGGAGCGGGCGCTGGGCAGCCTGAGCCGGAGGCCGGGCCGCGAGCCGATCGCCGCGGCGACGGTGCTGATGATGCTCAGCGCGGTGCAACTGGACCGCGAGAAACCGCAGGATGCGCTGGCCAGCGCCGATCGGGGCATCGCGATCGCCGAGCGTTTCATCGTGCGGGAGAGCGTGCTGGTGGCCGGGCTGCTCAACTGCAAGGGCCTCGTGCAGCAGCGGCTGGGGGACCTGGCCGCGGCGCGGGAGAATCTCGACACGGCCGTGGCGTACGCGTCGCTGCACCTGGCGGCGGATCACACGCTCATCGGGTCGATGCGTCAGAACCTCTTCGGGGTGATGCTCGAGCAGGGCGACTGGCTGGCGGCCCGTCCGCACCTTGACAAGGCGATCGAGATCTCCACCCGCGACACGGGGGCCGCATCGTTCCCGACCGCGTCGCTGCGGCTGGAGCAGGCCCGGCTGCTTCTTGGGCTTGGCGAGACGGACAAGGCCCGGGAGGCGATCGAGGCGGTGGCGGACTTTGTCGCCAAGGTCGCCCCGCCGGGCGCGCCGGTGTACGCGGTGATCTGGGCGACCTTCGCGCTGATCCAGCTCGAGCAGGGCGACATCGTCGGCGCGCGGATCAACGCCGAGAAGGCCCTGGATGTCGCGGCGGCGAACGGGGGTGTCGACGGGCTCATGCGGGCCGAGCCGCTCCGCGTGCGGGCGATGATCGAGCGTGCGGAGGGCGACTCGGACTCGGCGCGGGAGACGATCGATCGCGCGCTGGCGATCATGGCGGCGCACCTGGGGTCGACCTCAACGGCCCTGCGCATCCCGCTGCTGGAGCTGGCGCGGATCCATCAGGATCGGGGCGAGTCGGCCGAGGCGCTCTCGGCGATCACGCGGGCGGTGGACAAGAGCATCCGGGTGCTGGGGGCCGAGCACCGGGTCATGGCCGACTGGTACGCCGAGCGGGCGCTGATGCTGCTCGAGGACGGGAACCCCGCGGCCGCGCGCGAGCTCATCGACCGGGCCATGGCGATCGACGCCCGGCACCATCCGGCGGACTCGATGATCGTGGCCCATCGGCACGGCACGCTGGCGATGGTGCGGCTGCGGCAGGGCGAAGCGGCCGCCGCCCGGGCCAGCGCCGAGCGGGCGCTGGAGCTGACGCTCAAGCACCTGGGACCGGAGCACCACCGGGCCGCGGCGGAGCACTTCGTCCTGGCGATGATCCTGCACGTGCAGAAGGACCCGGACGCCGCCCGCGCGCACATCGACCGCGCCCTGGCGCTGGAGATCAAGCACCTGGGCCAGGACCATCCGACGCTCTACCTGACGCACCTTCTCGGGGGCAGGATCCGCGCCGATCAGGGGCTCAACAAGGAGGCGGTGGCGAGCATGGAGAAGTCGGTCGCGGTGCTGCGCGCCCGCTTCGATGATGACCACCCGCGGCTGGCGGAGGTCTACCAGGCCCTGTCCGAGGTGCAGCAGCGGATGGGCGACACCGACCGCGCGCTGATCAACATCGAGCGTTCGGTGGCGATCACCGCCGAGCACTGGCCGCCGGAGCATCCGGCGCTGGCGGACAGGATCGCCGCCATGGGCGACCTGCAGCAGGCGCGCGGCGATGATGCGCTGGCCTGCGAGAGCTGGAACAGGGCGCTGGCGATGATGCTCGCGGCCACGCAGAAGGCGGCGGCGGCCCCCGCGGGGACCGAGCCGGAGCCGGCGGAACTGGCCAAGGCGCGGGCGGAGGTGATCGAGAAGATCCGGGCCTCGATGCGCGCGGCGGGCTGCGGCCGCTGAGCATGCCGCGGGGCTCGCGGCGGAATCGCCGCGTGCTGCCGGGCCGCGGCGACCGCGACCGGCGGGCCGCACGACCGCATCGTCTGCTGGAACATTGCGTATCTCGCCGACCCGGCGGCGCGGCTGCGGGGGTGGCGGCGCAGGCTGGCCGAGTGGCGCGGCGGGCTGGAGGCGGCGCGGCACGCGCACGCGTGGGCGCGGGTGCCGCTGGGGCCGGGTCGCGTGGATGTCATGATGGACGAGCCGCCGGAGGCCGTGAGCGATGCGGCATACGCCTTCGTCGCCGCGCGCGCCGGGCGGGTCTGGGGGCCGGATCCGCGGGCCGGGAACCCGGTCATGCTTCCATCGGTCTTTCCATTCGGCGGCCCGCTGATGATGTGGCGGGACTTGCCGCCGCCGCGGGATCATGACAAGGTGCTGCCGCTGGTGGCGGTGACCAGCGCGGCCTCATCGCTGCCGGGTCACGCAGCGCGCGCGAGATCGGCCCCGGCGGGGGCCAGAGGTCCACCGGCGGGGGCCAGAGGTCCACCGGCGGGGGCGATGTCGGCGGCCGCGCCCGCGTGATTCGCTGGCCCCCGGATCATCCGGGGGCGTGTCCGGATGGGCCGGGGGAGCCTCCGCGCAGCGCGGGGGAGCGCACGACCTGCGCGGGGGTGGCCGCGGGCGATTCGGGCTCTGCCGCGGGCCGCTCGGGCTTTGCCGCAAGACATTTGCGGCCCGCCGCGGGCGATTGCGGGCCTGCCGCGAGCGGTCGGCGGCCTGCCGCGGGCCGGTTGCGGATGGGCGGCGCTCAAGTGCGGGCCGGCGCGAGCCGATCAACCCCGGGCGGGCGCGAGCCGCGCGACCGCCGCGTGCGCGCAGCCTTCCACCGCTTCTTGTTCTTCCCTTGCGGCTGCTTGTTCTTCCCCTCCCGCTGCGTGCTCTTCCCCTGCCACTGCGTGCTCTTCCCCTGCCACTGCGTGCTCTTCCCCTGCCACTGCGTGTTCTTCCCCTCCCGCTGCGTGCTCTTCCCCTCCCGCTGCGTGTTCTTCCCCTCCCGCTGCGTGCTCTTCCCCTCCCACTGCCTGTTCTTCCCCCGCCGCCGCCGCCGCATCGCGCTCGACCATCGCACCCGGACACCGCACCATGACCTCCGCACGCCATGATTATATCCCGCGCAGCGATCCGGAGTTCTCCGCGTGGGTCAATCATTGCTTCGCCTCGATCTGGAACTTCTACGAGGACCGCGGCCTTGACAACAAGCCGCTGATCACCCTCCGCGATGCCCTGGATCTCTGGAACGCCGACTATCCCGCGCACATCGCCGCCCGCGCCGCCGCCGAGGCGGCCCGAGAGACCAAGGATGCCCGCCGCGAACTCGTCGAGCGGCTCCTGCGGCCGATCGCCGCCTTCGTGCAGGCCTATCCGGACACGACCAACGCCGAGCGGGCCGCGATCGGGATCACCGTCCGCCGCGCGCCGGCCCGTGGCGCGCCCGCGCCGCTGCCCGATGCCGCCCCGCTGCTGCGCATCGACATCCCCGCGCGCCTCAGCCACACCCTGCGGCTGATCAACGCCCGCGATGCCGGGGCCTCCGGACGCGCGCGCGGCGGCAAGCCGCGCGGGACACTCGGCGCGGAGGTCTGGGTGCGCATCGCCGGGTCGCCCGGGACCGAACCCGCCGCCCCCGTCATTGCATCGGCCGATGCGGCCTCCACCGGCGCGCCGCCGGGGCCGTTCGCCTACCTGACCCTGAGCACCCGCCCGGTCCTGCGGACGGACTTCCCCCAGAACCTGGCCGGAAAAACCGCCGTGTACATCACCCGCTGGGTCGGCACCCGCGGGGACAAAGGCCCCTGGAGCGAGCCGACCTCGGCGACCATCGCCGCGTAGGCCGCGCTGGGAACACCCCCGCCTCCATCGTTCATTGCATCCGGCACCGACCTGCGAGACACGACCATGAACCACGACATTGCTTCGAACAAGCCCGGGTCCTTCTGCGAGCCTTCCGCATCCGCCCCCGCGCCGGCCGAGCGCAAGCGCTGGAGCTCATCGACCGGGCCTCTGCCGCCGCCGCCCCCGGGCGTGCCCATGATGAACCGCGATCAGGCCGCCGCGTTCATGGGCGTGGGGCACACGACCTGGGTCACCTGGGAGCGCAGCGGGATCTCCAAACTGCCGCGTTACCGCGAGGGCGCCGGCGGCGGCTATCCCGTGCTCTACGCCGCGGCGGATGTCGCCGCGTTCAAGGAGGAGCACCGCAAACGCTCCGAGCCCCACCCCGACCCGGAGCGTCCGGGCGTCATCCGCGTGCCGGTCAGCGGCGATTGCCCCGGGGGCGTGGCGATCATCGACGCGGAGGATCTGCCGAAAGTCCAGGGCCGGAACTTCAACTACGCCTATCGGGGCGAACCGAAAAGCTACGAGGTGATCCTGTGCATGAAGGGGCACCGCCGCGTGCCCCTGAAGCGCATCATCATGGGCGTGGACGGCATCGAACACAAGGATCGGCTCGTGTGTTGCATCAACGGGGATCCGCTGGACCTTCGCAGGTCCAACCTCGTCGTCCGCTCGCGCGCGGAGGTCACTGTTGCAAGGCCCAAGTTCTCGGCGCGGCCGGGCCGCGCGCCGACATCGGCGTACAAGGGCGTGCACTGGGACGCCAAGAGGCGGATCTGGATCGCGCAGATCGGCTCGCGCGAGCAGCACCGCGGCCTCGGGCGATTCCGCGATGAGGCCCAGGCCGCCGCGGCCTACGACGCGGCGGCGCGGGAGCTGCACGGGCCCGCGGCGGCGCTGAACTTTCCCGATGGCAAGGTTCCCGAGCCGACGTTCCTGGCCCCCGATGGCACGATCGTGCGCGAGAAGGTGCCGTACACCGTCACGCCGCGCCTGCCCGCACCGCCGCCCGGCCGCACGATGCTCACGCGGGATCAGGCCGCCGCGGTGATGGAGGTCAGCCGCGAGACGTTCGGCAAGTGGATCAACGACGGGGTGGTCTCCATCCCCCGCTACCGCGCCCGGGCCGCGACCGGCACGCCGATTCTCTACGACGCCGAGGATGTCCGGGCCCTGCGCGAGAGGCTCGAGAACGTCGGCAAGCCGTATCCCGATCCGCACCCGGCCCGCGCCGGCGTGTGGCGCGTGCCCCTGCGGACGCTGGCCGGATACGTCGAGGCGCTGGTCGATGAGGCGGACATGCCGATCGTGCAAGGGTGCAAGTGGCAGTACGCCACGCACGGCGGGAGCCGCCTGGACCGCGGCGTGGTGATCCAGACCGGCCCGGATGGCACGCCCGCCACGCACCTCAAGCGCCTGATCCTGGGGCTGGTCGATGCCGGGCCGAACGTGCGCATCGGCCACGCCAACGGGAACCCGCTGGACTGCCGCCGGGCCAACCTGGTCGTGGGCGGCGTGGCGCAGGTGACCCGGGCGCAGTACAAGATCCTCCACCGATCCGGCCGCCCGACCTCATCGCGCTTCAAAGGGGTGCAATGGAGCGATCAGTACGGGTCGTGGCTGGCGGTCATCCGTGTGGAGGATGTTCCAAAGAAGATCGGAAGGTTCGATGAAGAGGAGGACGCGGCCGAGGCGTACGATGAGGCCGCCCGGGAGGTCTGGGGGCTTCAGGCCCGCGTGAACTTCCCGCGTCCGGGCGAGCTGCCCAGCGCCGCCGCGCCCATGGCCCCCGCCGATCTGCTGGACGGGGAGGGCGGCCCGGCCGCGCGAATGCCCGGCAGGCCCCGCGAGTTCGAGCTGGCCGCCAGCGGCGACGGCGGCGTGGTCCTGTCCTGGCGCAGCGCCAACGCCGCGGCCAGCGCGGGGGTGACCTTCGCCATCTCCCGACGCCTGCCCGGCCAGCGCGAGTTCCTGCGCATCGGCACCGCCCCCGGCACCACCGCCGACGCCCGCCGGGCAACCTTCACCGACTCGACCGTGCCCATCGCCGAACTGGCCGAAACCGGCGAGGCCGCCGAGTACCTCATCCACCCCGCCCGCCTGACCACGCCGGGCCCGGAAAGCGCGGTGCTGACGGTGACGTTCGACCGCGATGGCAAGCCGGAGTTCGCGGCGAGGACGGCCAAGGCGGCGTGAGCGCTCCACGGGTTGCGCTCACCCCTCGAAGACTCGGGGCTCGCCCCACCCGTGGCGACAGCCCGTCGCCCCGTTGGGGCGTGCAGAGGCCGGGCACGCCGTCCGAGCGGGACGCGGCCTCGCGCGCGGGCCGAATCGGCCGCGGCCATCTTCGCCCCGGAGGGGCGCAGGCGTGTAGCCACGGGTGCAGCCCGCGCTTCGCGGGCGCAACCCGTGGAAGGCGCGCCGCTCGCGCGGGACTGCCCCGGAGGGGCAGAGGAGCGGCTTGGTTAGGTGAAGTTAAACTCCGGTGCTGAAGCGGCGTGGATCGCCGCCCATGCTCTGCACTTCGCTTCGAAGTGCCGACCGTCATTGGCGTGGTTTATCGCGTCGGCGTTCGGAACACAGCATAGTTCGTCCAGAACTCTACGGACGCTTGCCCCGATCACCGCGTTATCACGTGTCACCCGCCATGCGTTGAACGGCTTGTCCTTCGTTGGCAAGTTCATTCCGTGCTCCCTCTCGAACTCCGGCAGTGAAGTCAAATGGATGATGGGCACCCCCGCTTGTCGAGCCGCTGCGACGGCATCACTGATGGCCTGGTTGGCGGCATAAGCTGCGTTCTGTTCACCGCCCTCCCTCGTGCGCGGTGAATCGATGTCGTGCAGCACCGCGCACGGCACCTTGAAGTGCGCGAGCATCCGCAGCAGGAGCGGAATAGTCCATTTGCCGCGCGCACGGAGCAACAGCGGTCGCACGTCGAGTGGGAAGGCTTGCGCGTCGGCGTCCATCGCCACCGTGAACGCCGCGAACTCGGTGTCACCCTCGACGATGATCACCTTGTTCGAGAAGAACATTTCGGAGACCGACTGATCGAATGCGAGGAGCGTTTTGAGCGTGTCCTTCTCGGTCGCGTCGAAGTTGGCCGAGTCAGCGCGGTACACGTTTGGCGCAGCGTTGGCCTCCGGGCGGTGCAGGCGGACGATCGTGGTGTGGTCCTTCAACGGGTCGATAAAGGCGGGGTGATGCGTCGAGAGCATGACCTGCCAGCCGGACTCGGCAGCCAGGGAGTAGAGGTGTTCTTTGGCGGCCCGGATCGCGGCGGGATGGAGCGCAGTTTCCGGCTCGTCAATCAGGAGCATGTAGCCGGGCAAGAAGGGAGCGGGTGCAGGTGCTGCTGGTGCTGCGCCGCCGGGGCGAAGCGCGGCACGGTCAGCCTTGATCGCGTCAATTTCCTGCTGCTTCTTGGTCTTTGCCGCTTCCTGCGTGATTTTGGCGAGTTCACCCTCCTTCTTCTTCAGCTCCTTCTCCTTGTCTTTCGCCACCTTCTCCATCTGTTTGCGTTCTTCGGCGATGCGGTTCAGCTCCGACCGCACTTCGAGCATCGACCAGAACAAGGCACGCTGCGAGCCGGTGCCCTGCTGGCTCCAGCGCGTCTGGCCGTGTGACTCGATTACCCCGACGTGCGAGGACTTGACTAGCGCCGCGCCGGGGTCCACCGTGAGTTCGCCCAGCGATACGGACAAACGAATCTCTGCCGTGCTGAACACTCGGCGGTACGAGGAGTTGACCCGTGTCTGGACGCCGTCGAGGTCGGCCTTGAAAGCGGCGACTGGCTTTTCAGCCTCTTCCTGCAACGCGATGATCTTCTTGCGCAGTTCCGATCCGTCTTCCTTCATCAGGTCGGCAAGTCGCGTCTTGATCGGTTCGAGCACCAAGTCTAGGAGCTTCTTGTGCTCCTCGGTCGGGTCGTCCAGCGAACCAATACGGAAGGGTCGCGGAAGGCGGCTGTTGAACACCGTATCCAGCCCCGATGCCTTGTCGTCATCCGAGTAGGCGTCTATCTCCGGATTCCAAGTCGTGCGGACGGGGTCCCACAAAGGCTTTTCAGGCTTTCCCGCTTTCTTGCTCCAAGTCCATTTCGAGCGCACCAAGAGCATGCCGTTCTCGGCGACCTTCCACCTGGCATCAATGTTCTCCGCGCCTTCCGGAATATGGACCCAGAGTTCAACCGTGGCTGGCTGGCCGTTGGCCTTCTCAGATATCTCTTCCGGCTCAAGGGAAGAGTTGGTGACCGCCGCCTCATACGCACGAAGCACCGTGGACTTGCCGGTGTTATTCGCACCGACAAGGCACACAATCTCGTCCAAGCACACTTCAAGCCCCTCGGGGCCTATGCAACCAAGGTTGCAGACCTTTAACTTCACAAGGCATGAGCGGGCATCAGGAGGGTTTTCCATGGCGTCGAATGGTACCGCATCTGCCACCAACCGGGCCTGCTTTCCCGGCGCCTACACGTGCGGCCATCAACGCGGGCGACGATCGCGGCGGGGATCGGGATTCTTGGCTGAAGGGATTGCCGCCTTGCCGACCCCTTCGCGGGGGATGCGGCTGGATGTGCACGGCAGGTACTCATGAGATGCGGAGGTGCCATATCTGCGCGACGCGACCACCCACGCAGGGGGGTGCTTGAGCGGGTGGGTCATACAAAGAAGATGCGGCACGATCGCAAGCGACCGGGAAACCGAATGAACTATGTGCGCTCGTGTGAAGTCCGCCCGCGCGATCGCCGATGCATCCCGGAGTATTCACCGCGCGCCGATCGACGGCTCGGGCGGCGGATGGAGGACCCGGCGCAGCGTGCGCGGGGCGGCACGAGCGAGCCGCGGACTTCTTCGATGGAGACCTTGACTCATGGCTGATTACATCCCCGGTCCCGATGCGAACTTTCAGGCGTGGCAATCCAACTTCGTGACCTACGCCAACGCCAACCTGGCCGCGCTCGGCCTGACCGCGCCGGACATGGTGCCGATCACCGCCGCGCAGGCGACGTGGGCCACTGCCTTCCCCGCGCACGTGGCCGCCGTCAACGCCGCCAAGGCCGCCAAGCAGACCAAGGATGAGGCCCGCGCCGCGTATGTCGCCGCGATCCGTCCGCTGGTGCGCCGCCTGCAGGCCTCCGCCGTGGTCAGCGATGCGGAGAAGGCGTCGCTGGGCATCACCGTGGCCCAGGCGCCGACCCCCATCGGCCCGCCGACGACCGCGCCCATCTGCACCATCGAGTGCGGCAACCGCCTGCAGCAGACCCTGCGCTTCGTGGACTCGGCCACGCCGACACGCAAGGCCAAGCCGCCGGGTGCGCTGGGCGTCGAGATCTGGAACAAGGTCGGCACCACGCCGCCGACGGGCGAGGGCGACCTGCGGTTTGTCGCGGTCGACACCAACGCGCCGTATGTCATGAACTTCGACTCGGCAGATGGCGGCAAAACCAACTACGTGTGGATGCGGTGGGTCTCTCCGACCGGCGAACGCGGGCCGTGGAGCGAGCAGGCGCAGGCCACCATCGCCGCATGAGCCCGGGCGGCCCCGCGGCCGCCTGATCGATCGGCCCACGCCAACTCCCACGCCCCCGGAGACTCCGGGGGCGTTTTCGTTGCCGGTGACATCACGCCCGCGGCGTGGCCTTGGCTGCATCCGGACGCCGGCGGCAAGCCTCGCGGCTCGCCGATGCGTCCCAAGGCCAGAGCCGCGGAAAGGAGAAAGTGGGCGAGGAGGGATTCGAACCCCCGCGCCAAACGGGGCGGCTTTGGGTGGTTCGAACGAAAGCGGCGCAAAAGGCGGCGCACTTGGCGACAGCCCCGATGCCAGCCCCATGCCGGTGACGCCCGCCGACCCCGCCGACCCCGAGTTGGCGGCGGTGGTGGAAGCATGGCCAGACCTGACGGCGGCGGTGCGAGCGGGGATCGTTGCGATCGTGACGGCCGCAAGCCATACAACGAGGAGCACAGATGCCCGGTAAGCCTTCGAAGCGATCAATGCGCGCTGCTAAGCCCCTGACGGCACCACCCGCCGCGAAGTCCCCCGATGATCTCGCGCACGCGCGGGCGGTTCACGGAGCGGCCGTTCCCAGTGCGATCTACGGCTCGGCCTTGACGACTTTGCTGGGAGAGGAGTTCCAGGCCGAGTCGATCACCTACGCCCGCGACGCGATCACCCGCATGGCCCCGCGTGACGCCGCGGAGGAGATGCTCATCGTCCAGTTGCTGCTCACCCACGCGCGGGTGATGCGGCTGACGACCCTCGCAAACCAGGCATCCGCTGCCGAGTCGCTCCGGATACTCAACGAGTACGCCGATCGCGCTAGCAACACGTACCGCCGGCTGATGCTGGCGCTGGCCGAGTACCGAAGGCCGCCCAGGACCGGCGACACCTTCGCCGTGGTCAAGCAGGCGAACATCGCGAGCCAGCAAGTGATCCAGAACCATGAAAACACAACGAGAAACGCGACGAACGAACAAGGATCGGCACCCCATGAACACCCCCACTACCCCCACCACCCCTGCCAACCAAGCCCGCCAGTCGCCAAACACCCCGATCAACCCGCCCCCACCATCCCCGCGCCCACGCCCCCCCCGCGCCTATCGCCTCACTCCGCAGGGCCTCGCGTCACTCCGGGCGTCAGCCAAGCGTAATCGTCCTTGGGAACACTCCACAGGCCCCCGATCCGCGACCGGCAAGGCCCTTTCGCGCACAAACGCTACCAAGCACGGTGAACGCGGCAAATCGGCGTCGATTCGTCGGCGAGCGTTGCGGTTGGCTCTTCACTATCTGCCGTTGCTCCTCGCGCGCTATGGCAGCGAGTTTCTCACCCCGGAGATCAGGGAACAACTCGCGACGCTCCAAGCCACCGCGAGGGCAGGGGTTCTTTGACCGCCGGCTCGTTCAGAAATCGCGGCAACGCCGGATCGGCTCTGGGGTCATGAGCCCGATCCTCCGAGAGATCGACATGAGTTGGATTCAGAGTTCCATAAACCACGGCGTTCCAGAAGTTTGGCGATCCCGACATCTAATCCATCGACAGGTCCGGCTCCCACCAGACTCGATGAGGCCCAAAGGCTCCACTTGATCGTGGAGGCTCTGGATCGAAGCTACGTCCGCATTGTTGCCCGAGCGGTGCGAGTTCAAACCGACGAGTCCGGAAAGCCCGCGGGATTTGCGCAAACCAGCCACTACGCAGCAGGACGAATGTCAGGCTTCCTGAGGGCCCCGGTCTGACTGAGCCCCCAAGATCGAATCCAAGAGCTGTGCCACATATGTTGTGGCATCATCCTCTTGAAACAGAACGCCCAACTGCTCCACCTCCGCCTTGGACATCAACTGACCATCGCCACGTGACCAGCCGAGGCTGGCGAAGGGCGTGTTGGAGAGGATGAAGGCGTGCAGTTGCAGGTCGGGGGCCTGTCGCTCCACGATCTGCTGAAGCCGGGGCACCTCGCGGGTGGCAAACTGCACCTTCGGGTCGCTCGGGTCGAAGTGGTGCAGGCCCTTCGGATCGACGAACGCCAGATGCTGGCGTTCCCCCTCCTGGACCCACAGCAGGAAGTCGGGGAAGAAGTTCGCGGCCTGAAAGAACCCGAGGCCGGTCACCGCCTGATTACGCAGCAGGTAGACCTCGCGTCCAGGGTTAGCCATGCACCATGTGGCCAAGTCCTGCACGAACTCTGCCTCCCACTTGTCGAGGGCGAGCGGGCTGATCCGGATCTCCGCGTTCTTCCCGACGTGGAGGAGGGGCTGATACAGGTGGCCGCCGAACGGCACCGTGCGCCAACGCCCGCCCCACTGGCTCCATGTGGCCAGGAGGTTCTGCCCCAGCGCCGTCTTGAGCCCTTCGATGAATGTCGCAATCTGCTCGATCTGCTCGGCGGTCTGGGCCAGATCGGTCGTCTCGATGCTGTAACCGTCCACGAGGTTGGGATCGTCGGGTGCCAGCTCGGCCACCTCCAGGTACGGCGCTTCCCAGCGCCCCCGGATGTAGCGGTAGAACCGCTCGGCGTAGGCGTTCAACAACTGCTGTGCCATGCGCTGCCAGTGCGAGCGATTCTCGTAGCGGTCTAGACGCATGTCGTCGGCGGTCGCCAGCAACTCGTACCAGTCATCGCGTGTCAACATCGCGGTGATGGCGGCGAGATCGACGTGCAGACGGTCCAGCCCGCGGGTGGCCTTGAAGGCTTCCAGGCCGAACAGCAGGCCGTCGAGGTCGAACAGGAACAACGGTACGGACTTGAGCGTCTGCCTCGGCAGATCGGCGGCCTGCCCGATCGCAGCAGTGATCTGCTGATTCGCGCCGGCGATGCCGCGAATGCGCGGCAGCCAGTTCAGCTTCGTGCGATGGTGCCGGAGCCACGCATCCTCGGGCGCGGTCTCGTGCGGGGGCCGGAGCTGCACGAGTGGCCCGAGCTTGCGGAACGCTTGCCCGCGTTCAACGGTCTCCCCATCGATCTCCGCGCGAAGGCGGAGCGTCTTCAGTTTCCGCTCTGGCAGCGTCTTGACGACCGGGATGTCCCAGACTTGCTTCTCCTGGGCCTCGGGAACCTCGCTGAAGATCCAATCCCGGAAGGTGTTCATGTAGGTGGCCTTGACGCCAAAGACCTGAAGCGTCTCGACCTGCCGCAGATTCCTGGGCGGCGCGGGCTTATCCGCCAACACAGAGGAGCGGCGCAGGCTCATCCGGTAGCCCCGCAGCCGCACGCCGCGCCCGAACAACTGGATGATCTGCGTGCCTTCGCTCTTGCCCATGCGCATGAGCCCGATGGATGACACCCGCCAGGAGTTCCATCCCTCGGTGAACTTCCGGGAGCCAACGAGGAGGTTGATCGGGCTGTCATCGCGGTTGATGCCCTGGAACAGAGACGAGCGATTGGCATCGTCCTCCAGCCGCACGACGCCCTTGGCCGCGCAAGCCTCCGCGACCGCGCCCGGCTCGCCCACATTGACGACACCGAACGGTTCGGCCTCGCCGACCTTGAGAGCCAACTCACCGGTTGCCCCCCTGAGCATCTGCACCGCCAGCACACCGCCGCCGGGAGCGTGGAACACATCCCGCAGGATGCCCTCGTGCAGCGCCCGGGCCTGCGCGGCCTTGTCGCCGGACACATCGATGTGCGGCAATCGGTGCGCCAGCAGATCACGCCCGTTCTGGTCCTTGAACCCCTCCTCCAGCAGGCTCTGGATTAGCGCCACCGCCTCAGCGGGCGCGGCGAGGAATGACTTCAGGAACAAGAGCACCTCGACCACGTCCGAGACGGATTCCTTGTCGTCGGTGCTCGATACCTTGCCGCCCGTCACTGTGTGCCCGACGAACACCCACAGCGGCTTGTCGATCTGGAACGGCTTCATCGCGTCGCCGCCGTCCATCCACACCCGCAACTGCTGATAGAACAGGAGCACCGCTGCGGTGAGGTATCGCCGCTGCTTGTCGTCGTCTTCCAGATTCAGGATCGTGAAATCTTTGCCGTACCCATCGCGGTAGAAGCTCCGGTAGGCGTAGTCGAACAGCACGCTCCGGGCGTACCTGTTCTTCATCGCCTCGTCGGTGCCGATCGCCTCTTTGAACGTGGCAGAGTATTCGATGCAGAAGCCACCTTTGGCGAGTTGATCGCGGCGGGCGAGCCACTTGCCGTCTTCGCCGCGACCAGCGCCGCGATGCCCTTCGTCCACGAGAACAAGGTTGCACCCTTCAAACGCCTCGGTCGCCACGGTCGCCTTGCCGTGATCATCCTGGAACTTGTGGATCGAGAGGATCTTGATCGCCCGCTGGGCCTGCTCGGCGAACAGCCCATCGACGCCTTGCTCGCCGACGGTCACGACATCGAACCCAGACTGGGCGAACTCCGTGGCGTGCTGAGCACTGAGGCCGTCATTGGGGGTGACGAGGATGATCTGGTCGAGCTTGGGCCATGTCCCCGCGGCAAACGCGGTCGCGTGATACTGGCGGAACTGGCGTACATGAACATGCATCAGCAGCGTCTTGCCGCTGCCTGTGGCGCACCAGAACGCCAATCGTGCCAACTGACGTTTGGGGTCGGCGTCATCGCCGTCGCGTGCCTCGGTCGAGAACGGCGCAACCGCGTCCGGGGAATCCACGCCACACTCCGTGTTGTGCTCGGCGATCCTCGCGTTGATCTCCCCGCGTAGCGCTCCGGCGTCCTGGAAGTACCGATCCAGGAACATCTCCGTGAACAGCAGCGCCAGGTACTGGTGGTACTTCCAGTCGATCCGAGGCTGGTTGTGCCGCATGCGCGAGGTGTTGATCGCTTGAGTGTGCTCCAGAATGTTCTGTTCGTACACCCTCAAGCGGTCCACGGGCACAACGTTGGCATCAGCCACCGTCGGCAGTACACCGGCGATCGCTTCGAAGAAACGGTGCAGGCCGGTTCGTTCGTCGATGCCTTCCGCACTGTCGGGCGAGACCTGAAACCGCTCCTTGAACTGCTTCAGATCACGCACGCCCAGCTTCGAGAGCGCCCATTGAAACAGCACCGTCTGACGGTGAAAGTCAGGCTTTACCCGCCCCCCCGCACCATTGCCCGCAGGCCGGCCACGACGGGGCGGGGCGGCAGGCGGCACGGTGGCGGCCTGAGCCGGGTTTGCGGCCTCGGTGACGGCCGCGGCGACCGCCTTCGGTGGACGACCGGGGGGGCGCTTAGCCATGACCGCCTCCCACCTGGGATGCCGAGTCGGTGTCCTCGAACATCTTGATCTTGAACGTCTCCTCCGTCGGGCACACCGTGCGAATCTCGGCTGTCGGCTGGGGCAGGGTCACCGGGCCATTGATGTAGATCAGGTGGTAGTCGCGGTGCTCCATCCGCTCGCGGGTGCTCTCGCGGTGCCGAGCCATCCATGCGTCGAGCACGGCGGCGTCCTTCTCCGGGTCATCGGTCAGCTTGCGCCACACGACCAGCACGCGCGTGCCGTTGCCGTCGTTCAACTCGCCCTCGACACGCTGGAAGACATACGGAGCTTCGCCATCACCCCGCGCGTCGCGGCGCAGGCGGCCGGTGAGCTTCATGCGACCGAGCCCGTCGGCATGCGCGGCACGGTCGAAATCGGCGCTGTACCGCTCCAGTGGCCCGTACGCATGGACCTTCAGTCCGATCAGGTAGTTGAAGGTCTCGACCAGATCGACGCGGTGCCGCCTGATCTCGGCATCACCGGCCAGTTGAGCGTTGATCGTGTACCCCCACGGATCGCGGAACCCGTCGAGGTTGAGCAGGTGCGGCCCGAGTTCGAGATCGAGGCCGTAGGTGATCAGGGCTTCCTTCTCGGCTGCCGAACGGCCGTCGAGGAGCGTGCCGGAGGGCGCGGGGAGGTTGTTCAGGGCGTCTTCGTAGGATTCGAGGGACAAGCACTTGACAAGCGATGAGAGACCATCGCGGTGCGATTGCGCCTTGCCATCCTTCCATTCCGGACAAAAGATCACCTTTGCTATGCGAGGGACAACCACGCGGTGATAGTGAGCGCCCATCTCGACCAGAATGAAGCGACGGTGGCCGCCGTCGCGCCGATTCAGATCAATCACTGCGTGTCCTGTTGTCCCTGATCCCGCAAAGTAGTCCAGACAGAGGCCGTTCGTGCGTTCCGCGAGCCCAGCGACTGCTATGCAATCAGATACCGCATATATTGACTTGGGGTATGAGAACACGTTGAAGTCCGCGAACAGCTTCTTGAGAACACCCGTGCCGTGTTCAGTCGCGGAGTACTTCGCGTCTGACCAAACCGTGGTTGGAAGGACGCCATCGAGCATCGGCCTGTAGCGGTAGTAGACTGTCCAATCGGTGCCGTTGCGTTCAGCGCGCAGTTGGCAAATCTCATCGCGAGTGCGCTCTAGGCTCCATCTCCAACGCCTCTCCACGCCGTTCTCATCGATGGGCCATAGAACTACCTCGTCAGCATGTGGCTGTTCTTGCAGCACCCATGCGTTACCGCTATTGTCCCACTCCAGCGTGGGCACTCGCAAAGCGTTCTCAGCGGAACGCAGGAAGAGCGGAAAGTACATTGAGGGTCGCTCCCGCCGTTCTGAAGCGGAGCCTCGCTTTCTGAATAGCTCCCACATGAAGCGGCCTCGTTCGTCCTCCTCCTTGTATCGAGCCGCTTGGTCGTCTGAACGCGGGAGCAACCCGACACTCGCACCAGGCCCCTTGGTCGCGAAGATGGCATACTCGTGTGACTGCGCAAATCCGGAAGGAACAGGCCGTCCGGACGGGTTGCTTCTCACGACTACCGTTCCTGCGAGTGATCTCCGTCCGAACACACTCTCGATGATGGCGTGAAGTTCTTTCTGCTGAAAATCATCAATTGTCATGCACAAGATGCCGTCGTCACGCCGGAGAAAGGCGTCCGAGGTAGCCAGCCGGCAGTGGATCATCGACATCCAGGACGAGCTCTTGAAGCCATTCTTGTAGTTGATCGGTCCGCCATCGGTGTTGTACGGAGGATCGAGATACAGACAGTCAACTTGGTCGGCGAGACGATGCAACAACAGACGGATAGCGTGCTCATTGTCGCCGTTGATCAGCGTTCCGGCGATCGCATCGTCGAGCATGCGAGTGCCAAGTGATACTTCCTCGCTGGCGAGCAGCGTCTGTTGAAAGGCCATGTCGAAGAAACGTGTGCTTACTACCAGCTTGTCGCACGCGTCCAGATACGCCCGAGTGCCCCACGCAGCACCTCCGAAGAGCCCCGCGTCGCCTGTGTTCTCCGGCTTGAAGCCCAGTCGCTCCCACTCGGCCCACTGCTCGGCGTTCTGCGCGACCACATCGCGGAGCGCGGGCGGGATACGGTCCACGGTCACGAGCCAGTTCGTGTTGAGCACGAACTTCTTCTTGAGCCACATCTTCTTCTGAAATTCCTCGAGCGAGCCGAGGAACGCGATCAGGCGGCTGGCCACGGCGCGGATGGCCTTGACCTTGCCCTGCACGCGCTGAAGGTGATCGGGCGGGAGAGACTCGAGGTCATCCAGCCGCACGACTTCGTTCTTGATGTAGAAGTCCAGTTCGCGGCGGAGGAAGCCCCCCAGATCCTTGTGGATGAAGTAGTCGAAGGTGTTGCGGGCGGAGAAGTGGTCCAGGTGCTTGCCGAGGAGCGTGCGGGCGGGCTTGTCCGCCGTCGCGGCGGCTCCGGGGGCGGCGATGAGCGCCTTCCACGCCTCGGGCATTGCCGCGACGGCCCGCTTCTCGGCATCGGCGCAGAACTGCTCGCGCTCATCGCCCTTCTTGGGGTTGGACGCCTTGGCGTAATCGCCGCCAAAGACGGCGACCGCACCACCTGCGGCACGGTCCTTGTCGGCCTGCGTTGGCACGCGGAACTCGAAGCGCAGCGTCAGTGTGCCTTGGGCTTCCTCGACCGGGTTCTCGATCGCGAGGATGTACCGACGCTTAGCGTCGTCGGCCTCCTTGTTGTTGCCGACCTCCTGCGTGGCCTCGATGAGCTTGAAGCGGACGGTCTTGTCGCTGCTGCCGCCAACCTTGAACCGGTAGTCCTTGTGCCACTCGCCGGACTTGATGTAGTACTGGTCCTTGTTGGCCCAATGGAGCGTCACTTCCTCGCCGCTGTAGGGGATGGCGTAGGTGTCGCCCTTGTACCGGCGCTGGGAGATGAAGTCGCCCTCGTCGTAGTAGCGGCCGAAGAAGGCGAGCAGGTGGTTATAGATGTCGGCTTCGAGTTCGGCGGCTGCCGCGCCGCCCGCGGATTCAAGGCGGGAGCGGAGCTCTTTCACCTTCGGTAGGGCTTCTGGGTCAGCACCGAGCGTGCGAGCCTGGTCGATCGCCTTGTCGAGCTCGGCCTGGACCTGATCGGTGGCCCCTGCTCCGTGTGCCGCGAGCGTGGCCTTCACCACGTCCTTGAGCTGGCGGTCGAGGAACTCGGTGACCTCTTTGTTCTTGGCGGCGATGATCCGGTAGATGCCGAAGTCCAGGTCCGACTTGTCGAGCTCGAAGAGCTCGCGGAGCTTGGCCTTGAGAGCGTTGAACTTGCTGTCCGTAATGGCTGTGTTTGCTGGGGGCATGGTGGGGCGAGCGGGGCGTTGACTTGCTATGGGTGGGGGCGGCTAACGAACGAGCGACGGCGGAAGATCCGACCAACCACGTGCCTGAAGCAGCTCCCGCAGGTCGGCGAGCGCCTGGTTCTGGATCTGCCGGATCCGCTCCTTGGTCAGGCCCAGGGAGGGGCCGATCTGCTCCAGGGTCTCGGGCGGGCCGCCCCAGAGGCCGAAGCGGCGTGCGAGGACGATCTGCTGGCGTTTCTCCAGGTCAGGCAGGCAGGCGCGCAATGCTTCGGCCGCGTCGGCGGCGAAAACACGATCCTCGGGGCTGAGCGTAGGAGCCGGCTCCTCGCTCGCCGCGTCCAGGGCCGAAGGCGAGGCGAGCCGGTGCAGCGCGAGGAGTGCCCGGTACTCGTCCGCGTTGCGCTCGAGGTACTCCTCGCGGGCATCGAACCACTGAGGCCGGGTCGGCGCCTCGGCCACGCGGTCGCGGAAGCGGTAATACGCGATGGCGAGGTGGGCGGGCAGGCGGACGGCATAGCCCACGCAGTTGCGGTGCCGGAGGGCGAAGCTACGCATCGCGGCGAACGCGTAGGTGGAGAACTCGTGCAGCCGCTGGACCTCGAAGCGGCGGATCGCCTTGCAGAGCCCGATCTGGACCTCTTGGAACGCGTCTGCCATGAGGTCGGGGCGGACGCGGAAGCGGTTGATTACCGAGTACGCGAGCCTGGCGTTGGCGGCCCACACGAGCCGGGAGGCGTCGCGATCGCCGGCCTGGGCTCGCTGCAGGAGCCGGGATTGGGTAAGGTACCCAAGGCGACCCGCGGCGGGCATGCGGATCTGGGCTCGCGTGGCCTTGATGGCGTAGAAGCAGCGGCGACGCCGTCGACTCAGCCGCGGCGTGAGCGGAAGCGGAACGCCGGGGCGGGCGGGAGGCTGCAAGACGACCGGAGCGGCCGGGAGCAGGGAAGTGGCGAGCGCGGCGACACCGCTCATCGAGCCTCCCAGCGCGTGACAAAGATCGTCTCAATGCGCGAGGTCTTGGTGGCGTGCTGGCGGAGCTGGGAGATCAGCCCCTGCCGCTTCTTCTCGATCTCGTCTTCCAAGTCGAAGATCTCCTGCCGCTGGCGGCGACGGCGACGCTCGAGCTCGGCCAGACGATCCTGCGCCTCTTGGCGGAGTTGCACCGTCTCGGCCAGGTCGGCCTGGCGTCGGGCCTCACGGATCTCGCGGCGCAGCCGGTCCAAGTCGAGCTCAGCGCCGGCGATTTTGTCCTCCGCCCACTGATTGATCTGGTCCTGCGCCTGCTTGAAGCGCTTGTTCGACCCCTCGGTGGCGCGAGCCAGCGTGGCGGAGTGCAGCCGCTCGGCGTCAGCGTCGAGGCGTCGCACGGCGTCGGGTTCAGGCGGGGACGCCTCGCGGGCGGTGGCGGGCACGTCCATCAGACGCTGGATCTGCTCTTGGTCGACATTCTCGCCGTCGTCCGTGACGGCGGTGAACAGCAGGAATTCCTCCCTCGCGTCGCTGTCGAGCGTGAGCTTGTCCATCCGCATGTAGCCGCGCTTGCCCAAGAGCGGCTTGAGCATGCTGATCTTCTTGTCGTGGCCCGAGATGTCGAAGCACACAGACGAGGGGGGCAGCGCCCGGGACTTGGCGTGCTCAAGCATCCACTGCCCCAGTGGGCTCGACAGCCGGAGCAGGTGCGCCTCTGTCGCGGCAAACTCCTGCTCCGAGCGGACGGCGGAGATGAGGCGGTAACGACCGGCGGGAATGTCGGGCGATGGCGGCTCGGGCAGGTCGAGGCCGAGCGAGCGCTCGTCGAAGGTGGCCCGATCCTCTAGGGCCCACTGCGCGAGTTTCCAGAACCTCTCGCCGACGCGGTCCAGCGCGACCTGCGCGTCCTGGCTCTTGATCTTCAGCCGCTCGTGCACGTCCGCATCGAAGTGCTCGAAAAGTTGCTGCTGGGCCTGGGTCATCCGCTGCGTGATCGTCTCCTCGAGCTCCCGCTGGAGGGCATCGAACGCGCGGGTGATCTCCTCGTCAGTGCGGCAGGTCTTGAGGATCGCCAGCACGCGCTTCTCGAAGTCGACGCCCTCCTCGATCGCTCCAAGAACCTCGTCGCTGGCGCCGAATAGGCCGTCGAAGAGGCTGAACTTCTGTTGAAGCAGGTCCTGGACACGCCTGTCGGCGAGGTTGTCTTGGGATAGGAAGTTGACCACCACCACGTCATGTAGCTGTCCATACCGATGGCAGCGGCCGATGCGCTGCTCGATCCTCTGGGGGTTCCAGGGCAGGTCGTAATTGACGACTAGCGAGCAGAACTGGAGGTTCACGCCCTCCGCAGCGGCCTCGGTCGCCAGCAGGATCTCCGCGCGGTCGCGGAACTCCTCGATCAGGGCCGAGCGCATGTCGACCGCCTTCGAGCCGGTGAGATTGTCCGTGCCGGCGTGCTTGGCCACGAACCGGTCATACGCCTGCTTGGCGCTCGGGTGCGTGTTGGAGCCGTTGAACGTGACGACTTTGCCCGCGTAGCCGTTGGCCTCGAGATAGCCAGCGAGGAAAGCCTGTGTCTTGCGGCTCTCTGTGAAGATGAGCGCCTTTCGCTTTGCGCCGAGCTCCTTGAGCCGGATGAAGGCCGCGTCGAGCGCCGTTAGCAGCGCCCTCGACTTGCTATCACTGCCGATCCTCTCAGCGCGCGCGATGAGCAAGTCGATCTCGGCCAGCTCCTTGGCCAATAGCCGCCCCTGAGCGAGCGGCTCAACCGGCTGGATCAGACCGTCGCTGCTGTCGAGCTGCTCCACGAGCGCGTCCAGGTCGATGTCCTCTTCCTCGGCCAAGGCGTCGAGAAGCTCTTCTTCAGACGCCTCGGGCAGTCCATCGCGGAGGGCGATCAGGCGGGACCGCATCGTGCGGAGCGTGCTGGCAAGCGCCTGCGGCGAGGAGGCCAGGGTTTTGAACAGGATCATCTCGATCAGCTGTCGCTGCCGCTGGGGAAAGGCGAAGCTGATCTCGCGAGCCATGAAGTCCATGACGTCCTGGTGCAACGACTTCTCCTCATCCGTCTGCGGGAACGGATGGGTCATTGCCTGGCGTTTCTTGTAGTTGATGTACGAGCAGTCCTTGCGGAGCGTGCGCTTACAAACCTGTGCGAGGCGAGTCCGAAGACCGACGAGATCGCCGCCGGCGTTGCAATAGCGGGACTGGAAAGAGCTCTTGTCGCCGAAGACGTGATCGTCGATCAGCCAGCCCAGACCGTACAGCTCCAACAGGCTGTTCTGGAGTGGCGTCGCCGTGAGCAGCAGTTTCTGACGCAGCTCGAACGCCCATCGCACAGCCTGTCCACCCCTACGGCTGGGTTGGTACGCATTGCGGAGCTTGTGGGCTTCGTCCAGCACAACGAGGTCGAAGGGAATGGCGCGCAGATCGTCCTTCATTCGGGCAGCGAAGCCGTAGGAGACAACGATGATCTTCCCGCAGTCGAGGGGATTCGGTTGCCCCTCGGCGCGTAACTGGTTCCATACTCGGCGATCGAGCACGATGGCAGGCAGATTGAACTTCTCGGCGAGCTCCGTCTGCCACTGCTTTCGGATGTGAGCGGGCGACACCACGATGAGGCGGCGTCGACGTTCGGCCCACCGCTGGCAAAGCACGAGGCCAGCCTCGATGGTCTTTCCGAGACCCACTTCGTCCGCGAGGATGACGCCCTTCTGAAGGGGATTGGAGATCGCGAAGAGCGCGGCCTCAACTTGGTGAGGGTTGAGATCGACTTTGGAGTCGAACAGCGTGGTGGACAGACGGTCCATTTCGCCGACCGCACCGAGGCGTGTGAGTTCGTGAGCGTAAAAGCAGGCTTGGTGTGGGGATATGGATGTCAAGGTTTGCGCCCTTCCCCTCCCCGAAGCCACTCGATCGCTGCCGTCTTTTGGAACCTCAAGTGACCCCCTAATGTCTCACCACGTCCCGTGTCGCCATACCCAACCCTTCGGAGCTGAGCGATGGCAATCTCAAAGCTCTTCGCGTGACCAGAAGCTCTCCCGCACACCAGGGGAACAACTGGTTGCTCTCGTGCCCAAGCGACTCGTGGCATGGGTCGAGTGTAGCGGTTTCTGCGTGCTCGATGCTATTCCGAGGGGGCCCTGTACAGGGCGAGCGACCGGAGTTCTCCGCCGCAACTGACAACACCTTGTCAGTGCGATCGGGGCATAAGTGTCACATCCGTCACCAGCGTCATGACGGCGCGGTGGACATCTTCGTCAATCTCGGGACCTTCGCAGTCACAACACGACGACCGCCAGAAAACTCGCTTCCCAGGCGACAGCGGAACGCAAGTGCGGAAGACTTCACCCGAGGCCGCGTTCTGGTGATGAACGCGGCAGTGAGGCGTGCGGGCAGCACTCATCACTTAGTCAGTTGCCGCGCCTGATGCCAGTGTCGTAGTGTTGCTCGGGTAGCTGGCTGATCCCCGGCGAACGGAATGGGCGGCGGCGGCGGTTCACACCGTCCCCGCTGCCCCGCCCTTCCGGCCCGACAAAGGACGGTGGAACATGGCAAAGACACCCAACGGTGAGGACTCGCTGGCCTGCGCTCGGGATGCGTTGCTTGATGCGTCCCGAAAGGCCGACCGGCTGGCGAAGTCGGTTGAAAGGTTGGAAGCGCGGTACGCGAAAGCCGGGACCCCGAACCCCGGCTACTTCTACGTCCCGACGGATCCTGACAACACCTGGGGACGCACGCTAGACCCGGAATGGACGGACCACGCGCCCTCCCATGAGCGTCGGCCCCGCCGGGAGGCGATCGACGCGGCGTTGGCGCTCCGGGCTGCGGTGGACTCCGCGATGGAGGCGGTTTCCAAGGTCTCGGCCTATATGGACAGCGAGGCGCAGCCGATCGAGCAACGCTGGACCATTCGGACGATCGGCCACCTGCGGAAGTTGCGGGGTGCGATCGTTCTTGGATTCAAGGCTCAGGCGCGTCCCACCGCGCTGCCCTTGATCCGGGCGGGCGTGCCAGACGCGCTGCGCGAATGCGCGAGGCCTGTTTTTCAACGCATGGAGGAAGTGAAGTCGGCCATCGTGGCGGGTGTCCAGCCCCGAACGCCCACGGTGTTTGTGTCACCCGACTTGCTGGACTCGCTGCAACGCGCGGCGGTAGTGAACCCCCAGGCGATCGCACGCGTGTCGGGCGGTGGCGAAAGCGGCGTCGCGAAGCCTAGGGCTCTATTCGCTGGTGCAGTAGACAACACGACACCAACCTATCCGACGACGGGAGACCTTGCCGCCGTGGCGGGTGTCAGCAATGACACCTTCCGCCGTGTCCGTAACGCGGCAGGAATCGAAGTTAAGGAGAGGGGTGCGGCAGCGAGGCGCCGGCGATACGTGCCGAGCGAGGTTGATGGGCTGATCGCAGCGGCACTCGCCGGGAACTTCATCGAGCGAGCTGCGATGGCTGAAAAGTGGGCGCGGTGGGGAAGCAACCAAACCGCGGATAAGCCGCAGATAAGCCGCAGATAAGCCGCACGCACGCAAGTAAGCCGCACGCTACCATGTCGATGCTGACAACCGCACCACGCCTGCGAAACTGTGGGCATGGACACAAAGTACATTCGAGTTGAAGAACTGGCACGAGCCACGCGGCTGCCTGCGGCATGGCTGAAGCGCGAAGCCGACGCAGGGCGGTTGCCCTGCATTCGTGCGGGCCGGCTGCGCATGTTTGACCTCGCGGCGGTACTAAGGACTCTGGCCGAGCGGCAGGAAGGTGGGATGGCGCATGCCAAGTAATCCCCCCCACCCGGACTCCGGCTCGCCCCTCGCCCTTCGACCCAAAGACGCGGCCAAGGCGCTGGGAATCGGCGAACGCACGTTGTGGGACCTGACGCATCCGCGTGGCCCGATCCCTTGCGTGCGCACTCGGGGCTGCGTGCTGTACCCCTACCACCTGCTGCAAGCCTGGCTTGCCGAGCAGGCCGGCAAGGCGGTGGACCAGTGAACACGCCCCTCAAAGACGACGCGGCCCCGCCGGCGGGCGGGGCGAGCGTGAACGGTGAGAACCGGTCATCCGAATCTACGTTACCGCGGCCGCACTTTGCACCAGCCGTGCACCACAAAGCCCGTCTGGCAACATCGTGCGTCGAGGCGGATCGGATCGCCGGCCACGCTCGGACGCTTCGGGCGGCGGTGCTGGGATTCATCATCGGCCAGGGCACGAACGGGGCGACCGATGACGAGGGCATGGCAGCGCTTGGGATCAAGCCCCAGATCTATACGCCCCAACGCGGTGAACTGGTCGCCCTCGGGCTGGTGGTCGATTCGGGACGTCGACGGAACACGTCAAGCGGTCGCCCCCTGTCGGTATGGGTGGCGGCAACGCTCGCAACGACGGTCTAGGGCACACGCCGCCATGGGCCGAAGCCGGGAGTGAGTGCTACATGAACGAGCGAACCGCACTGGACCACGCCCGCGACCTGCACGCCCGGGGGCTGGCACCGATCCCCGTCCCGCACAAGTCGAAAGGACCGCGGCTCGCCGGCTGGCAAGCCCTGCGGCTGGAGCCAGCCGACCTTCCCCGACACTTCAACGGCGCGCCCGCGAACGTCGGCACGCTGCTGGGTGCCTCCGCCGGGTGGATCGTGGATGTTGACCTGGACCACGCCCGCGCGGTGGACCTGGCCGATTCGTTCCTGCCCCATACGGGCATGACGTGGGGGCGCACATCCAAGCCCCGATCGCACCGGCTGTACCGGCTGACGAGCCCCGCCGACACGCGGAAGTGGACGAGCAAGAACGCCGGGATGATCGTGGAACTGCGATCGACCGGATGCCAGACGATCGCCCCGGGCTCGGTGCATCCGAGCGGCGAGCCGGTACGTTGGGATGACGACGGCGAGCCCGCCACGATCGAACCCGCCGACCTGATCGCGGCGCTGGACGCACTGGCCGGCGCGGTGCGGGCCGAGTTGGGCGAACGCCCGGACCCTGCACCTGCACCCGCGTTGCGCTCCCCGTCGCCGGCGGGGACTGCAAGCACCTACGGGCGCGAGGCCCTGCGGCGTGAAGCGGCGACCGTGGCCCACGCACCCGAAGGCGGGCGAAATGACACGCTCAACCGTGCGGCGTTCAGCATCGGGACGCTGATCGGCGGCGGCGAAGTCGAGCGATCTGTTGCGGAATCGGAACTGCTGGCGGCCGCGCGATCGTGCGGGCTGCCCGAGGATGAGGCCCGACGCACCATCGCGTCGGGGATCGCGTCGGGTGCGATGCACCCCCGGCAGCGCCCGGCCACGAACGCCGGGACGCACCCCGGCGGGTGGACGAGCGACGCCGGCGCGGCAAGCCCCGAGCCGGCCCGCGCATTCGCACCGATCGCGGCGGGCGAACTCATCCGCGAGTATCCGCGGTTGCGTCCGGTGGTGATCGCCGACCTGCTGCGTGAGGGCGAAACGATGAACGTGGTGGCGGCCCCCAAGGTGGGCAAGTCGTGGCTGGTTCACGCGCTGGCGGTCGCCGCGGTGTCCGGCGGGACGTGGCTCGGCAAGGCGACCACGCGCGGGCGGGTCCTGCTGATCGACGGCGAACTGCACCGCGAAACACTCGCCAGCCGGTTGGACGCGACCGGGAAGGCGATGGGCGTATCAGAATCGGACCTGGCGGACCTGAAAGTCTGGCCGGTGCGCGGACAACGCCAGACGATCGACGCGATCGAGGCCGAGTTGCAAGCCGTGCCGGCGGGCACATACCGGCTGATCGTGGTCGATGCCCTGTACCGGTTCCTCCCGCTGGACGGGGAGGAGAACGCCAACGAAACGATGACGCGCGTCTACAACACCCTGGACGGGATCGCCAAGCGCTCGGGCGCGTCGGTCGTGGTGGTGCATCACGCGACGAAGGGGAACCAGTCGGAGAAGGCGGTGACGGACGTTGGCGCGGGCGCTGGTTCGCAGAGCCGCGCGGCGGATACGCACCTGATCCTGCGGCCCCACGAAGTTGACGACGCGGTGGTGGTCGATGCCGTGGTGCGATCGTTCCCGCCGATGGACTCATTCGTGATCCGGTCCACCAAGCCGGGCTGGGCGCTGGCCCCGGACCTGGACCCTTCCCAGTTGCGGAAGCCCACCCGTCGCGGCAAGCCCGCGGACTCCACCAAGGCGGCATCGCCGGCGCTCGAGCCGATCCGCCAATGGACGCCCGAACTCTTCGCCGGCGACGTTGTGGGGCGATTGCGGTCCATTCGTGATGAAGTGATCGCCCGGGGCAAGGCGTGCGGGCTCGGCAAGACCCAAGCCGAGTCCCTGCTGAGGCGGGCGCTCGAGGCCGGGCTGGTCCATCGCCACCAAGACGGCCCGACTGCACCCCACCGGTTCAGCATCAATCCTCCCGACAACCTGCACGAGCCCGGGGAGGGGAGGAGAGTCGGAGCGACCCCCGCCCCCGGTGCTGATGCACCGGGGGGGGTGGGGGGGACTGTATGACCCACCCACATGGGTAACAGTTTCATCCGGGCACATGGGTAACAGGTCTACATCCAAGGCAAAGGAGCGATCCGATGCCGTGGAAGGAGACGTGTACCGTGGAACTGCGCGAGGCGTTGGTGTCGGCGATGGTG
>JAJTHN010000021.1 GCA_021297895.1 Phycisphaeraceae bacterium | reverse complement strand
GGTTCGCCGTGGGGCTCAACGCGTCCCCCACCGCCCCCTCCGCCTCGAAGACTCGCCCCCCCGCACCTCCCCCGTTGGAAACGGGGGAGGATCTATGAGGGGCTTCGAGGAGAGTCTACAGGATTCCGGCGGCTTGGCGGCGGTGGGGCGGGCGGATTGGCGGATCTTTGCGGCGGGGGCGAGGAAGACGCGGTGTGCGAGGGTGCGCGGATGCGTGGCGGTGGGCCGCGGCATCGCGGCCGCGGGGTCCGGGGCGGCAGCCGGAGGTTCCGGCGGATCTGCCGAAGTCTCCGGCTCATCAGCCGGAGAGAAGAGTCGCGCGACTTTGGTACCCGGCAGCGCTGCCGGAGCTTCCGGCTCATCGCCCGGAGAGCAAAGTCGCGCGACTTTGGTCCTCGGCAGGGCTGCCGGAGTCTCCGGCTCATCAGCCGGAGAGCAAAGTCGTGCGTCTTTGGTCCTCGGCAGCGCTTCCGGAGGCTCCGGCTCATCAGCCGGAGAGCAAAGTCGTACGTCTTTGGTCCTCGGCAGGCCTGCCGGAGGCTCCGGCTCATCGCCCGGAGAGCAAAGTCGTGCGACTTTGGACTCCGGCTGGCCTGCCGGAAGGCTCAGATGGGTGAATCGGCCTTCGTTTGGGGCTTCGGAAAGGCCCGCGCGGGGGTGAAAAGGCGGCTGAACTGGCCGCGGATTCGGCGGGGGTGCGGCGGTTGAGGGGAAACGACGAAGAGAACGGGGCGCGGACGTGGGGCGGGGAGGGGGTGGGGCGGGGCGCGGAGGGGGGTCGGAAGAACCCCCTCCGGCTCGAAGACTCGCCACCTCCCCCGTTGGGAAACGGGGGAGGAACTTTGGGACTGAATCACTCTGCCACTGTGCCACTCTGCCACTGTGCCACTTCCCGCCGCCGCCCCCGCCGCCGCCCCCCCTCCACCGCGAGGACTCGCCCCCCACCACCTCTCCCGGCTGGAACCCGGGGAGGAGCTGGGGCGGGCGCGGGGGTTGGGGCGGGGGTTGGCGGGGGCTGGGGGTGTGGATGGCGCGGGCGTGGAAGCGGGCCGGGGGTTCGACTAGACTCAGGGCAGACATCCGAAGATCGATTGTTCGTGGCCCCTTGAGAGACCGCACCGATGCATACCTCTTTGAACCATGTCCGCTAAGACCCTCCCACGGCCCGGGAGTCTTGGCAACCTTGCCGGCGATGCTCACGCATGTGGGCCGCGGGCGGGGCGGGCGGTGGTTCGGTGTGTCGGACGGCGGATCGGCGGTTGGATCGCCCCCGGGCTCGGCTTGCTCCTCTAGCACATCGCGGCGGGCGGGGCGGGCGAGCGGAACGACCGACGCCTCCCACTCCCTTCACGGGCCACGGGCAGTTGATGCCGCGTGGCCGGCTGTTCGTTTTGGCTCGCTTTGGTTCGCTTTGGTTCTTTGGCCCTTGGCTCGTTGCGGTTTGATCAATCTTTGTTTTTCACATCCCGGCAATTCGACATCCTGACACACTGACAACCGGAGACCGACATGAACACGACTGAAATGATGCGCATCCTCGACTCGATCGCCCGCGACCGCAAAATCGAGCGGTCGGTGCTGATCCGGGACCTGGAGCAGGCGATGGTCTCCGCGGCACGCAAGCACTACAACACGCTGGACACCGAGGAGTTCCGCTGCGAGCTCGACCCGGTCTCCGGCCAGATGAACCTCTTCCGCCACGGCGAGCCGATGACGATCTCGCCCGCCGAGCTCGGCCGCATCGCGGCGCAGACCTTCAAGCAGGTCATGATCCAGCGCTTCCGCGATGATGAGCGGACGAGCCTGCTGACGGAGTACTCCAAGCGCGTCGGCGAGATCATCACCGGCGCCGTGCACCGCTACGACGGCGGGGCGATGGTCGTGACGATCGATCGCGCCGAGGCCTTCATGCCGCGAAGCGAGCAGATCCCCGGCGAGCAGTTCCAGCCCGGCGACCGCGTGCGGTGCCTGGTGCTGGATGTTCGCGATGCGGGCAGCCAGATCAAGATCGTCCTCAGCCGGGCTCACCCGGACTTCATCAAGCGGCTCTTCGAGGTCGAGGTCCCCGAGGTCAGCGAGAAGATCATCGAGATCAAGGCCATGGCCCGCGAGGCGGGCTTCCGCACGAAGATCGCGGTGGCCAGCGTCGACAGCAAGGTCGATCCCGTCGGCGCGTGCGTCGGCGTGCGCGGCTCGCGCATCAAGAACATCGTCGATGAGCTCAACGGCGAGAAGATCGACATCGTGCGCTGGAACGAGAGCAGCCAGATCCTCATCGGCAACGCGCTCAAGCCCGCGGAGGTCAAGGAAATCTCGCTGTGCTTCGAGCTCGGCCGCGCGACGGTCGTGGTCAACGACGATCAGCTCTCGCTGGCCATCGGCAAGCGCGGGCAGAACGTCCGCCTGGCCGCGCGACTGACCGGCTGGGACGTGGACATCCTCACGCCCGAGGAGTTCAACAAGGGGCTGGAGATCATGTCGGCCACGCTGTCGGCGATCCCCGGGATCACCGAGCAGCACATGGACAAGCTCGCGGCCCTGGGCATGGTCAGCGTCTTCGACATCGAGGAGGTCGGTGTCGAGGTGCTCATCACGGAGCTGGAACTGGACGAGGCGACGGCCAAGCAGGTCGTGGAGATCGCCAGCAGCACGGCCAAGAAGGTCGCCGAGCAGCAGCAGCGCGAGAAGGAAGAAGCCGAGAAGCGCAAGGCCGCGGATGTCGACGCGACACGCCGGCTGCTCGAAGGCGGCGACGAGGGCGCGGCCCCCGCTGGCGATGCGTCGAACGGCGAGGCCGGCGGCGACCTGCCCCCGGATGCCGATGCCCGCGCCAGCGCGATCCTCGGCGGATAACGACCGATTCACCCCCGCGGCGCCCCGGCCGGTCGGTCCGGGGTCCGCGACCAACCGCCCGGCTTACGCCGAGCGATCACCGACCATGGTTGAGTGTTCGTGTCCCTGTATCGATGGTTCGGCTACTTCTGCACGCGGAGTCCTGATTGGCCCTTAAGCGACTGCAACAACTGGCGAAGGAACTCGGGATCACGCACAAGGTCATCATCCAGAAGTGTCTGGATGAGGGAGTCCCTGCCGACAAGGTGAAGAACCACATGTCGCAGATCTCCGCGGGCCTGGAGGCTTCGATCCGCGAGTGGTTCAGCGCCGGCACCGTCGCCACGGCGGTCGAGACGACCGAGCACGTCGACGTTGAGAAGATCAAGAGCACCACCCCGCGGGCCAAGAAGGCTCGCAAGGCCGGCGACGACAGCAACGGCGAGGCCGAGCAGCCCCCCGCGCCGACGCCGCCCGCCGAGACCGCCGTCGAGACCGCGCCGCGCACCGCCCCGGTACGCGTGGAAGTGCCGCCGGAGCTGGCCCGGACCTCCACGCCGGCCGATGCGCCCCCGACGCGAACCAAGCCCAAGACCGCGGCGGAGTCGACCGCCACCCCGGCGGCCGAGGAGCCGGAAGAGACGCACGTCAAGGCCACGCCCTTGGCGCCCGCGGCCCGCGCGGCCACGCCCCCCACTGCGCCAGCGACGGGTGCCGGCACCGCCGCATCACCCGGCACGCCCGGCACGCCCGGCACGCCCGCGGCCAGGCCGACAGGCCCGATCGGCACGACCCCGGCCAAGCCGGTGCTCGGCCCGAAGGTCATCTCCCCCGCGGCCGCCGCACCGGCCGCCGAAACCCGCGACGCCGCCGCTGGAAACGCCGGCACCTCGCCCGCCAGCGGGCCCGGTGATGCATCGGGCACAGGCCCCGGCACGGGCAGCGGTCCGTCGACTGGTCCCGGTGGTGGTCCCAATGTCGGCCCCGGCAGTGGTCAGGGGCATCGCCCCGCGGCCCCGCGGCCGACCGTGCGGCCCGCGCCGATGAACATCCCCCAGCGCCCGACGAGCGTGCAGCCCGTCGGCCAGCGGCTGGAGGTCCAGCAGGTCAAGCTCGCCGGCCCGCGCGTTGTGCGCATCGAGGCCGCCGAGAGCCTGCCCACGCCCGCTCCCCGTCGCGCCGGTCCCTCTGGCGGTCCCCCGCGCACCGGTCGCGGTCCCGGCACATCCGGCCCCGCGGGTCCGGGCGATGCGGATCGCACCGGTCGCAACACCCGCCGCACCGGCACCGACGCGGCCAAGCCGCGGCGTCGCGGCCCGGGCGGGGCCACTGGCAACGAGAGCGAACTGGCGCTGGGCACCGGTTTCAGCGAGGCGGACCTTGCCGAGCGCGAGGAGCGTCTTGCCCGCGCCACGGGTCTGCTCAAGAAGCGCCGGCGCGAGGCCAAGGCCCGCGAGCAGGCGCACGGCGAGCGAGCGCTGTCGGCCGCGGACACCGGCGGCACGGTGCAGATCGTCGCGCCGTTTACGATCAAGGACCTGTCGGAAACCACGGGCGTCAAGGCCGCGGACATCATCAAGAAGTTGTTCCTGCAGGGCGTGATGGCCACGATCAACTCGGGCATCGACACGGCCAAGGCTCAGGAGATCATGATCGACTTCGACATCGAGCTCGAGGTCGTCGAGGCCAAGACCGCCGAGCAGAAGGTCGAGGCGCAGTTCAGCGAGCGCAAGACCATCGACCTGCAGCCCAGGGCCCCGATCGTGACGATCATGGGCCACGTCGACCACGGCAAGACGAGCCTGCTGGACGCGATCCGCAAGACCAACGTCGCCGCGGGCGAGGCCGGCGGCATCACGCAGCGGACCAGCGCGTTCAAGGTCGCGATCGAGGTCGGCGGCCAGCAGAAGCACGTCGTGTTCATCGATACGCCGGGCCACGAGGCGTTCACCGAGATGCGTTCGCGCGGCGCGAACATGACCGACGTGGTCGTGCTGGTCGTCGGCGCTCCCGAGGGCGTGATGCCCCAGACCGTTGAATCGATCAACCACGCCAAGGCCGCGAAGGTGCCGATCGTCGTGGCCCTGAACAAGATCGACAGCCCGCAGGCGACGGAGAATCAGATCCAGAAGATCTACGGCCAGCTCAACGAGCACGGGCTCAACCCCGTGGAATGGGGCGGTCAGATCGAAGTGATCAAGACCAGCGCCGTCAAGGGGACCGGCATCAAGGAACTGCTCGAGATTCTCGACCTTCAGGCCCAGTTGCTGGAGATGAAGGCCGACACCAAGGGCAACGCTCGCGGTCGCGTCGTCGAGGCCGGTCGCGACGAGGGTCGCGGCCCGCTGGCGACGGTCATGGTCCAGGAAGGCGAGCTGTCCGTCGGCAACTTCATCGTCGCCGGGCGTGCCTTCGGCCGCGTGCGCGACATCACCGACGATCAGGGCAAGAAGATCAAGACCGCCGGCCCGAGCACGCCCGTGCAGGTCTCCGGTCTTGACGAGGTTCCCAGCGCGGGCGATGCGTTCTTCATCACCGAGACGCTCAAGCAGGCGCAGGAAGCCGCGGAACAGCGCCGCCAGCGCGACCGCGCCGAATCGCTGCACCAGCCCAAGGTGACGCTCGACAGCTTCTTCAGCCAGATGAAGGACGCGAACGTCAAGGAAATCCTCATCGTCCTCAAGGCTGATGTGCAGGGCTCGGTCGACGTCATCCGCAACCAGATCGAGAAACTCTCCAGCGGCGAGGTCAAGGTCCGCGTGCTGCACGCGGCCGTCGGCGGCATTCAGGAGAGCGACGTGCTGCTGGCCGACGCTTCCAAGGCCGTTATCGTCGGCTTCAACGTCATCCCCTCCGGCAAGGCCCGCACGCTCGCGGACAACAAGAGCGTCGAGGTCCGCACCTACCAGGTCATCTACGACATCATCGACGACGTCAAAAAGGCCGCCAGCGGCATGCTCGAGCCGGAGATCCGTCAGGAAATCCTGGGCCACGCCGAGGTCCGCCAGGTCTTCAAGGTCACCCGTGTCGGCACCATCGCCGGCTGCTATGTCACCGACGGCCTGGTCCAGCGCGATGCGCTCATCCGCGTCACGCGTCAGGGCGTGGTCATTGAGAACGACCGCGTGCTCGAGCAGCTCAAGCGGTTCAAGGACGATGCCAAGGACGTCAAGAGCGGCATGGAGTGCGGCATGAAGATCGTCGGCTACGACGACATCAAGGAAGGCGACGTTCTGGAGTGCTACAAGAAGGTCGAGGTCAAGCGCACGCTCTGACGCACGCTCTGTCACAGGCTCCGGCGCGGCGCCCGTGCGTGGCAAGAAAGTCGATCGCGACGGGCCCAGCGAGACGCCATGTTCCTCGGGCTGCTCCAGTTCAATCTGCTGATCCCCGGCGCCGAATCGCTCAAGGACAAACGCCGCGTGGTGCGGTCGGTCAAGGACCGGCTTCACCGGGAGCATCAGGTGAGCGTGGCGGAGGTCCGCCATCTCGAGAACCCCTCGATCGCCGGGATGGCCATCGCGATCGTCAACCGCGACGGGAAGCACCTTCGCGGGGTGCTCGACACCATCTCGGACAAACTCCGGTCGCTGCCCGATGCGCAGCTCGCCGACTGCTCCCGTGAGATTCTCCACGCGGATCAGTTGCCGACGGCGTATCAGGACGACGACGGCAACGAACTCTGGACGGAAGACGAACGGCGGGGAACGCGCCCCGACGACGAATCGGGGCAACAATCAGGACCACCATGACCAGCCACCGGACAAACAAAGTCGCCAGCGTTCTTCGCGAGGCGATCCAGTCGATTCTCAGCAAGGGGCTGGCCGATCCGCGGCTGGATGGCTGCATGGTCACTGTGACAGAGGTCAGTGTGTCGCCCGACCTGCGCAACGCCACGGTGCACATCTCGATCCTTCCCGACAACCGTCAGGTCCGCGCGATCGCCGCGATCAAGCACGCCGCGGCCCACCTTCGCCGGAAGGTCAGCGACCACACGGGCTTCAACACCACACCGCAGTTGAGCTTCGTGCTCGATGATCGCGCCAAGCGCCAGGCCGCGGTGATGCGCACGATGGTCGAGCATCGCGACGAGCACACCGAGGCCGACGCCACAAGCGACCAAACAGGTGATGCGGGCGCCGCTGATCGCGACGAATGCATCAAGGGCGACTCGTCCGACCAAAGCTCGGGCAGCAAGCCCGGCACATGGCCAGCACGCACGCCGATGGTCGACCGACCGGACACAGGAGTTGAAGGCTGATGGCCCGCGCCGATCGATCCAAGCTGCTGTCCGCACTGCTGAGCAAACTCCGCTCGGCCCACCCTGCCGCGGTCGCCGACCTTTCGGCCGCCGATGCCGCGACGGCGCCCGTCGATGCCGCACCGGCGGATTCTTCAGCCGCTGTCATCGCGGAGAAGGACCCGGCGCTTCGCGAGTTGATCCGTTCGATGCTTCTTTGGGACTCGACGACCAGCCGCGCCGAGGGTGCGTTGCGGCGGCTCGATCGGGCGCTTGTCGATGTCAACGAGCTACGCGCCTGCATTCCCGCGGAGATCGCCCAGTACATCGGGCCGAACTACGCCAAAGCCGAGGATCGCGCGATCCGCCTTCGGCAGGTACTCAACGATCTGTTCACGCGCGAGTTCGCGGTGACGATGTCGCACCTTGCGGCGATGACCAAGCGTGAAGCACGAACGTACCTCGACGGACTCGCCGCGGCACCGGAATACGTCCGGGACCGCGTGTTCCTCCTTGCCCTCGGCGGGCACGCGCTGCCCGTCGATGACCGAATTCTCTCGCTGCTACTAACGGCCAAGGTCGTCGAACCGGGCACGACGCCCGAGGCCGCGTCGGCGTTCCTCGAGCGGACTATCCGCGCGGGCGAAGCGGCGGAGGCCCACGCCCTGCTCCAGGCCGCGGCGGACGAACTGACCGCCTCGGCGATAGCCCAGCGCCCCGCGAGCGCCAAGGCGACGAGCCGCACCGAAGTTCGCTCCGAGGTCCGGCCCGAGACAAGGCCCGAGTCGCGGCCCACGCGAGCACGAGCCGCGGCGACGCCGGCCAAGCGTTCCCCCGCCAGCAGCCCCAAGCCGACATCCAGGGCCGCAGCAAAGCCCGCGTCGAGCGCCCGCAAGCGCGGCCAGTAGTCGCGCCGCCTCGGACCCACGCGAAGATCCCCGATCACGCTGCTACGCTTGAGCCCTCTGACGGGCGACGGGCCAGTGGCTCCGCCGATCCGTTGGGCCGTTCGCTGATTTTGTCCGTTCCCATCGCCGCAAACCCGTTGAAGGATGCCTCATGCCCAGCGCCAGCAAAGTTGTCGTCGCGTACTCCGGCGGTCTTGATACCTCGTGCGTCATCCCGTGGCTGAAGGAGAACTACGGCTGCAAGGTCTACGCGATTGTCGGCGACGTCGGCCAGGGCAGCGAGGAGCTCAAGGGCGTCGAGAAGAAGGCCATCGACAGCGGTGCAGAGGACTGCATCGTCGTGAACCTTCAGCGCGAGTTCGCCGAGGATTACTGCTTCCCGATGCTCATCAGCGGCTCGATCTACGAGAGCCGGTACCTGCTGGGCACGTCGATCGCCCGTCCGATCCTCGCCAAGGCGCAGGTCGAGTACGCGCTGAAGATCAAGGCCGACGGCCTGTGCCACGGCTGCACGGGCAAGGGCAACGATCAGGTCCGGTTCGAGAGCACGTACGCGGCGCTCGCGCCGAACCTCGAAGTGATCGCCCCCTGGCGCATCTGGGACCTTGGTGGTCGTGAAGACCTGCTCAAGTACCTCGCCGATCGCAAGATCCCCACGACCGCCAGCGCCCGCAAGATCTACTCGCGCGACCGCAATCTCTGGCACATCAGCCACGAGGGCGCGGCACTGGAGGATCCGTGGAACACGGTGCCCGATGACATCTGGATGCTCACGCAGGACCCGCGCAAGGCGCCGAACACCCCCGCTGACGTGAGCATCACGTTCGCCAAGGGTCGCCCCGTGAAGCTCGACGGCAAGGCCATGCCCGCCCACGAACTGGTCATGGCGCTGAACACCATCGCCGGCAAGCACGGCGTCGGACGTGTTGACATCGTCGAGAACCGCCTCGTCGGCATGAAGAGCCGCGGCTGCTACGAGACGCCGGGAGGCACCGTGCTGATGGAGGCGCTCCGCGGGCTCGAGCAACTCTGCCTCGACCGCGAGACGCTGCACATGCGCGAGCGCCTCGCGCTGGAGTTCGCCGAACTGATCTACAACGGCCAGTGGTTCACGCCCAAGCGCGAGGCCCTGTGGGCGTGCTTCGATCAGATCGCCGGCGTGCTCGATGGCGAGATTGTTGTGCGGCTGTACAAGGGCACCGCGACGACCGTCCGCCGCAAGAGCCCCAACTCGCTCTTCAGCGAGGCCTTCGCGACCTTCAGCAAGGACAAGGTCTACGACCAGAAAGACGCGGGCGGCTTCATCCGTCTGTATTCGCTCCCGGCCCGCATCGCCGCGCTGAAGAACCTCGGCGCAGCCAAGCCGGCCAAGGCCCGCAAGCCCTCAAAGGGAGCCCGCTAAGTGGCGCTCTGGGGCGGCAGATTCGAGGGCGACACGTCCGCGCTGTTCAAGGCGCTGAACGACTCGCTCCCGTTTGATCGCGTGCTCGTGCTCGAGGACATTCTCGGCTCGATGGGCTGGGCTCGCGCGCTCGGCCGGGCGCGGGTGCTCAAGCCCGCCGAGGTCAACCGGATCATCAAGGCCCTGCGCACGCTGCGGGACCGGGAGATCGATCCGCGGACCAGCACGATCGCGGACGCGAGCGATGAGGATGTGCACTCCTTCGTCGAGCGGGAACTCATCGCGCTCGTCGGCGACCTTGGCAAGAAGCTCCACACCGGCCGCTCTCGCAACGATCAGGTCGCCACCGACGTTCGCCTTTGGACAGCACGCCACATCATCGAACTCCGCACGCTCCTGATCTCGGCGATGGAGAGCCTCGCCGCGCTCGCCGAGCAGGAACTCAAGGCCGGCACGGTGCTGCCCGGCTACACGCACCTTCAACGCGGCCAGCCCGTGCTCTTTGCGCATTGGGCGCTCGCGTACGTGCAGATGTTCCGCCGCGACTTTGATCGCCTCGGCGATGCGCTCCCGCGCGTTCTTGAACTGCCGCTCGGCTCCGGCGCTCTGGCGGGGACGGCGTACCCGATCGATCGCGATGCGCTGGCAGACGATCTGGGGTTCATCGGTCCCAGCCGCAACAGCCTCGACGCGGTGAGCGACCGTGACTTCATCTTCGAGACCCTCAGCGCCATCACGCTCATGGGCACGCACCTGTCGCGCTTGGGCGAGGACCTGGTGCTGTACTCCTCCAGCGAGTTCGGCTTCCTGCAGATGGCCGACCGAGTCACCAGCGGCTCGTCGCTCATGCCCCAGAAAAAGAATCCCGACGCGGCGGAACTGCTCCGCGGCAAAGCCGGTCGCCTCCTCGGCAACCTCGTCCGACTCGCAACCACGCTCAAGGGACTGCCCCTCGCGTACAACAAGGATCTGCAGGAGGACAAGGAGCCGCTGTTCGACAGCGTCCACCACGCCCGCTTGTGTCTGGCCGTCGTGCCCGAGTGCCTCCGCGGCATCAGGATCAACCGCGAGCGCTGCATGGCCGCGGCCGACGACGGCTTCAGCGCGGCCACCGACCTGGCCGACTACCTCGTACGCAAGGGCGTGCCCTTCCGCGATGCGCACCACATCGCCGGACGCATCACGCGTCGAGCGTTGGAACTCGGCGTCGCGCTGCACAAACTGCCGATCGCGGAACTCACCGCCATCGACAAACGCATCGGCACGGACCTTTATCCGCACCTGTCGATCGACCGCGTTCTGGCCAAGCGCGACATCGTCGGCGGTACCGCTCCGCGGCGCGTCCGCGAGCAACTGCGCGAGGCCGCCGCGTTCCTCCGCAAGGCGCGGCGCGACCTTCGCTGACCATCAACGGTGCAAGCAACCCGCGCCCGCGCGAACGGGCACGATCCGGAGACGCTCATGAGGCTGTTCATCGTCGGGCTCGGTGTTGTCGGCAAGGGCGTGCTCGAACTGCTCGACGCCCGCAGAGCCGAACTGGCCTCCCACTTCGGCGTCGAGACCCGACTCGTCGGCGTTGCCGACAGTAAGGGGGTCGCACTCTGCGAAGACGGACTCGCGCACGCTGAAGTGCTCGGCGTAAAGCGCCCCGGCGCCGCGGGCGTCGCGTCGCTGCCGGATGGTCGCCCGCTCGCATCGCAGGATGATCTGCCCGAAGTCATCGCGCACAGCGGCGCTGACGTGCTCATCGAACTCGGTCCAACACAGATGCGATCGCCTCGCCCCGCCACGGACCGCCTCCTCGCGGCGATGGGCGCGGGCCTGCACGTCATCGGCGCCAACAAGGCACCGCTGAGCACAGCGTTTGCTGCCCTGACGGAGGCCGCGGCGGTCAATAACGTGCTCCTGCGATACTCCGCGACTGTCGGCGCGGGCACGCCGATGCTCACGCTCGCCCGGGCCGCGGTCATGGGCGACACGCTCGTCGGGTTCCGCGCGATTCTCAACGGCACGACGAACTTCATCCTCTCGCAGATGCGTTCCAGCGGCGCGACCTTCGACAGCGCACTGGCCGAGGCCCAGCGTCTGGGCTGGGCAGAGGCCGACCCATCCAACGACGTCGACGGCTGGGATACCGCGATGAAGACCGCGATCATCGCCTGCCACGCCCCGGCGATTCCGCCGGGCCGGAGCATCAGCGTGCACGATGTCCGCACCGTCGGAATCCGCGGCGTTTCCGCACGAGATCATGCCGACGCCGAGGCGCAGGGGCAGGTCATCAAACTTGTCGCGTCGTTCGATGCAACAACGCTCAGTGCACGCGTCGAGCCCGTGCGCGTTCCTATCGGCAGCAGGCTCGATGTGCCCGCCGGAGGCAACGTCCTGCTGATCGACCTCAAGCACGCGGGTGAACTCGCGCTCTTCGGGCGCGGCGCGGGCGCCCACGAGACCGCTGCGGCCGTCCTGCGCGACCTTGTTGATATCGCCTTGTCCGCCCGCTGATGGCACCGGAAGGGAGAACGCTCCATGAAGCTGATCATGAAGTTCGGCGGCACATCGATGGCCGGAAGCGAGAAGATCCGTCACGCGGCATCGCTCGTCGCCCAGGCGCTGCGTCAGCATCACGTCGTGGCCGTCGTCAGCGCGATGGACGGCGTGACCGAGCAACTCCTGGCCATCGCCGACCACGCGGAGGCGGGCGATCGATCCAGCGTCGAGCAGGTGCTCTCACAGGTCCGCTCCGCGCACGAGTCCACCGCCGACGCGCTGGGCTGCCTTGCCGAGACGCGCGAGCTGCTCTCGCGTTTGGAATCGCTCGCGACCGGCATCATGGCCGTCGGCGAGTGCACCGCACGCTCGCGCGATGCGGTCGTGAGTTTCGGCGAGCGCATGAGCACGCGCTTCATGGCCGCCGCGCTGGGCGTGGCCTGCGGCTCGCCCGCACGCGGATTCGATGGCGGCGACGCCGGGATCGTCACGAACAACCACTTCGGCGAGGCCGACCCGCTGATGGACATCAGCCTCATGCAGGTCCGCGACCGCCTCGCGCCGCTGGTCGAGGCCCGAACACCCGTCGTCGTCGCCGGCTTCATCGCCCAGACGCAGAGCGGCGTGATGAGCACCATCGGTCGCGGAGGCAGCGACTACACGGCCACAATCCTCGGCGCGGCCCTCGGTGCCGACGAGATCCACATCTGGTCCGATGTCGACGGCCTCATGACCGCCGACCCACGACTTGTCCCCGGCGCGAGGCTGCTCTCGCACCTGACCTTCGCCGAGGCGATCGAAATGGGCAAGTTCGGGGCCAAGAGCATGCACCCGCGGGCGCTCGAGCCCGCCGCGGAACACGGCATTCCCGTGCGGATGCGCAACACCTTCAAGCCCGACAACCCGGGCACGCTCATCGGCTCGGCGGTCGGTCAGCCCGATGCGCGCCGTCCCGGCGAGACCGCCGTGCGAAGCGTGCCCATGCTCAAGAACATGGCCATGATCACCGTCGGCGGCGCGGGCATGATCGGCCGACCCGGCACCGCCGCGGCACTCTTCGACGCACTCGCGGCCGCACGCATCAACGTGCACATGATCTGCCAGAGCGTCAGCGAAGCGGGCATCAGTGTCGTGGTATCCATGGCTCAACTCGATCGTGCCAAGACCGCGCTCGAACGCTCCATGCGGCCGTTCATCGGCACCCGCACGATTCATGCGCCCGCGACGTCCGACACGTCCACGTCCGCACCGGTGCTCCATGGCATTGATGTCGTCGGGAACATCGCGATCGTTGCCCCCGTCGGATCGGGCATGCGCGGCGTGCCCGGCGTCGTCGCGCGGATCTTCAGCGCCGTCGCCCGAAAGAACCTCAATATCATCGCCATCGCCCAGGGCTCCAGCGAGTTGTCGGTCTGCTTCGCGGTCGACAAGGACGCCGGGCCCGAGGCCGTGCGAGCTGTGCACGAAGAGTTCGACAGCCGCTGATCGCTTCGTGCCGGCGGCACGCCCGGACTACGCTCGCGCATGAAGAGCTCCATCACCGAACGTCTGGCCGCTCTGGGCCTCGTCCTGCCCGCGGCACCGAAGCCGGTCGCGTCATACATCCCCGCACGCCGCAGCGGCGGGCTCGTCTTTACCGCAGGGCAGTTGCCCTTCGTCGACGGCGTCCTTACGCACACCGGGCCGGTCGGTACGAGCCCCGGCCTGGTTTCGCTCGCCGATGCTCAGGCCTGCGCTCGAACGTGCGTGCTCAACGCGCTGGCCGCGGCCAGCACGGTCGTCGCGCTTTCATCGATCGTCGGGGTCGTGCGTGTGGGCGTGTTCGTCGCGTGCGAAGCGGCGTTCACCGAACACCCGAAAGTCGCCAACGGTGCGAGCGACCTGCTCGTGGAGATCTTCGGCCAGCACGGCCGTCATGCCCGCGCCGCCGTGGGCTGCCCGAGCCTGCCGCTCAACGCGCCGGTCGAGGTCGACGTGATCTTCGAGGTCGCCTGAGCGCTCACGCCGATCGCCGCATGAACCCATGACGATTGGTGTTCCGCTCATCGGAAACGAAGATGCTGCGTGACGGGCATTCATCCTCGAACCTCGCGGCCTTGGCCCGCATGTCGTGCTCAAGCTTGAAGAGTTCGCGGGCTTCCTTGATCCGCTCGAACACCGCGCCGAGGTACAACACCCGCATCAAGATCGGGCGCTGGCTTGTGCCGGGCAGTCGCTGCCGCGTCTGCTCGGCGTCGAACAGGTCCATCACCAATCGGAGGCGGCCCTCAAGTTCGCTCATCGAGCCCATGACCAGGAACCGATCATCGCTCAGGTGCGATGCGAAGCCGCCCATCACCGCGTCGGCGACTTCACGCTGAAGCAGCAGGGCCAGCGAGCGGATCAGCCTGTTCCCCGCGTCGTAGCCGGCACCGGCGTTGTACGCCGCGAACGCCCGCAGATCGATCATCGCCGCGGCGATGTGCCCCGCGGTGGCCGGCGAGCGCTCCGCCTCATCGATCAGCAGCCGAATCCGCTGCTCCGCCGCAACGCGTGACGGCAACGCTGTCAGTGGCTCGTCGGTCGTCATCGCTTCGTCCCGGTGGCCCGCCGCCGCGGCGAGCAGCGACTGCACACTCACGACGCCCACGACCCGATCAACATCTGTGATCAGGATCGGATGCGCCAGTTCCGCATCGCTTCGGAGGCTCAGCAACTCCAGCGCCTGTCGAACTGTGGCATCGCTGCTCATCGCCGGGCTGTGCCCCCGCACGATGTACGCGAGCGGGTCGTTCGACCCTGCGCCCTGCGCCATCTTGAGCACCGTCTGGCGATCCACCCAACCGACGCATCGCCTCCCGTCGAGCACCACCACGCCCGGACAGTCGGGGAGTTTCAGCAACTCCGCCGCGCAGTCGCTCGCCGGGGTCGAGGCCTGCTCGAGCCTCGCGGGCCTGACCAGCGCACGGAGCGGTCGCTCGCGAACCTCGCTGTCACTGCCGGGACGCGTCAACTCTGCATGGCGTCGGATGCGCTGAACAATCTCAGGGTCCGGCAACTGGTACCCCGGCGCGGGCCGCGCAAGCAGGAAACCCTGCCCGAACCGCACACCGGTGCTCATCAGCACGTCCAGATCCTCCGGACGCTCGATCCCCTCTGCCAGAATGTTCACGCCCGAGAGCCGGGCGAAGTTCACGAAGAACCGGATCAGGTTGAGCTTGTACGGATCGCCATCGAATCGCTCGATCAGCGAGCGGTCGAGCTTCAGCCACTGCGGGCGCACGAGCATGACCCTTGCCAGACCGTTGATTCCCGCGCCGACATCATCGATCGCGATTTGAGCGCCCATCGACTTGAGTGCCCAGACGGTCGAGACCAGCGCGTCGGTGTCGTCGCTGCCGAGGTGCTCGGTCACCTCCATCACCAGCCGCGCGGGCGTCAGCCCGGGCCGGGAGCGGATCTCGTCCTCGATGCTCGGCACGAACCGCCGGTCCGTCAGCACCTGCGGCGTGTTATTCAGGAACAGCAGCACACCATCGGGAAAGTCCGCCGCGCGATCCAGCGCCAGCCCCCGCGTGACCTGCTCCAGGTCCCACAGTCGGCCGTACTTCGTCGCGACGTCGAACAACTCGCCCGGATGCGCAAAGCCTGAACCGCCACCCGGGCGGGCGAGCGCCTCAAACCCGCGCAGCTCCCCTGATCGCAAACACACGATCGGCTGGAACACGACCTTCACGTCGCGTTGCGCGATCAACCGCTCAAGCTCGGCCAGCCCGGGCATCACGCGGTCGGTCTTTGCTGATGATGGGATCAGGGTCATAATCCGGAACGGAGACTCAGTCGCCGAACACGGACTTCATCGACCAATTCCGACGCTGTCTGCGTTGATTCCACGCAAACTCGGCCAGAATTCTCCGTCTTCACACGGGGATACCCGAAACCACTTGAACCACCAACAAGACAACCGCACGAACACCTAGAGACGAACCCAAGGAGGCTCGCTGGTACTCAATCGTTCGCCTTAGTCAAACTTGAAGACACCCTTCCGATACCCGTACACATAGGCGACGACCGTGGTCAGGATGAAGAATACGATCCGCCCCAGCCAGATGCCGGAGTTCGACACTTCGTGATCCAGGCTCGGAAACGTCACGGCCCACGGGTACAGGAAGATGATCTCGATGTCGAACACCAAGAAGACCATCGCGATGAGGTAAAAACGCACGTTGAACCGCTTGCGGGCGGTGCCGACGGGGTTCATGCCCGACTCGTACGTGGACTGCTTGACGTTGCCCTTGCGCTTCGGGCCCAGAAGCTGCGATGCGAGAAGGTTCGTGACCGCGAAGCCGATCGCGATGGTCAGCAGCAGCAGAATCGGCAGATAACTGCTGACCTCGACGTTTGCCAGAAGCGAACCAAACAGAGCTGAAGCGTTGATCATGGGGCCTCGTGGGTCTGCGATTTCGGAGTGACGGGTTCATCATAGCGGACTACCTTGCTCCGGTGCCAGACCACGCCGCGATCATCCCGATGACCACTCCCGCCCCGCCCCGGGCCATGCCGCCGCGGCGAGCGGAGATGGGCGAGCGGATTCTCGCAGGGGCCGTAGCCGTGGGCTCGCTGGCGGTCCTGACCGTCGCGCACATCCTCCGCGCAAGCCCGGCCGGGCTTGGTACCCATACGCAGCTGGGCCTTCCCGAATGCGGTTGGATCACCGCGGCAGGCATCCCCTGCATGACCTGCGGCATGACCACGGCCTTTGCACACGCCGCCAACGGCCGATTCCTCGATTCCTTCATGGCTCAGCCATTCGGTCTGCTCCTCGCGCTGGCGACGGCTTCGGCGTTCTGGCTTGGCCTATTCATCGCCGTCACGGGCTCGCCGCTTGGCTCCACGCTCTCGCGGCTGCTGACCTGGCGGGTGATCTGGATCTTGCTCGTTCTGGCCCTCCTCGCCTGGGTCGGCAAGATCATCGACTACCGCCTGAGTACCGGCGACGGGCCCTAACCTTTCGACATTCCGCGGTGTTCGCCGGTCGCCAAGATGTGCTCCGACCGGCCCTCGTAGCGACCATGGCCCAATCGAAGGATCGGCGATGAACAGCTTACAGACGACCCACGCCCGCCACGCTTGCCCGGCAACCGCAGCGCCCGGCCGCGCCCGCGGAGCGTCAGTCCGCCTCGCCGCGGCTTTCGTGCTCTGCCTGCCCTGCGTCGCATTGCTCTCGGGCTGCAACATTCTCGGCGCTGGCGCGGCGATGATGGAGAGCGCACGACGCGCTACGCCCGTCACGGTCGAGGCCGAGTACGTCGGCCTCACGGGCAAGAGCTTCGCCGTCATGGTCACGGCGGATCAGGTCATCCAGGCCGAGTATCCGGAGATCGTCAGCAAGGTCGCGCTCGATGCGACCAAGCGACTGACAGAGAACGCGAACGCCACGGGCGTCGTTCCGGCGGAGGTCGTGCTGCAGTTCCAGTTCCAGAACCCGCGCTGGTCGATGCGCTCGCCGAGCGAGATCGCCAAGCAGCTCGGCTGCGATCGCCTGGTCGTCATCGACATTCGCGATTACCGGCTGACCGACCCCGGCAACAAGTGGCTCTGGAAGGGCCGCGCGATGGGCGTCGTCAGCGTGTACGAAGCCGACTCGGCCCTGCCCGACGACGCGGTGTTCCGCAAGACCGTCGACGTGTCGTTCCCGGATGTCGAGGGCCAAGGGCCAGCGGAGATCCCTCGCATCGGCGTGAACTCGGTGCTTGTCAGCCGCTTCATCGACCGCGCGACCTGGCTCTTCTACACGCACGAAGAGAAGTACGACCCGGACTATTGATCGGCACACCGGACCGCGTCGCGTCGAAGTTGCCCGCCGCTTACCGCCCTCGAATGCCCGGAGCCCGCCGACCATGACCGCCGACCGACCCTCGCGCCGAACGCCCCGCACCCTTCTTGCCCTTGCGGTTCTCGGCGTCGCGTGCGTCGTTCCCGCCGGGTGCAACATCGTCGCCCCGGCGCTGATGATCGCTCAGGGTCCGCCCAAGATCGAGGCGAAGCTCAAGCTCGACAAGGAACGCACCCACGTCATTCTCATCGACGACCGGCGCAGCGTCCTTCCCAGCCGGAATCTCCGTGAACTCATCGGCACCACCGCCGAGCAGGCCCTGCTGACAAAGGAGGTCGTCAAGGACATGGTTCAGTCCCGCATCGCCGCGGCACAGGTCCGCGGCGAGCGCTTCGGGGCGCCGATGAGCATCATCGAGGTCGCCCGCGCCGTCAAGGCGGACGTGATCATCTACGCGACCGTCGACTCCTTCTCATTGACCGTCGACGGCCAGTCGCTCGCGCCCACCGCGGTGCTCCGCGTGAAGGTGATCGACGCTCAGAGCGAGCAGCGGCTGCTGCCGCCACCGGGTGAACTGGACTGGTACCCGCTGACCGTCTCGCTCCCCTCCGCCGCCGCCACGGCGCCGACGAGCCAGACGCAAATCGTCTCGATTCAGACGGACCTGGCCCATTGGACCGGCATCCAACTCGCCCGCCTGTTTTACGATGTTGAGCGCGCGTTGGCCGCCCCCGGCAACCGCGTTCGCGACGTTCGTCAGTGATGCGCACGGCGTTCCGTCCCCGTTGATTCTCCGAAGCCCTCGACCCGCGACTGAGCACGTGACGATCCATCGACGCGCACAACCCGGATCGTTCCCGACACTCGTGCACCTGCTGCGCCCCGGCGCGAGCGGCCAGGATGAACTCCTCGCCTGCAGGGCCGCGTGCGAGATTCCGAACGTGCATCACCTCGTCTGGCTCATCGGCAACACGCGCGATGAACGCGACGCTCGCTCGCTTGGCCTGAGAATCTCCGCCCGATTCTCTCCCCGCGCGGCCAATCTCGGCCCGATCGCACGCCTTGTCCGACCCGGCGGCGCGATGATGCCTCACGCCAATCGCCTCGATGCCAGCGCACAGGTGCTTTGCTGGGGCACGCCCACACTCGACATCGCCCGCGCGCTGCGGATTCCCATCGCCGCCGCCGTACTGCTGGACTCCCGCGACATCCGAACGACGGATCTGCACCGCACGCCGGCGATCGCGTTCTGCAACGCGATCGCCAGCGCCTGGCGCACCCACGGGCATCAGGTCGCCGTGCTCACACCTCCCTACGACCTGCTCAGCGACGGCGAGTGGCTCGCCCGCCGGCAGGACACGCGGACCGCGCTGCGCATCGGTGCGGACGAGGTCGTCATTTCGCTCCTGAGCGATCCGGTCCGCGACGGGGATGCTCGACGATTCGCATGGGTCACGGGCCTTCTTCAAGTAGCAGGTATCCGGGCCGTCGGCATTTGCGCTCACGCGTCGAGCCAACTCCAGCGCGCCGCTCGGTACATCCGTTTGCACGGCCGTCACTGGGAGGTCATCGCGTTCGACGGCCCGCCCGCCGCCGCGCTGCCGGCCGCGGATCTGGTCATGTGGAACGTTGATCCCTCGCGCGTGGCGGGCATGGATGTTCCGCCACGCGGCCCGGCGGGGGGGGCGGGTCTGCTCTCGGCGATGATGGCAGCACGTCATGGCGTGCCCGTCTTCTCGCCCATCGACCCCGCGAGCGATGAGTTCCTCGGCACGATCGCCCCGGAGCTGCTCGCCACGGCCGCGACAATGCCCGCACTGGGCGCGTGTGCCGTTCCGCTGCTCAGCGATCCTCATCGCCGCGCGGCGGTCGGTCAGCGTCTGGCCTCGCACCTTGCCGCGCCGAGCAACTTCGTCGACACCCTCGCCCGCAAACTGGGTCTTGCAGAGCCGCGATCGGGCACCAGCGTGCACTCGCACGGAGAACTCGCCCATGCCTGATCGCATCGGCGTGCTCTTTGTTTGCCTTGGCAACATCTGCCGTTCGCCCCTGGCCAAGGTCATCTTTTTGCAGGCCGCCGAACGCCGCGGCGTGCTCGACCGCTTCCGCGTCGACTCCTGCGGCACGGGCCACTGGCACGTCGGCCAGCCCGCCGACCCGCGGACTATCGCCATCGCACAGGCCAACAGCATCCCCTTCTCGCACACCGCTCGCCAACTCAACAGCGATCGCCCCGGCGGCGACTTCGACACTCTCGACCTGCTCATCGCCATGGACCGAGCCAACGTCCGCACCATGCTGCAGCGCGGCGCACCGCAGGACCGCCTCCGCCTCATCCGCATGTACGATCCGGCTCTGGCTGGCCGCCCGGATCATGAGCTGGACGTGCCCGACCCATACACCGACGACGACGGCTTTCAGCCCGTCGTCGACATGCTCAGCCGCGCCGTGCAGGGGATGCTCGATCGCCACCAGCGTGGAGAAGATCTGTGATCCACCGAGCGCCACGACACGCCTCCCGCGGGATTCGTCCGCACGGCTTCACGCTCATCGAACTGCTGGTGGTCATCGCCATCGTCGCGCTGCTTGTCGGCATCCTCCTGCCCGCCCTCGCCGGCGCTCGACAGGCCGCTCGCAACACCGCCTGCGCCGCGCGGCTCCAGCAATTGGGCGTCGCGCTTCAGGGCTATCTCACCGACTTCAAGGATCACCTCCCTCAGGTCGTCATCCAGTCCGACGGCGAGCAACGCGTCATCGCGTCACTCTTCGGCGGCAAGAAGGGTTCGCTTCCCGCCTTCGGCATCAATGAGTTCGGCGTCGAGCGACGACCGCTCAACCAGTACCTGAACATCAACCCATTCCCGCCCGACGCATCCAGCGAGCCGCAGACCGCCGAACCGTTCCGCTCGCCTTGCGATCGCGGCGGCGACATCCCCTTCATCGGCCGCGTCGAATCCATGTACAACTTGCTCGGTTCCAGTTACGCCCTCAACGACCACGATCTCCGTGGCGACGCATTCTCCACACTCATTCCTCCTTCCGGCGGGCGACTCCCCTTCGTCCTTCGCCCCGACAAAACCTGGGTCATCGCCCCCCACCCGATCTACAACTACCAGGAATCCGGCGACCGCGGCATGATCCAGTGGTACAACCAGCGAACGGTCGCCGCCACCATCCTCTACCTTGACCTGCATGTCGCGGGCCCCGTCACCGTTCCCCCCGGCGTGCAGAACACGACCGTCGACTACACCTTCCTCCCCGTGCCTTGACCGCCGTCGCCCATCTCCGGAGCCGACCATGTCCGCATCCGCCCTCGCCCGCCGCTCACTCTCAGTTTTCTCAGTCATCGCACTCACCGCCGCGGCGGTGGGCGCGATCGTCTCCCCTCCTCCCCTCATGCAGGATGACGACGCCCAGCCCACCACTCCGGCGGCGGCGACCAGCGCGAACTACATCCGCATCATCGACGGCAAAGACACACAGTCGATGACGCTCCAGATCGCCGTCCGCACGCTCAAGAAGGCCGACGGCACCGGTCCGGTCATCCACCTGGCCGGCGCGGTCCACATCGCCGACAAGGCATTCTACGAGGCCTGCCAGAACTTTCTGGACCCGCACGACGTTGTGCTGTACGAAGGCGTCCGCCCGCCCGGGGCACGTGATCTTCCCGCCGATGCCAGCGACGAAACGCGCGAGAAGATCACGCGCCGCCGCGTTGAGTTTCTCACCACGCTGCTTTCCCGCTACGCCGGAAAGCACAACCGCCTCCCCGCCTCGCTCGCGGAAGTCGCCGACGGCAACGCCCGAGTCGACCGAATCGCCCAGGGCATGATGAGCGACGGCTGGGGCCGTCCACTGACCTACACCCCGACCCCCACCGCCACAGCCCAGCCCGACGCGAAGCCCGACGGCGCCCCCGCCGCGGCACGCACCGCTCTCGGCGCGATCATCACCTCCGACGGCCCCAGCACCTCTACCGCAGACGACAACATCGTCTTCACGCAGTCCATCACGCCGAACAAAGCCGCCGAGCCCGAAGGCATCCAGAAGCAACTCGCCGATGCCCTTGGCCTTGAGTTCCAACTCGATCACGTCAACACATCCAAACCCAACTGGCGCAACAGCGACATGTCCGCCGACGAGGTCGCCGAACGAATCGAGGCCAACGGCGGCGACCCCGGAATGCTCCTGAACACCCTCAGCGGCCAGAGCCTCGGCGCCCGCGCCATGGGCCTCATGCTCCGACTCATCGGCATGAGCAAGACCATGTCCACCACCGTCAAGGTCATGATGGTCGAGGTCCTCGCATCCTCCGACACAATGCTCGATCAGGCCGCCCGTTCCGGCACCGGCCCGATGGCCGCCATGGCCCCCATGATGAAGGTGATCCTCCACGACCGCAACGAGGTCGTGATGAACGACATCGCCAGGATCATTCGCGATGAGCCCGCCGTCCGGTCCATCGCGGCGTTCTACGGAGCCGGGCATATGGCCGGCTTGGAGACCGAACTGGTCTCCCGCCTGGGCCTGACGTTCGTCGAAGAACGCTGGATCGATGCGATCACCGTGGACTTCAAGGCCGCCGGAATGTCCGCCGTGGACGCCCAGCGCATGCGAGAAATGGTCCGCAGGCAGATGCAGTCCGTCCGCGAGGGGCCGCGGCGCTGACCAGCGCCGACCGGCGCGGTCCGGCCCTGGCACCCGCGCTCGCGGGCGTTCCCGCCGCCGCGACTCCAACGCCGCGGCGGGACGCGAAAGTGCACCGCGGAAACTTGGCCCGCCACGCGCCGCGATGCCGATATTGCCCCGATGAGCCCGATCGTCACCTCGCCGTCGAACCTCACGCCCGTTCAGACCGCCAGCCCCGCTGGCGCATCGAACACCCAGCCCGCGGCTCCCGCAATCTCAAGCAGGCCCGCACCCATGCCCCCCGCCACCACGCTCGCCCACGACTGGTCGAATCAGCAGGCATGGAACCTCAAGGGCCGGTACGTCTACATGATCGGCATCGGCGGCTGCGGCATGAGCGGCCTGGCCCGCATGCTCCGCGCTCGCGGCGCGATCGTCCGCGGCAGCGATATGTCCCAGAGCGAGGCGACCGACGCACTTGCCGACGACGGCATCAGCGTTGACTTTGACCAATCACGCCAGTGGCTCCCCGGCACAGACTCCACCGATCGCTGCGATCTGGTCGTTTGCTCCGCCGCGATCAAGCCCGACCATCCGCAACTCCTCGAGGCCGTCCGCCGCGGCATCGAGCACCTGACCTACGCCGAGGCTCTGGGCCGCTGCATGATCGGCCGCACCGGCGTCGCGATCGCCGGCACCCACGGCAAGAGCACCACAACCAGCATGCTCTCGTGCATCCTCAGCGATGCCGGCCTGGCCTCCACCGCGATCGTCGGCGCAACCTGCGCCCAACTCGCCGGCACGAAAGCCCCCGCACCCGCGAGCAGCGCACACAGCCCCGGCTTCGTGCTGGGTCAGGAGAGCCTTCCGGTCGGCCCGCTCAGCGGCCGTCCGGGCATCCTGCTCGCCGAGGCCTGCGAGTTCAACCGCTCGTTCCACAACTACCACCCCAGCGTCGCGTGCATCACCAGCGTCGAGGCCGACCATCTGGACATCTACGGCTCGCTCGATGCGGTCGTCGAGAGTTTCCAGCACTTCGCCCGCCTGGTCGCCCCGGAGCGCGACGGCGGACTTCTGCTTATCGCGCACGACAACGCCCACCGTCGAGAGGTCACCGCGGGCGTCGCCGCGCGTGTCGCGACCATCGGCTTCTCGCCCGATGCCGACTGGAGCGTCCGCTACGACCGCGCTTCCCGCACCGCCAGCCTCGTCTCGCCCGAGCAGAAGGTCGTCCTGGAATGGACCATGCTCATGCCCGGCGAGCACAACGCGATGAACGCCGCCTTCGCCGCGACCCTCGCGCTGCACCTGGGTGCGGCACCGGAGAGCATCTCACGCAGTCTCTCGGCCTTCCGCGGCGTCGATCGCAGGGCCCAACTCCTCGGCACCCGCCCCCTGCCCACAGGCGGCAGCGTCCGGGTCTACGACGACTACGGCCACCATCCCACCGAGTGCGACGCCACCCTCCGCGCCATCCGGCACTTCGAGCAACCCCAGAAGAACGGTGGCCGGCTGATCTGCATCTTCCAGCCTCACCAGCACAGCCGCACGCGACACCTCATGCAGGAGTTCGCCGTCGCCTTCAGCGAGGCCGACGTCGTCATCGTTCCGCACATCTACTTCGTCCGCGACAGCCAGGAAGAAAAGTCCAAGGTCACGGCCGGCGACCTGGTCGATGAACTCCGCAAACGCGGCGTCTTTGCCATGCACCTCTACCCGTTCGAGGCCATCGTCGAGCAACTCGAGGTCATCTGCCGACCGAACGACGTTGTGCTCGTCATGGGTGCCGGCCCCGTTTACCAGATCGGCCAGCAGTTCCTCGCTCGCGCGAGCAACGCCTGATCGCCCGCCCGGCCATCCCTGCCGTTCACTCTGTCAACACCGCACCGCCCCATCCGCGTTCCGCTCGCGGGTGATCGGAGAGAGCATGATCGTGGCCCCCACCGTCGACATCGCCACCAACCACCCGATCGTCACATGGTTCAACGTCGGCGGCACCGCCGACCGCTTCGCCCGCGCCCGCTCGATGGATCAACTCCGGGCGTGCCTGGAACTCGACCGCTCCCTGCGCATCCTCGGCGATGGCGCGAATCTGCTCGTCGCCGATGAGGGTGTCCGCGAACTGGTCGTTGCGCTCGAGGGTGACTTTGCCGGCGTCGAGTTCATCGATGCTCCCTCCGCGGCGGGGCTGGGCACGCCGAGCGTCATCGTTCGCGCCGGTGCCGCGGCCAAACTCCCGCAACTCATCACCGAGTGTGCCCGTCGCGGTCTGGCCGGGCTTGAGACCCTCGGCGGGATCCCCGCCACCGTCGGCGGCGCGTGCGTCATGAACGCCGGCGGTACCTACGGCCAGACCGGCGACTGTCTCCACTCCGTCACCGGCCTGACCCGCGGCGGCGACCTTCTAACCCTCAAGCGAAACCAGATCGAGTTCACCTACCGCTCCACCAACTTCTTCCCCGGCAACCCCGCCAAAAGCAGAGAGTTCATCGTCACCAGCGTGGAGTTCAAGCTCCGCCGGGGCGATGCCGAGGCCATCCGCAAGAAACTCAAGGACATCATGGCCGCCAAGAGCGCCTCGCAGCCAATGGCCGAGCACTCCGCCGGCTGCGCGTTCAAGAACCCCATCCTCCAGCGAGACCTACCCGGTATCGCCGTCGCCGGCAGCAAGGTCTCCGCGGGCATGCTCATCGACAAGGCCGGCTGCAAGGGCTTGCGCGTCGGCTGCGCGACCGTCAGCCCCCAGCACGCCAACTTTTTCACCGTCACCCCCAGCCCCACCGCCCGCGCCGCGGATGTGCTGTCGCTCATGCGCCAGGTGCAGGAACGGGTCCAGTCCACGTTCGGCCTGTGGCTCGTGCCCGAGGTCGCCGTCTGGGGCGCAAGCCCCGCGAGCACACCGCCCGCTACCGACGCACATCACCTCTGATTCACCAGTTTCAGCCGCCCCCGAACGCTCTTGCCGCGAACCTTCCCCGCCGAGCCCACCTCATGCCGAGCGAACTCGCCTCACGCTTTGATGCTCAGGACCGCACCATCGGCCCGCTCCCCGCAAGCGTGCTGGTCCTTGGCGGCGGCCCGGACAGCGAACGGCCCGTCTCCATCAAGTCGTCCAATGGCATCGCCGAGGCGCTCCGCTCCACCGGCAAACTCGCGGTCCATCTTGAGATCATCGACCGCCTAAGCCTCGACCAACTGCGCGCACTGCCCGGTGAGGCCATCTTTCCGTACCTTCACGGCCCCTATGGCGAGGGCGGCCCGCTGCAGGATCTTCTCGTTCAGGACGGCCGACCGTTCGTCGGCTCGGGCCCCCGTGCGGCGCGGCTGGCGATGGACAAGGTCGCGACCAAGTTCGCGGCAAGCCGTCTTGGCATTCCCACGCCCGATGGCTTCGTCCTCAATCCCGCCGACCCGACATGTCCCGCGGGTCTTCCGGCGATCATCAAGCCCATTCACGAGGGCAGCACCATCGGTCTGCACGTCTGCGACACCGCGCAGCAGTACGCCGCCGCGATCGCCGCGATCGCCGCGATCCGTGCCGAACGTGCGTCGAATCCCGATCGCTCGTACATCGTCGAACGCAAGGTCCCCGGGCGAGAACTGACGGTCGGCGTGATCGATGGCCACGCACTGCCGATCATCGAGATCGGCCCGGCCCAGGGCCTCTACGACTTCGAGGCCAAGTACAACCGCGACGACACCCGCTACATCCTCGACCCCGACCTGCCCGCGGGAATCGCCGAGCGAATCAAGTCGCAGAGCGTCGCCCTGGCCCGCGAGCTTGGCTGCCGGCACATCGCCCGCGTCGACTTCATGCTCGAACACGCGGCGGGCGGGCCCGTCGCCTGGCTGCTGGAGATCAACACCACACCCGGCTTTACGGACCACTCTCTGGTCCCCAAAGCCGCGCGCCACGCGGGTGTCAGCACGCCTTCGCTCTGCGAAGGACTCGTCCGAATGGCTATGCGCGACCGCGCCTGATCACGCCCGCTTTCGGGCTCGTGTGAAACGAGTCTTCAGTCGTCCTCATCCTTCGGCTTGAACGCCGCCACAACCTTCGCCTGCACCTCGCTCGGCGCTCGCTCATCGTGGCTGTACTCCAGCGTGTACGAGCCCTGACCGCCGGTCATGCTCTTGAGTTGGCTGGTGTAGTTGGCCAGTTCACTCAGCGGCACGTGTGCTCGGATAACGCACTGATCGCTGCCATCAATGTCGCTGCTTTGCACCCGTCCACGCTTGCCCGAAATGTCCGCCGTCAGGTCGCCCATCTTCGCCGCGGGTGCGGTGACTTCGAGCAGCACCCACGGCTCCATCAGGGCGGGCCGGGCCTTGGCGACGGCGTCCATGAACGCCTTCTTTCCCGCCGCGACGAACGCGACTTCTTTGCTGTCCACATCGTGGTACTTGCCGTCGTACACCTCGACGCGGACGCCCGTCAGCGGATACCCCGCGATCGCGCCCATCGTCAGCACCTGGCGGCAGCCCTTCTCCACCGCGGGCATGAACTGCCGCGGAATCGATCCGCCGACCGTCGCGTTGACAAACTCGAAGCCAGTCTCGTGATCTGCCGGCAGCGGCTCGACCCTCAGGAACACCTCGCCGAACTGCCCCGCGCCGCCCGTCTGCTTCTTGTGGCGATGGTGCCCCTCGGCCTTGGCCGTGATCGTCTCCTTGTACGCGATCTTCGTCGGCTGCGTGGTCAGTTCGATGTTGTACCGGGTCTTGAGCCGCTCGAGCATCATCCGCAGGTGCAGCTCACCCTGCCCACGCAGCACCGTCTGGCCCGTCGCCGCGACACGCTCCATCGCGAAGCACGGATCCTCCTCCATCAACTTGTGCATCGCGTTGGTGAACTTTGTCTCGTCGGCATGGTTCTTCAGCTCCACCGCCACGCCGTAAAGCGGCCGCGGCAGCGGGACCTCCGGAGCATGCAGGTGCAGGCTCGCATCCGCGTGCAGCACGCTGTTGTACTTGAGTTCATCCACCTTCGCAACGCACCCGATGTCGCCCGTCGTCAGGTGATCCACCTCTGTGTGCTCGGCGCCGCGGATCTTGAACAAGTGCCCGATTCGCACCGGCTTCTTGTCCTCGTTGTGGAACAACTCGCTCTTGGCCTTGACCGTGCCCTGAATCACCCGGAACACCGCGAGTTTGCCCTTGAACGGATCGTTGACGATCTTGAAGACGTGCGCAACGGCCGGCTTGCTCGGATCAACCTCCGGATCGTAAATCGTCTTCTTCCCGTCAGCGTCCGCCTGCATCAGCGCCGGCGGCGTCTCGTGCAGCGGCGTCGGGCACAGATCCGTGATGATGTGCAGCAGGTCGCCGATCCCCGCTCCCGTCCGCGCCGAACAGAACGCAACCGGCACCAGGTGGCCCGCACGCATCGCCGACTCGAACGCTCCGCGCAACTTGATCGGATCGAGATGGTCGCCCTTCTCGAAGTACTCGCCCGTCAGTTCCTCATCCATCTCGACCACCTGCTCGATGATCGCCTGATGGGCCGCGGCGACACTCGAAAAGTCCGCCTCGATCCCGCCGCCCGCTCCGGCCTGCGGCGTGGCATGGTCGAACACATCGATCACATCCGTCCCGCTCCGCACCGGCAGGTTGATCGCCAGGCACTCCTTGCCGAATGCCTCGCGAATCTCCTCGAGCAGCCCGGGAAGGTCCTTCTCCTCATGATCGATCTTGTTCACCAGCACCAGCCGAGGCATTCCCAACTCCCCCGCGACCTTCATCACCCGCCGCGTCGTCACCTCGATCCCCCGCGCCGCGTCGATCACCACGACGACCATCTCCGCCGGCGCGAGCACGCTCACCGCCTGACCGATGAAGTCCGGGCTCCCCGGCGTGTCGATCACGTTCACCAGTGTGCGGTTGTGCACAAAGTGCACCAGCGACGAGTACAGCGAGTGCTTGTGATGCTTCTCTTCAGCCTCAAAGTCGCTCACCGTCGATCCGTCACCCACCGAGCCCATCTTCCCGATCGCGTGCGTGTCGAACAAGAGCCGCTCAACAATCGTCGTCTTGCCGCTGCCAAGGTGTCCGGTCAGCACCACGTTTCGAATCTGGGCGGTGGGGAAGGTGGCCATGATCGAGATTCTCCTGCAAAGGCCGTCAAAGGGGCGACGCAAATCTGCGTCGCCCGGCCCGCGCCCGAGCGACGAGGCCCTGGCGCTCACCGGGAATCTCATTCTACAAAAACGCCGCACAAACGCACGCATCTGCACGCGTTCTGCACCGCACACACCCTTGATTCCACCCCATTGAGGTCAGTCCCTGGTCCCCACATGGCGCAGGTTCAGGGGAAGCCCGAGAACTCGAGCCGAACCTCTCCGCCACGCCGCTGGCCATCAGGCCTGCGCGTCGACCAACTGACCCGTGTTCACAGGCTGGATCAGGCGATAGACCGACTCGGTCTCGAACATCAGGTTCACCGTCGGCGAAGACCGGCCGCGGCCGGGAATCGTCACGTTCATCACCTGTCGCTCACGCACAAGCGTCTCGAGCAATCCCATCGCGCCATCGCTCGCAAACTCATCGCCCGCGGCCCCGCCTTCGTCCCGACGCTGAGCGCTGCTCCGCGACGCCTGACGCGCAAGCCCCGAACGCACCGCCGGTGACAGGTCCACCACATCAACCGGCTCGCTGAATCGAAACGTCTGCGTCGGCGCTGACGCCGCACGCTGCCGACCGCTCGTCGTCGACGCACCTCCCGCCGCCGGTGCTCCCGTCGGCTGCGTCAGCCCGGGAATGACCCCCGCGGCCTGCTGTTGCTGGCTCAGCAGCGACGCAAGGGTGTAGGGAAGTGTCGCTTGTTTGACGAGGTCTCCGATGCGCATGCGGAACATCCAACGATCCGCATGCCAGACGTTTCCGGCCCCGAAATGCCCGAGAATCCCTGGTATTTCGGCCCCAATTTGAGGCTCTCGTTCGGTTCTCGGTGTTTCCCGATCGCCACGTGTTGCCCGCAGGCAACACCCCGAGCATCAACTGGACCCCGGGTGCTGGGGCGTCAACGATCGCCGACCGCCCGTGGAGAACTTGGTGCTTCCGACTGCTGCGCTCGATTACACGCTGCCCGAAGACCGCATCGCGACCGCGCCGGTTTCGCCGCGCGACTCGGCTCGCATGCTCGTGCTCCGCCGGGCCGACCCCGAGTTCATCGAGCACCGCCAAGTGCGGGATCTGCCGGAGTATCTCTCTCCCGGTGACGTGCTGGTCGTCAACACCTCTCGCGTCATCCCCGCGCGGATCCAGGGCGTGCGCGCCGACACGATGGGCAAGGTCGAGGGCCTGTACCTCGGCCCCGTTGAATCCGACCCGAGCCGCTGGCGCGTGATGCTCAAGGGGCGACGCATGCGCGAGAATGCCCGCATCGCGCTCTACGACGCCGACGGCCAGCCCACGCAACTCTCGCTCATCCTTCACCATCGCTCAGAAAGCCAGGGCGAGGCCGGCGCGTGGATCTGCTCGCCCGATGGCCCCGCCGATCTGCTGGCCCTGGGCGCGATCGCGCTTCTGGACCGCGTCGGCAGCACCCCGCTGCCCCCCTACATCCTCGCCGCCCGCAAGCGCCACGCCGACGCTCCTACGCCCAGCGAACGCGACGACCGCGCGACGTATCAGACCGTCTACGCCCGAGCGGACCAGCCCTCGACCGGCCCCGCCGGCCCTGCTGGCCCCGGCAGCGGTACCAACGCGAGCCACGGCGCGGCCGGCTCCATCGCCGCGCCAACCGCCGGACTGCACTTCACGCCCGAACTCCTGGGCCGCCTCGCCGCCCGCGGCGTGCACCGCGTCGATGTCACGCTTCACGTCGGAACCGGCACCTTCAAGCCCGTCGAGTGCGAGTTCGTTGAACAGCACCCCATGCACAGCGAATGGTGCACCATCCCGCCCGACTCAGCGAGAGTCATCGCGCGTGCTCGTGCTCAGGGCCGCCGAGTCGTGGCAGTCGGCACCACCAGCGCCCGCACGCTCGAATCCTTCCCAACCTTGCAGCCCGCGCTCGACGGCACGCCGCTCGAGCACTGGACCAAACTCCTCATCACCCCCGGCCACCGCTGGAAGCACCTTGACAGCATGCTGACCAACTTCCATCTGCCCCGCAGCACGCTCATGGCCATGATCGCGTCGCTGCTGGACAGCACGCCCGGTACGGCCGATATCCCCAGCCGCGGCGTCGCCCGCCTGCAGGCCGCGTACGCCGCCGCGCTGAGCAGCAACTACCGGTTCTACTCCTTCGGCGACGCGATGCTCGTTCTCTAAGTGCTCAGCGATGATGATCGGGCGACGGTCACGCTCAGCGATTCACGCTTTGCCATCCCCGCCCGCCGCCGCGCAGCACTCCAAGCCTCAGCCGATCAGCCGCTCGAGAATCTCCACAACGCCTTCGGCCTCCGGCTTGCTCGCGATGTAGTGCGCGTGTTCCTTGATCCCCGCCTGCGCATTGCTCGGGCACGCGAAGAACGCCACGCGTTCAGCGATGCACTTGTCCCCGGTCGTGTCGCCGATCCCCGCCAGCCGAGCCCGCGAGAGACCGGTCATCTTCAACAGCCGGTCGATCCCCGAACCCTTTGACACGTGCGCCAGATCGCAGTTGATGTAGTACCACGTCATCGACACGCGAAACGGCCAGCCCGACTCGCGTATCCGCTTCTCGACCGCCGGGAAGATCTCCTCACGGAGCCGTCGGGTATCCGGATGCCAGAGCGTCACACTCGCGTTCTTGCCCGGCTGCTGCGTCACGCCGATGCCGCCGAACTCACTCGCCGCCCATGCCGACAACTCCCCCACCGCTCGCAGGTGCGACGGCGTGATCGCCGGGTCCATCTCGTAACGATTCGTTCCCGGGTGATAGGTCCACACACCCATCTCGCACACGCACGGCATCGTCGTGTTCCCGATCAGCCGACAGATGCTCTCCGCAAACGGCTGCGGCCGTCCGCTGCACAGGGTCACAATCGGCCGATCCCCGCGCTCCAGCGCCAGCTCGTTGTACCGCCGAACTGTGGCCAGAGACTCCAGGTCAAACGGCGCGGTCGTTTCGCTCACCAGGCATCCGTCGATGTCGGCGATCACCAGGTCGTACTGTCGCAGCGGAAGCGTGCCGGGCATGGGGCGGAGCATAGCGCCGACCTACCCTACGGCGATGTCCCAACTCTCCTACCAGACCGCAGGCGAATCCCACGGCCCCGCACTCCTGGCCACCATCGTCGGCATGCCCGCCGGCGTCCCGATCGACCTGGACTTCATCAACGCCGAACTCGAACGCCGCCAGGGCGGCTACGGCCGCGGCGGGCGTCAGAACATCGAGACCGACCGTGCCGAGGTCCTCTCCGGTATCCGACTGGGCAAGTCCATCGGCTCGCCCATCACCCTGCGAATCCCCAATCGCGACTCGCGGCTGGACGACACCACGCGCACCCCCCCCGTTCACACGCCGCGGCCCGGCCACGCCGACCTTGCCGGCAGCATCAAGTACCTCACCACCGACTGCCGCGAAACACTCGAACGCGCCAGCGCCCGCGAGACCGCAGCGCGGGTCGCCGCCGGCGCTCTGGCCCGCTGTCTTCTCAAGCAGTTCGACATCGAGGCGTTCGGCTTCGTCCGTTCGATCCATCAGGTCCGCACGAACGTGGCCATCACCGCCGAGCATCTGGCCCGCCACAAGGCCGACCGCGACGCCAGCGACACCTACTGCCCCGACCCCGCCGCGACCAGCGCCCAGCACGACATCATCCGCCAGGCCAAAATCGACAAGACCACCGTCGGCGGCCTGATTGAGTGCCACGTCTTCAATTGCCCGCCCGGCCTCGGCTCGACGATGGACTATCGGGACAAACTCGACTCCCGCATCGCGCAGGCCGTCATGGGCATTCAGGCGATCAAGGGCGTCGAAATGGGCCTGGGCTTCGCCTGCGCCGACCGCTGGGGCCACGAGGTCCACGACCCCATCGCCTTCGACCCTGCTCGAAAGGACACCCCCAGCCTCGGCTTCGTCCGCACCACCAACAACGCTGGCGGTACCGAAGGCGGCATGACCAACGGCAGCCCCATCATCGTCCGCGCCGCGATGAAGCCCATCTCCACGCTCCTCCGCGGCATGCCCAGTGTCAACCTCAACACAAAGGCCGCCGCGCAGAGCGACTACGAGCGCAGCGACATCTGCGCCGTCTCCGCCGCGAGCGTCGTTCTTGAGAACGTCGTCGCGTTCGAGGTCGCCCGCGTTCTTCGCGAGAAGTTCGCCGGCGATTCACTGACCGAAGCCCGCGATCAATACGCCCGCTTCCTGACCCACGCGCGAGCCCTGCCGCTGGAATCGCCCGACCAGGACCACTGATCAACAACCCGAGTCCCGAATCCTCATCATGAGCACGAAACACTCAGGCGGCAGCCTCGAACTCGAATGGGCCGATCTCACGCTCGAGCCGACAAACGGCATCGTGCAATCCCCGACGTGGGATGACGTCCGCGCGATCGTCGAGCACCTCTCTCGCAGCGAGCCCGGCGGGTTCGTCATTCTCCGCGCCGGCACAAACGACTACATTCAGGCCGCGCTGATCGAGGAAGGCCTCATCGTGGAGCACCACACGCCCAGCCCTGATGAGCACTTCATGCTCGCCGATGGTCCCCTGATCATCGACCCCGAGGCCGACGGCGATGACCGCCCCGAGCACGATCAGCTCCACGACGCGATCGCGCTCTTTCGCTGCTGGTTCGAGCCCGCGACGCGCGGCACGATCGCCGACGCCGGCGATTGGGAACGCATGGAGCTCTGAACCTCTCGTCTTGCAGCGGCGCCACTGACGCGGTCTCGGCGAGCGACGGGTGCCCGAATCAATGGGCCGCGGCGGTCTGTACCGCCGGCGCCGCCGGCCCCGGGCCCGATGAGCCCGTCGTCGCGGCGGGCTTCATGGGCCGGACCCACTCGGCCATGGTCTGCACCACCACGTACATCGCCGGCGTGAACACGAGCCCGAGCAGCGTGTTGCCGATCATGCCGCCGAACACCGCGGTGCCAAGAGCCTGCCGGCTCGCCGCGCCCGCGCCGGTCGCAAACAGCAGCGGCACAACGCCGAGGATGAACGCCAGCGACGTCATGATGATCGGGCGGAAACGCGTCCGTGCCGCGTCGATCGCCGCCTGACGGATCGGCACGCCCCGGGCACGGTTCTCGCGCGCAAACTCAACGATGAGGATCGCGTTCTTCGCCCCGAGGCCCACCAGCAGCACCAGCCCGATCTGCGTGAACACGTTGTTGTCAAGATCACGCCACGACAGCGCCAGCATCGCCCCGATGATCACCAGCGGCACGCTCAGCACCACCGCGATCGGCGTCGCGAAGCTCTCGTACTGCGCCGCCAGAATCAGGTACACCAGCAGAATCGCCAGCCCGAAGACGAGCAGACCCTGGTTGCCGACACGCGACTCTTGGTACGAGAGCCCCGACCACTCGACACCCATCTCCGGCGGCAGCGTGCTCTTGGCCGCGGCCAGCATCGTCGCCATACCCGCGCCGCTGCTGACGCCCGGCAGCGGGATGCCGTTGATCGTCGACGACGTGTACATGTTGTACCTCGCCACACGCTCCGGCCCGACCGTGTCGCGAACAGTCAGCAGCGAGCCGAGCGGAATCATGTTGCCCCGCCGCGAGCGAACCTCAAGCCGCGTGATGTCCACCGGACTCAGCCGGAACGGCGCATCGGCCTGCACGCTCACCTGCCACGTCCGCCCGAACTGGTTGAAGTCGTTCACATACGCCGATCCCAGCGACGCCTGAAGGGTGTCGAACACCGTCTGCAACGGAACATCCAGCTTGATCACCTTCTCACGATCGATATCCACCAGCAATTGCGGCACGCCGGCCCGGTACGAACTGAACGCGAAAGCGATCGTCCGCGGCTGCTGCCCCATAATCGCACCGATCGTCTCGTTCGTCGCCTGCGCCAGCGAGTCCCGCCCCAGGTTGCCGCGGTCCTGAACGCGCATATCGATCGCGCTGGCGTTGCCCAGGCCGGGGATCGCCGGCAGCGAGAAGACCAGCATCTGCGCTTCCTGAATCTGCTGCACCCGCGCGTTGATGTCGCCGATGATCGCGTTGACCGAGCGCCCGGTTCTGGCCCGCTCGTCCCACGGCTTGAGCACGATCCACGCGTTGGCAAGGTTCGAGCCGTTGCCGTCGAGCACGCTGAAGCCCGAGAGCGTCACGACATCGGCGATGCCCTCGATCCCCTGCAAGCTCTTGCCGTCACCCAGCAACTGCACGCGCACCTTGTCGATCACATCGCGGGAGCGCTGCAGAGAAGCGCCGTCGGGCAACTGAGCCGCCACCACCGCAAAGCCAAGGTCCTCGTTCGGCACAAAGCCCGTCGGGACTCGGGAGTACACCACCGCCGTCAGCCCCATCACGCCGACAAGCAGCAGCACCATCACCGCGGCAACCCGTGTCGTCCCGCGTGCGATCAGAACATACACCGCCGTAATCCGATCAAATACCCGGTTGAACGCTCGCCCGGCCCAGACCAGCGGCCGGAAGAGGATAAAGCCCTTGGCCGGGCCATCGTGCCCCGCCGCGTGAGCGCCCTTGAGCAGAATCGCGCACAGCGCGGGGCTGAGCGTCAGGGCGCAGACGGCCGAGAGCGCCGTGCTCGCGGCGATCGTCAGCGCGAACTGCCGATACATCTCGCCGGTGATCCCGGGCAGAGCCGCCGCGGGCACGAACACGCTCATGAGCACCAGCGTGATCGCGATGACCGCGCCGGTGATCTCGTGCATCGCACGCACCGTCGCGTCGAACGCGCCGAGCTTGTGCTCGGTCATGTTTCGCTCGACATTCTCGACGACGACGATCGCGTCGTCAACGACGATGCCGATCGCCAGCACCATGCCGAACATCGTCAGCATGTTGATGCTGAAGCCCAGAGCGGCCATGAACAGGAACGTGCCCACCAGCGAAATGGGGATCGTCAGCGCCGGGATCAGTGTCGCCCGGAAGCTCTGAAGGAAGATCAGCACCACCACGAACACGAGGACGAACGCCTCGATGAGCGTCTTGATGACCTCTTCCAGCGAGGCCTTGATGAACATCGACGAGTCGTAGAAGAATCTCGCCTGCACCCCCGCCGCCAGCCGCGGCGTGAGTTCATCGAGCTTCGCCTGCACCGCCTCCGCGAGCGCGACCAGATTCGCCCCGGGCAACTGGTACACCACCAGCACCGCGTTCGGGCGGCCGTTGAATGTCGCCAGCGTTCCGTAATCCCGCGCGCCGAGCTCGACACGCGCGACATCCTCGATCCGCACGATGCGCCCGTTGTCGCTCTTGATGATCACGCGGGCGAACTCCGCCGGATCCGTAAGACGCCCGCGGGCCGTGATGGTCAGTTCAAAGTCCGTCCCCTCCGGCGCCGGCTCGGAGCCGATGCGTCCCGCGGCGACCTGGACGTTCTGCTCGCGCACCGCGTTGATCACATCGTTGACCGTCAACTGACGCGCCCGCAGTTTGCGCGGATCAAGCCAGATCCGCATGCCGTAGTCCTTCGCCGGCAGAATCGTGATCGCCCCGACGCCCGGCACACGCGAGAACTCGTCACGCCAGTTGATCGCCAGGTAGTTCGCCAGGAACAGGTCATCGTTCATCGGCGTGCCATCGGCATTCAGATCCGACGACAGGCTCACCACGCCGGCGAGATTCGTCGACTGCTTGCGTGTCGTCACGCCCTGGCGCCGCACCTCGTCGGGCAGCTTGGCCAGCGCGATGCTCACGCGGTTCTGCACCAGCACCGCGGCCATGTCGATATCCGTTCCGACTTCGAAGGTCACGTCCAGCCCGTAGCGCCCATCGGAGCTGTTGGACTGCATGTACAGCATGCCGTCCACACCGTTGACCTCCTGCTCGAGCGGCGACGCCACCGTGTCCGCGATCGTCTGCGCGCTCGCGCCCGGATACGTCGCCTCGACACGCACCACGGGCGGCGCGAGCTCGGGGTACTGCGCCGTCGGCAGCAGGGACGCCGCGATGCCACCCAGCAGCGTGATCAGGATCGAGATGACGCACGCAAAGACCGGGCGTCGGATGAAGAACTGGCTGAGCATGTGCACTTCCAGGCTGATCGCGACCGCCAACAGACGCTCGCGGAAACTCGTGAACCTCGTCCCGACACGATCAACACCCCCGGCCGCCCCCGGCCGACGTATCCGCCCGCCCCGCGGCCGCTACTTCCCGCCGCCCACCTTCACCGTGCCACCCGGCCGAGCACGCTGCACGCCGTTGGTGATCACGCGATCGGCCTCGGTCAGGCCGGACATGATCACCCGCCGACGCTCGACCACCTCCCCCACGGTCACGTCGCGCCGCTCGACACTTCCCTCCGCCCCTGCCCCCGCGACGACCAGCACATACCGGCCCCGCTGGTCGGCCATCACCGCCACATCCGGCACCGTCAGCACGTCCTTCTCGCCGAACTCGGGCCGCACACGCACGAACGTTCCCGGCACGATCGCGCCGTCGGGGTTCTCAAAGATCGATTCAACCCGCAGCGTGCCCGTGGCGCTGTTGACCGTGTTGTCCGCCCGCTCGAATCGCCCCACGTGCGGCCAGCCTTCCTCATTGGCCATCGCCATCCGCACGACCAGTTCGGCCCGGCCATCCTCCCCCGGCCGTTTGTTCTGGTTGCCGCGTCGAAGTTCCAGAATCACTCGCTCGTCCATGTCGTACGTCGCATAGACCTTCGAGTCGTTGATCACCGTCGCCAGCAGTGTCGGCTCCGAAGCGCCGACCAACTCGCCCTCCTACACACGGATGAACCCGATCCGACCGGTAATCGGCGATCGCACGTTCGTGAACTCAAGGTCCAACTCCGCCGCACGCAGCCGCGCCTTGGCCAGATCCACCTGCGCGATCGCCCCATCCCGCTGCGCCGCCGCCCTGTCCACTTCCTGCTTGGATACCGCGTTGGTCGCCGCCGCGGCACTGGTCCGCTCGAGCGTCACGATCGCCAGCTTCAGTTCCGACTCGCGCGTCGCCAGTTCCGCACGCGCCTGCTCCACCGCCGCCTCGAACGTGCGCGGGTCGATGGTAAAGAGCAGGTCTCCCTGCTGCACACGCTTGCCGTCCTGAACATGCTTCTTCTCGAGGAACCCGCGCACCCGCGCGCGGATCTCGACCGTCTCGTACCCTCGCGTCGTTCCCGTGAACTCCATCGCATCGGCAACGCGCTGACGCGTCGGCGACTCAACCGTGACCTCCGGCGGTGGCGGCGGCACAAACGCCGCCCGCTGGCGCTCGCAACCAAGCATCGCCAAGCACGCCATCGCGCCCGACACCACGACCGACCGAGCCACCCACGACTTCACACCTGCACGCATACACGCCTCGCTGAACGAACGAGTTCACATCGCCGCGTTTCCGCACCGCACGCGGCCACCTGTGTCACACCGACACAGCGGCCGCAATGCGCTGCGCATCCGCGCCGCGCTCCGTTCATCCAGCGCACTATACGCGATGCGAGTCATCAACCCGACGCGCGCAAGATCTTCACACCATCTCAGTCGACACAGGTGAATTACGTATCGATCGTCATCGATACGCCCAAGCCCTGAAACCAGATCGCAACCACCAATCCGCTCGCGAGCTTCAAGGGCAGCCCTGGAAGAAGTACACGAAGAACGCCGCGAAGTCGCCGTTGTCGACAACCCCGTCGGGACCTCCGCCCTCGACGATCGTCTCGCCGTCGGTGTTGGCAATGTCCGCGACCAGCCGGAAGGGGTCACCCTCGGCCGCGAAGAACGCCGTGAAGAAGGTCGAGAAGTCACCGTTGTCGATCGCGTCATCCGGAATGGGGTCGCCGTCGGTGTTGGCCACATCCGCCGGGCTGCAACCCGGCGTAACCGGGCCATTGGTCCGTCGTGTCAGGAAGACCTCCATGTACCCGTTTCCATCGCCGGGCACGAGATTGTCCGCCTTGCTGGCGTACACCACGATCGTCGCGTCGGTGTTGAGCTGCACATACTGGCTCAGCGACGACTCATCGTCGCCCATCTGGCCCAGGCTGTTGATGCTCATCACCTGCGAAGCGCCGATCCCCGCGCCGCCCGAGAGTCCGCGCACGTACACCTGACGGAACCCGTTGTCGAGGATCCCCGGCTGGAGGCCGCTGGCACGCGAGTAGAACGCCGCATGCGAGCCGCTGGGTGTCAGCGTCGCGTAGAACGACCGCCGATCCGGCTGAGCACCATTCGGCAGGCTCGAGATGGCACGGATCGTGCCATCCAGCCGATCGAACGAGTAGATCGTCGGCACGCCGTTGACACCCGGCAGATCCGGATCATCGTTGGTGTAGCCCGGCAGAAGGTTCGTCGCGTCGGACGTGAACGCCACGAAGCGTCCGTCGGCCGTCAATCCCGTTCCGTCGCTGAACAGCCCGTTGGCGAAAACGCCCGCGCTGTTCACCGACACGCGCGTCCGGTTCAGTGCCGCGAGGGTCGGCGTGCGCTGGATGGAGACCGCGAACACCTGCTGCCCGCCGCCAGAGGTGCCCGTCCACGTGTTCAGGCCGGAAACGAACGCGAGCGACAGCCCATCAGGAGACAGCAGCGGCTCGGCGCTGACAAAGTCCTGGATCGGTACGCCCGCGAGCGTCGTCGGCACCGCGATGACCTCCTGGGTCGCACGGTTCTTCACGAAGATCGCCGGCGCACTTGGGGTCAGATTGCTCACGATGTTCGACGACCACATCCTGAAGGCCACGATCTGCCCGTCATCGCTGATGCTGATCGGACGCAGCGGCTGGCCGTCAGCGGCCAGCGCCGAGAGCCGCTGCGCGGCAGCCTCCTGCCCATTCGCTCGCGTGCTCACGCGCGAGAGCGTCTGCGTCACCCGATCGAACACGAACGCATCCGTCCCGCCATTGGTATCGCCCAGCACGAGGTTCGTCGCGTCGGAAAGGAACGCCACATACCGACCGTTGGGCGAAACGAACGGTCCGAACGAATCCCCGTTCCCCGGCTCCAGCGGCCCGCGACGCGAGATCAGGGTCGTGGTTCCCGCCGCGCGGTCGCGCACATACACCTGCCAGAGTCCGGCGAACGTGAAGTCCGCCAGATTCGATGCGCGGCTCATGAACGCCACGATGTTCCCGTCCGCGCTCATGCTCGGCGCGACCGATGCGGCATTGGCCCGTGTGCCGGGATTCCCCGTCGTCACCGAGATCAGCTCGTGCGTGCTCGGCGGCGGGCTCGCGACCACCGAAACGCTCGCCGATGCCGACTCAGTCGCGACCAGCGCCGTCACCGTGGCGGTCTGCGAGCTCGCGTTCGCGTCGACACGCACCCGCCCGCGCGCAAGGTTCACGATCGACGGAGTCGACGATTGCCAGAACGACTCGTCCGTCACGTCGCGCGTGGAGCCGTTGCCGAACGTCACGATCGCCCGCAGTCGCGTCGCGTAGCCCGCGCCGATCTGAACCGTCGACGGCGACACGCTCAGCGTCGCGAGACCTGCGACCACCGTCACCGGGTTGCCAGAAGATGTGCTCTGTCCGTAGGTCACGCTCATCGTCGTCTGCCCCGCCGCGGCGGCGACCAGCAGCCCCGGGTTCATCGGGTTGAACGCCGCCACCGACGGGTTCTCTGTCGCGAGTGTCGCCTCGCTGGTCACAAACTCCTCAATCCCGTTCCCATACCGCACAATGGCATCGTGACGGCTGCCGGAGAACACGCCGCTCTCGCTCAGCAACGCGGCACTCGGCTCCAGCCGAACGAACTGCACGTCCAGAAGCGTCACACCGAACGTCGCTGACAACGCACCGAAACCCGCCTCGATCGTCACGCCCACCGGCGTTGCGCCGGCCGTTGAAACACCCGTGATCCGCCCGCTCGCATCCACGCTGACACTCGCCGGATCGGTGCTGGACCACGTCACGAAATTGGTGACATCCACCGCGAACCCCGATGCCGAGTACGCAAGGGCCGAAAGCTGACGCGTCACCCCCCGTCCGATGACGTTGCTGGGGCCCTGAACGATCAGCGAAGTTGGCACCACGGCCTCGACGCCAACCGACGTGCTCAGCGTGTCGAAGGTGACGAAGATGTCCGTCGAACCTTCGGCGACGAACGTCACCTGGCCCTGATTCACCGTCGCCAGCGATGTGTTGGCGCTCTCCCACAGCACCTGGCCGGTCACATCGACCCACGCCTGCTCGGTCTCATCGAAGATCTCCGCTCGCAACAAGATCGTCTGTCCGACGAGCGAAACATCCGGGAACTCCGGCGTGATTCGGATCTGGCTCGCATCGACCACACGCACCGGCACCGTCGCCGTCCGTCCCGCGGCCGGTCCGCCGCCCGTGATGTCGATTGTCGTCTGACCCGTCGCCACGGCCAGAAACAGGAACGGCGACTCGCCCGAAGAACTCACCGGGCTGAGAAGTCCGTTCGTCTCGCCAAAGACACACTGCCCGGTCACATCGACCTGCGCACCCGGCACGCCGAAGAACGCCCCGAACGCCCGCGTCTGATTCAGGTTCATCACAACACTCGACGGCGACACGGACAGCGTCGGCACCACGCCGCCGATGACGTTGAGCGTCACGCCCGTCGAGTCCACAACGACCTGCCACTGACGGCTGTCCGGAAACGCCGGCAACGGCGTAGTCTCGACATAGGTCCCGCTGAAAGTCGTCGCCTGCACAAGCCGGATCGATGTTCCCGGCGGCGGGAGATACGGCGCGGGCGGCGAAACGCTGAAGTCAAACTCCGTCCACGAGATCCCGAACGTGCCCAGATCGCACGCGCCATTGACCACAAGCCGCGAGACCGAAGTGGGTTGAGCCTGCGACTGGGCTACTTGGAGCTGCGTTGAAGTCATGCTGATCGAGCCGTTCACGGTCAACGGCGAACTCGACGCGACCGGCTGGATCGGGCCGGCGCCGGTGATCGTCGCGTTGATCGTTCCGTCGCCGACGACGCCGACCGAACCCGAGCATGCCGGCAGCAGATTGATCGACGCCGCGTTCAACACCGCACCCTGCCTGACTCCGATCGTCCCGCCGCCGCCGCAGAAGGTGCCGGTGCTGTCGGGCGCGCCGACATTGATCGCGCCCGTGACGCTCATGCTTCCGGTGAACACCTCCACCTGTCCGAAGGGGAACGAGTTGGGCACCGTCCCGCCGATCCGAAGCGATCCGTTGATCGTCAACGCCGGCGCCGCCGCGTTGAACCCGCCCGCAAGGCCGTAGCGTCCCACTCCCAGGTACCCGCTCCCTTGGGATCCGACAACCACTTCGACGGGCGCCGCCGGAGTGCCCACGCGAATATCCGCCCCGCTGTCGATCGCCAGGGACGACGGGCGGTCCGAGAGCGTCGCGACCTGCAACCCCGGAACGTTCAACTGAACCGTCGATCCGTCAACCGCGCCGATGTACACCAGCGGGTTCGGCTCCGTGCCCGTGCTCGGAGAAGAGACCACCAACGGCTGCGTGAGCGTCCAGTTCGTCGTCGCATCAAACCGCAGCGCGATGGTTCCGTGCCACGTGGCGATTCCCGCCGGCGGCGAGCCCGCCTGCGACAAAGGCACTTGGACCACGTTGGTGCTCGGTGTCGTCACCACATCGAACACCGCCAGCGTCCCCGCACCAGGAACACCCGCCGACCACCGCGCAGCGTCGCTCCACGACCCCGGCCCCGCCACGCTCCACGTCGACGTCTGCCCGAAACACGCCGACGACGCCAGAACCAGCGCCATCGATCCGCTCAACAGACGAACCAGACCTCGACCGTTCATACACTTCATGATGATCTCCCTCTGCGAGCGGCAGAGTCGTTGGGCATTTGGGTTCCCGAAGCGGCACACCGGTGGGCAACGGTCGCACATTCGGAGAAACCAGTCTAACGCAAGCCACCGAAAATGCCGCCCGGCGCGCAAAAAGTGATCGCGACCCCCGCCCAACGCTCGGAAATCGAGCCCAGCCCCTTCAAAGTTATTGCGTTCGGCCATCCCCGCCCGTCCGTCGGCCCGCGGTTCGGATCTCAGATACCGCCCAGCCCCCTACCGTCCGGCCGCGTGTTGCCGGGCCGCTATCGCAGCAACGAGAGGTGCGCGGGCAGCACTTCCGAATACGTTCCCGCCGAACCGTCGAACCGCCCGGCCGCGAACGATCGACCTCCGCCCGCACCCGCCGCGGCACCGCGACCGGCATTGTGCGCAAACCACAGCCTGCCGCTGACGTGAGGCTCCTGACGAAAGTCCAGCACGCTCGCCGTTCGCGTTGCAGGGGGCTGGTCCGGCCCGACGGGCGCAGCCTGGCTATCGACCAGCGCCAGCGTGCTCGACGGATCGGTGATCTTGTCGTAGTTCACATGAACCGGGGCCGCGTCATAGTCATCCGGATCGCCCGGGAACACGCTCCGGGCTCGCCCCGTCGCGTTCATCGCGTACGTCCGTTGCATCTGCGGGCCGAGTCGCCCGCGAATGGTCGGACACACCAGAACAGAGTTCTCGCTGAAGACCTGCGCCGCGGTCGTCCCCTGGCGGGTCTCGCTCTGCACGACAAACGCCCAGTTCGGAAACGCCGCATAAGGCTGACCGACCGCGGGGCCGAGGCCCTTGTAGTCGTTGGCGTACGCGCGGCAGATCAGGAAGATCTGACGCTGGTTGTTCAGGCACACCGCCGACCTGCTGACCTCTCGAGCCGCCGAGAGCGCCGGCAGCAGCACCGCGATCAGAATCGCGATGATCGCGATGACCACCAGCAGTTCGATCAGCGTGAACGCCCGCAGGCCCCGCGGCCACGCAACGCGCACGCACCGTGTTGGCTCGGTCCATCGCATGAACGCCCTGCAGACGAACGTCACTCGACGTTCTGCACCTGTTCCTTGATCCGGTCGATCGCGCCCTTGACCTCAACAATGCACCGGCTGATCACGCTGTCGGCCGACTTGCTGGCCATCGTGTTCGCCTCGCGGAGCATCTCCTGGGCCAGGAAGTCCAGCGTGCGCCCGACGGGCCGATCGCCCGCCTCGCCCGGCTTGGGCGCGTGACCGCCGGTGCCGGTGATCATCTCGGTGTACTGGCGAATGTGCTCGCCGAGCCGCATGATCTCCTCGCTGATGTCCGAACGCTCGGCGTACACCGCGATCTCTCGGATCAGGTCCACCGGCTGGAGCTTCAACTCCGCGTCCTTGATCATCATCTCGATTCGGCCCTTGAGCCGCAGTTCATACTCCTGCACAACCTGCGGCGACCGCTCCCGCACCGTTTCGAGCTGCTCGGCGATGACATCCCGCTGGGCGATGAGATCCTTCAGCAGCGCCTGCCCCTCTCGCGCACGCATGGCGAGCATTCCGTCGACCGCCTTGTCCAGCAACGTCGTGTACGCGGCGCGGGCCTTGACAAGTCGGGACTCTTCGTTGCTCGGCTGCTGCAGCACGCCGGGAAGGCTCAGCAGCGGGCCGAGGTCCAACCGAACCTGCCCCGAGGCAACCTGCGGCGTACGCAGCACCTGCTCGATGTACGACGAGAGCGCACGGTGATTCACGCTGTACGCCGCGTCCGCGGACTCGTCCGTACACGTCGCCACGACGGTGATGGAGCCGCGGGCGATGCGACGGCGCAGTGCCGCCTCGATCTCGGCCTCAAGGCCCTGAAAAACATCGGGAAGACGGATCGTGGCCTTGAAGTAGCGGTTGTTGAGCGACCGGACCTCGAGGAAGTAGTGCGTTCCCTCGAATGTACCCGACGCCTCGCCGAAGCCGGTCATGCTGCGAATCAACGCATCCTCCGATCAAGAAGGGCGACGGGACCTGTCCTCAGGGCTGAGCCGGAGCGGGAGCCGGAGCGGGGGCCGGAGCGGGAGCCGGAGCGGGAGCCGCGTTGTCGGGCGTCGTCGGCGCCGCGGGCGCCGGGGTCACCGGCGCGGCGGGAACGGCCGTCGTCGTCGCGGGCAGGCCGGTCGCACCAGCGGGCTGCGCAGGGGCGGGGGTCGTGGGCGTGGCCGTCGCGGGGGCCGTTGCCGGCGTGGCCGTGCCGTCGACCGGTGCCGCGTTGTTCACTTCGGTGGGCACCGGCGTCGGCGCAACGGGACGCGACAAGATCGTCATCGCCATCGCCGAGACGATAAAGACTACAAACACCGAGATCGTCGCGATCGTCAGCGCATCACCCGTTCGCGAGCCGAAGACCGTCTGGCCCGAACCCGCGCCTGAACCGAACGCACCGGCCAGCCCGCCGCCCTGCGGCTTCTGCACCAGCACGACCAGGATCATGATGATGCTGACGATCAGAAACCCCATGGTCAGCAGCATCTGCCACCATGTCACACCCAGCACAAGCGGAACAATCAGGTCGGACAAGGCTGACTCCTGCACAGTTCACTCGCCGCGGCAATCACGGACCGACGGGCCCGCACACACCCGAATTCTCGGGAGCGCCGCATCAAGGGGGGGAGTATAGGTGGCCCGAACCGCCGGGGACCGGAACGCCCCGCCGCCCCAAAGACCCAATTTCTCGATCAAGGCTGCTGGCGTCGGCGGATCTGCAACTCCAATTCATGAGCCTCACGCCGCGCCGCATCGAGATTCTGCTGGATCGCCTTGGCGACCTCCGGCGGAAGGTCGGCGTCGCGGAGCATGTCCACGAACATCCGCTCCTGCATGCGCAACGCCTCCAACTGCAGGGTCAACGGGTCGACCACGGGATTGATGTTCTGAAGCCGCGGCTCGATGAGCACCTGCCCGCCCGCCACGCGGCCATCGAGTCGCTGCCCCCCCACCACCTGCCCGCCCGGTCCGATCTGGATCGCCACGCGGCCGCCAGCAAGACGCTGGCCCCCACCGTTATCGCTCCAGACGCGGCTGGCCTGTTGGTCCACCATCCCGCTGCGCAACCCCGCGTTGCCCATGCCGGGTTGGCCGCCCGCCAGCACATCGCCGCGGGTCATGGTCTGGCTCGATCGCCAGCCCATGCTGCGCGCCGCCGCCAGGCCATCGTTGATCATGGACATGCTCGCGCGGATCTGCTCGAAACCCGCGGGCGTCTGCTGCGAAGGCCCGCCCCGGGCCGCGGCCTGCATCGCGGCGCGGCGGACGCGCCAGGCCTGCTCGTAGTCGTCCGGCGAGAGACTGTTCGGCCCGCCGCGAAGATCCGCGAACTTACCGAGCGGAACGCGAAGGTCCAGCAGTTCGCCGTTGCGCCAGACCTGCATGTCGACGACATCGCCCGGGTCGCGGCTGACGATCTGCGGTCGGACACTGCTGCTCATGCCCGTGCCCATGCCGAAGTCCTGCCCGACGGAGACGCCGTCGATCGCGACGATTGCGTCACCCGGCTGCAGAACGCCCAGGGCCGGAAAACCGGCGATCACGTCCTGCACCGTGTTGGGCCTGCTGCCCGCCGGGGCACCAAAGCCCCCGCCGAATCGCACGCCGATGGCCGCGCGCGGTGTTCGCATGAAAATCTCTTTGGCCACCGCCAGAAGCCGAGTCTTGGCCTCGGCGTTCAGTCCCGGATCACTCAGTCGCGCCTGAACATCCGTCAGGGTCAGGTCGGTCCGCGCCTCCAGCCGCGCGTGCGCCGCCTCGCGTGAGGCGAAGTCCGAGCTGCCGAGTTGCGCGATGAGCGCATCGAGCGACACCGGCGCCGCATCGGGCAACGGCGATGCGCCAAACGCCGCGGCGGACACAGCAAGAGCCGTCAGAATCGAGATGCAGGACTTCACAGTTCCATCAGTGTACCGCCGGGTTGACGGAAGGTTGGCGAGGATCGACGTGGGAAAAACAGACTCGCAGTCTGTTTCTTGGGTGCTTGAACTGAGAACTCCGTGCGAACGCTCAGAATCGATCTGAGATCCATACAAGATCCGAACAAGGCTCGGGCTCTGAGGGTTTTTACGAAACGTGCCTGTCCCGCGGTGCCGCAGCGTCGAACGACGAGGATCGCACCCGCTACTGTGGCGGCATGACGCGAACTCCCATTATCGGCGGCAACTGGAAGATGAACACGGATCGGGCGGCGGGTCTGGCGCTGGCCAAGGCCGTCGCAGCGGGCGTGAGCACCGGAACCAAGTCGGAGGTGGCGATTTACCCGCCGTTTCCGTATCTGCCGCTGATCAGCGAGGCGCTGTGCGCGACCGGCAGCCAGGTGATCCTCGGCGCCCAGGACGTGTATCACGCGGAGAAGGGTGCGTTTACGGGCGAGGTGTCGGTTGCGATGCTCAAGGATGTCGGCTGCCGCGCGGTGCTGACGGGGCACAGCGAGCGCCGGCACGTGCTGCACGAGGGGGACGATCTGATCAACATGAAGACGCTCGCGGCGCTGAACGGCGGGCTGATCTGCACGCTGTGCGTGGGCGAAACGCTGCACCAGCGCGAGGTGAACGAGACCGACCACATCAACGAGCGGCAGTTGCGGGCGGGGCTTCGCGGGGTGACGGCGGCGCATCTGGATCGGCTGGTCATCGCGTACGAGCCGGTGTGGGCCATCGGCACGGGCAAGACGGCGACGCCGGCCGATGCGCAGAATGCGCATTCGCATATCCGCGCGGTGCTGGCGGACCTGTTCGGGAACGACGCCGCGGCGAAGATCCGTATTCAGTACGGCGGCAGCGTGACCGCGGCGAACGCCGCGGAGTTGATGAAGCAGCCGGAGGTCGACGGTGCGCTGGTCGGCGGCGCGAGCCTCAAGCCCGATGACTTTGTGGCGATCTGCAAGGCCGCGGGCGGCTGAGCGAGATCCGACTCAACCCAATCGCGGGAATTGTCACGCGGGCGATCGCCGCGGCGCTTTGTGCTATGCGCACGGGTAGCATGGCGGCATGTTCAAAGACATGCTCCCGATGTGCGCCCCGGCGGCGCTGGTTCTTTCGCTCTGTACTCTTGCCGGCGCTCAGAGCCTGCAGTCCGAAGTGATGACTTTGGACAACGGCATGACGGTCGTGCTGCACCGAGATGCGGCGCTTCCGGTCGTGAGCGTGAACCTGTGGTACAAGGTCGGCGCGGCCAACGAGCCGGAGGGGCGGAGCGGCTTTGCGCACCTGTTCGAGCACCTGATGTTCATGGGCACCGCTCGCGTGCCGGGGAGCGACTTTGACAACCTGATGGAAGCCGGCGGCGGGAGCAACAACGCCAGCACGAGCCTTGATCGCACGAACTACTTCAGCACCGGCCCGGCGGAGCTGCTGCCGACGCTGCTGTGGCTGGACGCCGACAGGTTGGAAGCGCTCGGCGCGACGATGACGCAGGAGAAGCTCGACCGCCAACGCGACGTTGTGCGCAACGAGATTCGGCAGAACGTTGAGAACACGCCGTACGGCCGCGCGTACGAGGCGATGTACCGGCTGATGTACCCGAAGGACCATCCGTACCACAACGCGGTCTATGGCACTCACGAGGATCTTCAGGCGGCGACGGTGCTGGATGTGCAGGACTTCTTCGCGTCGTTCTACACGCCGACGAACGCGACGCTGGTCGTTGCGGGGGACTTTGACCCGGAGCCGACGAAGGGGCTGATCAAGGATCTTTTCGGCACCCTGCCGCGGGCGAGCGCGCCGGTGCTGCCCAAAGTGCCGGCGGAGTTGATCCCGACGCTGGATCGGCCCGCGGTGCTGAACATGCTCGACAAAGTGCAGTTGCGCAAGGTCATGTATGTGTACCACGCGCCGGGGCTGTATCGCACGGGTGATGCGGAGGCGAACATCGCGGCGATGATCCTGGGCGACGGGCAGGCCGGACGGCTGTACGAGCGGCTTGTTGTGCGCGACCAGACGTGTGTCGAAGTGAGCGCGGGAGTCGCGGGGGCACGCCTGGGATCGCTGCTGATCATCGAGGCCATGGTCAAGCCCGACGCGGATCTGTCGAGCGTGGAGAAGGCGATCGACGAGGAGTTGTTTCGGCTCAGCGAAAGCGGGCCGACGGATGCCGAAGTGCGGCAGCGGGCGATGAGCATCGAGGTGGGCATGCTCTCATCGCTGCAGTCGATCGCGGCCCGGGCGGACAAGATCAACGAGTACCTCATGGCCTTCGGCAAGGCCGATGCGCTGAAGGATGATCTGGATCGCTCGCGAAACGCGACGCCGGCGGGTGTGACCAAGGCGGCCCGAGCGATGTTCGGGACCGCGAGCGAGCCGCGGCATCGCGCGACGATCCGCGTGTTGCCGGCCGAGGCGGCGACGCCGGGAGCGGGCGATTCGCCGCGGGATGTCAAGCCGGAGAGCCTGCCGAGCACGCTGGCAAAGTCGGAGGGGACGGGCTTTACGGTGCCAGCGCCGACGGAGATGACGCTGAGCAACGGCGTGCGCGTGAAGTACTGGGAGCGAGCCGGGGCGGGGCTCGCGTCGGCGACGCTGGTGGTCTCCGATGGCGGGCCGATGGATGCGCCGAAGTTCAGCGGGCGCACATCGCTGCTGGCGGACATGCTCAACGAGGGCACGGCGCGCCTGAGCGCGGCGGAGTTCTCGCAGCAGATGCAGGCGCTCGGAGCCAGCGCTCGGGCGGGCGGCGACCTGACGTCGCTTTCGGTGAGCGTGTCGGGAATCGAGCGGAACTTCGGCCGCGCGCTGGAGCTCTGGGGCGAGGTGATCCGCACACCGCGATTGCAACAGGACGAGTTCGAACGGGTCAAAGCCATCGCCATCGAGGGCATCCGCCAGTCGCTCGATGAACCCGCGGTGATCGCGGCGCGGGTCGGGATGCGGAACCTCTACGGCGACGCATCGGCATATGCCTGGCCGGCGAGCGGCACGGTCCACACGGTCGACGCGTTGACGCTCGAGACGATCGGCGAGCACGCACGCGGCACGCTGCGTCCCGATCGTGCGGTGGTGCTGATGGCCGGCGGCATGAGCGCGGATCAGGCACGGACGATGCTCGAGGCGGCGATCGGCGGCTGGAGCGCTGATGGCCCGGCGATGACCAAGGAGCAGGAGACCGTGCGTGCGGCGATTGAAGCGAACATCGAGCCGGCGCAGCGCGTGGGCGGCGGGCCGCAGGTGCTGGTGGTCAATCGTCCCGATGCGGTGCAGACGACGATCCGCGTGTACAGCCCGGGCGCGGCGTTTGGTGATGCGTCCCGCGTGGAGCGCCGCCTGGCGAACATCATTCTCGGCGGATCGTTCACGAGCCGACTCAACCAGAACCTTCGCGAGAAGAACGGCTTCACGTACGGGGCCGGGTCACGATTCGTCATGGACGCGCGGACGGGCTACTTCACGGCCAGCAGCGATGTGCAGACGCCCGTGACCGGCGCGGCCCTGCGAGAGTTCGTCGTGGAGTTGCGGCGCCTAGCGGGTGAGCGAGGCGACATCAGCGAGGGCGAACTGGGCAAAGCGCGGCAGACTTATCGGGCCGAGACGATCCAGCGCCTCGAGACCCTTGAGGGCGTGGTGTCGACCGCGGCGGCGCTGAGCGAAGTGAACTCGGCGTGGGAGACGATCAACGCGGATCTGCGCGAGGCGTCGGCCGTGACGCTGGCGGAACTGAACGCGATGACGGGGCCGATGATGGGGATTGATCGTGCACTGATCGTGCTGGTGGGCGATCGCGAGCGGATCATGCCGCAGATCGAGTCGCTGAAGGACCTGGGTCTTGAGAAGGTCGAGGAAGTTGACGTGACGGGAGCGCCGAAGCGGGTGTGGTGAGGCACGTTGCCGAACGTCGTCCGACGAGGTCGATGCTGCCTAAACTTGGCCCCCGCGAAGAATCGTGTGCACGCGTCAGGCGTGCGTGGTTCTGATAGGGTTTTGACTGGTTTTTCCCCGATCTGATTGGTATTCCGGAGCGTTCACAATGAAGGCGATCGACATCCGTCCCGGCGTTGGTGTGAAGCTTGATGGCAAGCTGTGCGTGATCGTTGGGCATGAGTTCCGGAACCCCGGGAACCTGCGGTCGTTCGTGAACCTGAAGATCAAGGACATCCAGCGCGGCGGCGTGGTCGAGAAGCGCTTCCAGCCGAGCGAGGATCTGGATGTGGTGGATCTGGACCGTCGCCCGATGGAGTACCTGTACCCCGAGGGCGAAGACGGCGTGTTCATGGACTCGGAGAACTACGACCAGGTCACGCTGGGCAAGAACGTGCTGGGCGACACGCTCAAGTACCTGCGCCCCAATGCGACGACGGTCGTGCTGTTCAGCGAGGGTCGGCCCGTTCTGGTGGAACTGCCCGCGTCGGTGGAACTGAAGGTCAAGGACTGCGCGCCCGGCGTGCGGAACGCGACGGTCACCAACGTGATGAAGGACGCCGAGATGGAGACGGGCCTGATGACCCGTGTGCCCGACTTCATCGCCATCGGCGAGACGCTGCGGATCAGCACCGAGGACGGCAGCTACTTGAGCCGCTCCAAGGAGTGATCCGACGCGCCGATGCGGCGATCAGGCCCTCGTTGAGATGAGAACGCGATGACGGACTCGCGACGGGTCATCCTGCTCGGTCTGCGGGCCAGCGGCAAGAGCACGGTCGGACCCATGGTCGCGGCGGCGCTCGGGACGGTGTTCGTCGATCTTGATGATGAACTTGCGCGAGACAGCGGCGCGGCCCGCGCGGGGGATGTGCTGCGCTCGCTGGGCGAAGCCGGGTTCCGCGAGCGGGAACGCGCGAGTCTGGATCGGGTGCTCGGGATGAGTATCGACGCGTGCGGCGTGCTGGCGCTGGGAGGCGGCACGCCGACGTGGGACGCGAGCCGGGTGCTTCTTGAACGCGAGCGATCGAGCGGTCGGGCGATGCTGGTTTATCTGCGCGCATCGGCGGAGACGCTTGCCGATCGCCTGCGAAGGTCGGACCCTGCTCAGCGTCCGGCGCTGCTCGGGAGCGATCCGGTGGCGGAAGTGAGCGAACTGCTCTCGCGGCGGGACGGGCTCTACGCCGCGCTTGCCAATGCGGTCGTGCGGGTCGATGAGCCGGGGCTGGATGCGCGGGGCGTGGCGGAGCGAGTGCTCAGCGCCGTGCGCGGCGAATAGGGCCGCGTGGGGATCGGACAGGCCTCGTTCGGATGGTGCCGGCGGAGCGAGTCGGGGCGCGGCGGGTTCGCCGGTCTATGGCTGGTCCGGAGCTTTGGCACCTGCGCACTCGCGGGCGAGTTCGGTGGCCAGTTGATCGAGCGCGGGATCGGTGAATCGCGAGGAAACTCGGGCGAGTGCCGAGGCGGCGCGGGCGGGCTCGGCGAGGTGGCGGGCGGAGATGAGCGCGAGCATGAGCAGGGCTCGCGGCGTCTCGCCTTCGCGCGGATAGGCCGTGGCGTACGCGTCGTACGCTCTGGCCGCGGATGCGTGCTCGCCCGCGGCGAAAAGGGCGTTGGCAACGTCCAGTTGCTGCCGCGGCGAAAGCGCCACGGGGCGACGCTCGGTATCGGGGCGAGCGAGGGCATCGGCATCGCGTGCCAGCGCGGCCCAGGCTCGTCCGGCGTCGAGGGCTTTGCCCGCGGCGAGGCTCGATGTGATCATGGCACGCCGCGCGGCCCAGGCCTGATCTTCCGGCGAGAGCGCCGCCTCGGCGCGATGTCGCAGGGCGATGTCGTTCGCACGCACGGCCTGCTCGATCTCGCGGCGGCGGCGTCGCTGGCGGATAAGGGCGAGCAGGTCGTAATCCTCCATGCTCAGCAGCCCGGTCAGGCGGAGGATGACCATCGCGAGGATGCCCGAGGCGTACCCGCCTAGGTGGGCCCAGGTGGCGACGTTTCCGGCGCGGTCGGTGATCGTGAGGAACAGGTCTTTGGCGATGCTGAACCCGATGAACCACCACGCCGGGAGCATGAAGATGCCGACGTAGATGAAGAGGATGAAGCAGCGGACGCTGGTCCGCGGGAAGAGGATGATGGATGCGCCGGTGACGCCGGCGACGGCGCCGGATGCGCCGATGCACGGATTGAATTCGAGCAGCGTATGAACGAGTCCGGCGATGACGCCGGAGGCGAGGTAAAAGGCCAAAAAGCCGAACCAGCGGAGGCGATCTTCAAGGTTCGGGCCGAAAGCCCAGAGGACAAGCATGTTTCCGAACAGATGCCAGAATCCGGCGTGGAGGAACTGGTAGGAAATGAAGGTGATGGGATTCGGGGCGGTGGGGTCGAGAGCGCCGGCGTCGCGGATGCGTTCTGCGAGTTGGGGGTTGGTGACGCTGAAGGCGAGCAGGGTGATGGCGACGAGGACGTTCAGGCCGATAAGCGTCGTGGTGACGACGGGACGGTGGCGGAGTGGGCGGTCGGTGCCGAGGGGGATGATCACGGTCGGATGGTAATCGTGCTCCGGGGCGAGAGCGGGGCGGAATTGGCGCGGTTGTGCTGCTATCATCGGCCCCGAACGCCACCTCAGAAACGAACTCGGAAGGAACGTCTATGCCGATGGCATCCAAGGGCCTTGAAGGGATCGTCGCCGCGGAGACCAAGATCTCGTTCATCGATGGCGAGAAGGGGGTTCTGGAGTACATCGGGATCCCGATCGGGGAGTTGGCGTCGCATTCGACGTTCGAGGAAACGGTGTTCCTGCTGTGGAACGGGCGACTGCCGAACAAGGCGGAACTCGCGGCGTTCACGGCCGAGATCCGCAAGCGGTACGAGTTGCCGGCGGGGATGGAGCAGCGGCTGCTGGCGCTGCCCCGCGATGCCAAGCCGATGCACATGATCCGGACGATGGTGTCGGCGCTGTCGATGCACGACCACACGCCAGATGCGAATGACATCCCGAGCCTGCGGAGCAAGGCGCTGAACATCCTGGCACGCGTGCCGACGCTGCTGGCGTACTTCCACCGGTATCGCAGCGGCATGCCGCTGGTTCGGCCCGACGTGAACCTGAGCGTGGCGGAGAACTTCCTGTACATGCTCAACGGCGAGCGGGCCAAGCCGACGATGGCCAAGGCGCTTGACGTGTGTCTTGTGCTGCACGCCGACCACGGTTTCAACAACTCGACGTTCACGGCCCGCGTTCTGATGAGCACGCAGAGCGACATGTACTCGGCGATCACCGCCGCGATCGGCAGCCTGAAGGGTCCGCTCCACGGCGGCGCGAACGAGGGTGTGATGGTAATGCTCAACGAGATCCCGAGCCTTGAGGCGACGGAGAAGTACGTACTCGACAAGCTCGCCAAGAAGGACAAGATCATGGGCTTCGGCCATCGGATCTACAAGTCCTACGACCCGCGGGCGACGCACCTGCAGGTGCTGGCCAAGGACCTGGCGGCCGAAACGGGCAACTCGTCGCTGTTCGAGAAGAGCAAGAAGATCGAGGACGTGATGGCCACGGCGGTCGCGGCCAAGGGAATCTATCCCAATGTCGACTTCTACAGCGCGACGACGTATCACTGCATCGGTCTGCCGCTGGACTTGTTCACCCCGGTGTTCGTGATCGCCCGCGTCGGCGGGTGGGCGGCGCACGTGATCGAGCAGATGAGCGACAACCGGCTGTTCCGTCCGGATGTGGACTACAAGGGCCCCCACGGCGTGAAGTACACGCCGATGAGCGCTCGCTGAGCGATCACGACGGATACTCACGATTGACAAGGGCCGGCGATCCGTTCGCCGGCCCTTTGTACTTTTGGTGCATCGCGGGCGCGCTCAGCGGCCGATCAGCGCGAGCATGTCGTTGGCGATGGCCTGGCTCTCGGGCAGGTCGCCGAACCCGCCGATGCGGATACTCACGCGTGTGCCGCGGACATCGGTGAACGCGAGGACGACCGCGTTGGTCAGGGCGGTGGGTTGCGGGTAGCGGCCTTCGACGCGGCTCTCGTGCTCGCTGGTGGTTCGGCCGACGATCGTGTAGCCGCGGGCGGTGAGCGCGCGTTCCGCGGCGGCGGCGGCGGTGAGAACGGGCACGGCATTCGGGCCGGAGGGCAGATCGAACGCGAGCGTGCCGCCGGCGTACTGGCCAACGAGTTCGCCGCGGCCGACGGGTACGGACTGGGCGACGCAGCCAGGGGAGAAGATCACGCACATTGTCGCGAGCAGGGCGAGCCCTGTGCGAAGGACTGCGGATCGCCTTGCGTGGGGTGAGTTCATGTGCGTGGTCCTTGCGGCGGGCGCTTGCGGAGCACCGCCTCCATGTCTATGTCGGCGAGAGAGAGGTCCGGGCTCAAGTCCTTCAGCAGAGCCAGCAGCGCAGGATCGATATCCGGGCCGGGTGGGGCAACGCCGGCGAGCGATTTGGAAGCGTTTGCCCCGGGGGTTGGCGATGCAGCGGGGCGTGAAGACGAACGGCTCGCTCGGGCGTCGTTGACGGGGCGGATGCTCGCCGGACCGGGGCTCGGGTGGCGATTGGCCAACAGGTGCCGAAGTCGCGACTCGATTTCTGCCATCGCATCGGCATCGAGAATCGCCTCGGCGTCGGTGCGAGCCGCGGGCGCGACGGCAGGCTTCTCGTCAGTGGCTCGCGCGCGGCTTGCGCTCACCACACCGAGCAGCCGCTCCCAGATTTCCTGGCTTGCGCGGTCGAGGGGAACCTCATACGCGAATGGCGGGCGGGCGGATCGGGGCGCGGCGGAGTTGCGAGCGCTTTGCGCCTCATCGTGCGCCAGGTGCCGCAGGAACATGTCGCTGGATCGTGTGTCGAAACGACGCTTGCGGGCGTCGCGAACGAGTTCGCGGTCGCTGGAGATCAGCAGCACGTTCTGGGATCGCGGAAGCGATGCGAGTCGATCGCGAATGAGGTCGTCGGCTTTGAGTCTCGTGCCGGCGTAGATGATGCGCGGGTCGTCGGAGTGGGCGGCGCGGGCGGCGTGCTGACGCGGCGGAGCGCCGTCACAAACCAGAAGCAGCTTTCGCCGCGCGTAGCGACTGATGCCGATCAGGCGGACAAGGCCTTGGACATCGAGCCCGGCCAGGTGAGGCGGGAGCACGCCGGTGACATGCAGCACGTTGAAGGCATCGATGAGGAGCATGGGGCGTCGGCGGCGAGCGGATGAGTTTGGGTGCGGGGGTGTCTGGGATCAGCGAGGGCCAACTTGGGCGGACAGCCTGATCGGGCTCTGTCAGGATCGTGGGAGGATTTGGGGAGCGTAGATGCGAAAGTGCGGAGGAAGTCTCCAAACAGAGCCCTGCCGAGCACTTGAAAGTGATGCTCGGGGGTGCTTTACTAGCAACCCCGAGCGGAGCGTACGCGATCGGGGGGTCGTCCCGTGGCGGGAACGGTTGAAGAAGAGATAGTCGGTCCAACAACGAGGTTGAACGAACATGGCGATTCGAGTCAAGGCGCGCAGCGGCGAGTCGGTGGAGCAGATGCAGCGTCGGTTCAAGAAGCTGTGCGAGAAGGAAGGCTTGATCAAGGACATCAAGCGGAAGGAATACTACGAGAAGCCCTCCGAGCGGAACCGCCGCAGCTCGCGCAAGAGCGTTGCACGCCGGGTTCGCGAGTCGACGGATGGACCGATCGAGCGCACTCGCGTTGCCAAGGGGTGATGACCGATAGAGGAAAAGTGGCCGGCGCGAGCCCAAGCGGGCTTGTGCGCGGTCTTTGAGATGTGCCGGCGAGCGCGGCGATGCGCCCCGGCTCGCGGCGGGCGATCGAGCCGCCACAGAGTCGCGGCCACGGGCGATCGGATTCCGGTTCCCAGCGCGACCAAACGTTCTTGCAGGTGCGGTTCCGCATCGGGCTTCCAGGCGAGAACTTCATATCACCGCAGACAACTTTTCGCATCTGCTCCAGGGAGAACAGCCTTGCCGACTCCGGTCCAGTTCCCGAAAGCGTGCACGCGGCGCAGCAGCGTCGGCGTCGTTCCCGCTCCGCTCGCGGCCTGTGCGAGCATGGTCACCAGCGCGGCGAGGTCGCTGATTGCGCCCGTTGCCGGCGTGCTGCTGGCGTTGATGCTGGTGCTGAACCCGAGCAACGCGCTGGCCGCGGGCGCGGTCGGCGCCGATACGCCCGTGTTCCAGAAGCCCGGCGGCGAGGCGAACCTGGTGATCCCGGACCTGAACAAGGTCAAGTTCTTCGGTGATGCCATCGGCGGGCATGACCTGCTGATGATCGGCTTCCTCGTCTGCATCGCCGGCCTGGCGTTCGGCGCGGTGATCTACCTGCAGCTCAAGCGCCTTCCGGTGCACAAGAGCATGCTCGATGTCTCCGAGCTGATCTACACGACCTGCAAGAGCTACATGATCCAGCAGGGCAAGTTCCTCGCCCAGTTGTTCATCTTCATCGGTGCGATCACCGCGATCTACTTCGGCATCTTCGCCCCCACCCCCACCATCGACCCGGCGACGGGCGAGTTCTCGGCGGGCTTCTCACTCGCGCGCGTTGCGCTGATCCTGGCCTTTGCGATCGTGGGCGTGCTGGGTTCGTACCTGGTCGCGTGGTACGGCATCCGTGTGAACACCTTCGCCAACAGCCGCGCGGCGTTCGCGAGCCTCAAGGGCAAGCCGTTCCCGTGCTACGCCATTCCGCTCAAGGCCGGCATGAGCATCGGCATGATGCTCATCAGCGTTGAGCTGCTGATCATGCTGGCGATTCTGCTTCTGCTGCCTTCGGACCTTGCCGGCGCGTGCCTGATCGGCTTTGCGATCGGCGAGTCGCTCGGTGCCGCGGCGCTGCGAATCGCGGGCGGCATCTTCACGAAGATCGCCGACATCGGCTCGGACCTGATGAAGATCGTCTTCAAGATCAAGGAAGACGACGCGCGGAACCCCGGCGTGATCGCCGACTGCGTGGGCGACAACGCCGGTGACAGCGTCGGTCCTTCGGCCGACGGCTTTGAGACCTATGGCGTGACGGGCGTGGCGTTGATCGTCTTCACGATGATCGCCGTGACGCCGAGCATCTTCGCGCCCAAGCAGGTGGACCTCGGTGGCGGGCGGATGGAGTCGTTCGCGTACGCCACGAGCATCGTCGATGTCGACAGCACGCCCGAGTACAAGTCGGCGCTGGACACGCGGATGGGCCGGTCGGCCGACGCGTCGACCAAGGCGCGGCTTGAGTCGTTGAAGAAGGACGTGGCGAATCCGCAGGTCGTCGCCGCGGCCAAGGCCGTGGTCGTGCCGGCTCAGGAGAAGGCACAGACGATCCAAATCAAGCTGCTGGTGTGGCTGTTTGTGATGCGAATCCTGATGGTGGTGGCATCGGCGGTGTCGTACTGGATCAACGACCTGCTGGCCAAGGGCAAGTACATCAACAGTCGCGAGATGAACTACGAGCATCCGCTGACGGTGCTGGTGTTCCTGACCAGCGGCGTGTCGATCGCGCTGACGTATGCCGCGTCGTGGGTCATGCTCGGCGGTGAGGCCGCGACGAAGTACGGGCTGAATCCGAGCTTCTGGTGGATGCTCGCGTCGATCATTTCCTGCGGCACCGCCGCGGGCGCGATCATCCCCGAGTTGGTCAAGGCGTTCACGAGCGTTCACAGCCGGCACGTCAAGGAAGTCGTCAAGAGCTCCGAGCAGGGCGGTGCGTCGCTGAACATCCTCTCGGGCCTGGTCGCGGGCAACTTCTCGGCGTACTGGCTGGGCATGGCGATCATCCTGCTCATGGCCGTTGCGTACGGGATCTCGACGCTGGGCCTGAGCGAGATCATGCTGGCCCCGGCGGTGTTCGCGTTCGGCCTTGTGGCCTTCGGCTTCCTGAGCATGGGCCCGGTGACGATCGCCGTGGACAGCTACGGCCCGGTGACCGACAACGCCCAGAGCGTCTACGAACTCTCGACGATCGAGACGATCCCGGGGATCAAGGACGAGATCCAGCGCGACTTCGGCTTCTCGCCGGACTTCGAGTCGGGCAAGCAGTTCCTTGAGGAGAACGACGGCGCGGGCAATACCTTCAAGGCGACGGCCAAGCCCGTGCTCATCGGAACGGCGGTTGTCGGTGCGACGACGATGATCTTCTCGATCATCGTGGTGCTCACCGGCGGCCTGCAGACCAACCTCGACAAGTTGAGCCTGCTGCACGCTCCGTTCCTCTTGGGCCTGATCACCGGCGGCGCGATCATCTACTGGTTCACCGGCAGCAGCACGCAGGCGGTGACGGCGGGCGCGTATCAGGCGGTGGAGTTCATCAAGAAGAACATCAAGCTCGAGGGCTCGACCAAGGCCAGCGTCGAGGACAGCCAGAAGGTCGTGACCATCTGCACGCAGTACGCTCAGAAGGGCATGTTCAACATCTTCCTGGGCGTCTTCTTCGCGACGCTGAGCTTCGCGTTTGTCGAACCGTTCTTCTTCATCGGGTACCTGATCGCCATCGCGCTCTTCGGTCTGTATCAGGCCATGTTCATGGCCAACGCGGGCGGAGCGTGGGACAACGCCAAGAAGATCGTCGAGACCGACCCGCAGTACAAGAACACAGGCCGCGGCAAGGGATCTGACCTGCACGCCGCGTGCGTCGTCGGCGACACGGTGGGCGACCCGTTCAAGGACACCTCGTCGGTGGCGCTCAACCCGGTCATCAAGTTCACGACGCTGTTCGGCCTGCTGGCCGTCGAGCTGGCGATCCACGTCAAGGAGCCGGGCTTCGTGCACACGCCGCTGACCATCGCTCTGGCGGTGGGCTTCTTCCTGGCGTCGGCCTTCTTCGTCTACCGCTCGTTCTACGGCATGATGATCGGCTCGGTGGGCAGCAAGTAAGCCCGGCGGGCTGATCCAGATCAGCCGAATTGAGTTCCAGAAGGCCCCGGCACCACGCCGGGGCCTTTTTTCATTTGGTTTTCTGTCACACCACTTCGGCTGGGCGCAATTGGGTCTACAGAGCCGGGCTCAGGACCCGGCGGACACAGAACCCACACCGAAAGGGAGTACCGATGAAGACGACGACAGACACCAATGTGACCCGCGACCGCATCACCCCCACCACTTCCGTGGCCCCGAGCCGCGGCACCGGCCGGCTGAACGCCTCCGGTCTGGTGATCGCGGGGCTGATGCTCAGCGCCGGCTTGAGCGCCCCGGCCCAGGCGCAGTGCAGCGTGTTCCGGGCGGGGCTGCCCGACCTTGACCAGCGTCGATCGCCGGACGCGTCCCAGTTCCTGCTCGGCCTGCCCGGGGGCGGCAACATGTACTGCCTGCCGACCGCGATGATGAACAACATCGCGTACCTGGCCAACCAGGGGTTCAACTTCCTCGGCGGCCCCAACGACTGGCACTCGGCGGACCTTGCCACGTACAACCAGGTCACGCTGGCTCTGTTCGATCTTGGACAGCGGATGGGCACGCATCCGGAGGATGGAACGGGCGCGACCGGTCACAACAACGGTCTGACCAGCTACCTCAACGAGTTCGAGCCGGGCAAGTTCATCGTCACGAGCTTCGCTGTCAACGGGATGTTCGGCCCCTTTGCGACGGACGTTCTCGAACTCATGCGTCAGGGCAACCTGGTGACCGTCTGTTACGGTTTCTACAAGCCCGATGCGGACGTTGCCGACGCGATCTACCGCGACGGCGGCCACTGCGTGACCGTGCGGCACATCTACAACGCGTGCACCGGCCCGACCGACCCGTTGCCGACGCAACTGGGCATTCTCGATCCGTGGACCGATGGCAATCGCTTCTCGCAGTCCGCCCGCAAGATCGCGACGACGGGCACGCCGATCCGCGCGGGTCTCGTTCGTGGCGGGCTCGAGGGTTCGTACACGTACTCCAACCGCTTCCTCACGAGGATGGCCGACTTTCAGCCCGACACCGACGCCACACAGCGGTACATGGATGGCATCTTCGCCATCAGCCCTGTCGAGGCCATGAGCGTGCCGGCGACGCCGGGCCAGGACACGGCGATGCAGTACATCCGGCCGCTCGGCCTGAGTTTCGGCAAGCCGCCCTTGACGCACACCGGTCCCAACAGCGGTCCGATCATCGGTCTGACCAATGACGCGCTGGGTGTGCGGTCGTTCATGGTCACGCAGGGCACGGGCGTTCCGGGCTCGGCGAAGCTGATGGCCTTCACCATCGGCGGCGAAGAGTGGACGACGATCGCCACGCTGACCAACCCCAGCGGGCCGGTGGTGTGCAATCCCGATGGTCACATCTTCGTGATCGATTCCGGGAGCATCAAGCGGTTCGACCCGGTTGCGCCGGGATCGTGGACGCTCGGCTCGGTCGGCCCGGTGATCAACCCGGTGGCGATGACGTACCTGGATCGACAGGATCGGCTGGCGGTGATGACCGCCGACGGCCGCGGATGCACGATCGGGCGGTTCGATCCGATGAACCTGGCGACGCCGGTGAACACGGATCCGTGCCCGCCGTTCGTGCCGGGCGTGGGCGACTTCTCGATCGCCGAGGCGCCGGACGGGAATGTGGTCGTCTGCACGGGCGGAAGCAGCATCTGGAAGTTCGCGTTGCCGACCGGCCCCGGCGGCGGGCTGACGACGATCGACACGATCACGCTTCCCGCGGGCAGCACGCCCAGGAGCGTCCAGGTTTCGGACATGGGCACGCTCGTGTTCGTCGACGGTGGCCTGGTGCGAGAGTTCGAGCGCGATGCTACGGGCAACTGGAGCAGCAAGGCGGACTCGCTCTTTGCCGGGGCCGCCGCGGGGCCGCTGCTCCACCTCAAGCGTTCGCGGTCGAACATGAACAAGCCCGAGTACAACGGCCCGGCGTGGCGGAACGTCGTTGAGACGACGACCAATCCGGAGTTCGCCGAGTGCCTCGCGGACATCGCCAACACCGACGGCGATGCCGGCCCGGACGGCGCAGTCGACAACGGCGACTTCGCGGCGTTCTTCACCGCGTTCTTCGCACTGCCCGGCGAGCCGAACCGTCTGCTGGCCGACGTTGCGAACACCGATGGCGACCCGGTGCAGGATGGATCGGTCGACAATGGCGACTTCACCGCATTCTTCGCGAGCTTCTTCTCCGGCTGCGGCAACTGAGCCGGCTCCAACACACCGCCAATGCCACAAGGGCCACCCCGACGGGGTGGCCCTTGTGCGTTTTGGACGGTTCGTGCGTTTTGGACGGTTCGTGCCTTGGGCGACTCGTGGGCGGCCGCTCCGGGCTCGGCTTACTGCAGAGCCGGGTCGAAGCCCTCGATCGCGACCTCGAGCTTGCTGATCGCGGCGGGCTCGAGCCAGCCGGCGGCGAGAGTGGTGAGAACAGCGCCGCGGGGTCGCGAGGCCTCGACACGGGTCAGGCCGGCCTGATCCAGAGCCCGGAAGACCTCGCGGGCACGGTTGAGGCTGATCAGGGCGAGCCGCTGGCTGGGCGTGAGGCTGGCGTCACGCTCGCGGGCCTCGAGCCACAGGCGGAAGCCAATGGGGTCGACATCGGCCTTGATGCCCGTCTCGGACTCGTACTCCGTCCAGGCCTGCTCGAGCGCCGTCGCGATGGCCTGACGGGTATCGACGGAGGGGTCGATGGAGTCGCCGTCGATCGTGTAGAGGGCGTTGTAGACGCTCAGAAGACGGTCGATGCTGGCGTTGCTGAGGCGGTCGCGAGAGACGCGGATGTTGTCCGCGGTGATTTCGCGGGCCTCGGGCACGTCGGAGGTGAAGCCGGAGCCGAACTCGCTCTCGCGGATCTGCAGGGCCAGTTCTTCGAGCAGACCGGCGAAGGCGTCGAGGTTCGGGCCGCCGCCGGGGATGATCAGACCATCGGCACCGAGCGGCGTCCCGGCGGCGAAGGTCTGGGTCAGGTCGACGGCCAGTCGGCCGATCCGTCCGAGGGTGATGATGGTCCTGCCGTTCTCGGCGATCACGTCGGCGGCGGTGGGCGTGGTGGGAATGGTCAGGGCGGGGAACGCGCCGATGCCGAAGACGCCGGCGTCGGAGATATTGAAGGTACCGGGAAGACCGGCGCCGAAGGCGACGGGAACGGTGCCGCCGAGATCGAGATTGCCGCCGACGACGACGTTCATCGGGACGCCAGGCTGGAGGCGGAAGTCGTTGGAGAAGACGTTGAGGTCGCCCAGCACGGTCAGATCACCGAGGGTGAGCTGGTTCGAGCGGCTGGCGACGGAGTTGAAGGAGAGCGATCCAAGGGCCGTCGTGCGCTCCAGGGCGCCGGCGGTGAACTGGTCGCTGGTAAAGACCTGCATCGAGTGACCGGCGATGGGCGAGTAGATGAGGGTGTCGATGTTGCGCGACGCCCCGAAGACGATGGTCGCCGCGCCGGGCAGGTTGGTGCGGGCGTTGTCGGCGTTGATCAGCACGCTGGCGAGACGCTCCGTCTGGGTACCGATGCGGGTGCCGTTGAACACGACGCGCGGCGGGAAGAGCGTGCCGGCGGCGACTTCGGGACCGACGGGGGTAAGGATCGTCAAGGTGCGGGAGGCATCCGAACCGGTGGCCAGAATGTCGCCGTTGAACAGAACCGAGCCCGCGCCGGCATAGGTCCCGATGCCGTTGAAGCGGCTGGACACAAGAATGTTGCCACCCAGAACGACCGGCCCATTGACGACGATGTCGCCCCCGTTGGACAGCAGGTTCTGGTTGAGCAGAATCCTCTCGGTACCGGTGAGTGTGAGCTTGCCCAGGTTCGTCCGGAGCGGCGCATCGTTAATGGTCAGGATCTTGCCCGAGACGTTGATGTCGCGGCCGGTGCGGGTGGAGATGCCGACGAGCTCGTTGCCGGCGTTGAAGTCGGTCTCCGCGGCGAGCTTGCCGACGGTCAGGTTGTCGATCGAGCGGAACTGGACATTGCCGTCGCCACGGCTGCTGATGGCGACGAATCCAACGCGGTTCTCCGCACCGAGGGTGACGAAGCCCTCGCCCGTACCCGTGACGACGACGCCGAGGCGGTCGGCGAAGATGCGGCCGTTGCCACCCTGGTTGACGTTGGTCAGCGCGGTCAGACGGACATCGCCGCCGAGCGCCGAGACAACGTTGCCCAGGAACATCGAGCCGCCGGCCGAGATGAGACTGACGCGACCGCCGGAGCCGGTGGACACGCCGGTGATGGCGTTGATGAGGTTGTCGATGGCATCGGACGCGTCGGTGACGAAGCCCTGCGTGCCGACGGACTTGAAGATCACGCTCGCGCCGGCGACGTCGTTGCGCAGAGCGAGGATCGGGGTGTCGGTCGTGCCGGCAAGCGCCAGAACGTTGGCCTGATCCAGCACGATGTTCCCGGCCGGCGTGGGATCAGTCGAGTTGAACGTGCCGTTGTACGCCGAGAGCGCCCCGGCGGTGATCAGGCCGGTGGACGACTGCGAGATGCCCCGATTGGCGTGCAGGAAGACCGCGCCGAAGCCGGCGTTGACGGCCTGATTGAGCGTGAGCGACCCCGTGCGGCTGTGCAGACCGATGGCGGTGTTGCCCTTGCCCGAGACACCGACGACATCGAGACCATTGTTGAAGTCACTGTCGGGGGCGGAGATAGAACCGACCGTGAGAGAACCCTCGTTGCGGAAAGCGATGAAGGCGCTCTCGACGTTGTTGCGGATGGCCAGCGTGCTCACGCGGTTGGCGGCGGTGCGGAGGTCGATCCCGCCGGAGATGTTGTTCACCAGGGCGAGCGTGCCCGCGGAGATCGGGGCATCACCGTTGATGCCGCCAGCGGCCTGCATGAAGACGTTTGCGGAGCCGGCGTTGATCTGCTCGAGGACCTGGATCTGGCCGCCGGCGACGATGGTCATCGTGTTGGTGAACGGCCCGGCGTCGTTGTTGGTCGTCACGAAGCCGTTGGACTGGACCAGGCCGGGGTTGTTCTGGGCGTTGGTCTCGAAGCCCGAGATGTTTCGGAAGCGAAGGAGCCCGCCCTTGGCCAGGTTCGTGATGCCCACGCGGCCCAGGCCGTTCGAGCGGGCGATGTTGTTCTCTTCGAAGAGGAGAACGTCACCGGTCGTGAGGCTCTCGGTCTGGTGGCGATTGGCGGCGATAAGCGTGCCCGAGATGATGCCGGCACCGGAGAGCTGGATGACGCCCGTGCCGCCCTGGATGTACGTGCCACCGGCACCGTTATCGATGCCGCGTTCGAGCGTGAGGGTGCCGGTGCGGCTGATGATCTGCGAGCCGCCGTTGGGCCCGAAGGTCTTGATGCCGCTGATGACCGCGCCGTCGGCGAACCGGCTGTCGGTGGTGGTCAACTCGCCGATGGTCAGCGAGGGGATGGTGAAGATCGAGACGTCCGCACCGACGCCGGCCTGGTTCGGAGCATGGTTGCCGTTGTTGTTCCGACCGGCGATGGCGCTGACCTGGTTGTTGTCGTTGAAGAACGCCAGGCGGCCGGTGGTGATGCCGCCGTTGGGGTTGCTGTTGAACGCGGCGAGGAAGCCCGCGGTGATGGCCGCGTCGGCGCCGCTCTCCTGGTTGACGCCCGAGCCGGTCTGCAGGCGGAGGACGCCCGTGCCGACGTTGACAACCGCATCGATGTTCATCGTGCCGTTGGTGCGGAGCAGCGCGTTGCCGTTGCCCGTGGTGCGGACGCCGACGACATCCGTCCCGGCGCTGAGGTCGCCGGCGGAGAAGAGGTTGGCGACACCGGTAATGCCGGTGATGTTCAGCGCGGATGTGCCCGGCGCGATGCTGCTGGCGGTGTTGAGGAACACAACCTCCGCACCGCTGGCCCTGTTCAGTGCGGCCAGGCCATCAACGATGGCGTTGGCCTTGTCGAGCACGATCGAGCCGGAGTCGGAGTTGACCAGGCCAAGGGCGCGGGCGGAGATGATGCCCGCCGCGGTCTGGCTCATGCCGGTTGCCGACTGCAGACGCACGGTCGCGCGACCGGCGGTGATGGCCTGCTCGAGCGCCAGCGAGCCGGCGCTGCTGAGCGTGACGTTGTTGTTCGAGGCACCCGTTCCCGCGGCGGGATTCGTCGTCATGATGCCCGAGACCAGCAGCGCGGTCGACTCGGCCGGTCGCTGGAAGAAGTCCGTGAGCGTGGAGACCGAGCCGACGGTCAGGCTCGACGTCGACCGGAGCACGAAAGTGCCGTCGGCGACGTTGTTCTCACCGGCGACGATCCCGACGCTGTTGGCGTCATCGAGCACGACATTGCCCGAGAGCGTGTTGATCACGCCGAGGCTGGCTGCGGTGATGATGCCCGACGAGGTCTGCGAGATGCCGCCGGTGGTGCGAAGGCGAACGACCGCGTCCGCGGCGCTCAGCGCCTGCTCAAGCGAGAGCGTGCCGGTGTTGAGGTTGATGTCGCCGACGTTCGTCGTGATGCCCGAGAGTGCCGCATCGGCGTTGTAGCCTGTGGCCGCGGCGACGCTGCCGATCGTGGTCGCAACGCTGTTGCGGAGACGGACCTCGCCACCCGCAGCGGAGTTCTTCGCGGCGATCGCGCCGGTGATGTTGTTGGCGCTGGTCAGGGAGATCGCGTTGGTAGCGGTATTGATGGCGGCAAGGCCGCTGGCGGTGATGATGCTGGTGGAGTTCTGCGAGACGCCGTCCTGAGCAGAGAGGCGGAGCACGCCGGTGCCGAGGTTGATGTTGTTGGCCAGGGTGAGCGAGCCGCTGCTGGCGATCAGCATCGCGTCATCGTTGCTGCTGGTGATGCCCTCGACCAGAACATACTCGGGGGCGAGGATCGAGGCGGGAACCGAGCCGACGGTGAACCCGACGGTGTTGCGGAAGCGGAGCGTGCCGCCAACGTCGGCCGCGAGCACGTCGACCCGGTTGTTCACGCCCATGAGGTCGACATTGCCCGAAGCCTGGATACCCAGGTTGGTGGCGAAGACGCCGCCGGCGGTCTGCGTGATGTTGCCATCGGTGACCATCCGGATGGTCGCACCGACACCATCGGAATTGACGGCGTTGGCGAGGTTGATGCCGCCGCTGCCAGCGTGGAGGTAAATGTCCCCGGCATCGACATCGATGAAGCCGGTGCTGATGTTCAGCGTGCCGGTGCGGGCCGCGTTGCCCGCGTTGTTCGGCTCGGACTGCTGAGCCGGGTCGCCGGCCTTGAGGACGACGTTGAGCGTCGAACCGTTGGTGGAGGTGATGCTGCCGTTGAGGGTGATGTCGTTGGCGGCCAGGAGCGTGATGGTCGCGCTGCCTGCGGTTGAGCGCGTGATGGTCGCGCCGCTTTCAAGAAGGATGTTGCCCTGCTGACCACCGGTCGGGTCGCTGGTGGTGATGGTGACGCTGGTGCCGAGAGCCAGAGCGTCGTTGATGGAAGCGACGTTCACCACGGCGTCGTTGGCGGTGGGCGTGAAGGTCAGCGGATCGGTGCCGGCAAACGCACCGTTGGCGTTCGCACTGGCGGCGATGGTGATGTTGCGGGGGTCGATGAGCCAGAGGCCGTTCTTGCCCTTGGCGGCGGAGGCGTTGATGCCGACGGGATTGAGGTAGACGTTCTGACGGCTGGAGGTCTCGATCAGACCGCCGTCGCCGCCCTCCGCGCCGCCGCGGGCGCTCGCGGAACCCTGGAAGTTCGTGAAGAGTTCCGACCAGACGATGATGGTGCCGCCGTGACCGTTCGCCGTGGCGTCGGCGGTCAGGGACGAGTCATCGGAGACCACGACGCGGTCGGCCCGGGCCATGGAGCCCTGGCCGCGATAGTCACCGCCGATGCGGATCGTGCCGCCGCCCTGGCTGCCGGAAGCGTTGATGTCGGCATCATCGATGAGCACGCGGGTGCCGGTGATCGAGACGTTGCCGCCCTTGCCGCTCGCGTTGGTCGCGTCGATGGTGCCGGAGACGGTGACGGTGGAGTCCTCGCGGCCGTGGCCCGTGCGCTGGGCCTCGATGGTTACGTCGTTTGCACGGACGGTGCCGGAATTCCAGACGGCCTGACCGAAGACATCGGTCGCGGCCAGACGGACGCTGCCGCCGCGGGCATCGATCACGCCGGTGTTCGACACGCCGGGCTTGTCGGTGCCGGAGTCGGCCTTGGAGGAGACCTTGGCGAAAACCTGTCCGTCGACCTTGCCGACGAACATCTCATCACCGGCCATGAGCATCACGGTGCCCTGCTCGGCGACGATGAGGCCGTTGTTCTCGACATTCCGCCCGAAGAGGACGGCCTCGCCGCCCTTGATCTGGCCGTTGTTGACGACGGTGCCCGAGGCGTTGGTGAAGCGGATGTCGCCGCTGAGGAAGTCGCTGTCGCTCATCGACGCCGCGCCGGCGACGAGGCCGCCGACATTGACGACGGCATTCTGGCCGAACATGACGCCCGCGGGGTTGACCAGGAAGACTCGGCCGTTGGCAAAGAGGTTGCCGTCGATGATCGAGGGCGTGGGCGTGACAACGCGGTTCAGCACCGTGCTGGTCGCGCCGGGCTGGATGAACTGGACGGTCTGGCCCTGGCCGATCGAGAACGACTGCCAGTTGATGATCGCGCCGTTGCCAGCGGTGATGGTCGTCATCGCGCCGCTCTGAGCGATCGTCGCCGAGCCGTTGACCACCTGGCCGCCTGTCGGGCTCTGCGCCCAGACGGGAAGGCAGGTGCCCGCGGTGAGCGCCATGGAAATGGCGACGAGCCGGCCCATAGCGGGGCCGGCGGGGGACCGACGCGAAACAACGGCGCGGGCGGGGGCGTTCTTGTGCATGTGTGCGTCCTCTTCCTTCTTCCGATGTGCGAACCGCGACCCGGTCTGGTCACGCCGCTGTGGACATCCGAGGTGTGCGGCCCCGGAAGCCTCTTCGCGGTCGTCCCTGACCGGTTGCACATCTACTTTGCCATACGTCCAGCCCTTGTGCCAAGAGAACTGGAAACAGACCCGATCAGAATGCGAGTGTGGTGATGAAGTGGAGCCGGTTATCGCCCGAGCCGGCGAGTTTTCGGCCCGTAACGTCCGTGACCTCCTCAACCACAAACCCCCAGTCGGCACGAACGGAAATGTTTCGCCGGAGCTGGAACTCCACGCCGACGCCCATCCCGACGAGCGTCTGGTTCTTCTCGAAGTTCAGCCGCTTGTTGTTGATCGTGCGACCGGCATCGGCAAAGGCGCGGAAGATCAGATCCCAGTCGGTCAGACCGAAGTCCTGTGTCGGGCGCGTGCGGAAGGGCTGGCCAAAGAGCGTCTGCTCGCGCGGGCCGGCGTCGTTGCTGGTGCCAAAGGCCCGCGGCAGATGGAAGCGGTACTCGCCGGTGCCGATGACGACGTTGTCGCCCGAAGCGATCGATTCGTCGTAGCCGCGGACGCTGAAGAAGCCGCCGATGACCTGCTGCTGCGTGGGAATGACGCGGCGACCGAGGGCCGACTGTCCACGAACGCCAACGCTGAACTCATGGGCGAGGGTCTTGGGCCCGTTGGTCAGGAGCGGCTCGAGGTAGAACGCGTATTCGCCCTGCCACTTGACGCTCACCCAGTAGCGATCGGGGCTGGTTCGGCCGAGCGGCTCGAGGTCGTCAACCTTGTTGTTGAGCATGTTCCCTTCGAGCGTCACCGCACCGAAGGCGCTGTTCTGATCGGTATCTCGCGACACGCGAAGGCTGGCGGAGGGGATCAGCAGGCTCGCGCGACCCTTGCTCGAGAGCAGTTCATTCGTGACGCGCGTGTTCTCGTACCGCACCCCGCCGACGGCATCGATGAAGAGGTCGCGGTGCTGGTAGAAGTTCCAGATGGCCTCGCCGCCGAAGCTCCAGTCCTCGCCGCGGAAGTTCAGCCCCGGGAATCCGACATCGCTGGCGGTGTATCGGCTCCAGCCGCCGAAGAAACGGAGGCGGAGCGTGTCGTACGAGAGCGGAAACTCGTAGCTGCCGCTGAGCCCGTGGCTCTGAGCGAAGCTGGCGGTGGAATAGTCGAGCGTGAGGATGTCGTCGTTGCCGGTGAGCTGGTTGTGGATGAAGCCGAAACGCTGGCGCCACTCGCTGGTGCTCTGCGTGCCGGTGTTGCTGGTCTGGGCGTAGATCGTCCAGGGCTTGCTCTCGGCGATGCGATAGTCCAGCGCAACGCGTCCGGGCTCGCCGACATCGGCCGCGGCGATCGAGGCATCGACACGCCGACCGGGGTGGCGATTGAGCTTGTACAGGAATCGGTCGAGCTGATCGCGACGCACGACGTCGCCGACCTGCATCGGCGAGCCGTCGCGCACGCGGCGGGCGAGAGAGGTCTCGTCGTTGACCGCGTCGATCGGATCGATTCCATCGCCAACGCGAATGGTGCGGACCTCCTCAACGCGGCCGGTCCAGACGAAGAGGTTCAGTTCGCCCTGACCGCGCTCCTTGCGCAGGTCGCGGTAGTTCTCGTCGATGTCCGCCGCGCTGGGCGCGACGAAGAGCGCAACGACCCCGCGTGAGTTCAGGTGCCCGACCACCGCGGCCGAAACCGTCTCGATCGCCGACCAGGCGAACGTGCCGCCCATGTCGTTGAGTTCCTGCAGCGTCATCGTCTTGGTGGGCAGCCCCTGCGTGGGCGCGACGAAGCCCTCATCGCTGACGCCAAGGGTGACCTTGACGTCGGCCAGTTCGTTCAGGTCCGGAAGGGTGTTGTCAGGCCGCGGGTAACTGACCAGGAAGTGCGTCACGGAGAACCAGCCGCGCTCCTGCGGACTGGCCGGAAGTTCGGGTGTCTCGGGCAGTTCCACTGGCATGTCCGTCGAGAGTTCCATCTCCGGCGCGGCCCACGCCGCGGCGCCGCCAGCCAGCGCAACAAGCACGACCGCGCGGCGAGCGCCCGCGCGCGAGACGGCCCCGAGTGCCGGCCCGAGCGCGTGCAGCGCCGCGGCCCTGAGACTCCCGTGAACATCAGCGTGGTTCTGCTGCATCCGTGCTCCCATGAACGGGTCTGCTGATCAAGCCACAAACAACCGCCAACCGAGCCGGGACCACCCGCCTCGGCGGAGAAGACCGCGCGCACCGCAGGCATCGTGCCCGCGAGCGCACAGCCGCTCTGTTAATAGTGTAAGTCGGCACAAACATGGCCGGAGGCCCTAAGTTCACAATTGGGTGAGCGTTCGGGTCCGAGAACCAATCACCCCAAACAGGGTGCAAGCCCAGCCGCCGAACGGGACTGGCGACGCAGTTCGACAATGCCCCATGCCCACAGGGCGACGCCAACGATCATCATGAGGCCGATGTCGACGACGGCGGTCATGCCGGGCAAGCGAGGGACTGCGTAGGCCGCCAGATACCCAAAGCCGACGAGCCAGAGCCACGCGGGCAGGGATTGAGCGGGGTGGTCGGCCACGGGACGGGCGCAGAGGGTGATGAGCAGCGGAAGGGCGAAGACGAAGTAGTGCAGGTGGCTGATGGGCGAGGCGGCGATCATGACGCAGCACACACAGCCGACGAGTAGCGGAGCGGTTGGGTCGCGATGGAGCGGGATCGGGCCGACCGTGGTCGCCGCGGCTCGCGGCAGGCCGGGCACTCGCCAGCGGGCGGCCCAGAGGGTGATCGCGAGCATGAGCAGCGAGGCGCCGATGGCGGCGAGGCGGACAATGCGTCCGGGCTCGCTCGCGCGCTCGCCGCGAGGGGTGCCCCACTGCGACCAATTGTGAAGGATGCTCTTGAACGACTGGCTGTCGTTGGCGGTCATGGAGATGAGCTCGGCCTTGCGGGAGATATCGCTGCCGAGGCCGAACGCGGGCAGAGCGGTGGTCTGCACCCAGCGGATGTTGTCCTGGATCATGACGCTCGGTCCGCGCACCGCGGCGGGGATGACCACGAGCATCATCAGCACGCCGACGGCGGTGGTGGCCACCAGCCGCCAATCGCGCCGCCAGAGCGGGACGATCGCCAGCAGGCCCGGGATGACCTTTACGCAGCCGGCCAGCGCCAGGCCGATGCCCGCACTCCAGCGGCGGCACTGCACCATGCCGAAGATCAGCATCGCGATGCCGAGCAGGACGAGCAGATCGACCTGTCCGCGCGAGAGGGCGTTGCCCGCGCTCGGAAGCGCGAAGATCAGCGGCCAGAGTCGGAGCGTCCACCAGCCGCGATGCGCTGGGGTCAGACCCAGTCCGGCCAGTCGCGGGTTCGCGATGGTGCACGCGCTGGCGACCAAGTGCACCGCGAGCAGAAGGCTTGCCAGCGACACGGCGTACCAGATCGCCACGCTCACGGCGAAGGGCATGTACCAGCGCGTATCGCTCGAGAGCAGGCCCGAGAGGTCGCGACCGGTCTGCTCGTAAACCAGGGCCCGCTGCTCGGCTTGTTCGGGCGTGAGGCCCCGCATCGGGCCGAGCGTGCGCATGTCCGCCGCGTTGACTTCAAAGGTCCGCGGCGTTGGCGGATCGGCGAGCGGCGTCATGAGCATCGCGAAGAACTGCGGGTAGACGTAACTCCAGCCGCGCTCGCTGACGGTGTCGTAGAGGTCGTGACCGGTGCGCACGGCCCAGCCTGCGCGGAAAAATACGTCGGCGTCTGTTCGGCGGAGTTCGAGAAACGCCGAGCGATTGAGCACGATGCCGCCGAAGGCGACCATGAGCGCCAGCACCGCGCCGATCGCCCAGCGTTCCGAGGACTTGAGTCTGTCGGGCATGAGCACTCCGAAGAAGCGGCGAGGCCGCGGCGCATCAGTCGCGCAGAACGTCACCCAGTTTGCCGTCGGCCCGATCGATGAGCGCGCGGGCCCTGCCGGCATTGACGCCCAGGCGGTGCATCACGATGGCGACCTTGACGTGGTCACCCGCGCTCGCGAGCAGTTCGAAGGACTCGGGACGGGAAAGCCCTGTCAGCGTGCTGACGATTCTCGCGGCGCGATCGCGGAGCTTGCTGTTGCTCGCTCGCATGTCGACCATGAGGTTCTGATACACGCGGCCCGAGCGGATCATGAGCGTGGTGCTGATGGTGTTCAGCGCCAGCTTGGTCGCGGTGCCGGCCTTCATGCGGGTTGAGCCGGTGAGCACTTCCGGTCCGGTCGCCAGCACGATGAGGTGGTCGGCGTGATCGGGCTGCGGCACCTTTGAGCAGGTCAGCAGGCCTGTGACGCACTTGCCGCGGGTGAGTTCCTTGGCGATCAGCAGCGCGCCGTTGGGATACGGCGTGGTGCCGCCGGCGGCGATGCCGAGAACGGCGTCGCGCGGCGTAAGGGCCAGGCGCTGGAGCTCGGCGCGGGCGCCATCGGGGTCGTCCTCCATTCCTTCGCTGCTCTTGCGGAGCGCGCCGTCGCCGCCGGCGATGATGCCGATGATGCGATCGGGCGGAACCATGAATGTCGGCGGAGCCTCGCTCGCGTCGAGTACGCCGAGCCGGCCGCTGGTGCCCGCACCGACGTAGATGAGCCTGCCCGCGGGCTTGCCGGGTCTCGGCTTTGCACAGAAGCCGGGCTCAACCGCCTCGATGAACCGGGTGATCGCCGGCGCGGCGGCACGAAGGGCCGCGATGACCTGTGCGTCCTCCTGATTGATCACGCGCACGCACTGGGCGATGCTCAGTCGATGCAGCGAGCGCGTTCGCTGATTCCGCTGCTCGGTGGCGATGTGCGATCGGTCGGGCGGATGAGCCGATGTCGCGCCGTGACCGGGTGTCGCGGGCGCGGAGGCCTTTGCGTTCTTGGAGGGCTTTCGGCGGGTCGATCGTGTCGGCATGGTCTGCTCAAGGAAGGGAGTCGGCGGCGTGCTGCGTGCTGATCCTGTCGGAGTCGGGTCGCTTCAGATCGGGTACGCCCACACGCCGGCACGCGGCGGAAGGCCCGGGCAACGTGTGACTGCGCTGAGCGTGATCGGCACACCATCCTGACAGAGCGCCCCGAGCACCGCCATCGCGGCGGCTTCACGGTAGCGCCCATCAAGACCGTGCTCCGTGGTGGTCTGCACGGGCGCGGAGCAGCAGGAGGCGATCGCGCGGATCAACGCGCGATTCATGACTCCGCCGCCGGCAAGCAGCACGCGATCAACGCCAGCTACCTTGGCCGCGATCATCTCGGCGATCGCCTCGCATGCGGTCGCCGCAAGGTCGGCGCCGTCGCACGTCGTGCGATAGCGGCCGATCCAGCCCGTGACCTCATCGCCGGTTCCAAGGCTGCGTTTGCTGCTGGCCTGCACCATGAGCACAGAACGCAGGTCGTCGAGGGCATCATCGTGCACAGTGCCGGCGAGTGCTCGCTGACCGCTCTCATCGAACGAAACGGCCAAGCACCTGCGCGCGACGGTATCGAGCACGTGATTGCACGCACAGACATCGCAGCCGGAAACACGCCGCGCACTTTCGAGCGGGCCCGTCGCGGCGTCGCCGTTCGCGACAGTCGCGTCGCTCGGCAGCAGGGTGACGTTGCAGAAGCCCCCGAGGTTCACCACGGCCCGACTCTCGCCGGGCGAGCGGAGCATGATCCAGTCGCTCAGTGGCGTGATCGGCGCGCCCTGCCCGCCCGCGGCCAGATCCGCGCCGCGCAAATGGGTAACCACCGGGACGCGGAGCCCCAGTGCGATCGGCGTTGGATCGAGCAACTGCCAACTCGCCGGCGGGGCGTGGAAGACAGTCTGCCCGTGAGCGCTGATCATCGACAGCGGATCGGCCCCGACCAGTTCGCGCACCACTTCAACATGAAGCAGCGCAAAGTCGCGTGACAATCGCGCGATGTCGCCCGCTGTCATGGGCTCCTGCTCGGCCAATCCACGCAGCGGCGCAGCCAGTTCGCCGAGCGATCTGCTCACGCCGCGGACGAATGACGCTCGCATGGCCAGCCCGGTCCCCGAGACTCGCACCAGCGCCGCATCGATCCCGTCGATGCTGGTTCCGGTCATGCACCCGGCGACCAATCTGTCATGACTCCCGCTCATGACCGCCCCACTTCCTTGGCGGTTGATTCTGGTTCCGGCGCCGAGGTGATTCGCCGAACACGCTCGAAGCGAGCCAGCGAGTCATCCAGCCCCAGCCCATCGCGGCTGCGTCCGAGCCACAGCACGCGATGGTGCTCCATGTGGTCCGCCAGTTCCTCGCTGATCGCCAAGCGTTCGCGCTCGCCGGGCCATCGCCCATCGCGCAGCGCACGCCGGCGCGTGAGACCCCGCGCGGCGGCGAGTCGGGCTTCCGTGAATGAGTGGATCAGTTCGAGCATGATCTGCGACGGGATGCGTGAATCCGTCGGCGGTTTGTGCGCCGCGAGACGGGAGGCCGTCTCCTCCCACGCCCCAACGCTGCCGACTTCGGCACGGTCATGGAGCGTCTCAGGATTGTGCATGTCGGCAAAGAGCGCCGTGGCGTTCAGCAGCCGGAACTCACCCTGCTCTGCGGGTTTGCTCAGCCGCCCGCTGATGCGCCGGAGCGGCTCGTCGATATCGCCCAAGGTCTCCAGGTACTCGCCGACGCTCAGGCTGCCATCATCGAAGACATGCAGGGAGCACGCGCGATGATCGAACGCCGTCGCCTCGCCGGTCCACGCGGCGTGCGCGCCGTGGGCGATCGCGTGGGCCTCGATCGGCCACTGCTGGGTGTGACCGATGTCGCCCCAGTTGCAGATGAGAAATCCCGGGGCATTGTGCTGCACACCCGCGACGGCGGCGGCGTGAAGGTTGCCGCGGCGTTCGCTCGTTCGACCGGTGATGGATCGCCACGCGCTGGTGCCGGGGCAGACCCACGTTTCCATCCTGCCGCCGTCGATCGCCGGTGCGCCGGCGATGGCCCGGCACCACGCATCGAACTTGCTGTCGGGCTCGTAGCCCCATGCCAGGGCGATCAGGTCCGAGGGGAGGCGGCTGAGGGCTTCGGGGTGCGAGAGGGCGATATCCGCCCAGAACTGCGGGCGCTTGCCGCGGGCGCGGACCATGGCGCACACACGCGCGACAAAGTCGGCATAGACGGCGCCCTTGCCCCGACGAGCGACCTCGTCTTTGCTCCGGCCCCAGCCGATGTCGTAGGTCTCATCGGCGCCGATGTTCACCAGCGGGCTGTCGAAGCACGGCAGAAGTTGCCCGAGCAGGTCGCTGACGAGCGCATCGCTTGCCGGGTCGATCGGGCAGAGCGAGAACGGACCGCTTCGTGGCCAGACATCGAACATCCAGTCGCCGTGCGTCTCGGCGAGCCCCGCGTATCGCGGCATGCGGAGCCAATGGGCCAGGTGGCCGAAGCAGTTCTGATTCGCGGCGAGCTCGATGCCGTGTTCCGCGCAGATGCGGGACATCTCGCGTGCCTCATCCGGCGTGACCGCTCCCCAGCCGCGCCATACGTCCTCGTGACCGGCGTAGGCAAAGGTGTGCTCGGTGTACAACTGCAGGTGGTTGATCTTGAGCACCGCGAAGAGCTCGGCCCATCGGGCGAACTCGGACATGGTCGGCACGCGATCGCGTGAGATGTCCATCATCACGCCCCGGACCGCGAATGCAGGCTCATCGTGAATGACCAGTCTTGGCATCCGCTTCGGGAACCGTCGCATCAACTGCTGCATCGTCGCGACGGCGTTCCGACGCCCCGCGGGGCTGGCGGTGGCGATCTCGAAGAGTCTCCCGTTGCCGTCGCTCGCGGGGTCAACGACTCGCAGCGAGTACGCCTGGCCAGCGATGCTGCGTTCATCCGGCCTTCCCGGCAGCCGAACATCGCGGACCGTGACCTGCCCGTCCGCGGGCATGGCGACTTCGCCGCCGAGGAACTCCACGCGCTTGGGTGTCGGGATGATGAGCAGATCGCGATCGTCGGTCGGGGGCATAGTGCTCGGAGGGTAACGCCCGGCGAGCGCGCACGCCAAGCCCACGACATACCCTTCTGCCATGATCAGCAGCATGCCGTTCGACTTCCGTTCCGACACGGTCACGCGTCCGACGCCAGCGATGCGTAGGGCTATCGCCGACGCACAGGTCGGCGATGATGTTCTGGGCGACGATCCGACCATCATCGCGCTGCAGGAGCGGGTCGCGAAGATCATGGGCAAGGACGCGGCGGTCTTTGTTCCCAGCGGCAGCATGGCGAATCAGACGGCGATCCGTGCCCACACCGAGCCGGGGGACGAGGTCATCTGCCACGAGGACTCGCACATCATTCACTACGAGACCGGTTCGCCCGCGGCGCTTTCGGGGGTGATGATCCGGCCATTGCGTGGCGAACTCGGCCAGTTCGATGCGGCCGATGTTCGCGGGGCGATCCGGCCGCGGCAGCACCACTTTGCCGTGAGCAAACTGCTGGTTGTCGAGAACACGCACAACCGCGGCGGCGGCTCGATCTGGGATATGCAGCGGCTGCGCAGCGTCGTTGATGCCGCACGCGAGGCGGGGCTGCGAACGCACCTCGACGGCGCACGCCTCTGGAACGCGTGCGCCGCGACGGGGATCTCGCCCGCGGAGTACGCCCGGCACTTCGACACGATTTCGTGCTGCTTCAGCAAGGGGCTCGGGGCCCCTGTTGGTTCGGCGGTCGTCGGCAGTAAAGAAGTCATCGATCGGGTGCACCGCTTCCGTAAACTCTTCGGCGGCACGATGCGACAGAGCGGAATCCTCGCCGCGGCGGCGTTGCACGCGCTGGAGCATCATCGCGAGCGGCTCGTCGAGGACCACGCCAACGCGCGGCGGCTCGAAGCAGGACTGCGGCAGATCAAGGGCGTGCGAATCGCTATGCCGGTGGTCACGAACATGGTCTTCGTGGATCTCGATCCGCCGCATCCGCCCGCGGCGGCGGTGTGCGAGCGGCTCCGCGCTGCGGGCGTGCTCGCGCTGCCCAATCAGCCCAGACGGATTCGCTTCGTCACGCACCTTGACGTGAACGAGCAGGCGGTTGATCGCTGTATCGAGGCGATGCACGCGTTGCTGACCGAAACCAGCCCGTCGATCGCGCCCGCGACCTCTGCGGTTCAGACGTACTGACCACTCCGCGGCGGAGCGAGCGAGTCAGGGCGTGCGTCGTGCGGGGCCGGGCCGGGAAGGCCCAGCGGGCTCATCGACGCGTTCGATCGTCGTCGTGGTGGCGCTGGTGAACGGCGCATTGCCCACGAGCGCGATCTGGGCCTCGAGCCGCATGTCCATCGACATCGATCGCAACTGACCGCGCTGGCGATCCCAGACGTACGTGCCCTGCTGGCTGGCCGAGCGAATGACCGCGTCGGCCGTGTTGATCGTCCCTTCGCTGGGCGGGAGCATCGTGCCGACGAAGCCGACTGTCGCGTCCTTCTGGGTCGCCGAGCGCAGCGTGTGCTTCACGTCCATGCGCACCGCGCCGGTGAGCGGCGTGGACAGGTCCGCGATGTTGCTCCATGTCTCGCCGACCTTCGGCTGGCCGTTGCCCGTCACACGCGGGGTCAGCGAGGTGAAGAGCGACGGGCCGCCGCCGCCGACACCCGCCATGGTCGCCGCGGAGGCGAACGCCTCGCCGCCGGTCATCTTCGTGATGTTGCCGTCGCGATCGAACTCCGCGACCATCGTTGAGCCGACCATCTGGGAGAGCATTTTGTTGATGACGCTCGTGTCAGGTCCGGCCGGCGCGGCGGGCTGTCCGGGAGCCGCGGGCGGGGAGCCGGGGGATGCGGGGGTCGATGGTGCCGCGGGCGGCTTGGTGGAGTCGAACTCAAACTCCATGACCCCGCCCTTGCTGCTCATCTTCACGCTGGTGATCTTGATTTCCACCGTTGCGCCGCCCTCGGGGTTCACCTTCGTCGGCGTGAGTTGCAGGCCGATGCGCTGAACCATGGTCTGATTGCCGACGGGCGCGCCGGCATCATCGAGGCTTGGGAGCTTCGTCGTGCTGGTCTGTGTGAGCGTGTACCGCGTGACCTCGCCGAGCTCCCACTTGGGGCGGAGGCTGATCGAGTCGCCGCGGGGCACGGTGTTGCGGCCGGGCTTGGTGGCGGGCGCTTCGGGCGAGGGCGCATCCTTGAAGTCCGGCGAGCCGCCACCCGGAGATTGGGCCACGACCACCGAACCGCAAAGGCCGAGTGAAAGCCCAAAGACCGCCGCAAACACTGCTGATCGCTTCATGTTCAACCCCTTCGTTGAAGATCGTCAACGTCCCCGAAACCCGTACCCGCGAACTCCGCCGAGTCGCTGCCGGTGTCAGTCTTTGGCCTGCGCGTGCGACTCAATGAACCACAGAGACTTATCGAGCCCGCGGCTGATGCCGGTGAACAGGTCCGCCGTATCCGCGTCGCCAGCCTTGGTTGCGCTGTCGATCGCCTTGCGCATCTTGGCGCCGGCATCGCTGATCACGCGGGTCAGCGCCTCGATGTGCTCGCGGCCGCCGGCGATGCCCGACGGGTACTCCTTGAGCGTACTGGCTTTGGCCGTGGCGCGGGCCGTGCCGTCGACCTGGCCGCCGAGCTGCCCGATCCGCTCGGCAACCTCATCGGCAAACTCCTCGACCTCGTCGGCGAGTTTGTCGAAGAGTTCGTGATTCGCGATGAAGTTCGGACCGCGAACGGTCCAGTGGGCCTGCTTGAGCTGGAGGTGCAGATCGATCAGATCGGCCAGGCGGGGCGCGAGCAGATCGACCACCTCAGCGCGGACATTCTTCGAAAGGCCGTTGGCCGTTTTGTGACGCATCACGAGAACTGCTCCGATCATCAAGAGTCAAGGAGCCCACGAGGTCCGCGTCGCACTCCGATCCATCACCCGCACCGCACCGCCGATCCATCCGCGATCGTCAACGCGAGCATCCGGCGGAACACACTCACATCTTCGGCGTTGCGGGCGTGGCGGTTCCGGCCGGGGCACCGACACCGGCGGGTTCGATGTCGATCTCGATCTTGGCAGGGGGCGACGTCGGCGTTTCCGGCGTGGCCGGAGCCTGGGCTGGTTCACCGTCCATCGGTTCGCCCGTCGCGGGGGCGTTTTCCGGTCGATCGCCGGCCGGAGCGGGCTCGGCCGGGGGCAAAAGGCCATCGGCTCCGGCGATTCTTCGCGCGGTCTCGACGCCGCTGGTCAGCGCACCTTCCATATAACCGGCGAAGCGGTAGCAGCAGTGCTCACCGGCGAAGTGGAGCAACCCGGGCACGCCGCGGGCTTGCTGGAGGAGCGGGCCGATGGTCGTGACCTGCCCGGGCGCGGGGAACGAGTAGCCGCACTTGGTCCAGCGGTCGCCGGCCCAGTCCATCATGCGAACGCTGACGTTCTGCGAGGTCAGGCCGGTGTGCACGCGGGCCATCTGGGTCAGCACCGCGCGCTGGCGGGTGTCGCTGGGCATGGCGCGGAGGCGATCGGCACCCGGGCCGCCGGAGAAACCCGTCAGGCAGATGCCCGTGTCGCCCTGCTGGCCTGCGGTTCCCTCCCACGTGAGCGACACATCCTCGTTGCTCAGGCCGATGGCGGCATCGTCGCTCTCGAGCCAGAAACGCCGCTGGACACCGGCGAGTACTTTGATGGTCGTGCCGGTCTGCGGGCGCAGGCCGCGCGGCAGGGCGGGGAAGAACTCGATCGCCTGCCACGCCGAGGGCGGCACGGCGACGACGACATGATCGGCCTCGTATCGCTGACCATCGGAGTTCACCGCCGCGGCCTTACCGCGGGAGATGATCACGCGGATGATGGCCTGCTCATAGAGCACGCGGTCGGGGCCGATGGCGTCGACGAAGGCCTGGGCAAGTTGGGCGTTGCCGCCGCGGACTCGGTAAACCTCGGTCTCGGTCCAGAACTTGCTCACGCCGTGACCTTTGAGCACGGTGACAAAGCCCAGGTACGACATGCGGTCCAGCCGCACGCCGCTGTTGGTCTCAAGATCCGTGCGGATGAGCGTGCGTGCGGCTTCGCTGAGGCTCAGACCGTCGAGCCAATCCTTCATCGAGCGGTTGTCCCACGCGGCGGCGCTGGCGGAGGCCCACGGCTTCTCCGCATCGACGCTCTCGGCGTCGGCGTTCAGGGACGCGTACGCACCGGCCATTTCGCTGTAGACGGTTTCGAGCTCGCTTTCGCTCAGACGCTTGCCGTTGAGGACCACCGGCGTGGAGAGGTTCTCGACATCCCCATCTTCCTGCATCTCAAGTCCGAAGCGCTTGGCGTACTGCAGAAAGATCGGGTGATTGGACCCGATGAACTCTCCACCGCCCTCGACGACCTTGCCCTGAACAAAGTCGGTGAGCGTCAGCACGCGCCCGCCCGGGCGCTTGCGGCCTTCGAGCACGAGCACCTGGTAGCCGAGCTGCGAGAGTTCGAACGCGCACGAGAGGCCCGCGAGCCCGGCGCCGATGACAAGCACCGTGCGTGCCTTGCCCGCGGCGGTCTTTGCGGCATCTCCCGCCGAGGGTGCGCCATCCTGCCGGGTGCGCAGGCCGCCCATCGCTCCGCCCGCGGCCAGCAGCACAGCGCCCGCGCCGGCGGCGATGGATGCGGCCAGGACATCGCGCCGTGATGTGTCGATTCCTCCGGCCGTCGAGGCGTGAGCCGGGCCGAACCGACGAGCAAGCCGAGTAAAGAGCATCCTTGCCATAGGCCATGATGGTACCGGCCCGCCCGGACATCCGCCAACGCCCACGCGGGCGGGCACGCGGGGAGCGGATCAGGCCCTGCGCGCCGCGGGCGAGGCCGAACGCCCTGCGCGCGGGAACTGCCTCCCTGCGCATATGGGCCGGCTCCCTGCACGCTTGGGCTGGCTGCCTGCGTGCGGGAGCTGGCTACCTGCGCGCGGGCGCTGGCTCGCTGCGCGCGGGAGCTTCCGGGGCCTCGCGGAGCAGTTCGGGCATGCTGGCGAACCATGATCTGCGATCGTTGAGCCACAGCGCACGCTGCGCGGGGTCGGGCGTGGTCCACGCGCCATCGCGTGTGCGGAGCGAGATGTCTGTCAGCACGCCGCGGCTCCAGCTTTCGCGGCCGATGGGCGTGCCGGCGAGAGACCAGACCCATTCTCCATCGGGCCGCTGATCGCGCACCTCGCCCTCGAGCAGACGGTCGCCCTTCTCATCGACGGCGATGAGCCGCTGATCGGCAATTCGGCCGTTGTCGTAGCGAACGGTCATCGCGACGGAGCCACCGGCGTGCAGGCGGGTGCGGGTTCCGTGGCGGACCAGCGCGCCGGCGGGGGTGCGGCGGACCTGCTCGAGGGCGTAGATCGCACCCTCGCGGCGGATCTCCAGAACCAGCAGCTCGCCATCGACACCGGCGACGGTCGCGTTCGCTGCCCCCGCCGCCACGTTCGCTGCCCCCGCCGCCGCGTTCGCTGCCCCCGCCGCCGCGTTCGCTGCCCCCGCCCCCGGGTTCGCACCGCCGGCGGCGCTGATGCGTCCCTCGAACTCGCGCATGATCCGCGCGGTCTCGGCGCTGACAGACTCGGCCCGGACGACCGCCTCATCGCGCTGCTTCTGGGCCTCGGCGAGCGCTCGCTGGGAATCGGCGAGCCTGCGTTCGCAGTCGAGCGCGCTGCGGTCGGCCTGGGTGCGTTCCTTCTCGGCAATCGCGGCGCGTTCCTCCGCGGCGGCGGCCCGCTGGCGGAGCCGCTCGAGCTCCGAACCGTCACACCCGGCGCCCGAGATCGCGGCGGCGGCCAGAAGGATGGCGGCGGCGGGGCGTAACAGTCGACACGATGCGTGCAAGCGTTGGGCCATGGATGCTCCTTGGGGCGGACGGATCCCGACGATGAGCATACCGGATCGCAACGCCGCAGCGGCACAGCGTCGAAGCGAAACCGGCCGCGCGATCTCGCGATCGCACGGCCGCAGGAGTGGTCATCAGCCCGCCCCGCTCCTTCATCAGATCCCCACGCGCGGACCGCACAAACGCATATTCCAGCTCCTCCCCCGGTTCCCACCGGGGGAGATGCCGCGTCTTCGCGGCGGAGGGGGCGGGTGGGCAAGTGGCCAAATGGAGCATCTGAACAACCCCATTTGCGCCACGTCCGATGAACGAAGCGGTAAACAAGGGCATGAGCCAGCGAGTGAATGCGTCCAAGGGGTTTGTTGACCTGGTGACGGCGGAGTTCGGGGGGCCACGGTCGGCCGAGCGG
>JAJTHN010000057.1 GCA_021297895.1 Phycisphaeraceae bacterium | reverse complement strand
TTGAACACGCCCCACCAGGTGGCCGCATCCACGATCGACTGCGGCGGGTCCTTCTCGGGCTGCCAGACGCGCGGCGGCATCTCGCCGGTCTCGAACACGATGAGCCGTGCCATGAACCCGTCGCTCATGGCGTCGGGCGTGAGCGCGTGCTTGAAGTGCTCGGGCGCGGTCGTCGCCAGGAGCGAGACGCATGGCTGGTCGATCACCTTGTTCCGCTTGGCATCGGCGTACGCCTTGCCCTTGAAGACGCTCCGCGCCGACGAGTACATCTTCATCAGCGTCGAGATGACGTTGAACAGGTGCGGGGCCTTCTTCGGGTCGCCAATGGTGCGGAGCCAACGCCCGAACTCGTCGATCTGGAAGAGGATCGCGGGCTCGGCTTCGACGGCGGTGACCAGCCCGGCGTCGCTGGCGAGATCCTCGTTGCCCTCGAGCCCGTTGAGACCGGCCTTGAAGAGCACAGCTTTGTTGATGAGCCTCGCGTTGTCTTTGCCGGAGCCGGACCCCGCGAGGCACACGACGTACAGGTTGGTGCGGTTGCCGCGCTCGTCGCGGACCTTGCGCCCCGCGAGCACGGCCTGCAGGCACATCGCGCCGGCGAGGGCGAGCATCGGTTGCCAGCGGTGCGCCGTCTCCTTGTTGAACGCCATGACCTCGGAGATGAACCCCGGCACGGCGAGGTACCGCTCGGGAAGCGGGCCGGGATCGACCGGCGTGTCCTCGTCCGGGGCTGCCGTGTCGTCGCTCGCCTTCGCCGGCGCTGCCATGAAGCCCGACAGGTCCACGCCGCCCAGATCCTCAGCCTTCTGAGCATCGCGGAGCCAGCCGAGCGGACGGTCGTGCGGTTTGTTGGCGGCGTCGGTCACCTTGTGCCGCAGTTCCTTCTCACTCCACGGCGGATCGCACCGCGGGTTGTACCGATCCCACAGCAGCGAGAACGCCGCCTCGGGATCGAGGGCGAACCCGTGCACCATCGCCGTCGCGGCCGTGTAGGTCTGACTGTGCCCGCCCGAGCCGGAGATCGCTGGTGGGATGCGGTCCAGGTATGCCGCGGCGCGGCGGAGTACGGCGTCGCCCGCTGGAAAGCGATCGCTTCGTAGTGACGGCGGTTGTGAAACGATCGCTTCTTTGCGCCCGTGCCTGGCCTCGGTCACGGCCTCGGCCAGCGCCGCGACGGCGGCGGCCAGTTCCCCGGCGTCGACCACGGCGGGTTCGCCGTCAAGCGGGTCGTAGGGCTCCCCGCTGGGATGGATGCTCGGGCCGACAACCGTCTGAGCCCCGGTGCTCCGCAGTTCCACGATCATTTTCTTCGACACCGGGTCCTGGTGCTTTCGGGTCTTCATCCCGTCGCACACGTACCACCAGTGCGACGCGGGCTTGCCCGGCCGCCCGGACATCGCGCCCGTCGGCGGCAGGAACTTGGGCGCGAGCGCCACCGCCTCCTCGCAGTCGAGGTCCACATCTACCAGCCACCCGCTCGGTTCGCCGAGCAGCACGCCGATGTTGCCGGTGCCGTTGAAGTGCGCCGGCAGGTCGCTCTCTGAAAGGCGCAGGTCCGTCCACCCCTTGAGCACGGGGATCTTCTTCCGCGCCGGCACAGGGATGACCGCGTACCCGCGAGCGAGGTACGTGCGCGCCGACTCGAGCAGAATGGAGGGGCCATCGCTCATCGCTTATTCGTTGTCCTCGCGGCGGCGGATGGTGGCGCCCATGATCTTGAGCGTCTGCGCTGCGGTCTCGCGATCGCGCTTGCTGGCGCGGTAGTCCAGCAGGCGGTCGATCTCGATGACGGGCTTGATCGCCAGGTCGAAGCCATACGTCCCGGTGGCCAGGCCCGCCGCGTGGCCGATCGCCCGCGTGCATGAACTGGCCCGGTGCGTGCCAGCGGCCGCGATCAGCAGCGGGATCTCCGCGCGGGCCTCGGTGTGGTACATCAGGCCGCCGACGCTCCTCGCCAGCAGCGAGCCGATGCCCTTGGTGTCGTTCTTGTCGATGGGCGCGGAGGCCACGTGGCATCCGAGCAACTGCCCGTCCTTGTCGGTCTCTTCGATCGTGATCGTGATCATGCGGTACTCCTTGTTCAGAAGGGGATTTCGTCTTCGGGGATGCCGTACGTCATGCCCGCGGGCTCCGGCGGCCGGTCCGGCAGGCCTTCTTCGCTGTCAAGGCGCGGGGGCCTGTCGCCAAGCACGTGCTGCGTGACGCGCTCGAACTGGTCGCCGGCCTTCTTCTCGACGGTGATCGAGAGCGTCGGGGCGAGCGCCCCGGCCTTGGCCATCTCGACCGCGTCCTCCGTGCCGCCGGGCACCGGCTCAACGGAGCGAGCCCGCCACCAAGCTTCCGCCTTCGTGCGGGCGTATCCGGTGTGGTCGAAGCAGACCCACTCGCGGAAGAAGCGGTTGAAGCCAACGCGGTACTCGACGCGCATGGTCAGCGGCGCGGACGGGTCGCTGCGCTTGTAGTGCACGTGGTACGTCGTCTCACTGACGCGGTGCTCCTCGCGAGTGGTCTGGCCGCTGAGGATGCCCTCGGTGCTGGCCTTCGCCTCATGCTGTTGGCGGTTGGGCTCGGGGAACTGGTGGCCGCACTGCGGGCAGGTCTGGTAGCCCGCCGCGATGAGGGCCTGGCAGTTCGGACACTCCTTCGCCGGCGCTTCGCCGTCGCCGCGATCGTCGGTGGCGATGCGGATCGCGTCGACCGGGCCGTGGCGGAGCACGTTGCCGCCGAAGTCCAGCACGAGGCAGTCGGTCTTCCCCGGGTGGAGCCGGAAGCCCCGGCCCACCATCTGGTAGTACAGGCCCGGCGACATGGTCGGCCGCACGAGCGCCACGCAATCGATGTGCGGGGCGTCGAACCCGGTCGTGAGCACGTTCACGTTGCACAGGTACTTGAGCCCCCCCTCGCCGCCCGACCGGAACCGCCCGAGGATTGCGGCCCGCACGCCGTCGGGCGTGTCGCCGGTCACGAAGCCGCACTCGATGCCGTGCTTGGTCTTGAGCACATCGACGATGTGCTGCCCGTGACGGATGCCCGACGAGAAGATCAGCGTGGCGCTGCGGTCCTTCGTGTGCTCGGCGATCTCAGCGCACGCGCCCTCAACGAGCCCCTCCTTGTCCATGAGGTCCTCGACCTCGCTGGCGACGAACTCGCCGGCGCGGACGTGCAGGTCGTCGGTGCTGATCTTTTGGAGGCCCGCCTTGGTCTTGAGCGGCGACAGGAATCCCTGCACGATCAGCTCGCGGACGCCGACCTCGTAGCAGACGTGGTTGAGGATGTTCTCGGCGGCGCAGATCGAGCCGGACTTCATGCGGTACGGCGTGGCGGTCAGCCCGATGATGCGGACGTTGGGGTTCACCACCTTCGCGTCGGCGATGAACTGGCGGTACATCCCGTCGTCCTCGGCGGGGACCATGTGCGCCTCATCGACGATGATCAGATCGACGGGGCCGAGGTCGCACGCCTTCTTCCAGATGCTCTGGATGCCCGCGACCGTGACGGCGTAGCCGAGGTCCTTGCGCTTGAGGCCAGCCGAGTAGATGCCCATCGGCACGTCGGGCGCGATGACGCGGAGCTTGTCGGCCGCCTGCTCGAGGAGTTCCTTCACGTGCGCCAGCAGCACGACGCGTCCGCCCCAGTGGCCGACGGCGTCGCGGCAGATCGTCGCGATCACCGGCGTCTTGCCCCCGCCGGTCGGGATGACCACGCAGGGGTTGTCGTCGCGGGTCCGCAGGTGCTCGTACACCGCAGCGATCGAATCGGATTGGTACTGACGCAGCTCCATCAGCACGTCGCCTCCTCGAGCGCACGCACGCAGACCGACCACAATCCAACCTGCTCATCGGTATCCCAGCATGGATCGGGGCGTCCCGGGCGGGACAATGACCAGGCACGAGCCTCGGTGCTCGGCGCAAAGCACCCAACGCGCTCGGGCTGATGCACGCCTGTTGCCGGCGCGATCCACTTCTTGCGCTGCTCAGCCATGTAGCGTGCATGGCATGGCTCACAGCAGAAGCCGAAGCGTCGCTGGGTACTGCCGCATTGTGGACACGGAACGGTCATGAGTTGATCTCTGTGAGTTCCACCAGGACTTTGCCGCCCGGCATCACCGGGCCACGTTCAACAACCAGCCGATCGATCTGCGAGTCGTCGCGGTACGCACCGCCCTTGGCAAGGGCATCGAGCAGTGCCTTCTGCACGTTGTCCAGGTCGCGGCGGCGGTTGTCGGGCGGGCAGACGGTGACGCGCACCTCCAGCCGACCGTTCATCCGCAGCACCCGCATCTCCGCGAGGGCGGCGCACACGCTTGCGCGGTAGCGCCGCCCCTCGCGGCTCAGCACGGTCCTGGAGCCCATCCGTCGCCAGATGTGGTTCACACTGGGCGGGTACGGGAGCTCGAGGACGCGACCAGATGGACTCAGCGCTTCCAGGGCGGAGTGCTCCCCAGGCCGACGCCGACGGGAGCGCGGGCGCTCACCGGCGAGCCGCCGCCGCCCTTCTTGGCGTAGCCCTTAATGACGTTGGTGAACTCGCCGTTGTCGTCGCGCTTCTTCAGCCCGACGTTGATCTCCAGCGGGACGTTGTGCAGCTCGACCGAGTCCTTCGGCTGCATCACGCCGATGGCGCGGCAGATAGCCGAGAGCTCGCCGCGAGCGATCTTGACCGTCATCTCGCTCTTGTTCTCGAGGTTGAGGCGGGCCCAGACCAGGCGGCCCTTGAACTCGCCGTCGATGATCTGGAAGGTCAGCTGCAGGTACTTGCCGCCCCCGGTCTTGGTCGGCTTGAGCTCCGACTCGGAGACGACGGCGAGGTACTTACCCGCGGGGAGCGGATCGAGCGCGACGGACGGGTCAACCTGGTTTGCATCAAAGTTGTTCAGCGTGGCCATGAGTCAGTTCCTTTGCGATTGGTGATGGACGGATGAGGTATGGACAACGGCAACGGCGCTCAGGCCGCGCCGGCGTTGTCGGTGGTGGGGGTAGGTGCAGTGACGGCGGCGGAGGGGTCCTCGCCGCGCACGAGCGCCGCGAAGACGCGGTAGTCCAGCGGGATCTCTTCGGGCAGACCCAATCGGTTCTTGGCGACGTGCGCTGGCCGCTCGACGGTGCGGATGATCCGCTCGCCCGTGCTGACGCCGTTGTGCTTGGCCTTGTTGAACCCCTCGTCAACCTTGATCGTGTGGACCTTGTACGTGGCGAAGAGCACCTCGTCGGCCCACTCCTGCACGAGCGCCGACGCGAGCTTGTGCAGGCGCGGCGAGTAGCGGTCGTACGGCACGGTCTCGGGGTTCTCGAACTTCTCGATCTTCGCGTGGGCGATCAGCACCACCGTCATGCCGCGATCAGTGCGGAGGGCATCGAGCGCACCGAGCACAGCCCGCCACTTGTCGACTGCGAAGGCAAAGCCCTTCGCGTAACCGATCTTCTCGATGTTCTCGACGCTCTCGTCGGCGCAGACTTCGCCCCAGATGAGGCGTTCGAGCCAGTCAAGGCTGTCGATGACGACCGTGCGGTAGTCGTGGTCACCCGAGTACAGGGACTCGAGCGCCGCCATCACCTCGCCGAGGCTGCGGGCCAGCGGGAACGACTCGCAGTCGATGTCGGCCAGGCCGTCCTCGGTGGGGACAAAGATCGGCTTCTCGGCCATCGCGCCGAACGTGCTCTTGCCGATGCCGTGTGTGCCGTACAACATCACGCGGCGGGGACGGGCCTTGCGGCCCTTGCTGATGTGGTTCATGAGGGTGGCGGTCGCGGTTGCGGGCATGGGGTCTCCGTGTTTGGGGAGTGAGCGATCGAGGTCGTGGGGCCAGATGTCGCGGGTGAACGCGCCCTGGCCAAGGCGGACGAGGGGGAGGGGGTCACGGCTGGGACGAAGCGGCGTGCAGACCGGGATGCAGGCGTTGGCCACGCCCATACCTCTCTGCTTCAGCCCGCTTCGTGTCGCGCGCTAGTTGGCTTTGGGGTCGAAATCGGCAAGGTGCGTGCGGAGCCGAAGCACCAGCCGGTTCACGGTCCCCCGGTGGACGCCCCGCTCTGCAGCGATGCCGGGCACCGACTTGCCCGCCAACAGGTCGCGGGCAATC
>JAJTHN010000024.1 GCA_021297895.1 Phycisphaeraceae bacterium | reverse complement strand
CTGAAGGCCGCGGAGAGCAACCACTCCGTATGCCCCGTCAGCTCGGCCAGGCTCGCGCCGGTGACCGCATCCCACACCCGCGCGGTCTGGTCCCGAGACGCGGTCACGATCCGCGTGCCGTCCGGGCTGAACGCGGCGGAGGTCACATCGCCCCCGTGCCCCCTGAGCTCGGCCAGGGCGGCGCCGGTGGCCGCATCCCACACCCGCGCGGTCCTGTCCCACGACGCGGTCACGATCCGCGTGCCGTCCGGGCTGAACGCGGCGGAGGTCGCATCGCCCCCGTGCCCCCTGAGCTCGGCCAGGCTCGCGCCGGTGGCCGCATCCCACACCCGCGCGGTGGTGTCATCGGACGCGGTCACGATCCGCGTGCCGTCCGGGCTGAACGCGGCGGAGGTCACATCGCCCCCGTGCCCCCTGAGCTCGGCCAGGCTCGTGTCGGCGATGGCGTTCAGCCACCCCCACTCCCAGCCTCGGAGATGTTCCGGGCAGGCGTCCAGCCGCTGGCGGACGCGGTCGAACCGCCTTTGATCCAGCCACGCCGAGGCCATCTCGATGTTCGCGACATAGGCGTTGTACTCGATCGTCCGGGCCGCGGCGACGGCCTCGGCCGTCTTGGCATCGGCGGTCCGGCGGGCGGCAGATTCCGACTCGGCGAGCCGGCGCTGCTCCGTCTCGGCCGTTCGCGCGATCCCCTCGGCGCGTCGCGCGTTCATCGCCTCGGTGCGGGCCACGCTCCACATGCCCAGCGTCGCGGCCAGGCCCAGGAGCAGCGCGAGCACCACCGCCGACGCCGCGGCGACCGGCCTCTTGTTGCGACGGATGTACTTCCTCACCCGGTAGCCGGTCGACTCCGGCCCCGCCTCCAGCGGCTTGCCCTCCAGATAGTTCCGCACGTCCCGCGCCAGGTCCGCGGGGCTCTGGTAGCGCTCGGCGCGGTCCTTGCGGAGGGCCTTGAGCGGGATCCAGTCCAGTTCGCGGCGAAGCTCGGAGGCGAGGTGCTCGCGCCGGGCCCCGCGGTGGCTGGCGATGTGCTGGCCGCTGGCCGCATCCGCGGTCGAGAGCCGCGTGCTGGGCTTGGGGGCGTCCTGGTTCCTCAGGATATTGAGGATCGCGGCGTAGCCGGCGCTCCGCAGGACCTTGGAATCGAACGGCAGCAGCCCCGAGAGCAGCTCGTAGAGCACCACGCCCAGCGAGTAGACATCGGTGCGGGTGTCGATGTCGGTCGCGCCCATCTCGGCCTGCTCGGGGCTCATGTACTCCGGCGTGCCGATGAGCTGGCCGCTCTCGGTGAAGATCGTCTCCTCGGTCGGCGTGTTGGTGATGGCCTTGGCGACGCCGAAGTCGATGACCTTGGGCAGCGGCTTGTCGTCGCGAACGCTGACGAGGATGTTGGAGGGCTTGATGTCCCTGTGGATGATGCCCTTGAGGTGGGCGTGCTGGACGGCCTCGCAGACGGCGGCGAAGAGCTCCAGCCGCTGACGGACGCTGAGGATGTGCCGGTCGGCGTAGGCGGTGATCGGCTCGCCCGCGACGTGCTCCATCACGAAATAGGGCCGGCCCGCCGGCGTCGCCCCGGCATCGAAGACCCTGGCGATGAACGGGTGGTCCATCACCGCCAGGGCCTGGCGCTCCTGCTCGAACCGGGCGACCACGGCCTTGGTGTCCATACCCTGCTTGATGACCTTCAGGGCCACGCGCTGCACGATCGGCTCGCGCCGCTCGGCCAGCCAGACGGTGCCGAAGCCGCCCTCGCCGATAGGCTCCAGGAGATTGTACGGGCCGATCCGGTCGCCGGGGCGTTCGCTGCCGCCGCCACTCACCGCCGGAGCCGCTGGCGGCACCTGGCCCCAACCCTCAACCGACGCGGTCGGGGCCTCGCCCCCGGAACCGGCAGGCGGCTGAGTGGAATCCGGGTTCTCCGGTGGCCGCATCGACAAGGCGATTGCTCCGAGGAAGGAACCGTTGATGTTAGCAGACATTGCGGCGGCCAGGGCTGCCGCTCAAGGCACTTGGAGCGCACGACCAGCGCCGCGGGCGGGCTTGCTCCGAGCAGGCAGAGGTGCGGAGCGGTCATGGACACGCAGGCGGCACGCCCTCCGGGGGGCTCCGGCGGGGATTGAGACAGCCAAGTGGGTTGGAGTCGCAAGCGGGTCACGCGGGGAGGATTGGCGGCCGGGAACCTCCTTCGCGTCTGCCGGGGAGGGCCTGGCGGATTCACGCTGCCACGGGTTGCGCGAGGCCCAAAGCGGCCCCGCTCCAGCCGTGGCCACATCCCGATGACCCGCCGGAGCGTTCGCGGAGGCGGAGGCCGCACGTGCGACGCCGGCTCGCTGCGATCATCCTCCGCACAGCAATGAGCGAGCGGCCCGCTCGGCGATGCGACAAACGGTAAACCCGCACCGTCTCTCCGCCTCCCCCCGCCCCTCACAACTCCGTCGGCCGCGTCTCGTGCTTCGTACCTGTGAGTTGGGTCATGTACCACCGCCACAGGTCGCCGCCGAACCGGCCCTCGTGGTGCCAGAGCGCCAGCGCCGCCATGTCCAGGCTCTTGGTGCACTCGTGCAGCAGCACCGCGGTCTTGAGCAGCAGCTCCTCATCCATCTGGCCCCACGTCCGCAGGTCGCGGATGTAGATCGCGTTGGACCAGAGCACCTGGCTGCCGAAGCGCGTCGGGTCGCGGTCGATGAGGATCGGCTTGACGCACCGGCCCATGTTCGGCGTGAGCGCGTGCAGCAGGAAGCCCTGGCGTCGCAGCTCCTGGTCCACCTCCGCGAACAGCGGCTGGTCCTTGTACAACGGCACCCACTCGACCTCGGCCATGATCATCGTCGCCCGCGAGAGCTTCTGGCGGCCGCCGATGAGGCAGTCCAGTTCCGCCCCCTGCACATCGATCTTGATCGCGTCGATCTGCGGGACCTCGGGGATGTCATCCAGCCGCACGGTCTTCAGCTTCGTGCGCTTGACGACCTTCTTCAGGTCCGGCAGTTGCTGGAAGTACTTGATGAACTCGGCGTTCGGCTCGTAGAGCGAACTGGTCATCGGGAAGTTGCACTGCTTGAACTCGCGCTCGGTGCCATCGCCCACCGCGTACGGCAGGTACGTGTGCTCCTTGGGCGCTTTGGCGTTGAGCTTGGCGCACTCCTCGGCGATGGGCTCGAAGCCGACGATGCGGTGCCGGCCGCGGATGCGCACGGGCTCGAAGATGTCCGTCTCGCCCTCGAGCTCCATCGCCCCGATGTCGACGAGCGTGAAGAACGGCGCCGCGGGGCCGAGTTTGTTCAGCAGTGAGAACATGGCCGGAGCATACCCGCGGCGACCGGGCCCGGCGTTGATCGCTTCTCCGCGGCTCAGGCCGACCTCGCCGCATCCGCCCCGCGGCCGCGGGCCGCCCCGCACTCCGGGCAGCGCTCCAGCCCGCGCGTGTCGTATCCGCACGCTGTGCACCGCCCCAACCGCAGACGCCACGCACGCCGAGCCCGACCCGCGGCGAGCACGACCAGCACGATGCCCGCGAACGTCATCGGTGTGACCAGCACGACATTGGCCACGAACCGGGGCCAGGAGATCAGCGTCGGCACGAGCCACCGCACGCCCGCCAGAGGCACCTCGCGCTCGCCGTTCTGCACGAGCCGCCCGGTGACGCGATCGACGTACTCGGTCTGGATCGCGCACCACAGCGGCAGGCCGACATGGCTGACGCCGGCCTCATCGTTGCCCACCTGCGGCGGCAGCGCGGCGCGGGCGAAGGCCGACAGGCCCAGCGGCGCGAGTTCCTGCTCCGACAATTCGCCGCGCGTGCCGGCGACGACCCACCAGACATCCCGCCGGCCGAGGTAGCCGTTGGTGCCCATGCGCTTGAACACGCTTGAGCCGACCATCAGCCGCATGTCGTCGAGCTGGGGCGGACCTGCAGAAGGATCATCACGCTGGCCAGCACAATACCGGCGGCCAGCGCCACGGCGAGCAATCCCATCGCGGCGATCCGGCGGCGCGAGCCGAGTACCGACAGCACACCATCTCTGGCGGGGCGGGCAGTCACCACGGCGCGAGTGTAATCGACCGCTGGTGGTGCGCGGTGGTGTCAGGTCGGACGTTGGGACTCGGGAGCGGGCGCTGGATCACCCGGCTGCAGGTCTTGCACCGTTGTTGCCGCCAGAAACTCCTGCTCCGTCATCGCCGCGGGGCCAGCGAAGGCGAGCGTCGCGATGTCCCCCGACGAGGACAGGAGCAGCACGCCGGTCGCGGAGATACCGCGGGCAGGATCGCCGCGCATCGCGCGGAGGCCGGCAGGGTCGGCGATGATCACTCGGACGCTGTTCTCATGCCCAAAGGTGCTCCAGCCCAGCAGGCGTCGAACGCGCACATCGCGCGGTGTGACCTCCGCCGAGAGTTCTCCCGTGGGGAAGAGTTCCAGCGGAGCGAACATGCAAAGGACGGCAAGAAACGCCGCATTCAGCATGATCAACATCACCCGGAGCGTGCGCTCATCCCGCGGGTCGATCGTCGCGCTCGCGCCCTCGATGCCCATGGCGATGGCCGCCAGGCCGAGGTGCACGTGCAGCGCCGACAGCAGCAGCACCAGACCGATGACAGCGACACGACGGGCTTTGCCCACGCGGGCTTCCTGCCCGATGATGCGGCTGCCCGATCGAGCGATTCCGATGTTGGCCGCGAGCCGATCAATCGCTCCATCATCGAGCCCGATGAAGAAGTTCCGCCCGCCAGCGCGAAGGCACTCACCGACGATCCGGCCGATGCGTCGCCGCGAGACGGGCAGGCCTGCGAGCAGACGGCCGCGAACCAAGGTGCTCAGTTGCGCGAAGGCTCGTGTCCGCTCCTGAGGCGACGATGCCGGCACGGAGCCATCGGCCGCCCCCGTCGCCGCGACCTCTACCGCCGAGCGTCGGCGAATCATCACGCCCGCCCTGATCAGCACCCCGAGCAGGATCATCCATTGCACGGCGACAGCCGCCGCGGCCCCCGTTGCGGCGGGCAGCGCGAACACGCTGACGGCAGCGTGCACGCCCATCACACCGGCGAAACCGAGTACGCCGACACCGATCCAATGGCGGTGGACGAGCCGACGCCACGAGCCCGCTTTGGAACAGTCGGGCTCGAGGCGAATCAGCGGCGCGGTCTGCCTGAGCATGCGGGAAGGTACGTGTCGGGATCGCGCCGTGCTGCACCGCGGCCGCACCCGCCTGAATTCTCCGATCAGCCCCCGGTCAGCCTTAGGTCGGCCCCACTTCGGCCCAAGGTCGGCCCCACGTCGGCACGCTGGCGCAGCCCCGCGTTCGGTGCTCCCCCATCGCTCCCCCGCAACCATCGACCCCGCCCCCGCCCGGGTCCGTCCGCCCGTCGATCGGCTACCATGCCTTCCCCCTCGCCGACCGCAGTGGGGATGTCATTCTCACAGATGCAGACGGAGCCCTTGCTCATGACCATGCTGCCCGCATTCCGATCCATCGTTTCCCGCATCGCGCCCGCCGCGAAGGTGGCTGTGGCGCTGGTGCTGGTGCTGTCCGTTGCCGCGCCCGCGCTGGCCGATGAGTTTGTCCGCAAGGTCAACGCCGATTACGCGAAGGTTCAGCCCTCGCGACGGACCGAGACGATCCTCTTCCCCGCCATGAGCAAGCTTCAGGCCCCGCCGAGGGGTCTGGAGCGTCCGCTCGACGCGGCGATGCTCCCGCCCACCGGCTCGGCGTGGGCCGCGGCGGAAGCCTGGGCGAACGCCAAGCCGCAGCGCGATGTTCTCGACGCGGTCAAGAAGGTCACCGAGGTCGAGCAGTGGAAGGACGCCTTCGCGCTGGCGCAGCCGTACGGCGCCGACGCCGCGGATCCCGATCAGGTCATCGAGGGGCTCTTCACGGATCTGGGCGACCCGCCCCTGCTCGGCGCGGCGGACTTCAAGTATCTCCCGCGCTGGCGCACCGTCGAAGTGCTGCTGCACATCGAGGCCACGCGACTGCAGAAGGAAGGCAAGCCGCTGGAGGCGCTGGACGCGATGGTCCGCAACCTCTGGCTGGGCCGGCAGATGGCCGACCGCGTGATGTTCCGCGAGTCGTCGACCGGCTACGCCCAGATGATGCTCGCGCTGCAGCGACTGCGCGACATCCCGTTCGTGGACAGCCGGCTGGAGTCGCCCGTGTTGACGGCCGAGAATGTCCGCGACATCGGCCGCCGCCTGCGTGAGCCGCAGGGCCTGCTGGGGATCGACCGCCTGCTCATGCCGCAGGGCGACCGGATCGCCGCGGAGCAGCTCATCAGCAAGACGATGCTGCCGAACGCGGGCGCGAACCCCGACACGTTCTCGCCGGTGCTCGCGGCGATCACCTCGCGCGGGCGGCCGCTGCGTCTGTTCAGCGAGACGGCCCGGTGGGATGCCCTCCGCTCCCTGCACGCCGACACGAACCAGACCACCGCACGCCTGGGGATCGTGTACGACGACTACACCCGCCGGTGGGCGCTCAACTATCACGACCCGGTCCTGCGCCGGCCGTTCGACTACACCCGCACCGACCGCACGCGCTACTCGTCGATGGACGTGTTCGTGCGCGACATCTCGCAGCTCTTCCGCGATCGCCACCTGCTCCGCGTGGAGGCCGAGGGGACGCGCAACGCCCTGGCGCTCTACGGCTACCGCCTGCAGAACCGGCGCAGCGCCCCGAGCCTTGCGGCGCTGCGTCCGACGTTCATCCAGAACCTTGAGCTGGACGTGTACGACCCCCGGCGTGCCGCGACGCTGTCGTACTTCGTTCCCATGACCCGGGCCGTCGCCAACGCCCAGCCGCGTCCGCATGAGATGCAGGTGTTCCCGGAACTGCTGGACAACCGCTACCAGCAGTTCCAGATCTCGCTGCGCGACGACACGTTCGTGCTCTACTCCGTCGGGCCCGATGGCGCCGCCAACGGCGCTGTCCGCGCGACGCAGACGACCGAAGACCCCCGAGGCGACTACGTCGTCTGGCCCCCGATGCTCTCGCTGGTCCGCAAGAACCTCGAGGATCAGGGCCGATTCCGCTGATGCGCCCGGCCCCCGCCGGGCCGCGATATCGCCCACCAACCCGCTCCGAACCGGACCCTCCACCATGGCCGACGCGCACAAACTCCTGATCATCGGCTCCGGCCCCGCGGGCTGGACCGCCGCCATCTACGCCGCCCGCGCGCAGCTCAGCCCCGTGGTGTACTCCGGCGTGCCCAAGCAGGACCCGGGGCCCGTTCTGCCCGGCGGCCAGCTCATGCTGACCACCGAGGTCGAGAACTACCCCGGCTTCCCCCACGGCGTGACCGGCCCGCAGATGATGGCCGACTTTCAGGCACAGGCCGAGCGCTTCGGGACCAAGGTCATCGGCGAGGACATCCTCCGCTGCGACTTTTCCAAGCGGCCGTTCACCTTCACGACCAGCAACGACGGCAAGAACGAGACGGGGCAGATCCGCGCCCACGCGGTCATCATCGCCACCGGCGCCGTTGCCAACTGGATCGGCCTGCCCAACGAGATGCGTCTGGCACGCTCGGGCGGCGGCGTCTCGGCGTGCGCCGTGTGCGATGGCGCGCTGCCGGCGTTCCGCAGTCAGCCGCTGGCCGTCGTCGGCGGCGGCGACACGGCGATGGAAGAGGCCTCGTACCTGACCAAGTTCGCCTCGACGGTCTACATCATCCACCGGCGGGACTCGCTGCGGGCCAGCAAGATCATGCAGGAGCGGTTCCTCTCCCGCCCCAACGCCAAGGTGCTGTGGAACAAGGTCGTCGTCGATGTCCTGGGCGAGAACAGCATCGAGGGCGTGATGCTCGAGGACACGGTGACGCGCGAGCGCTCACGGCTGGATGTCCGCGGCCTGTTCATCGCCATCGGGCACACCCCGGCGACGAGGTTCCTCAAGGATTCGGGCGTTGAACTCGACGCATCGGGATACGTGGCGCTCAAGCGCCGCGACTCGTACACGAACATCCCCGGCGTGTTCGCCGCGGGCGATGTCGCCGACGCGAACTACCGCCAGGCCGTCACCGCCGCGGGCATGGGCTGCACCGCGGCCCTGGATGCCGAGCGCTGGCTCGCGGCCAACGACGTGCACTAACGAGCGTGACGCGGGGCCGCACGGGCACCGACGTGCGTGAGCGCAGAGGCTCGTAAGCGCCGCGGCGCGATGCACGCGCCGAGGCTTCGTCGACCGGTGCTCGCTGGGTTTGCGTTGCGTTGATGCGTGAGGCCGGCCAACCATCGCGGCGGCCGCGCCGGGCAAAAACACCGCGAGCCTGCGTTTGCAGGCTCGCGGAGAGATTTCAATTTGGTCCGCTCGTGATCAGTTCACGCCGGCGGGAGCCTTCGTCGCGGTGCAGCCGCTCTTGGCCTCGGAGCAGCCGGCCTTCGCCTCGCTGCCGCAACCGGCCTTGGTGGCCTCGGCGGAGCAACCCTTGGTGCAGGTCTCCTTGGAGCCGCCCGGCGAAGAGCAGCAGCCGCCCTTGGCCTCGCCCGCCTCGCCCTTGGCGGCGCAGCACTTCTCGCCCTTGGAGCAGACCTTGCCCTGAGCGCAAGCGGCCTCGCCCGAGCAGCCGGCCTTGGTGGTCGTCGTCGCGCCCTTGCTCTCAACACGCTCGCCGCTGGCGCAGCCGAGACAGAAGGCGGTACAGGCGACAGCAGCGGCAAACAGGAACTTCTTCATGTGATCATCCTTCAAAAAGGTTTGGGTGAAGTGGAACGTACTGAGTATACGCAGGCCCGATCAAGAGGATGCACAAACCAACGAGAGTCGGGACCTGTCAGGTGAACACCCGGGCATTCATCCGCATGCATCGAACGTCGCGGGGTCAGCCCGCGGCGTTCTCGGACGCGGGCTGAGCATTGCGGGTCTTGGCGGCGAACGCGGTGCGCTTGTCGGCGATCTTGCGACGCTTGGAGGGGCTGCCGCCGATCTCCGGGCCGTCTTCGGCGCCGACAAACTGGATCACGCACAACTCGCCGCCGTCGCCGATGCGGTGACGGCCGAGCTTGACGATCCGGGTGTAGCCGCCGGCGCGGTCGCGGAAGCGCGGCGCGACGTTCTCAAAGATGTGCTTGACGATCTTGGGGGCCTTGCGGACCTCGCCGTAGCGGTTGAGCTCGACGCTCTCGGGCTTGGGAAGGTCGAAGAACCGGCTGGCGCGGTCCGCGGCCTTCTTGGCACGCTCGGCGACCTGCTTGAGGACCGGGTTCTTTTCCGTCGCGGCGGCCTTGGGCTGCCAGAGCCACTCGAAGCCGGGCAGGTCCCAGCCCATGCTGGCGATGACCTGACGGCGAGCATGGAGCCCGCCCTTCTTGGCCTTGGTGATGATCTTCTCGACGAACGGCTGCACGGCCTTGGCCCGCGGGATCGTCGTGGTGATCTGGCCGTGCTGGAAGAGTGACGCCGCGAGGTTGCGGATCGTCGCGGTACGGTGGGCCGTCGTGCGGCCGAGTTTGGAACCAGCCTTCTGGTGGCGCATGAGTCTTCTCCGATATGGCTCGGGGTGCCTGGATATGAGATGTCGCCCGCCGGGAACAGCCCCGGGAGCAGGTCGGAATGGTAGGCAGCAGAAGATGCCTGCTCAAAGCCTCAGACCGTGGGAGAACCGAGGATCCGCGGGCTTCCGTGATCCGATCAAAACTCTAACTCTTGGCGCCGCTGAGCGGCAGCCTGTAGAGCGCGAGCCATCGATCGAACTTCGCTCGATCCGACGACCCATCCGGCACGCACTCGATCGGCTCTGGCAGCCCGAACGGTGGAAGCCGAAGGTTCACACCCCGATACCCCCCGACACGGTCGATCTCGTCGTTACGGTCCAGCCTCGGGTGCACAGTGATCAGCATGAACTTGCTCCCGCTGGCCGAGATGTTGGCCAGCAGCCGCTGCACATCAGCATTGGGCAAGTGCATGATGCAATCCCTGCAGAGAACCAGATCGTGCGCCTCGGGCACCTGCTCGACCAGGTCGAGCCGAACGAACCGCCGCTGTTCGGACGCGAACAGCCGGTTGTTCTCATCGACGACACTCTGGACGATGTCCGCACCGGTGTACCGCACGCCGGGCATCGGCAGGTGACGCATCCAGTTGAAGTCGCCGCAGGGAGCGTCCAGGAATGAGCGGACGCCGTGGGCCTGAATGATCCGCGTCAGCGTGGCTCTTGTCGCGACGGTCGCCTGCATCGTCGAGCCGTCGCCGGAGAGCGACTCGTTGCTGGTGCCGACCGTCCAGACCTTGTCGGCGTAGATCGCGGAGAAGACGGTCGCACGGTCGCGGGAATTGAGCCGGTCCCGGTTCGGGCTCAGTCGTTTGGAAATGCTCCTGGCGATTTTCTTGAGAATCTTCATGGCGCTCTCCGCGGTGATGCGCAGAGCATAACTGCCCGATACGGACGCCGTGACGAGCACCAATAAAAATCCCCGGGTGTGGCCCGGGGATGTTGGATCAACGAACAGGCTCGAAGACTCGGCTTACTCGGCCGCGGGAGCGGTCGTCGAGACGCCCTCGGGCAGGCTCATGGCCAGCGCGAGGTTGAGGTCCTCGAGCTTGCGCTTGACCTCGCGGAGGCTCGTGCGGCCGAAGGAGCGGACCTTGAGCAGATCGGCCTCGCTCCTGGTGACCAGGTCGGCGACGGTCTGGATCTGGGCCGACTCCAGGCAGTTGCTGGCGCGGACGGACAGGTCCAGCTCGCTGATGGGCATGTTGAGCTTGCGGATGAGCTCATCGTCGATCTGCGCGCTCTTGGCCGCGGCGTCGCTGACGCGCTCCTCGCCGATCTCGAAGTACTGGATAAAGGCGTTGAGGTGCTTGCGGAGGATCTTGGCGGCCTCGACCAGCGCCATGTCGGGCGCTATGGTGCCGTTGGTCCAGATTTCCATGATCAGCTTGTCGTAGTTGGTCTTCTGACCGACGCGCGTCTCCTCAACACCGAAGCGCACGCGCTGAACGGGCGAATAGAGGGCATCGAGCAGGATCACGCCGATTTCCTGATCATCGGCCGGGTTCATGCGCTCGGCGGCGGGAACGTAGCCGCGGCCCTTCTCGACCTTGAGCTCCATCTCGAACTCGACTTTGTCCGTGAGGGTGCACAGGACCAGGTCCTTGTTGATGATCGTCACGGACGGATCGGGCTCGATCAGGTCGGCGGTCACCTCGCCCGGCCCGCGGGCCAGGACCTTGAGGGTCTTGGGCTCATCGCCCTCGAGCTTGACGATCAGCGACTTGACGTTCAGGACGATGTCGGTGACATCTTCCATCACGCCGGGGATCGTCGTGAACTCGTGCGTTGCGCCCTTGATCTTCACCTGCGTCAGCGATGCGCCCTCGAGAGCCGAGAGCAGGATGCGCCGGAGGCTGTTGCCCACGGTGGTGCCGAAGCCCTGCTCGAACGGCTCGATGGTGAAGCGGCCGTAGGTGTTGGTCTTGAACCGCGGATCAGCATTGATCTTCGACGGCAGTTCCAGCCCGCGCCAGCGAATACGCATGTGTTGCTCCTGAATCGAATCGATGCTGGACGCCAGCACGGGGACTCCGCCCGATGACTGATCGCCCGACTTCCCGGTCGCGTGGCCGGCCCGGCGAGCGGGCGACCCGAGTGAGTTTCGGCCTGCACCGGGCATCGATCGCACACCACGCGACAGGGCGGGCGATCTTCACATCCGGGGGCCGCGAGTTTCCTCGCACAGGCGCGGGCGAAAGGCCCGCGTCCGAATCGCGGCACACGCCTGTGGGCGTGTGCCGCGGGAACAAGTCGATGCTGAATCAGACGCGGCGGCGCTTGGGCGGACGGCAGCCGTTATGCGGCACCGGCGTGTGATCCTCAAGAGCCGTCACGCGCAGCCCGGTGGAGACCAGCCCGTTGACCGCGGACTCGCGGCCGGCGCCCGCACCCTTGATGCGGACCTCGATCTCCTGCAGGCCCATTTTTCGGGCCTTGGAGCCGCAGTTCTCGCCCGCGCGGGTCGCGGCGAACGGCGTGCTCTTGCGGGTGCCCTTGAAGCCGATCGAGCCGGCCGAGTCCCAGCACAGGGTCTCGCCGTTCATATCGGTGATGGTCACCAGCGTGTTGTTCTGGCTCGCGCGGATGTGCGCGATCCCGCGGACGACGTTCTTGCGGATCTTCTTGACCTTCTTGGACATGGCGGCTCTCGATGTCTTGTCCGTGAATCAATCCGACGCACGGACGGGAGGAAAACTCGGTCGGTGAACTCTTCGCAGCGTTCGCGGCCACCAGCACCGCGACGCGAGGATCAACCCTTGACGCCCTTCTTGCCGGCGACGGTCTTGCGCTTGCCCTTGCGGGTGCGGCTGTTCGAACGCGTCCGCTGGCCACGCACCGGCAGGCCGCGCTTGTGGCGGTCGCCGCGGTAGGAACGAATGTCCTTCAGCCGCTGGATGTTCTGCGAAACCTGGCGACGCAGCGCACCCTCGACAAGGTACCCGCCGTCGATGATCGCGGTGATGCGGGCGAGCGACTGCTCGTCCACCTCTCCAGCGCGCTGGTCGGGGTCCACCTTCGCCTCGGCGAGAATCTCGCCGGCGAACTTGGCGCCGATCCCGTGGATGTACTGCAGCGCGAAGAGAATCTTCTTCTTCTCGGGCACGTCGATACCGGCGATACGCGGCATAGCGGTTCCTTGTCTCGCTTCAAAGTTCTCGAACAATGCACGAACCGTGTCGCCACTCTCGGGGCGCCACGCTCGCGCGACTCAGCCCTGCACCTGCTTGTGCTTGGGCTCGCTCTTGCAGATCACGCGCACCTTCCCCTTGCGGCGCACAACCTGGCAGTCCTTACAGATCCGACGAACGCTGGCTCGAACCTTCATCATGCACCTCGCAGCGCCGAATACAGTCCGGCGCAAGGGGGGGAAGTATACCTGCATCGCCCGCTCAAGTCTCGGGACAGATGCCTCTTTGTGACCTCGAGTCCCTCGAAGATCACAATTCACATCCTGACAAAATCCTATCGGCGACCTTCCGGGCCATCCTTTGCCCGGTCACGAGCCGCCGAATTCTCCCCGCCCCGTCGCCCCCACTTCGATCCGCCGACCTCGCCGCCGGGCCGTCGACTCCGCCGCGGGCCGCCGCGTGATCAGTGCCGGAAGGTGATCCGGGCCTTGGTCAGGTCGTAGGGAGACATCTCGACCGTGACGCGATCTCCGGGCAGGATGCGGATGTAGTTCATCCTCATCTTGCCCGAGACGTAGCCGAGGACCGTCAGATTGTTGGGAAGCTTCACGCGGAACATCGCGTTGGGAAGTGCTTCGATCACTTCCGCTTCCATCGTGAGTTTGTCATCTTGCTTGGGCATGGGGCTCCGAACCGAAAACCGACATTTCCGACACGCAGGACTCTAGGCGCGCCGTATCGGGCATCCGCGCCGCTGAACATCACATCGATCGCGAAGACTGGATCCGCGGCCCCTTGCCGTCTTCGCCCGAGAGGAACCCGGCGTAGTTCCGCATGAGCAGATTCGCCTCGACGCGCTGGATGAAGTCCAGAACGACCGACACAACGATCAGCAGACCGGTGCCGCCGAGGAACTGCGCCACGGTGAACGGGATGCCCATGGCGTTCGAGACGACCATGGGAATGACCGCGATGATCGCCAGGAACGCAGCACCGACGAACGTGATGCGCTCCATGACGGTCTCGAGGTACTCGGCCGTGCGCGGACCGGGGCGGAGGCCCGGGATGAACGATCCCTGGTCGCGGAGGTTCTTGGCCATTTCCTCCGGATTGAACTGCACCGTGATCCAGAAGTACGAGAAGAAGTAGATCAGGATCGTCTCGAAGACGATGTACGGGAACTGACCCATCTGGAGCTGGTCGCTGAGCCAGCGGAAGCCGGATGCCGTCGCCCAGCCGTTGCCCTGGGCCGTGGTGCTGAGCATGTTCAGGACCAGGCCCGGGAAGATCATCAGCGAGCTGGCGAAGACGACGGGCATGACGCCCGAGTGATTGATCCGCAGGGGAAGGAACGCGCGCTGGCCGCCGAAGACCTTGCGGCCGCGGGTGTGCTTGGCCTGCTGGATCGGGATGCGACGCTGGGCGACGGTCAGCAGCACCGAGCCGCCGACGACCACGACGAAGCCGACAGCGATCATCAGGATCGCCAGGTATCCGAGCGCCGGGTCGAAGCCGGGCGGGGGCGGGCCGAGGAGCATGCGGCCGAAGAGCGTGTCGGCGATCGGCGAGTTTGACGCCACCCACTGCAGTGCGCCGGGCATCTGCGAGAGGATGCCGGCCATGATGATCATCGAGACGCCGTTGCCGATGCCGTGCTTGTCGATCTGCTCACCGACCCACATGAGGAACATCGTGCCGGCGGTCAACGCGGCGATCGCGGCGACCCACCACAGCGGCTGAGCGACCCACTCGGCGTAGAGGATTCGCTGCTGGTTGCAGTACACCAGCCAGCCATAGCCCTGGATGATCGCCAGGCCGATGGTCACGTAACGCGTCCATTCCTGGATCTTCTGACGACCGGTGGCACCCTCTTCCTGGAGCTTCTTCAGCCGCGGATTCACCGCGGTGAGCAGCTGGAAGATGATCGACGCGGAGATGTACGGCATGACGCCGAGGCCGAAGATCGTCGAGTGGCTGAACGCGCTGCCGGAGAGCATCGAGATCGTGCCCAAGGTGCTGCCGAGCGCACCTTCGGTGCTCTCGCGGAACACGCGGGTCATTTCGGTCTGGTCGACGCCGGGGAGCGGGATCCAGTGACCCATCCGGAAGACGGCGAGCATGCCCAGCGTGAACAGGATCTTGTTCCGCAGCTCGGGGATCTTGAAGATGTTCAGGAAGGCTTGGAACATGGGTCGTTTCCGATCAGGCCCGGATGAGCTTCATGCCGGGCGCAGACGAGGCGTTCGTGACAGATGCGACGGGACTCAAAGTCTAGGAGAGCCGCACAAAGAAAGAGGCCCGCCCGACGGAGCCGGACGGGCCTTTGAGGAGACAGGAGTGATGTCAGCCGGTCGAATCGTTCGCCCATCGGAGCGAGCCGAGGCTCGCGGCGAACCGATCAGGCCTTGCCGTCGGCCTTGGCCTCGGGCTTCGCCTCGGTCTTGGCTTCGGGCTTGGCGGACTTCTTGCCGCGCTTGAGCTTCTTGGTCAGATTCTTGGGCGAGCGGTCCTCGCTGTTGGGGTCGACGCCGCGAACCTTGTCGCGACGGGTGCCGGTCTGCTGGACCTTGCCGCCGGCATCCTGAATGGCCTTGACGGCCGAACGCGAGACGCGGCTGGCGGTGATGTCGAGCTTGACCTTCAGGCCACCGGCGGGCATGTCGCCGAGGATCTTCAGATCGCGCGACTCGTCGCGGATCAGGCCCGCGGCGATCAGGGTCTTGGGGTTCACCGCGCCGCCGTTCTTGAACGACGGGTGGGCGACGATGTCAACGAGGTTGACGATCCAGAACTTCGTGCTGAACACGACGTTCGAGAAGCCGTACTTGCGGATGCGGCGGAAGAGCGGCATCTGGCCACCCTCGAACGCCCGCTTGCGGGCGGTACCGGAGCGCGAACCAGCGCCCTTGTTGCCGCGACCGGAGGTCTTGCCCCGGCCGCCGCCTTCGCCGCGACCGACGCGGATGCGCTTCTTGAAGCGGCCGGCCTGAGCGGTGATTTCATGGATCATCATGGGAGAGTTCCTTCAACTGGACGGACAAGCGGTCTGCACAAGGCTCAATCGGAGTCAGGAAAGGCTGATGATTCGCCCGCGTTCACGCGGACGGATCGACGGATCAGGCCTGCGGCGCCGGTGCCGCACCGCCGTCTGCCGGCGGGGCCGCATCACGCGGGCCGCCGCGGCCACGACCGCCGCCGGGACCGCCACGACCGCCGCGACCGCCCTTGCGCTCGCTGCCGATGGTGTTGACGGGGCCCTTGGCCTTGTTCTCGGCCTTGACGGTGGGCGCGAAGAGCTTGCCCTTCTCGATCTTGTCCTCGATCAGCGTGCGCTCGAGCTTGACGCCGCGGAGCGACGCGACCTGGTCGGGCGTGCGCAGCTTGCTCATCGCGTCGAACATGGCCTTGAGCACGTTCTGAGGGTTGGTCGAGCCGTAGCACTTGGTCAGGCAGTCCTGCACGCCGGCCAGGTCGAGCACAGCGCGAACGACCGTACCCGCGACGACGCCCGTACCGGGAGAAGCGGGGATCAGACGCACCGTGGCGCTGGAGAACTTGCCCTGCACCTCGTGGTGGATCGTGGTGCCGACGCGCGTGATCTTGAACAGCTCGCGCTGCGCGGCCTTCTGGGCCTTGGCGATGGCCTGCGGCACTTCGTTGCCCTTGGCGTAGCCGAAGCCGACCTCGCCGTGGCGATTGCCGATGACCACAAGCCCGCCGAAGCTGAATCGGCGACCGCCCTTGACGGTCGAGGCGGTGCGGTACACGCCGATGGTCGTGGACTCAATGTTTGACTTTTCGTCGAGCATCTCGGGCATGGCTTGGCTCGCTGCTTTCTTCGATTCGTTGGTGGACGTGAGGGCTGATACGTGGTCGATGAATCCGGAACACTGATTCGCTCATCACACTCCGCGACGGCGGGGCGTTCGAACGGATCAGAACTTGAGGCCTTCCTTGCGGGCCGCATCGGCCAGGGCCTTGACGCGGCCGTGGAACTTGAACCCGCCGCGGTCGAAGACGACCTTCGACACGCCCTTCTCCTTGGCCCGCTTGGCCAGCAGCGCGCCGACCGCGGCCGCCGCGGCGGCGTTGCCGGTCTTGCCCAGGGCCAGTTCCTTCTCGAGCGAACTGGCCGAGCAGAGGGTGTGGCCGGCCAGGTCGTCGATGACCTGGGCGTAGATGTGGCTGAGCGACTTGTAGATGCTCACGCGCGGGGAGCCGGGCGTGCCCTCGACGCGCTTGCGGATGCCGATGTGGCGCTTCTGGCGACGCAGGACTTTGTGCTTGGCCTTGTCCATTGCTTCTTCTCGTCTGGCTGGCTCGTGCGGTCGTCCGGACGACTTGTCCGGACGCGCCCGTGGGGTTCGAAAGGTTCCGACGCTCGATTCGCTGCTGATGTTCCGGTACGGTCCGCTCAGGATCAGGCGGTGCCGAAGGCCTTGCCGGCCTTCTTCTTGATGACCTCTTCCTTGTACTTGATACCCTTGCCGTTGTACGGCTCGGGCTTGCGCTTGGCGCGCATGTCGCTGGCGAACTGCCCGACCATCTTCTTGTCCGGGCCCTCGACCTTGACGAACTGCTTGTCGACCGAGACCTTCAGGCCCTTGGGGATGGGCATGAGGATCGGGTTGGCAAAGCCGACGGTCAGCTTGAGCTTGTCGCCCTGAACCGCCGCGGTCCAGCCGACGCCCACGACCTCCATCTCCTTGCGGTAGCCCTTCGTAACGCCCTCGATGTTGGCGTTGATCGTCGCGCGGGTCGTGCCCCAGAAGGCGCTCGCGTCGGCGTTGCTCGCCAGGGTCTTCTCGTCGACCGTGCAGACGATGGCCTTCTCGGCCTCGCTGTAGGCGACCTGCACCTCGGGGCGGTGCGTGAAGTTCAGCGTGCCCAGCGGTCCGGTGACCGAAACCGTGCGGTCCTTGATCGCGACCTTCACGCCCGCGGGAACCGTGATGTGCTTGCGTCCGATTCGGGACATACGTGCCTCTCAATCATTCCGCCGCGAACAACCTGTTCCGGCGATTGAACTCGTGATCTGATCCGACAACCAACACTCAAACAGCAGCGGCGTGGCCGGGGCCCGCCGCGATAATCAGTCGATCGTGCACAGAAGCTCGCCGCCGACGCGCTCGGTGCGGGCCTTGCGGTCGCTCATGACGCCCTTGGACGTGCTGACGATCGCGATGCCCAGGCCCTGCAGCGGGCGGGGCAGTTCCTCGACGCCCTTGTACACCCGGCAGCCGGGCTTGCTCAGGCGCTTGATGTTGCTCAGCACCGTCTCGCCGCGCGGGCCGTAGCGCAGCTTCAGGTGAAGCTTGCCGGAGCGACCGTCCTCGATGACCGAGAACGAGTCGATGAAGCCCTCGTCACGCAGGACGCCGGCGATACCCCGGCACACGCCGGAGTTGCGGCACTCAACCTGCTTGGCGCGGTTGCGCAGGGCGTTGCGGATGCGCGTGAGCATGTCGGAAACGGGGTCGTTGAAAGCCATGGGTTCTCTCGGCTGTCTGTTCGAGCGTTGTGCTCGATCGGTCCATTCGTTGCTGTCTGGCCGTTCCGGGCTGGTCGTTCCGGTCGGTACGGGGGTTCGTTCGTGCTCGCCCGGTCAACACACGGGCGACGCGTGCCTTACCAGGAGGCCTTGCGCATCCCGGGGATCTTGCCCTCGAGCGCCAGTTTCCGGAGCATGATGCGCGAGATGCGGAACTTGCGGTACACGCCGTGGGCGCGTCCGGTCAGTTCGCACCGCCGAACAATGCGGGTCGAAAACTTGGGCGTCCGGTTGCTCTTGGCGACTTGGGCTTTGGTGGCCATGCGTTCCTCTTGCGGTCTGCGATTCGTGCGGTTCGGTCGTTGTGGTCTTGAGGTTCAGGCGTGCCGATCAGGAGCGGCGTGCCGGCTTGTCTTCGGGCTTGGCGAACGGGAAGCCCAGCTCGGCGAGCACGTGCTTGCTCAGTTCCGGGCTGGAGTTGCTGAAGCAGAAGTTGATGTTCATGCCGTGGGTGAAGGTCACCTCGGCCATGTTGATCTCGGGGAATACGCCCTGCTCGTTCAGACCCATGGCGTAGTTGCCCTGCTTGTCGAACCCCGTGGCCTTCAGGCCGCGGAAGTCCTTGATACGAGGGCAGGCCAGGTGGATCAGACGATCCAGGAAGTGCCACATGCGGTCGCGACGCAGGGTCACCATCGCGGCGGTCTCCAGGCCCTCGCGGACCTTGAAGTTCGACACGCTCTTCTTGGCCTTGACGACCACCGGCTTCTGGCCCGTCACCTTCGTGATCGTGTCCAGCACCGTCGCGCGGACGTTCGGCGGGATCTTCGTGCCCTCGAGGTGACGGCCCATGTTCACGTTCACCACGATCTTCTGGAGTCGCGGCTGCTGCATGGGGTTCTTGAGCCCGAACTTCTCGCCCAGGCTCTTGGTCACGTCGCTCTTGTAGCGCGTCTGAAGACGGGGCTCCACACGCGGCCCACGCGTCGTGGTCCCGTCGTCCGTCGCCAGGGGCTTGGGTCCCTGCGGCTTGGTCTGACGCTTGCCTTCCTTCGAAGACGCGTCCTTGCCCGCCGGCTTGCCCTGCTGCTTGTTGTCCTTCTCGGCGCTCATGCTTTCACTCGCGATCGTGGCTGAATAGGTGCTGCTGATGCTGTTGCTGCTGCTTGGTCTCTGCCCGGTGCGTCCTCAGGTCCCGCCGCGTTCAGCGGCTGGCCTTGCGGATGGTCCCGAGTTCCTTGCCGCCCTTGACGGCGACGCGAACCTTCTCGCCGCTGGGCTTGGTGGTGAACCGAACCCGCGATGCCTTGCCGTCGACAACGGGCGAGACGTTGGAGATGTGGATCGGTGCTTCCTTGGTCACGATGCCGCCCTGCGGATTGATCCGCGTCGGCCGCATGTGGCGCGTCACAAGGTTCACACCCTTGATGAACACGCGGTCGTGCTTGGTGTCAACACGAAGGATGGTCCCGGTCTGCCCCTTGGCGCTGCCGGTGGTCACGATGACGGTATCGCCCTTGCGAACATGGCGTGGCATTTCAGATCACCTCCGGAGCAAGCGAAACAATCTTCATGTAGTTCTTGTCGCGCAGTTCACGGGCAACCGGCCCGAAGATGCGCGTTCCCTTGGGGTTGCCGTCGTCCTGGATCAGCACGACCGCGTTGGCGTCGAACTTCACGTACGAGCCGTCGCTGCGACGCGTCGCCTTGGTCGTGCGGACGACCACGGCCTTGGACATGTCGCCGGGCTTGACGTCCGCGCCGGGCAGCGCCTTCTTGATCGAGACGAACACGCGGTCGCCGACGTTGGCGATGCGACGGGTGAACTTGCCCGTGGCCGTCGAGCCGCCGTACACGCGGATCACGTACGCGATCTTCGCGCCGCTGTTGTCCGCCACTTCGCAACGAGTTTCCTGTTGAATCATCGCTGATCACTCCAGACGACGGGGGCGTCGTCTCTGACGGGGCCGGCTGCTGGCCGACCCTCGCGGGGTTTACTTCTTCTTGGCCGGGGCCTTGCTCACGCTCTTGACCGCCGGCGTCGCGGCCGTTGCGCTCTCGTCGGTCTTCGGGGCTTCGACCGCCTCGAACTTCAGCTGCGCGCCCTTAACGACCACGCGCACCAGCTTCCACCGCTTGGTCTTGCTGATCGGGCGGCACGGGGTGATCTCCACCAAGTCGCCCGTGCGGCTCTCGTTCTTCTCGTCGTGGATGTGGATCACCGTCCGCTTGCGGACGATCTTGCCGTACTTCGGGTGCGTCGTGTCGTTCGGGACGACGACCTTGCGAGACTTCTCGCGCTTGTCGCTCTCGACGATGCCCGTGCGGGTCACGACGACCTTCTTCTTGGCGGGGCTGGCGGTGGTCATAAGGCTCTCGTGGATGGTTCGCTGAATCTGCCGACGTTCGTGTTCGTTTTGCTTGCGGTCTGCTCGGCCCGGGCTTCAATCCCGGGCCGCGTTCTGCTCTGCTTTGGCTCAGGCCTGCGTGCGGGCCGTGGAGCGGGACTTGGTCTTGGGCTTGCTCGTCTCGCGGGTGGTGGTCTTGCCCGAGCGCTTCGCGGCGGGCTTGCCGGCCGCGCGACCCGGGGTCTTGTCCGCCGCGGGCGCCTTGGCCGGGGCCTTGGCGGCCTTGTCGGCCAGGTACCGCTTCTGACGCTCGGTCATCAGCCGGGCGACATCCTTGCGCAACTTGGAGAACAGCGAGATGTCCTCGATCTTCTCCGTCTGCGACTGGTTGCGCATCGAGAACAGCTTCTCGCGGGTCTGCTTGATCGCCGCGTTGATCTCGGCCGTGCTCATCGACTTGACTTCGCTGCCCGTCATGACTCGTTCCTTGCTCTCCGGACCCGATCGGTCCGGCTTGTGACTCGTCCGTTTCTCTGTCCCGACTTTCCCGTCGCTCCCGCCCCGACTGCTCCGCGAATCTCTCTTAGACCACCACGCGGCGGCTGACCAGGCGGGTCTTCACGGGCATCTTCATCGCCACGCGGATCATCGCCTTCTTCGCAACCGCCTCGCTCACGCCGGCGATCTCGAAGATCATCGTGCCCGGCTTGATGCGTGCCGCCCAGTAGTCCACGTCCGCCTTGCCGGTACCCATTCGGGTTTCCAGCGGCTTCTTGCTGATCGGCTTGTCCGGGAACACGCGGATAAACAGCTTTCCCTCGCGCTTGAGGTAGTGCTGCGCCGCGATACGGCCGGCCTCGATCACGCGGCCGGGCAGCCAGCAACGCTCCATCGACTGCAGCCCGTAATCGCCGTAGGCCACGTAGTTCGCCTTGGTCGCCTTGCGATCGCGCACCCGACGGAACTCCTTCCGATGCTTGACGCGCTTGGGCATGAGGGGCATGTCGTATCTCCTGCTCGTTGGCTAAGCGGCTTTGTCGCCGCTGGTTTCACTCTGTCACGTCCGACTCAACACACTCGATCGATCACTCGTCCGCTCGACTCAACGACGGCCGCGGCTCTTGACCCGCCCACCCGCCGCGGTGCTCTCCTGCTCGTCGCTCTGGCCCTTCTCGTACAGGCCCTTGAAGATCCAGACCTTGCAGCCGATCGCGCCGTAGCTCATGAACGCCTCGGCGAAGCCGTAGTCGATGTTCGCCTGCAGCGTGCTCAGGGGCAGCGCGCCCATGCGAACATCTAGCGTTCGCGACATTTCGGCGCCGCCGAGACGGCCGGCCAGAACGATCCAGACACCCTTGGCCCCAGCCTGCATCACGGCCTCGGCCTTCATCTTCATCGCGCGGCGGAAGGCCTGACGCTTGCGGAGCATCTCGCACACGCCCTCGGCGACCAGCTGCGAATCCATATCGGGGTTCTTTACCTCGATGATGCTGATCGAGACCTTGCGGCCCGTCATGTACTGCAGCTCTTCCGTGATCCGGTCGACCTCGGCGCCCTTGGGGCCGATGACCAGGCCCGGACGGGCCGACTTGACGATCACCTTCAGCTCCTCACGCGTGCGCTCGATCTGCACATCGCTGACCGCGGCGTACGGCGGCTTGCGGTTCAGCCGCTTGTCGATGAACTGCCGGATGCGGTAGTCCTCAACGAGCAACTCGCCGAACATCGACTTGGGCGCGTACCACCGGCTCTTGTGAGGCTCGGTGATGCCGACGCGGAGGCCATAGGGGTGAGTCTTCTGTCCCATGAACTTGCCCTTTGCTTCTTTCTCTCAGGTGCGCCGGGGGCTCTGCCCAAGCGCGTCCGTGTGTCTGTGTTCAGCGTGTCCGGTTCGGCGTTCTTGTGCTGTGCCGACCTTGCTCTGCTCTGTCCTTACGCCCGCTGCTCAACGCTCACCGTGATGTGCGTCTGACGCTTGAGAATCCGGTGCGCACGCCCGCGGTCCTTGGGCTGGAAGCGCTTCATCATCGGGCCCTCATCGACGCGCGACTCGCTGACGAACAGCTTGTCCAGGTCGGCGTTGGCCTGCTCCGCGTCGGTGCGGGCGTTGACCAGCGCCTTCTTCACGTCCAGCGCCGCGCGCTTGGTCGTGAAGGTCAGCAGGTTCTCGGCCGTGATGATGTCCTTGCCGCGGATCAGCTGCGCCAGCAGGTTCGCCTTGCGGGGCGAGCCGCGATGGTACTTGAGGATGCACGTGAAGCGGGCGATGTCCGCCGGCGCGACGCCCAGAACCTCGGCCATCTTGGTGATGTCCGAAGCCCGGCAACGCGGGTGGTCGCGGCCCTTCATCCAGTTCTTCACCGCCGACAGCGAGCGCGACTTGGGAAGGCCCGTCCGCACAATGCTCTCGGCCAGTTGCTCGGCGCTGATGCCCTTGCTCTGGGCGACCTGGCTCAAATTGGCTCCGTGAATTCGCACTGGATGCTCCGTCGTTTCTGAAGTGCTGCTGCCTTGACTCTGCCGATCGATACTCCCCCGCCACCATCTCCGCCGGCCCGAACCGTTCGCCGGTGCCGACCTTACTTCTTGGCCGGGGCCGCGGGCGCCTTGGCGCCGTCCGCCAGGCCTTCCTTCTTGTTGGTGTGGCCCTTGAACGTCCGCGTCGGGCTGAACTCGCCCAGCTTGTGTCCGACCATGTCCTCGGTCACGAACACGTCGATGAACGCACGTCCGTTGTGAACCTTGAACGAGTGCCCGACAAACTCCGGAACAATCGTGCAGGCCCGACGCCACGTCTTGAGCGCTTCCTTCTTGCCCGACTGGTTGAGCTTCTCAACCCGGCGGTACAGACGCTCATCAACGTACGGACCCTTCTTCGTGCTGCGGCTCATGCGTGCTTCCTTGGTCTTCTTTGCAGGGCCCGCGGTTCTCCGCGCCCCGGTTCATGTCTCGTGACGTTCCGTTCCCGAATTACTTGGTCTTCTGGCCGTAACGCGTGCTCACGCGACGACGCAGGATCATCTTGGTGCTGTGCTTCTTCTTGTTCCGCGTATCGCCGCCCTTGGCCAGCACGCCCGTCGGCGAGCACGGCGGACGATTGCCCTTGCTGCGGCCCGAACCGCCACCCAGCGGGTGGGCGTTGTGGCTCTTGGCCACGCCACGCGTGATCGGACGGCGGCCAAGGTGACGCATGCGGCCGGCCTTGCCCCAGCGGACGTTCTGCTGATCGGCGTTGCCGACCTCGCCGATCGTCGCGCGGCACTCGACGTGCACCATGCGAACTTCGCCAGAAGGCAGAACCAGCGTCGCGTAGTTGCCCTCGCGGTTGGTCAGGCGGGCGTACATCCCCGCGCTGCGGCACATCTGCCCGCCGCCGTTGGGACGCAGCTCGACGCAGTGCACCGACAGACCCGTCGGGATGTACTTCAGCGGCATGCTGTTGCCGACCTTCGGGTCCGCCGCGGTCCGGCTCGTCGCGATGATCTTCGCGCCGACGCTCAGGCCGACGGGGGCCAGGATGTAGCGCTTGACCTTATCGGCGTACTCGACCAGCGCGATGTGCGCCGTGCGGTTGGGATCGTACTCGACGGCGACCACCGTGCCCTCGATCCCGTCGCGGTCGGCGCGACGGAAGTCGATCACGCGGTAGAGCCGCTTGGCGCCGCCGCCGCGGCCGCGAGAGGTGATCTTGCCGTGGTGGTTGCGGCCACCGGTCTTGGGCAGCGGACGGGTCAGCGACTTCTCTGGCTCGAACTTCGTGACCTCGGTGTTGAGGTTCACGCTCGAGAAGCGGCGGCCGGCGCTGGTCTTGTCGTAGATGCGGATGGGCATGGGTGCCTCTTCGTTCGTTTCGTTCGTCCGTCGCTTCTGGCAACGGTTCAGTTCACGGTTCGTTCAGACCTGATCACGCTCTGCGTCCGATCAGACCAACTCGATCAGACCAACTCGATCTTCTGGCCTTCCTTCAGGCGCACATGGGCGACCTTCGTCGGCGTCGCACGCAGCAGGCCGTAGCGATACCGACGATCGCGGCCCTTGCGGACCTGCGTGTTGATCTTTTCAACCTGTACCTTGTACAGGCTCTCGACCGCGCTCTTGATCTCGCCCTTGGTGGCCTTGAGGTCCACCTGGAACGTGTAGCGGTTGAGCTCGTTGGAAGCGATCGTGCTCTTCTCGGTCAGCAGCGGCTTCTTGATGATGTACGTCGCGTCGATCTTGGTAGCCATGATTTACTTCGCCTCCGCCTTCGCTGCGCCCATCGGGTTCACCTTCGCGTCCTTGCCCGTCTGCGAGCTCGGACCCTTCAGCCACGCCTCCAGATCGGCCTTGGAGATCACCAGGAACCTGCTGTTGAGCATGTCGAAGCAGTTCAGGCTGTCGGGCTTGCACAGCTTGATCGTCTCGAGGTTCCGGGCCGCGCGGCGGATGTTCACCTCGCTGGAGGGAACCGCCAGCAGCGCGGTCTTGTCGACCTTGATCGCCGACAGGAACGTGACGATGTCCTTGGTCTTGGGAGCCTTCAGCCCGAGGGTGTCGATGACACGCACCTCGTTGTCGACCAGCTTCGCCAGAAGGGCGTTGCGGTTGGCCTTGCGGCGCATCTTCTTGGGCATGTCCAGGCGGTAGTCCTCGCGCGTCTTGCGCTTGGCCTTGGCGTGACCGCCGCCCTTCATGCTCGGGACCTGACGGTCGCCGTGACGGGCGTTGCCCGTGCCCTTCTGCTTGTAGATCTTCTTGCTCGAGCCCTCGACCTCGCGACGATTGAGCGTGCGGGCCGAACCCTGACGGGTGTTCGCGTGATAGCGAACGTATGCCTGCTTGATCAGCGCGTGATTGATATCCGGGCCGAGCAGGGATTCATCGATCGTGATCGTTCCCACCTGGGAACCCTGCATGTTGTGGACGGGGACTTGCATAAGTCTTCTCTCGTCTGACGCCTTGCGGCACGCGGGCCGCGAACTGTCCGGATTCCGCTCCGGACCCTTGCTTGCCTATCCGCCCGATCCGGCACCTCGCGGTGGCGTGTGATCGGGAAGGATTCGACTCGGCATACTCGCCCCGCTCTGAGTCTGATCGGGGCACATCTGCTTGTTTTTGTCCGGTGGTTGTCGTTCGAAGCTTCCGCCCCGTCTGACCCTTCCGGACTCGGCGGCCGATGTGACTCCCGGCCGACCGACAAGACTCGATTCCAAACTCCTGTGTTCCTTAAGCGGCCCCGACGCCGGGACCGCGATCACTCACTCACTCGGGCTTCTTGCCCGCGACCTTGTTGGCCTTGCTGCGGTACAGACGCGTGGCGCGACGCACCATCACCATGCCGCGGTTGGCGCCGGGGACCGGACCCTTGACCAGCAGCAGGTTCTGATCAGCGTCGATGCGGACGATGTCCAGCGAGCGGATCGTCACGCGCTCGGCACCCATGTGGCCGGACATCTTCTTGCCCTTCTTCAGACCGCCGCCGAAACCGCGGTTGGAGCAGAGCGAGCCGATGGAGCCCGGCGAGCGGTGCTTACGCTCGGTACCGTGCGAGGCGAACATGCCCTTGAAGTTGTGACGCTTCATGGTGCCCTGGAAGCCCTTGCCCTTGCTGGTGCCCGTCACGTCGACGAACATCTGGCCTTCCAGGTCCTTGACGGTGAGCGTCTGGCCCACGCTGAACTTCGCCGCGTCGTCGGCCGAGCAGCGGAACTCGCGGTGGTAGCGCTTGGCCTCGATGCCGGCCTTCGCGTCATGGCCGATGACGGCCTGCGTGCTGTTGCGGGGCTTGATGCTGCCGAAAGCGATCTGAACGGCCGAGTAGCCGTCCTTCTCAGCGGTGCGGATCTGCGTCACGGTGCACGGGCCGAGCTGGATCACCGTCACCGGCACATTCACGCCGTCCTCGCGGTACACGCGAGTCATTCCCAGTTTGGTTCCAAGCAGCATCAGGCTCATGTTCCGTCACCTTTCCTCGCCGTCCGCGACGGCGTCAATCACTTCGCGTCGTTGGTTCTGATCGATCGGGCCAGAGGTTGAGTCGGAGTCAACGTTCGCCTTTCGCGGCCGGCCTGGGCCCTTGCCCGCCCGCCGCACGATCGATCCCATTCCGCCGCGAATCCTCCTGCAAAGTCACGTTCCGCAAACACAGCGACCCGCGCACGGCGCGGGTCGCGGAAGTCAGGCCTTGATCTTGATGAACACACCGGCGGGCACAACCAGACGATTCAGCGCCTCGACCGTGCGCGCGTTCGGGTCGACGATGTCGATGATCCGCTTGTGCGTGCGGATCTCGAACTGCTCGCGCGACTTCTTGTCGATGAACGGCGAACGCAGAACCGTGTACCGCTCGACCCGCGTCGGCAGCGGCACCGGGCCGGCCACCTTGGCGTTCGTGCGCTTGGCGTTCTCAACGATCTCCTTCGCGGAGAGGTCAAGGGCCATGTGGTCGTAGGCTTCCATCCGGATTCGAATCTTGCCCGTCATGCGCTTCCTTCGGTCTACAAGCCGGCTTCCGGTCCTCGTCGATCACTGCTTCGTACACACATCAGTGGGTACGACCCCCGCCGGTGCCCGCGATCCTTCGCGTCGCACCCGTTGCTCAACTCGCCCCGGCATCCGCCAGAACAAAGTCGCCTCAACTCGCCGCTCGGCCCAGCTTTCGTCGCTCGCGCGACCGCCGGGCCAATCGACACAACCGGCGCGTACGCCGATCGGCAGGGAGGGAAGCATAGAGGTCCGCCCGCCAATGTCAACGTCCCATGTGGAACATCCACACCCTCCCCACTCTCCATCTGCCCCCGAGCTACTCGCAGAATCCTAACATCACCCAATTATTACTCGTTTCGCCGCGGCTCTCTCCACACCCGGACCCTTTGCGATCACTACCATGTACCCCATGCTGCCACGCCCCATCCTCGGCCATCGCTCCGCCTCTTGCGGAACCCTCCGATCACTCATCCTGTGCCTTCTACTCCTTGGGGCCCCGTTGTCCATCGCCCAGGAGCCCACGCCGCCGGCATCACCGAACCCAGAAACAGACAGACAGTCTACTTCTGCTCCGGCTGCTGCCCGACTTGACCCGAGCACGCTGATGCTCAGCGACGAGATCGTCCGGATCGAGAGCCTCGGCCTGACCATGCAGCTCGTCGTCGACACCACCGCCACCGTGAGCGAAGTCGGCGGCAGCATCGAGGCCCGGATCGTGCCGCGGGATCAGACCTTTTTGATCACGATCGGCTCAGTTTCCGGCGAGAAAGTCGACGCAACAGTCGCCGCGGCGGCCGATCGGATCCTGGAACGCTACGCACTGGCTACCGCCGTTCGTGATGCATCTTCGGGGAAACAGCTCGGATCTACTGCGAAACTGCTCGGAAGAGTCCCGGAACTCAAGATCGCCGGCAGCGAGACCCCGGGCCATCGGTTCTATGTTGAACTCCCCTCCAGCGGCTCAGCATCACCCACAATCGAGGGGTGCACGCTGTTCATGCCCATGGAAGGGCAGCTCATCGTCCTCACGCTGACGTGCTCCAAGGACCACTACGAGATCGCCCGTCGGGCCTTTGAGTTGATGACCGCGACGCTGCGCATCGAGGACCCGATGCGAATCGTCGCCGCGCGTCGCGATGCCGTGCTTGCTGGCGATGCGATGCTGCGGGGGCTCAGGCCGGAGGACTACGCCGCGGCGATGGGTGCGAGCGCCGATGCCGAGCGTTGGTACCGGATCTTCCGACCCGGCGCGACAACCGCCGAGGGGACCGTGCTGGAGGACCTGGAACAGGGCTACCAGCGCGTCGAGTTCTGGAACGGGCGGCGGAGCGAGGTCGCCGGGCGCGCGGAGACGCCGCTGCCCGATACGCCGGACAACCCGCCGGGATATCTCGTCCGTGTGACGCTGCGGCTGATCGAGCGAACGAGCCCGTCGGCGTTTCGGATCATCGACAGCGACTCGACGAGTTTCATGAGCGCTGATCGCGCGCAGGAGGCGTGGAGCGTTCGCACGATCGTGCGTGAGCCGGGGAGCGAGCGTCCCGGGGTGTGGACGGAGACCGGCGCGCGCACGGGCAACACGCTGTCGATCAGCATCAATGCGCCGGGCCGCCCGCCGCGGGAACTGCGGCCGATGATCCAGGGGCCGGGGTACATCAATCAGTTTGAGGTGCAGGTTCTGCCGCGGCTGCTGACGCGCCTGCGACTGGGCACCGAAGTTGGCTTCTACGCGTGGCGGAGCGACACCGAGACCATCGCTCTGCGCCGGGATGATGCTCGCCCGGACCCGCTGGATGAGAAAGTCTGGCGGATCAGCACGCGTCTTCGCGAAGAGTTCCAACCTCAGGACGGTCGCTACGACGCGGAGGGCAATCTGATCCGCATGGAGATGCCGACGGGCTCGGTGCGGGTGCCGATCACACCCGAGGCGCTGCGCGAACTGTGGAAGCAGCGCGGCCTGCCGACGAGCACGGAGCAGCCCGACGCCGCGTCGCCGGGTGGGGGCAACCGAGGCGGGGCGCGCCCGGGCACGAAACGCTGAGCCTGCGGGCCGATCGGGTACACTCAAAGCATGGCCATTGAGCGCGTCGTTTCGGGGAGCGAACAGGCCGGCGAAGAGTCGGCCAACTGGGCGCTGCGCCCGACACGCATCGGCGAGTACATCGGCCAGGCCGACCTGATCGGCAGGCTGGAGATCGCCATCCGCGCAGCGCTGCAACGCTCCGAGCCCATGGAGCACGTGATGCTCCACGGCCCGCCCGGGCTGGGCAAGACGACCCTTGCGCACGTCATCGGCGCGGAGATGGGGACGCGCGTGTACATCACCAGCGGCCCGGTGCTGAGCAAGGCGACGGACCTTGTCAGCCGGTTGACGCAGCTCGAGCAGGGCGATGTGCTGTTCATCGATGAGATTCATCGGCTACCGCCGGCGGTGGAGGAGTTCATGTACCCGGCGATGGAGGACTTCCGGATCGATGTGCCGGTGGACAGCGGGCTGCACGCGCGGACGGTGCAGATCACGCTCAAGCCGTTCACGCTCATCGGCGCGACGACGCGAGCGGGGCTGATCAGCTCGCCGTTGCGATCGCGCTTCGGGCTGGCGCATCATCTTGTGTTCTACAGCGAGGCGGAACTGCTGGCGATTCTCACCCGCAGCGCGGGGCTGCTGGGCATGAGCGTGACGGGCAAGTCTGGCGAGGCGCTAGCGCTGATCGCCCGTCGCAGCCGCGGCACGCCGCGGATCGCCAATCGCCTGCTCCGGCGCGTGCGCGACTATGCGCAGGTCAAGGGCGGCGGATCGCTGAGCATGGATCTGGTGCGCAAGAGCCTTGAGCTCGAGGGCGTCGACGAGCTCGGGCTGGATGAACTGGATCGCAAGTATCAGCGCACGCTCAGCGGCGTATTCAAGGGCGGCCCGGCGGGGGTCGAGGCGATCGCCGCGACCATGAACGAGGACGCGCGAACGCTTGAGGATGTTGTCGAGCCGTACCTGCTGCAGATCGGCCATCTCGTGCGCACGCGGCGGGGTCGGATGCTGACCCGCGCCGGGGCGGAGCACCTGGGACTGCCGGTGCCGACGAATGTTGAAGAGGGGTTGTTTTGAGTGATGAGTCAAGTAGGATCTGTAGAGTCGGGGGCAACTCTGCTTCTGTGGCCGGCTGTTTAGACCTGTACTGGCCCGGTCGCTGGTCCGCCCGTTGACTATGGTTCGTCCGGCGGCCGTCATGCTCGGGGGCACTTCTTGCGAAGGAGGGTGGAATGGGCGAGTCTGATGCCGTTCGCGTACTCAGCCGGGTTCAATCTCGCGCCGGCGATCGTCGCCGCTCTGCGGTTCTCGCGGGTGTATTGACGCTCATGCTCGCCGCGGCGGGCGGTTGCGTCGCCAGACTCGCCGACACGGATAACGCGCAGGATGCCGCGGGGAAGGCGTCGCGGACGGACGCGGAGATCGAAGCGATGGCCCGAGAGGCCCGCGAAGCGCGGCCGAGTGTCGAGCAGATCGAGGCATTGATCGCACAGGGGCGAGCCCCGAGGCCGGCGAGGACAGGGCAGTCGCGGGATGTTGCGATCGGGCTTCTCGAGGACACGCTCACATCCGCGCGCGAGGAGATCCGCAAGCGTGCCGAGGCGGAGCTCGAGACAACGTTTACATGGATCGATGCCGCGGCGTATCGGCCGCTGCGTTCAATCGAGCGCAAGGAGTTGCTCGAGAAGGAGGGCGCTCTGCCCGACCCTGTGCTTGCGAGTTGGGTCGAGCGGATGATGTCGGCGCTCGCGAGCAGCGAGACGGAGTCGGTGATGGCCGATCTGCCCGGCACGGATCTGCCGGCCGTGCTCGAGCACGCGCCGCTTGTGGGCCGCTACAGCTCCGCTCGTCGCGGCATCGGTCATGTCGCGGGCGACTACGCGCTGGCGGTCCTGCGGGCGAGCGTGCTGGCCGGTGACCTGCCACGGTTCGAGCGAGCGAGCGCCGCGCTGCTGGCGATTCTGGAGTCAAGGGCGGACACTGCCGCGGGCGGAGATGGTCTGGGATCGATGATCTTTGAGGAGCTTTCGTTGCGCGTGACCGCGCATATGGACTTTGCGGCGCGCGCCCGGCCCGAGGCTGCGTGGCTCAAGTCCATCGATCGGACGCTCGAGCGCATGCCGAATTGGAACTCCGAACAGTTCCTCCGATGGGCGGAGATGGCGTGGCTCGAGTACATCTGCACGTTCTACTCGAATCCGGCGAATATTCGACGAGGGTGGGGATCGAAGGAACAGGGCGGCGCTGATGAACTCGACCGTGCGGCACAAGGCGCGTCGATGCTCGTTCTCGGATCGCGCGATTCTCAGAAGTTCAGGCGTGTGTCCTTCGCCGATGCGCGTGCTGCGCTTGGCGAGGAAGTTGGACGGGTCCGCAAGGGTCTGGCGCAGGAGAGGTGGACCAAGGGCCACTTTAGCGGCTTCGAGAATGAAGGCCGGACACTCTGGAGTGAGCTGATCGGAATCAGCATCGGCTCGTTTGTCTCTGCGCCGCTTGCCGAGATTTCCCGCCGCGGCGTGCGCGTCGCGGTCCGGGTGGACCTGTTTCGGCTCGAGACCGGGCGACTTCCGACGCAGGCCGAGTTTGTCGGGCTGTTCGCGGCCGTCCCGTGGGCTGTCGATCCCTACAACGGCGCTCTGCTTCGCTACAAGGTTCTCGACGAGCCGGCCGAGACGATCGATCGCGCGGCGCTCACGATCGATGGCATCGATCTGCGATCGCGCGGATTTGTCGTGTACTCCGTCGGCCTTGATGGCGTGGACAACGGCGCCACTTCCCTGGGCCCGATCGGTCGCGGCATCGGCATGATGCGCGCAGATCTCGGGGGCGATGTGCTCTTCCCGCTGATGCGCTGAACTGACGGAACGACCGCTCTCGCTCACACCCGTCGGCGCACGCTGCCGCCCATGAGCAGGCCGGCGCCGAGCACCAGACCGAGCACGCTCGTGCCCGCGGCCGGGAGGGTCCAGCCCATGCCGGGAGACTCCGCCGAGCCGTGCACCGCGTCGGTCTTGAAGCGGTAGCGTGACACGTGGGCCTTGGGCAGCGCGTGCAGCGCGGCCTGCCACTCCCACGTGCGCTCCTCGATCGGCTCGATACTCGTCAGGCGAACCTCCGGGCCGGGCACGGGCTTGCCGGCCTTCTCGAGTTCCAGTCGGGCCGTGTGCTCGGCGGGGAGCCTGCCGCGGCGGTCGCGGAACTGCATTTCGCGCTGGGAGAATGTGCCGTCGGGCTTGAACTCGGTGAAGAGGAACGTCCAGTCGCGAACGCGGACCGAGCCCCACGTTTCGTCGTCGTAGCCGCCGGCCTGCCGCGAGACCACGAGCATGCGCGTGCGCGGGTCCTGCTGCCAATCCGCGGCGAGTTCGCCGCGCTCGATCGGCGAGAACGCCAGCACGGCGACCCACTCGTTGTAAACAGCCAGGCTCTCGAACCCGGCGATGTCCAGCCTGTGCGCCGGGATGGAGATCGACGCGTCGCCGTACTGCACGAGCAGGCCGTTCTGCCCGTCGGGCAGGCGCGTATCGGTGAGGTGGATGTCTCGCCCGAGGAAGCGCTGCTTGCGCACGTCGCTCTGGACGAAGTGGAACATCGACGGCGGCTCGGCCTGGTTGAAGGCCTCGACGCGGCGGGCCATCGAGTACCCGCTGAAGATGAAGCCCGACAGGCTCGCGGCCAGAACAACGACGCCGGTGGTGATGAGGGTGCTGGGCACGGTGATGGGAGGTCCAATGAGGGGTCAATCTTCGAGCCGGAGCACGCGCTGCGGCACTGATGATGTCACGCCCGCTCTGCCCGCCGCCGCGCTGGGCACTCCGCCATCGGTGCTCGGCAGGGGGTCAGTGTGCCGCGGGCGAGTGGTCGGTCTGAGCGCCGAGTTCCGGCAGCGTGATGCCGGTGCGGACGCGGGAGCGGACGGCGGAGTTGGGGCCGGTTTCCTCGGCGTGGTCGCCGTGGCCGTGGCCGCCGCCCTTCTTGGCGGCATACGCGAGGTACGCGGCGGCGAAGCGGGACTGGTCCTTCTTAAAGATCTCGAGCCACTCGGGCAGCTTCTCGCCGGGCTTGAGCGCGGCCTCGGCCCGGGCGAGCTGCTCGACGGCGAACTGGCCCAGCACCTTGTTCAGCGGGCGGTTGTCGGCGATGGCCTTCTGCACCTCGGCCTCGGCCATGGCGCGGGCGGTCATCGCGGGGGAAACGCCCGCGACGGTGAAGTTGCTGTTGGGGATGTTGCCCGTGCCGCCGGCGATGATCTGCTCGCCCTTGTACGAGTAGATGATGCGTCGGCTGCCCAGGTCGATCATCACGAACATCAGGAAGAAGAGCACGGTCATGACCGTGAAGATCGCGACGATGGAGTTGATGGGGTTGTCGTAGCGGAGCTGCATGAAGTACATCACGACCAGGATGCTCTTGACCGTTGCGATCGACAGCGCGACCGCGACGTTCACCCACTGCGGAATGACGATGTCGAAGGTCTTGGCGATCCAGATCTCAAGCTGGGCCGCGCCGACGGTCAGCAGCGTGAAGAACAGCAGCGTGCCGAGGATCAGCAGCAGAATCCGCATGGGCACGATCGTGTGCCCGTGGTGCCCGTGCGAGTAGCTCGCACCGGCGGGGTAGATGTCTGCAATCTGAGCGCCGCCGGCGTGGGACGCTGCGTGGGCATGAGCGTGGCTGTGTGCATCGGCCATGGGAATCACTCGCGGGAGGAGGTCTGCGTGAGGTGGAGGCGGGTGGATCGAAGTGGGATCTGCTGTCGCAGCGGCGGATCAGTGGATCAGGTAGAGCATCGGGAAGAGGAAGATCCAGACGATGTCGACGATGTGCCAGTACAGAGCGACACCCTCGCAAGCGCTGTAGTGCTTGGGCCCGAAGTGACCCTTGAACGCGCGGATGAGCAGCCAGATGTACAGGCCCATGCCGACGACCACGTGGCTGGCGTGCACGCCCGTCGCGGACCAGTACACGCCCCACCAGTGGACCTCGTTGGGGCTGACCCAGTTGGGATACGAGTAGAACTCGCCGGGCAGTTTGCCCTCGGCCCACTTGGGGTAGTACTCGAAGACGAACTTGATGATGAGGAACGCCACGCCGGCCAGCAGCGTGATCAGCAGGTTGACCTTCAGCCAGAACTGGCGGCCGAGCTGCGCATCGCGCACGGCCGCGGCGGCGGTGAAGCTGCTGCACAGCAGCACGACGGTGTTGATCAGGCCCCAGCGCCAGTCCAGCAGCGATGAGCCGTGGATGAACGCCTCGGGGTACATCAGGCGCATGATGCCGTAATAGCAGAAGAGCCCGGAGAAGAGCAGCACTTCGGTGGCCAGGAACAGCCACACGCCGAACTTCACGCTGTCGAACTCGTGGTCCTTATCGCGGAAGTGCTCGGCGGCTTTGTAGGTGTCGGCGTAGGCGGGCGGGCCGGCGGCGATGCGTTGGTCGATGTTCAGGCTGCTCATGGTCTGATCCGGGAGGTGGTGCCGGGGACGGGAGATTCGGACAGGGGGACGGGAACGAAGCGGAAGGCTCTGACAAGGGCCGGGCTCGGGTTTCGCCGAGCCGGGCCGGTGGTTCTCAGCGATTGCCGATCACTTGGTCTTGACGACCGTGACCTGCTTGACCGGCAGCGGCGCGGGGAGCGGGAACTCGCCCGGGCGGGTCTGCGGCGGGACGACATCGTCGAAGTCGTACGGGCCGTGCGTCGCGATCGGCTCGTGATGGAAGTTGTGGGTGATGGGCGGGCTGGCGGTGTCGGTCCACTCCATGCTCAGCGCGCCGTAGGGGTTCGGGGCGGCCTTCCGACCGGCGACCAGCGAGTGGATGAACACGCACAGGTGCAGGAGGAAGCCGATGAGCATCACGAACGAGCCGATGGTCGAGAGCTGGTGGTAGATGGTGAACTCGTCGACGTACGAGGCGTAACGCCGCGGCATGCCGTGAACACCCATGACGAACTGGGGCAGGAAGGTGAGGTTGAAGCCGATGAAGACGAAGAAGAAGGCGATGGTGGCCCAGTTGTCGTTGTACATCTTGCCGAAGATCTTCGACCACCAGTGATGGATGCCGCCGATGAACGCGATGAGCGTCGAGCCCATCATGACGTAGTGGAAGTGGGCGACGACGAAGTACGTGTCGTGCAGGTGCAGGTCAACCGAGAGGGCGCCGAGGAACAGGCCGGTCAGGCCGCCGATGGAGAACAGGAACAGGAAGCCCAGGGCGTACCACATCGGCGTCGTGTAGCCGATGGAGGCCTTGTAGAGCGTGCTGATCCAGTTGAAGACCTTGACGGCAGACGGGAGCGCGACCAGGAAGGTCAGGAACGAGAAGATCGCCGCGGCCAGTTCACCCTGAGCGGTGAACATGTGGTGGCCCCAGACGATGAACGCGATGCCTGCGATGGCCAGCGAGCTGAACGCGACGGCGCGGTAGCCGAAGATCTTCTTGCGGCAGTGAACCGCGATGATGTCCGACATGATCGCCATGCCGGGGAGGATCATGACGTACACCACGGGGTGGGAGTAGAACCAGAAGAAGTGCTGGAAGAGCACGGGGTCGCCGCCCATGCGCGGATCGAAGATGCCCACGTGGAAGAGCCGCTCGAGCACCATCAGCAGCAGCGTGATGCCGATGACCGGCGTGGCGAGGACCTGGATCAGCGAGGTGCCATACATGCCCCAGACGAACAGCGGCATGTCGAACCAGCCCATGCCCGGAGCGCGGAGCTTGTGGACCGTGACGATGAAGTTCAGGCCGGTGAGGATCGACGAGAAACCAAGGATGAACGCGGCGAGGATCATGAACACGACCTTCCAGTGACCCGCGTCGGTCATCGTGGAGTAGGGCGTGTAGAACGTCCAGCCGGTGTCAACGCCGCCGACAACGGCGGAGGTGATCGCAAAGAGCGAGCCGACGAGATAGATGTACCAACTGGCCAGGTTCAGCCGCGGGAATGCGACGTCCTTGGCACCGAGCATGAGCGGGATGAGGAAGTTGCCCAGCGAAGCGGGAATGCTGGGGATGATGACCAGGAAGGTCATGATCAGGCCGTGCAGCGTGAACACGCGGTTGTACGTGTTGTTGCCCGCGTCGATGGTGGTCTGCTCGCTGGGCACCAGGGCCTGGCCGGTGATGACCGTCTGGCCCGTGGCGGTAATGGCCGTCTTGGTCGGCTCCCAGAGTTCGACGCGCACCGCAAGGGCCGCGACGCCGCCCAGGAAGAACATGAACAGCACGGCAAAGAGGTACATCACGCCGATCTTCTTGTGATCGACCGTGGTCATCCAGTCCCAGATGGTCGCCGTGATCGACGCCTTGGGGGTGAGGTACGAGTCATCGTGCCCGTGACCGTGGTCGTGCGCATGATCGTGTGCTTTGCCTGCGGAGCCGGGAATGCTGGCCATGGCTTTTCACCTTCGTCTGCCCGAGAGGAGGTTGGGTGGGTGGTCCTCATCGCGGGCGGGTTGTTGAATCGGGATCGTTCGTCGCTGCGGGGGACTGATCAGTTGGAGGCGGGCGCCGGGGTCGGGGTTCCCGGGGCGTCTCCTGCCGGGGCGGCCTCGCCGGGCATCTGGGTGTCAATCGCCCGCGCCTTGCCGTTGAGTTGACGCATGTACGCGATAACGCCGTTGATCTCACCGGCGGAGAGTTTGCCCTGGTAGCTGGGCATCTGGTTCGGGTAGCCCTCGTGCAGGTGCGCGCCGGGGTTGAGGATCGACTCGCGGATGTAGTTGTCCCAGACATCCTCGAACGATGCGCCGGCCTGCAGTTCGGGATACAGCGAGGCGTCCAGCGACCTGCCGTCGGCGAACTTCAGCGGCTGGCCGTAGTAGCCGAGCCACGATGGTGCGGAACCCTTGCCGCCGTCGACCGTGTGGCACTGGGCGCAGCCCTTGGCCTTCCAGACAATCTTGCCGACTTCAACGGGCGGGTTGCGCCCGACGATGTCCGACCACGCGGCGAGGATCTTCTGATACTCCTGCTCCGTGACCACGCGCAGAATCGCGGCCATCTGCGAGTGGTTCTTGCCGCAGAACTCGGCGCAGAAGATGTAGTGATCGCGGCCGGGACGCGGCTCGGCCCACTCCTTGGCCGTCAGCGGCGTGAGGGTGCCAGCCTGATCCTTTTCGCTATCGGCGTTGATGGGCGTGAAGGTCATGGACGTGTACCGATTCGGATACGTGTCCATCTTCAGACGCATGTCGGGGATGTAGAACGAGTGGACGACATCGCGGCTGGTCAGCCGGAACTTGACGGGGCGACCGGCGGGAACGACAAACACCGGGACGGGGACGTTGCCGCGATCACCGACACCTTCGCTGTCTCGGTTGTCGTCGAGGTACACGGTCCAGGGGCTCTTGGCGCCGTTGGGATACGTCGCGTCCCAGCTCCACATGAAGCCCTCGACGAGGATCTCCTCGGCGTTGACCTTGGCCACCTGCGCCCGCATGTAGCCGTGGAAGCCCCAGAAGAAGATGATGAACACGATGATCGCGGGCACAACGACCCACGAAACCTCGAGCGCCGTGCTGTGATTGGCCGAGCGCTGCTGGGCCACGCCGGGACGCCGACGGTACTTGATCGCGAAGTACGTCATCACGCCCATGAGCAGCACGAACGAGATGATGCACACCCACAGGATGTACATGAACAGCCCGTCAACGCCGGCCCAGTGCCACGTGCCATCGGGGTTCACCGACAGGTCGGAGTTGCCCGGCTTCATCCAGAACGAGTGGAGCCAGTCGTTGGCCCCGAGCATGAGCGATGCAGCGTTCATGAAACAGTCCTTCCGTCAGAGGGCGCTTGGCCCGTTGAAGATCCGTCGATCGTCGTCGCGGCGCCGCCCGCGGCCATCGCCAGCGCCGTCGCCCGTCGGTGCCGCTCCCACGCCCACATCGCGACGAGGATCGACCCGACGCCGATGGCCGACATGGTTGCTCCGACCTTCATCACCCACATGGCCTTGAGCGTGTACTCGCCAGAGTTTGGGTTGTAGTGCGAACACCAGAGAATGAACCGCTCCAGCGGCGTGCCGATCGTGCCCTCGCCCGCCTCCAGCAGCGCCATGCGGAACGTCTCGGCCTGATTGTTCAGGCCGTAGAGGTACCGCGCGACGCTCCCGCCTGGGGTGAGCACGAAGAACACCGATGGATGGGCGTACTCGCCCGTGCTGGCGATGTACCGGTACGGGAACCCGACACTGTCGGCGAGCCGACGCGTGTTCATCGGGTGGCCCGTGAGGAACACCCAACTGTCCTCGCTCTTGGTCGGCACGCCGCGGTCGTAGGCGATGTACTGCGCATCCCGCGCCTTGCGTGCGGCTTCCGGCCCCTCGGTGGGATCGAAGCTCACAACGACGATGTTGTACTTCTCACCGACGCTCCAGTCGATCTGGTTGATCGACTGCGTGAGGCTCTGGAGCGTCGCCGGACAGAGCATCGGGCAGCGGAAGTACACCATCACCAGGATCACCGGGCGACCCTGATTGAAGAACTGGCCGAGCTTGACCGGCTTGCCGTCGGAGTTGACCAACTCCAGATCCAGCGGCACCTGCGCGCCGAACTTCTCGATCACGTCCAGCCCGCGGATGTTCTCGGGCACTTCATCGGAGATGACCTGCGACCGTGCCGCGGCGGTGAACCCGAGAACGCACAACGCGCAAAAACCCCACACCGCGATGCTGAGCATCGAGCGACTGACTCGCATCAAGCTGAAGTGCGCGATGGCCATACGACTCTAATCGTTTCAATCAGTTCTGAAAAGTCCAGCTTCCTGCTCGGATTTGGCCTCGAGTGTGCTTGGTTTCAGGTAGGTGTTCCGTCGTAAGGATCTGATTCACCGAGACTTGTACATCTCGATGACGCGCTCCTTCGCGGCGTTGATGGGTACGCGGACGGTCTGCTGCTCGGCATTGACCACGCCGAAGGTCGTGAAGGCGGAGTTGAGAATCTCCGCCCGTGCGCTCAGCGCGGGGGTATGGATGGCGGGCTGACCGGTGGTCTCAACGAACGCCTCGCGCTCAGTTTTGAGGCGGTTGACATACCAACTGAAGTAGACCACAACAAAGAGGATCGACGCGATGACGATGCCGAACCCGAGGATGCCGACGATGATGACGCTCCTTGCGTCGACGTTCTCGGCGTGCGCCTGCTGCGGGTGCTCATCGATCGTGTGCGTGTGCCATGCGTCGGGCGCTTCGGGCTCGTACGCGGTGGTCTGGTGCTGATGGCCGTGGGACATGGGTGGTTCTCGCGAGATTCGGGCGTGTCCAGCGGACGGGGCGACGGTCGGCTCGGAGGCGGGGATCAGACGTAGTTCTTGTGCTCGAGCGCCTCGGGCAGACGCGGGTCCTTGATGGGGATCAGCGGCGCCGAGCGCACCTTCCAGATCAGCACGCCGATGAAGATCAGCACGGGACCGAGCGCCCCGGTGAAGTCCATCCAGCCCAGCCCGACCTTGCCCGGGATGACGGCGGTCTGATCGATCACCTTGGTCATGTAGACCAGCGGACGGATCTGGTAGAAGACATCCAGGATGTGCATGACGAGCATGAACACACCCATGGCCGCCAGCAGAATCGTGCTCTTCTTCACATCGCGCCAGATCAGGATCAGGAACGGCACGATGAAGTGCCCGATGCACAGCGCGTAGAACAGGTACTGCCAGCCGTTGCTCTGGCGGGCCATGAACCAGCCGGTCTCCTCGGGAATGTTGGCGTACCAGTAAAGGAAGTACTGGCTGAAGGAGATGTACGCCCAGAAGACCGTGAACGCGAACATCAGCTTGCCGGTATCGTGGAAGTGCTCGGCGGTGACCAGCCCCTTGAGCCGTCCGCTGCTCCGCAGCGCGGCGAGGATCACCACAAGAATCGAAAGCCCCGCGAGCATGTTGCCCGCGAAGAAGTACACGCCGAACATCGTGCTGAACCAGTGGAAGTCCAGCGCCTTGATCAGGTCGAAGCTGGCGAACGCGCACGTGAGTGCGAAGGCCAGAATGGCCCACGCCGAGTGGAAGCTGGCCTTGTTGGAGAGCCACTTGTCGCCGGTGATGTCCTGCTTGCGGGAGAAGCCGACGATCAGCCGCGCGATGATGATCCACACGATCGCGTAGACCGCCAGGCGCGAGAAGAAGAACGGGTCGTTGAGGTACGGGGCCTTCTTGGCCAGCAGTTCATCGGTGGCGATGAGCCCCGGCGTGCGCCACTTGATGAACACGCCGGGCTTGAGCAGCTCGATGACCAGCGGAGGCAGGAGCATGATCACGCCGAGCCACACCAGGCTCGCGGCGTTCTCGGCCTGACGGCGGAGGGTGACGAACCAGCCGGCCTTGACCAGGTTCATGATCAGGACCAGCCCCAGCGGGCCGAGCGCCATGCCCAGCGCGACGAGCGCGCCGACGTGGTAGCTGGCCAGCCCGTGCTTGATCGCGGTCTTCTGCGCGGCCTCATCGGCCCCGCCGAGAATGAACCCGCTGGCGAGCGTCGCACCGGCGCAGGCGATGCCCGCGACGATGAACAGGCCCATCAGCGCCGAGCCCCAGCCCTTGGGCGCCTCGGTGTTGTCCGCGGCGAGCGACGGCGGCTCGCCGTGACCATGATGACCGTGGTGGGCGTGGCCCGCGTGGGCGTGCCCGTGGTCATGATCGTGAGCGGAGGCGGAGAGTTGGCTCATCACTTTTTCTCCGAAGCGCCGGGCGTGGCCGCGGGCGAAGGCTGGGTCGATGCGGGGTTGGCGGCGCCCTGACGGCGAAGTGCCTGAATCGTGTCGCGCAGGCGGGCTCGCTCGTTCTCGGGGATCGACGGATCGTCGACCTTGACCAGTTCGGACTGCTGCAGTACGCGGATGTACGCGACGATCGACCACGCGTCGCGCTCGTTGATCGCGTGGGCGTAGGGCGGCATCTTGTACGGCACGGTCGCGTTGCCGGGATTGAGGATGCCGTTGCGGATCACGTCGAAGATGTAACCATCCATCGCCGTGTTGGCATCGCCGACGATGTACTTGGGATCGTGGAAGTTGGGCAGGGGGTACGACCATGCCTTGCCGACGGTGCCGCCGCCCTTGCCGTCGTAGTTGTGGCAGGCGGCGCAGTAGATGTTGAAGCGTTCGGCGCCGCGCTTGAGCGTCTCGTTGGTCACGGGCATGGACGCGGGGATCTTGCGGACCCACTTGCCCTGAGCGTCGACGCCGCGGTAGAACGCCGAATCCTCGCGGAGCAGGTTGGCGCGGTCCTCGCTGACGAACTCGGTGTGGCCCTCAACGCCGAGATCCGATGAGCGGCCGAAGGCGACGGTTCCCTGCACGGCCGGGCGCATGGCACGGCCGTCGCTGAAGAACTGCGTCGCGGTCTGGGGCTTGAACTTCGGCGAGTCGTCCATGTCGGGGAAGAACTGCCGCGGCGGCTTGTCGGAGCGATCGCCCCGGCAGGCCGGCAGCACGCCGACGCCCGCGACGCACAGGCCAAGGGCCAGCGCTTTGGACAGCTTGGTGAAGGTTGGTGTCATCGTTGGAAACTCGCGTTGAGGTCTGGCGGAAGTGCGGGCTTGAATGCGGCAAGACGGTTGTCGCTGCCGCGGCTCAGTGCGCGGCGGGCGCGGCCGGCGCGTCGGGAATGTCTTCGACCAGTTCGATCGCCGTTGCGCCGGCATCCTTGAGCAGCTTGCGGACCTGCTCGGGCTCGAACTTCGCGTCGGCGCTCTCGATGGCGATGATGAACTTGTCGTCGCTCACGCCCAGGAACCGTTCCTTGCAAAGCAGCGGGTGGTTCCAGCGGGGCAACCCGTTGATCACCAGCATGCCGAAGAGCGCCGTGAACGCCGTGAACAGAACACCGATCTCGAACGTCACGGGCACGAAGGCCTCCCACGCGCCGTACGGCTTGCCCTGCACGTTGGTCTTGTACCCGACGGTCGAGACCCAGTACTGGAACGCGAAGCCCAGGCACGCGCCGGTGATGCCCATAACGCCCACCAGCAGCGGCAGGATCGGACGCTTGAGGCCCATCGCCTCCTCGATGCCGTGAATCGGGAACGGCGAGTACACGTCCCACTTCTGATACCCCGCGTCGCGGACCATTTCCGCGGCGTGGTAGGTGTCAGCGGGCGTGGCGAATTCCGCCATCACGGCGTAGAGGTCCTTGCCCTCTTCGGTTCGGTAAATCTTGGTGGTGGCTGCCATGACTCAGACGCCCTCCTTGTTCGGAGCGTGATGCACGCCGCTCGGCCCGGCGCCGCCGGTGCTCGCCGGCGGGCGATAGTGCGGACTGGCCTGCGGCATGACGTTCTTGATTTCGCTCATCGCAAACTGCGGCAGGAAGCGGCAGAACAGCAGGTACAGCGTCAGGAACGTGCCGCAAGAACCGACGAACGTGAGAATGTCCACCAGCGACGGATAGAACATGTGCCACTCGCCGGGCAGGAACGCTCGGTGGAGGCTCGTGACGATGATCACGAACCGCTCGAACCACATGCCGATCGTCACCAGGAACGCGACGGTGAAGATCACCGGGATGCTCTGGCGGCACGCCTTGAACCAGAAGACCTGCGGCGAGACGACGTTGCAGAAGATCATCGCCCAGTACGCCCACCAGTAGGGCGCATACTTGAGCTGACCGTCAAGGCCCTCAACAGCAAGGAACGGCGGGAGCACGCGGTTGAAGAGGAACACGTCTCGCTCGTACGCGTTGCCGCTGTACCAGGCGACGAAGAACTCCATCGCGTACGCGAAGCCGACCATGTAGCCCGTGACCAGGATGATCTTGGCCATGTTCTCCAGGTGCCTCATGGTGATGAGGTCCTTCATCCCGGGGAACAGCTCGCGGCTGGGGATCAGCAGCATGAGCACCATCGCGAAGCCGCCGAAGATCGCGCCCGCGACGAAGTACGGCGGGAAGATCGTCGTGTGCCAGCCGGGCAGGATCGAGGTCGCAAAGTCGAACGACACGATCGAGTGCACGCTGAGCACCAGCGGGGTGCTGATGCCCGCGAGCATCAGGTACGCCTTCTCGTAGTTGAGCCAGTGGCGGCTGGAGAACCGCCAGCCGAGGCTCGCCAGCCCGTACGCGAACGCCCGGACCTCGTCGGCGGTCTTGCCGATGAGCGGGAGCGTGCCGCCGATCTGGCGACCGGTCATGATCCGCTTGGCGGCGCGGTCGCGCAGCGTCGCGAAGTCGGGGACCATGCCCATGAACCAGAACAGCGCCGAGACGGTGCCGTAGGTCGACACGGCGAACACGTCCCAAAGCAGCGGGCTCTTGAAGTTCGGCCAGATGGCGTTGGCGTTGGGGATCGGGAAGAGCATCCAGGCCATCCAGATTCGCCCGACGTGAATGCCGGGGAACGTCGCGGCGCAGATGACCGCGAAGATGGTCATGGCCTCGGCGGCGCGGTTGATGCTCGTGCGCCACTTCTGCTTGAGAAGGCAGAGGATCGCGCTGATGAGCGTCCCGGCGTGGCCGATACCGATCCAGAACACGAAGTTCGTGATGTCCCACGCCCAGTCGACCTGGTTGTTCAGGCCCCAGACACCGACGCCGGTGATGGCCAGGTACAGGATCATCAGCGGCATGAGCGCCGCGATCTGGCTGGTCAGGAAGAAGGTCGGCCAGAACCACTTGCCCGGGCCCTTCTCCGCGTAGCCGCAGACCGTCTCGGTGACCCAGTTGAAGCTGCGGTTGCCGAGCACCAGCGGCGCACGCACCGCGGGGTCTTCGACCAGCGAGCCGTCACCGGTGGCGGGGTCCCACGCGCGCGGTGCGTCGGGGGCCTGAGCGAGGCCCGCCAGACGCGCGGCGGTGGCTTGATCGGGGTTGAGCGAACTCATGCGTGGACGCCTCCGCTGAGGATGCCGAGGCTCAGGCGGTAGCCGGATTCAGACCGCCGCTGAGGATCGACGAAGGTGTGTTCGGTGGTGTTCAATGAGCCGTGCGCGGCCGCCGCGCCGTGTCCGCCCTCGGAGCCGAACGGATCGGTCTCGGGCGTGCGCAGCGCGGGGTTGGGGTTGTTGACGCGGAGCAGGTAGCTCGTGCGCGGGCGGGTGTTGAGATAGCCCAGCAGGAGGTAGGAGCGGTTGTTGTTCCGCCAGTTGTGAACCAGCGAGCCGGTGCGCTTGCCGTTCTCGTCGTTGTACTCGGTCTTGGTGTCGGAGATGTCGCCGAAGATGATGGAGTTCGTCGGGCAGGCCTGCTGGCAGGCGGTCTGGACGAACCCGTCGGGGATGCCGTCTTCGGGGCGCCAGTTCTTGTCGCTCCAGCGGATCTTCAGGTCGATCTTGGCCTCGTTGGTGCGCTGGATGCAGTAGGTGCACTTCTCCATCACGCCGCGGGAGCGGACCGTGACGTTGGGGTTCTTCTGAAGCTTGGAGATCTCTTCGAGCTTCTGGCGCAGGCGCGGCGGGATCAGATGCGGGTTTATGCGATGAGCGGTCTTCTCGCTGTCGGCCAGCGCGCCGGGCAGCACGCCCTCGAGCGCATCCTTGCCGAAGTAGTTGCCGTTGATCTTCGTCACGCCGTAGTCGAAGAAGTTGAAGCGGCGGACCTTGTACGGGCAGTTGTTGGCGCAGTACCGCGTGCCGATGCAGCGGTTGTACACCATGTAGTTATGACCCTCGGGGCCGTGCACGGTGGCGTTGACCGGGCAGACCGTTTCGCACGGGGCCTTCTCGCAGTGCACGCACGCGACGGGCTGGAAGATCATCGCCTCGGGGTCGGAGGTGTCGCGGCCGACTTCGCTGCGGAAGTACCGATCCACGCGGATCCAGTGCATCTCGCGGCCCTTTTGCACTTCCTTCTTGCCGACGACGGGAATGTTGTTCTCCGCCTGGCATGCGATCGTGCAGACGTTGCAGCCCGTGCAGGTGCTCAAGTCGATCGTCATGCCCCACTGCGGCTGGCGGTCGAACGCCGCCACGCCCGGCGTGGGCTTGCTCGGGTTGGCCGACGAATACCCGCTCTCGCGGTTGTTGTACGGATTCGTGTAGATGCCCACCGTTGCGGGCATCTTGGCCATCTCGCTGCCCTCGAGCCGCTCGGCCAGCGTGTACGCCATGCGCGTCTCTTCGCTGGTGAACTTGCGACCGTACGTGTCGCGCTTCTCGGGGTCGATCGGCGTGTCGCCGTGCTTGGCCCAGGCCTGCTGATCGATCTCGCGGATGATCGCGCGGCCTTCCATCGACGAATGGCTCTGCGTCACGCTGATCGGGAACCAGCGCTCGCCGCTCTCGACGAGGCTCACGCTCGCGTCGGTCGCGGCCCAGAGGTTGCGCGTCGTTCGCAGCGGGGAGACGTCAACGCCCACACCCTGGCCCACCACGCCGACGCTGCGACGCCCGTAGCCCATCGGCAGGATCAGCGTGTCGTCCGCGACACCGGGCGTGGCCCACGCGGGGATCTGCACCGTCGCGCCGTTGAGGCTCACGCTGATCATCCGGGCCTGCGGGAACCGATCCGTGTCGGCGGTCTGCTGAGCGCCGAGCTTCTTCGCCGTCGCCGGGCTGATGAGCGCCGCGTTGTCCCAGACGATCTTCGACGCCGGCTCGGGCAGCTCGTGCAGCCACGGGTGGTTCGTGAATCGACCGTCGCCGACGTACCACGTGGCAAAACGGATCTCCATCTTGCTCGGGTCACCAGCCCCGAGGCCGGCGGACTGCGCAACGGCCTCGGCGACCTTGTCCATGGCGACACTCATCGCCGTGGGCCTCGGGCCGGGCGTCGCCAGCACGCCGTCGTGCAGCGCACGGTTCCACGCCTTGTCGAAGCCCACCTCGCCGAGGCGCTTGCGCCACGCTTCACGGGTCAGGTCGTATCCGATCGCGTTCTTGACACCCGCGATCATCGCGAGCACCTCAAGCTCGCTCCTGCCGAAGAACAGCGGCGCGATCATCGGCTGGATCGGCGCGATGGTGCCGTCATCGCTGATCGTGTCGCCCCAGCTCTCCAGCTCGTGCGTGGAATTGAGCCGCCAGGTGCTGGCCAGCGCGGTCTCGCAGAGCTCGTACGCCAGGGTGATGCGGTGCGGAGCGCGGAGGAACTTGGCCGCGAAGCCGAGATCGGCCGGGGCGTTGAAGCACGGATTCGTGTTGAGCGTCACGACCGTGTCGATCTCGCCGCGATCCAGCTGGGCGCAGAGCGCCGCCAGAGCCGCGGTGCCGGAGGTCGCCAGGTCGCCCTTGAGCTCAAGGTATGAGACGGTCTTGCCGACGTTGCCCAGCACGCTGTTGATCGCGCAGACCAGCGCGTGCGCCCAAGCCGGGAGCGAGGCGCCGGCCATGACGACCGTCGGCTTGCCGGCCTTGGAGTTGGCGAGCAGGTCATCCGCAACGGCCTTGGCGAACTTGGTCGCTTCCGCATCGGCCGCGTTGGAGGCCGCGACGCGACGCAGCGCCGCGCTGATCACCGCGGCCCGCTGATCGGCCAGCCCCTCGAGCAGAGCGCTGGCAAGGGCCACAAGGAACGCCCCGGCCTGACTCGGACGCACGCGCAGACGATGGTCCGCCGATCCGCCGGTCGTGGAATAGCTGCTCTCGATCGCGTACAGACGACCCATTTCGTCGCCCGCGCGCATCACGCGCCGGCGATTGGCCCATTGCCGCGAGTACGCAACGCCCATCGGCTCCTGCGGCGAGTGGAAGTCTCGCTCGACGGCCACAACGACCGCCGCCTTGGTCAGGTCGCAGACCTCGCGGGCGGGCTTGCCCAGCGCCGAGGTCAGGCCCGCCAGTTCGTTCTCGTTGGCCAGCGCGTCGTAGGCAACCCACGTCGCGCCGGGGAACCGGGCCATCACCAGCGATCGCACGTGCTCGAACGCGACGCTGTTCTTGCGGGGCGCGATGAACGCCAGGCCCTTGCCGCCGCGGAGCTTGGTCTCGCTGCTGTCGCTGGCGAACCGCGCAAAGTGCTTCTCGCTCCACGCGGCAAAGTCGTCCCACGTCGCGACGCTCGACTCCTCGGGAGTCGTAGCGGTCGCGGCCTTGCGCACGATCGCCGGGTCCTTCAGACGGTCCGGGTCGTACAACTCCAGAATCGCCGCCTGCGACCAAAGGCTGCTCTTGCCCTGGTTGACCGGGTGCAGCGGGTTGCCCTCGATCTTCGTCGGGCGGCCCTCGTGCGTCTCGACGACCAGACCCTCAACACCGCCGCCGGGAAGCGTCATGCTCGTCGCAAAGTACAGCGGCTTGCCGGGAATGATGTCCTCGGGCACCGTGCGCGAATACGGCAGGATCTTGTGGTCAGGACGACGGCACCCCGGCATCGCCGCGACGCCCGCCATCGCGAGGCTGGCGCCCATCAGCTTCATGAACGTCCGACGCCCACCGGCCAGCAGCTCGCTCGCGCCGGCGGGGAACTCCTTCTCCATGCGGTCGCGGAAGTCCTTGGTATCCGCAACTTCGTCGAGCTCGCGCCAGTAAGCCTTGCCGGTGTTGCTCACGAGCGTGCGGGCCGTCGGGCGCGCCGCCGAAGCGTCGGTCGCGGGGTGGTCGTGCTTTGTGCTCGACGGGCATTGATCAAGCATGGGGCTGTCCGTATCTGTTGGGCCGACCGGTCGCCGGCCCGGGGGAAGTCATCGCTGGTCTGTGACTGGTCAGTTCCGACCGATTCGCCATCATCGCCCGACTCGATCGCGGGCGGGTTGTCATCAATTCAGTAGTGGCACGCGCCGCAGTTCTCCGGCGCCGCCAGACGACGCTCCTCGTAGAACTTCTTGCCGTTGTCGATCCGCTTGGCCTCGTTCTCGGCCTTGAACAGGTCCTCGACATCGAACAGCCGCGTGACCTGATCCTTGGGAACGAGGTTCTTCTCGGGGTTGCGGTGGCAATCCAGGCACCAGCCCATGCTCAGGCTCTCCTCCTGCCAGACCTCGGGCATGCGCGCGATGTTGCCGTGGCACGAAAGGCACGACACGCCCGCCGCCACGTGCGCGTGGTGCGGGAAGTTTCGTACGTAGTCGGCAACCTTGTGCACGCGACGCCACTCGATGGGCTGGTCCTCGGCGTACGCCTCGCGGATGAACGCCGTCTTTCCCTTGTGCGCATCGCTGTCGTTGTAGACCTGCAGCTTGCCCTCAGCGTGGCAGCCGAAACACGTCTTGACGCTCGGGATGTTCGCCTCCGAGGAGCTCTCGACGTGCGTGTGGCAATAGCGGCAGTCCATGCCCAGTTTGCCCGCGTGGATCTGGTGGTTGAACCCGCCACCCGGCTGCTTTGGCATGTACCCCACCGCCCAATACGCCGGCGTGAACGTGTACCACACAACTCCGACGACCAACGCCAGCGTCCCCACCGTCCCGCCAGCGATCATCGTCGGCAGCCCGTTGGTCCACTTTGGGAAAATCGTTGACACGCGTGAACTCCTGCCTTGCTGCTGTCTGACCCGAGCCGCGAGCGCTCGAACTTTGCAACCATCACTGAACGAGCATCCACCGCTCGAACACACTCCCGCCCTGCCGCAATGAATCCTGTCCGGCCGGAATTCTCACCGCCGGGGGGTTCCCTTGTCAAAGCCTCACACTTGCTCGCAATTCCTGACAGGCGAGAATAGTTGCACTCAGGGAAGAGGAGCAAGTCCCGGTCTCAACAAAATTATACATAAAAACCCTTATCTTGCCACCGAAACCAAACTTATTCCGATCACTCGATCTCCCCGCCCCACTCCTCTACTGTGTTCCTCATGGATCAGCACTCTTCACGTCTGACCACCCCCATCGCTGCATCCCCATCCCCCACCGCCGCGGCGGGCGCGTCGCTGCCGATCTGGCCCGCCGCGATCGTCACGGGCATGGGCTCAGCGGTCGCACTGTGGTGCGCCTGGTTCCTCATGCACATGCCCAGCACCATCGACTTCTTTCCGCCGATGGTGGCCGGGCCGGCCCTGCTGGCGCTGCTTGTGGTCATGGGCGTGCTGCTGACGCGAGGCCTGCCGCGCTCGATGCGCCTTCCGAGCGCCATCACGGGCGGGCTGATCGCGGGCCTGGTGACACTGATGATCCTGGGCTCCAAGCTCACCACGCCGACCTCGAGCGCCGCGGAGGCGGTCGTGCGGGGATCGGCCGAGGCGAACGTCGCGAGCGTGCGCCCCGGTGCCGCTCTGATCATCGCCGGGTTCCTTCTCAGTTGCGCCATTGCCGGCGCGATCGCCGGCGTTCTCGCGCGGCTCTTTGGCAAGGACGTCCCATCGACGACATGGGCCGATGTATTCGCCTGGAAACGCGACATGCTCTTCCGTTACGCCGTCATCGCGACGATCGCCATCGTGCCGCTGCTGACCCTGGGCGGCGTGGTCACCAGCGCAAAGGCCGGCCTGGCCGTGCCCGACTGGCCGCAGTCCTACGGCGCGAACATGCTGCTGTACCCCATCAGCCTCATGGCCGATCCGCACATCTTCCTCGAGCACACCCACCGGCTCTTCGGCATGCTGGTTGGTCTGACGACGCTCGTTCTGATGGCCTTCACATTCTTCGTTGATCGACGCGGGTTTGTTCGCCTTTTCGCCGTGCTGCTGCTCGTGGGCGTGTGCCTTCAGGGCTATCTCGGCGGCCTGCGCGTGACGCAGACCAGCCAGTGGCTCGCGGTCTTCCACGGCGTTCTCGGGCAGATCTTTCTGGCCGCCACCGCGGCGTTCACCGTGGTCATCTGGCCCCGGCTCGACCATGTGCGCACCACCGTGCTGAGCGGCGCGGTCCGCATGCTGCCGCAGATCCTCTTCGGCTCGCTGGTGATTCAACTGATCTTCGGCGCGATGTACCGGCACCTCCGCTCGCCGCACGCCCTCTGGTCGCACGTGGTCTTCAGCCTCGCCGTTCTCATCGTGGCCGTCATCGCCGGCTCGCTGCTCATCCGCCGCGGCCGTGAGACCGCCTCACTGGGCACACGCCGTCTCGGGGCAGCGCTGCACGGCGTCGTGGGCATCCAGTTCGCGCTGGGCTGGGTCGCGCTGCTGGCGGTGCTCATCAGCCCGCACACCAACACGCCCCCGCCCACCGCCGACCAGATCGCGACCATGGCCTCGGTCCCCGCGTGGGAGGTCCTCGTGCGCACGCTGCACCAGGCAAACGGCGCGGCGCTGCTGGCGACCTGCACCATCGCGATGACCTGGGCCGCGCTGCACGCGCGTGCCGCACGTACCACCGCCCCCGCCGCGGATCGGCCCGCCGCGGCCCAGAGCCAGCCGGCGTGATCGATCGCGACCTGCCGTCGAGCGCGGGCAACCCCCGCGCCGAGTTCGCCGGAGGCGCGAAATTCACCCGATCGTTTTGCGAACTTTCGGGCATTTGACGGTCCGCGCTGCATTCGGCCCGACGAATTCCGATAATGCCCAAGGCCGCACGCCGAATCCTCGGCTGCGATGCAATTGCACCGACTCGCCGGACGTTGAGCCGCGGCCGACATCGCTTCGCACTTCCGGAGCACACGAATGCAGAACAGCACCGCCACGCCGACCCCCGCCTCCCGGCCCGCGCCGACTCCGCAGCGCACCGAGCCGCCGCGTGTGCCGACCTCGTCGCTCCAGCCGCTCAAGCCGGAACTCTTCGGCTTTGAGGAGGCCCGCCACCTGCTCATGCGCGCCGGCTTCGGCGGCTCGCCCGATCAGATCCAACTCCTGACGCGCTGGGGGCTGAAGAAGTCCGTCGACTATCTCGTTGACTACGACGACATCAAGTACGCCGGCGATGCCGATGTCCGCAGCGACATCATGCGCGAGCCCACGGTCGAAGAGCGGCAGGAGTACCGCCAGGCGCAGGCCCGCCGCGACGAGGATGCGCTCGCCCGTCTGCGCCTCATGCGCCAGCGCGCCCAGCAGGTCGACCGCGAGCAGATGCGCGAGATCCAGAACTGGTGGCTCACGCGCATGATCGAAACGCCCCGGCCCCTTCAGGAGAAACTCACCCTCCTCTGGCACGGGCACTTCGCCACCAGTTACCGCACGATCGAGAACAGCTATCACATGCTGATGCAGAACAACTTCCTCCGCAAGAACGCGGCGGGGAACTTCGGCGATCTGCTCGGCGGCATCATCCGCGACCCGGCGATGCTCGCGTACCTCAACAACAACAATTCCCGCAAGGACCGCCCCAACGAGAACCTTGCACGCGAACTGATGGAGCTCTTCAGCCTCGGCGTCGGCAACTACTCCGAGGACGACATCAAGCAGGGCGCACGAGCGCTGACCGGCTACACCTTCGACGGAAACGAGTTCGTCTTCCAGCAGCGCAATCACGACACCGGCGGGAAGACCATCCTCGGCGTCAAGGGCAATCACAACGGCGATGACTTCGTCAAGATCATCCTCCAGAAACGCGAATGCGCGCGCTTTATCGCCGGCAAGCTCTACAAGCACTTCGTCAACGACTTCCCCTCCGGCCGTCCCGCCTTTGACAAGGTCGCCCAAGGTGTCGTCGATGACCTCGCTCGCACGCTCTCCGGCGGTCGCTACGAACTGCGCCCCGTCCTCAAGCGACTGTTCATGAGCCAGCACTTCTACGACCCGCTGGTCCGCGGCGAGCAGATCAAGTCCCCCGTGCAACTCATCGTCGGCGCGGTGCGGCAACTCAAGACGCCCGTCCGCGACCTGAGCGTGCTCAACGACGCCGCCGAACGAATGGGCCAGGAACTCTTCTTCCCGCCGAGCGTCAAGGGCTGGGATGGCGGTCGCGCGTGGATCAACACCGCCACGATGTTCGTCCGCCAGAACATCATGGTCTTCCTCCTCACCGGCCGTCGCCCCATCGGCCGCGATGCGCTGGCCGATCAGGAGCGATTCGAGCCCGGCAAACTCCTCACGCAGCTTGCCGATGCGTACCCGGCCGTCAACGGCGGCGATTCAACCGCCGTTCTGGATGCCATGCTCCGATTCATGCTCGGCCGCACCAATCCCGCGGGACGCGCTGCGCTCGAGGACTTCATGCGCTCCCGCACCGGCAAGCTCGACGATGAGGGCATGACCCAGCTGTGCATGCTCATCACGTCCATGCCCGAGTATCAGCTCTGCTGACCCGCCCGCTCGCTCACCGCCTCGTCCGCATTCCTGTCACTTCGCCGCAAGAAGCACCCCGGCCGACCGACCATCTGTTCACGGAGCCCGCCATGTCTTACGACCTGCCCCTGACCGCGTTCACCCGTCGTCAGTTCCTCTCGACCGGCCTGGTGATGGCCTCCGCGGCGGTCGCGGTGCCGCACTTCATTCAGGCCAGCGCCATGGGCCTTCAACGCGCCCAGCCCGGCGCAAAGAGCATCCCCGGCGTGAACGAGGACAACATCTTCGTCGTCATCCAGCTCTCCGGCGGCAACGACGGGCTCAACACCGTTGTGCCGTTCGGCGATCAGGCCTACTACCGCGCCCGCCCAGGGATCGGCGTTCGCGCCGATCGCGTGATCAAGCTCAGCAAGGCCGAGGAAGGCCTGCACCCGAGCCTCGCGCCGCTCGCGGACCTCTACAACGAAGGCCTGCTGGGCATCGTCCAGGGCGTGGGCTACCCCAACCCCAACCGCTCGCACTTTAAGAGCATGGACATCTGGCACACCGCCGAGACCAGCGGCACCGGCGAGGGCTGGCTGGGCAAGTACTTCGACAGCGAGTGCGTCGGCTTCGGCGCCTTTGAGTCCGGCGGTCGCGGGCGTGCACCCGCCACACCCGCCACCAGCCCCAAGCTCGGCAAGGGCCACAACCCGCAGATCGGCATCGCCATCGGCGCCAGCGCGCCGCTGGCGATGAAGGGCCGCGCGATCTCCGCCGTGAGCTTCGAGAGCGCCGACCTCTTCCGCTGGACCGGCGCGGGCGAGGGCGACACGCTGGCGCAGGGCTACGAGCAGATCACCCGCGCGGGCCTGCCCGCGGGCGTGGACCCCGATAGCAACACCGGCTTCCTCACCCGCACAGCGCTGGACGCCCAGATCAGCAGCGACATGATCCGCAAAGCCGTGGGCACGCGCCCGCGCACGCAGTATCCCAACAGCGAACTGGCCCGCCAACTCCAGATGGTCGCCAGCATGATCCAGAGCAAGCTCTCCACGCGCGTGTACTACGTCAGCATGGGCGGCTTCGACACGCACTCCGGCCAGGGCGGCGAACAGGGTCGCCACGCGAATCTGCTCGGCCAGTACGCCGCGGCCATCAAGGCCTTCTACGCCGACCTCAAGGCGCAGGGCAACGACGGCCGCGTTCTGACGATGACCTTCAGCGAGTTCGGTCGCCGCGTGGGCCAGAACGCAAGCCAGGGCACCGATCACGGCACCGCCGCGCCGATGTTCCTCACCGGCCCGATGGTCACGCCGGGCGTGCTCAACCCGCACCCGTCGCTCTCGGACCTTGATCAGGGCGACCTGAAGTACACCGTCGACTTCCGCCAGGTTTACGCCAGCGTTCTGGAGAAGTGGCTAACCGCCGATGCTCGCCGGATTCTCGGCTCCAAGTTCGATCCGGCGCCGATCTTCCGCAAGTCCTGATCGGCTTCCGGCGCGCAATAAAAAACCGCCCCGCGCGTGTGTTCGCGGGGCGGTCGCGTCAAACTTCGGCCGTACGTCACGTCGTCCCCGGCCTGGCCGTCGATCCTTCGCCGTGCCGGCTCCCCGGCGGGCGACGACCTTCAGCGGCCACTTCCGGTCGGCTGGAGCAAGCCGACCAAGATCCTTGCGCCCGCCCCGGAACCAGCGTCGCAGCGACGCTCATCCGGACTCGGGCACACTTCGCTCGCGGGCTTCGCGGCCCCGCGTGCTCGCCCCGCTGGCTCGATCGCCGGCTACGCCGGCGAGTCGCCCAGGGCCGCGGCACGCGTCCGCTCGATACTCGAGAACAACTCCGACGCGCCGAGCATCGGCCGGTACTTCTCCAGCGCCTCCGTCAGCCGCTCGGGCGAACAGAGCACGAAGTAGCACGCCGGCCCGAAGTGCCGGTACGCGAAGCGCAGCGCCCTTGGGAGGTGCTGCTGCGTCGTGAGAATGAGCAGTTCGCGACCATCGCGACGCAGCGGGAGCAGACCAAACTGCCAGGCCTGACGCGCGGAAACGCTCGACACAGCGTCGGGCTCTACACGTTCGGTCCTCGGGTCCACACTCGCCGTCAGGTTCGCATACTGCTCCGCCCACGCGCTCTCGAGCTGCTGTGGTGTCACCTCGAAGCGCTGCTCGGCGATCTCGCCAAAGGGACGCTTCGAACGCGCCTGTTCGAGAAGCACCTCCTCGACCTGCGCCATCGTCATGTACCCTCGCTGCACGAGAATCTCACCAAGACGCTTGCCCATGAGGCACACTCCAGCGCCGATGCTCCACTCCATGCGGGCCGACTCTCCTCCGTCCGGTCCGCACACGTCACATCGGCACCCCTCTCATCGGCCCCGCCGCGATCAACATGAACACGCTTGATCGCCCCGCGCCGAATTCCGCCGCGCCCAGAGCGCGATTCCGACAATCTCTCGCCAAGGGCCGCAGACCCCACGCCCCGCGATCTTCCGCGCAAACTTCCGCCGTGTCTGCTTGCACGCCACGGGTTCGAAATGTACAGGCCCCTCAAGGCCGGATGTCCCATAAAACCGGCGGCGCCGCGGCTTCGTCGCCTGTCCCCGTGCCCCGCATCGAACATCCGGTCCGCGAACCTCACACGTCATAGCCGCGCCGGTGCGCCGCGAACCACGAACACGCCGAGGACACGATGTCATCAAGGTCCGCTACGCGTGGCGACCAGCCCAGTTCCCGGGCGATCAGCGACGCGTCGGCGGTCAGCTCCGCGGGGTCGCCCGCACGCCTCGGCCCCATCTTCACCGGCACCGAGCGTCCGAGTACCCGCTCCACACTGGCCACGACCTCCTTCACGCTCGATCCTCGCCCGCGCCCGAGGTTGTACGCCAGCACGCGCCCGGGGCTCATCGCCGCGAGCACGCGCACGTGCGCATCGACGAGATCCTCCACATGGATGTAGTCGCGGATCGCCGTGCCGTCGGGCGTGGGGTAGTCGCTTCCGTAGAGCGTCACGACATTCTCGCCGCGGAAGTGCTCGCGGATGCCCAGCGCCGCCTGGATCAGCGTCGGGATCAGGTGCGTCTCGGGCGCGTGGTGCTCGCCCAGCACACCCGCGCGGTCGCACCCGGCGACATTGAAGTACCGCAGAAACGCGCACGAGAACTCACGCCCCGCCGCGGAGCACGCCGCGGCGTGATCGCGCAGCACACGCTCCATCGCCAGCTTACTCGCGCCATACGGATTGATCGGAGCCTGCGCCATCGTCTCGACGATCGGCACCTCGTGCGGCGCCGGCTGGCCATAGGTCGCCGTCGTGCTGCTGAACACGAACCTCGGCACCCCCGCCCCGCCCCTGCTCGCGGCACACGCCCGCAGCAGCGACACACCGCCCGCCACATTCACCCGCCAGTACTCCAGCGGCGAAGCGACGCTCTCGCCCACATACGCCATCGCCGCGAAGTGCAGCACGGCGTCAGGATCGAAAGCGCTCACCGCCGGTACCAGCGCCGCCTCGTCGAGTAGGTCGATCTTCGCGAACGTCAGCCTCGCCTCGGCGTTCGCAACCGAGCGACGGACCGCGCCGAGCGCCCCCGCGTGCCCACGCGACAGGTTGTCGATCACCAGCACCTCGTGCCCGTCGCGCAGCAGCCGCAGCGTCGCGTGCGAACCGATGTACCCGGCCCCGCCTGTCACGAGAATGCGCATGTCGGGATCGTACCAGAACGCCGCGCCTGCCCGCAGCGATCACCAACGAAAAACGCCCGTCGGCACCGGGTGCCGACGGGCGTGAAAGGCCGAATCCGCACGCGTCAGTTGCAGGCCTCGAAGAACGCACCGAAGAACGCGGTGAAGTCACCATTGTCCACCGTCAGGTCGAACCCGCCGTTCGGCGTGCCGCTGGGCCACACGCGCGAGACCTCGCCGTCGGTGTTGGCGATGTCGGCAAAACGCCGCACCAGATCATTCGCGTCGGCAAAGAACGCCTGGAAGAAAAGCGCGAAGTCGCCGTTGTCAACCGTGCCATCAGGACCGGCTTCGCCATCGGTGTTGGCGATGTCGGCGGGAGAGCACGCCGCGGGGCCGAGCAGACCGGGGGCGTACGCGCCGCCACCGCTCGGGTCGATTCGGAGCAGACCGCCGCCGCTCGTCGGCGAACGCAGCGGGTACGTCGTCGGGATGGTGATCGTGAACCCGGGCGCGCTCGTGTACTCGATGATGCGATGCTCGCCGAGATTGCCCTCATTGGCCGGGGTGTTCGGATCGTCGAGCGAATCACTCAGACACAGCACACGCCCGCCGCCGGCCGCCAGACCATCAAAGTCCGTCGCGGTCGATGGGTATGGCAGGTACGGCGTCAGACCGGCCGCGATGTTCGCCGGATTGATCGAGTAGATCATCCTCCCGGCAGGCTCGGCGCCGACCACTGTGTCATCATCATCCGCGACAAACAGCAGGTCCGCATCTGGTGCATAGTCCAGACCGCCGCTGAAGTAGTTGCTCGTCGTCGTGGGCTCGAACTCAAGCCGCAGCGTTGAGAACCCGATCGGCCCGTTGTTCGGGTTGATGTTGATCTCCCACAACCCCTCCTGGCCACTCGCTCCGCCGAGATCCCGCAGCGCGTACATGCGGTTCCGCGTGCTGTCGAAGGCAAGGCCACTGAACACGATGCCCGTCAGGGGCGACGTCACCCGCGATGCTCGCGCGATCAACCGATGCGTCAACTGCGCCGGCCGCTGATACTCGATCACCCACAGGTCGCTGAACGTCCCGTTGGTCGTGATCGCGTAGAGCCGACGGGCCTGATCATCCGCCGCCAGACCGTTGAACCCGGGCGCGGTCGCACCGATCGTCGGGTTCGTCGCCGCCCGCGGATCGAAAATCAACGAGGTCGCCAGGGTGCTCTCATTGATCAGATACACCTCCGTCGGCCCCTGGCTGAACGTCGGCCGAGTGATCGACGTCACGAACTGAGCCATCGCCGCGGCCGGGGCGATCGCCATCACGGAGAGAACCATCGCGCTACGGCACACACACTTCGACATCTTGAGTCTCCTTCTCGCCCCAGAGATCCCGGCCAATACAGCGGACTCTGCGCGGAAGGGTTGCACGTGATTTCAATCCAGCGTCTACAACGAGAAGTCGCACTCTCAGGTGCTTTGCCGAAGTCTCCGCCGCCCCATCGCCACACCGAGCAGCATCGCCACCGCCGCCGCGGAGCCCGGTGTCGGGACGCCCTCGACGCGCAGCGCAAAGTCCCTCAGGTTGCCATCGAAGTACCCCGGGTCCATCCACCCGGCACCAAACTCCCAGCCGTTTCCCGGGTTCCGCCATCGGCTCTTGACCCCGATCGGCTGACGAGTCGCGACCTGAAACGTCAGTCCCCACTGGGCGAAGTTCCACTCGGGCGTAAGCCCGAGGAACCATGTCCCGGGGTTCAGTTCCAGACCGAGTCCTTCGGCGTGAACTCGATACACCCCCGGCGGCCCCTCCGCCGCGGCTCGCGCGTGGACCTCAACCGTTGAGGCCGCGAGCGGGTCGTAGCCCGCCGGCGTCGCCCCGCGAAATACGTGCAGCCTTGCGTTCGACACCGTCGGAACCCCGCCCGGGGCATAAACCCAGATCGTCAGGCGATCGACAAGCCAACCGCCCGCGGGCACAGAGATGTCCGACACGATGAACGCGCTGTAGTCGGGAAAGTCACCAAAGTCGCTGTTGAGTAGCCCGCGCGGCGGATCGGTCAGGGCCAGATCGCTCTGGTTCCACAGCGTGACCATGCCGCCGCGGGCATCGCCGATCGCACCAAACAACGCGAACCAAGCGAAGCAAGCGGCCACCAACCCTCGTGCCATCAAGACCTTGCGTGCTGTCATGCTGGACCCCTTTCCGGGATCCCTCTCGCCGCCAATCGCGGATGCGCCGCATCACCGCAGCACAATCTTCACGATTCCTTCATATCGACATCGCGAGCGAGAATCTTGACAACATCTCTCTCCAGCGCGGCGATCTTCACGATCGCGATGGCTCAACCGGAAACAAAAACCCCCGGTCATCGGCCCGGGGGTGGTGAGTACGAACGACAAACCTGACCGCTCAGGCGTTGACCACGCGGCCTTCGCTGGCCAGCGCCGCCTCGCGCACGCTCTCGTGCATCGTCGGGTGCGCGTGCGTCGTGGCGATGATCTCTTCCGTCGTCGCCTCGAGCCGGCGAGCAAGGCTCATTTCCGCGATCAGCTCCGTGGCCTGGTCGCCGATGATGTGCGCTCCGAGGATCTCGCCCCGCGGCAGGCCGCGGATGATCTTGACGAACCCGTCGGTATGGGCCGCCGCGATCGCCTTGCCGAGCGCCTGGAAGCTGAACACCCCCGTGCTGTAGTCCTTGCCCTTGACAAGTCCGTCGGCGATGAGCTTCTGCTCCGTGAAGCCGACGCTGGCCACCTGCGGCAGGCAGTAGGTGCAGCCCGGAATCACCGTGTAGTCCATCGCGATCGGCTCATGATCCAGCTTGCCCTGTCGCCAGGCGATCCGCTCAACGCACAGCGTCGCCTCCTCGCCCGCCACGTGCGCCAGCCACGGCGGCCCGATGACATCGCCCACGGCGTACACGCCGGGCAGATTCGTCTTGTAGTCGATCGCCTGATTCGTCGTCTTGCCCGGCACATAGTCCGTGACGATGTGCCCGCGATCGATCTTCAGCCCGAGGCTCGGTTCGCACAGACCATCGGTCCGGCCAACGACACCCACCGCCAGCAGCACGCGATCGGCCTCGAGCGTCTGCTTCTTGCTCTCGTCGGCCTTGCCGTTGACAAACGGCGCGACCGTCACCTTCACGCCCGAGCCGGTCTTCTCGACGCTCGTGGTCGTGTGGGCGAGCAGGAACTTCATGCCGTGCTTGGTGTAGAGCTTCTCGAGGAACTTGCTGACTTCCTGGTCCTCCACCGGCAGCACGCGGTCCATCATCTCCACCACCGTCACCTCGGTGCCCATGGAGTGATAGAAGTACGCGAACTCCATTCCGATCGCGCCGGCGCCGACGACGACGAGCTTCTTGGGCTTCTCCTTGTTGAACATCGCCTCGCGAGCGCCCCAGATCCGGTCGCCGTCGAACTTGGCGAACGGCAGGTCGCGGGCCACCGACCCCGTCGCGACAACGACGTGCTCGCAGGTGATCGTCTGCGTCGTCTTGCCCGGGGTGGCGGGCGCGCTGGTCAGCTCTTCCTTGACCGCGCACTCCTGCACATCGATCGTCACGCGGGTCTTGCCGCCGGCGATGTTCTCGGCCTTGGTGATCTTGGCGTTGGCGGTGATGAAGGTGATCTTGTTCTTCTTCATCAGGAACTCAACGCCCTTGTTGAGCTTGGCCGCAACGTCGCGCGAGCGACCGATGATGCGGTCCCAATCAAGCCCGATCTCGCCCGCGGGCAGCTTCAGACCCCAGAACTTCTGGTCGTCCTGCTTCTTGATCTTCTCGACCAGTTCCGCGTTGGCCAGCAGCGCCTTGGACGGGATGCAGCCCCAGTTCAGGCACACGCCGCCGAGCTTGGCACGCTCGATGATCGCGGTCTTGAACCCGAGCTGCGCGGCACGAATAGCCCCGACATACCCGGCAGGGCCGCCGCCGATGACGACAACATCAAAGTGGGAATCAGCCACGGAATCGTTCCTTTCGCTTCGCGCCGGGCGGGTTCGTGAGGTGGTGCGTACGTCGTCGGTTCAAGTCAGGCCCGCGCGGGGCGGAGTATAGGAACCCGCTCAGCCGCCCCGCATCTCCGCCGACGCCCGCGTCAGCGCCTCGACAAACCTCGGCGCCCTGTGGGCCCAGGTGTGCTCGCCCAGCACCCGGGCCCGGGCCGCCTGCGCCATCTCACGACGCCGATGCTCATCGGCCAGCAACCCCCGCACAGCCTCGAGCGCACCCCGGGGTGTGTCAAAGACCTCGCACTCGCGCCCCGGGGCCAGGATCGCCTCCAGCCCCGCCCGCCGCCCGCAGACCGGCGCGATCCCGCTGGCCGCCATCTCAAGGGGCTTGATGTTCGTCCCCTGATCGTCCTGCCAGCGCATCACGTTCAGCCCCACGCGCCCCGCGCTGTAGCATCGCGAAAGGTCCTCATACGCCACGCCGCCGCTGCCGCCGATCCGCTCGCCGCGTACCGGCCAGGACTGGCTGAACTCCCCGACCACCGCGGTGCGCACGCGCCGAGACAGCCAGCACGAGACGAACGCCCGCTCCCACGCGCACACGCTTCTGCACGCGCCGGAGACATCCACCCACAGCCGCGGACTGGCGAGTATCGCCCTCACGCCCTCTCCGAGCGATGCGTCCTGCTCGGCCAGCCGATGCGCCCGCGCCAGCATCGGCGTGTGCCGGTCGGTCAACTGCGTCTCCAGCAGCGCGAGGCCCGCCGAGAGCGCCGCATCTCCCGCGTCCTTGAGAATCGTCCGGATCTGCGGCCGCGCAATGCGCTCGGCCACGTCCCGCGACAGCGCCTCCATCGGCGGATCATCGCTCTCAATCGCGGCGAGCATTTCCGGTGTCGGCGATGGATCACCCGGCCCCGCGTTGATCACCAGGTCGTGCTCGATCGGCACATCGTGCGGCCGGAAGATCTCCGGATTCACACCGTACGGCACGCTCACCGTCCGTCCGAAGCCCAGCACCTCGCGCATCTCGCTCGCCGTCGCCTCATTGTTGATCGCGTGAACGATCGAACGCTCACGGAAGTACCCCGTCCCGAAGACCTCTCGGAGTTCACCACCGTGCGCCCAGTGCGGCGCATCGAGCCAGTACATCATGTGCGGCACGCCCATGGCCTCGAACGGGTTGAGCGATCGCCCCTCGATCGTCACGAACCCGAGCGTGCTCACCGCGTTGTGCCACATCGCGCAGGTCGCGTCGATCCCCTGCGACTGCACCGCCTGCCGCAGCGTCATCGTCAGGCCGGAGGCCAGCACATCGCGCCGGGTCGGGTTGGCCGTGTGCTCGCTCCAGATCGCGTCGAGATCCAGCGCCAGCCACGCGTGCCCCGCTCGCTCGAACCCCAGGATCATGTCCTAAAAAATCCGCCGCGAGTTCGTGCCCGGATGAACCAGGAACAGCACCTTCATTCCCGATGTATCGACCGCCGGGCGGAGCACCCTTGACGATCACACCCGCCCCGCGGCTCGCCGGCGCGTGTACCGTCGCGTCATGAGCGACCTGCGCCTGCATCTCGGCGGCACCGTCTCCATCGACCATCAGGGCAGACGATGGACCGTTGTGAACATCCTCCCGGGCCCGCATGTCGATGTTGTTTCGGGCATCGACCACCTGCCCGCCTTCGCCGATGCGAGCGTCAGCGAGATCTACGCCTCGCACGTCTACGAGCACCTCTCCTACCGCACGCACCTGCTCCCCGCGCTTCGCGAGGCCCGGCGCGTGCTCGCGCCCGGCGGCTCCATCATGATCGCCGTGCCGGACCTGGCCGTTCTCTGCGAGCTCTTCCTGATCGCCCGCAACGATCCCGATCTGCGGTTCCACCTCATGCGCATGATCCTCGGCGGGCACATGGACCAGCACGACATCCATCTGGCCGGCTTTGATCAGGCCATCCTGCACACGTTCCTCCATCAGGCCGGCTTCACCAACATTCGCAAGGTCGAACGCTTCGGGCTCTTCACCGACACCAGCGAGCTCCGCGTCAACGGCCGACTCATCAGCCTTTGCATGTCCGCGCAGGCCTGACGAAACCCGCCGCGGAATCAGGACGCGTCGCGTCATGCTCGAAATGCAAACCGGGCCGGCGATCGCTCGCCGGCCCGGTGGAGGCACACTCACGTTCGCCGCCCGCGTGCGGGTTCAGCGCTTCTCGTCCTTGACCTCAAACTCCGCGTCGATCACGTCGTCCTTCTTGCCCGATGCATCGCCCGAGCCGCCGGCCGCCGCGCCCGCCGCGGCACCCGGAGCGCCGGACGCGGCGCCGCCCGCGGCGCCACCCGCAGCGTTGGTCGCCTCGTACACCGCCTTGCCCAGTTCCATGCTGGCGGTCTCGAGTTCCTTCATCGCGCGTTCGATGGCGCTCTTGTCCTCGCCCTTGATCGCGCCCTCGAGATTCGACGCGGCGCTCTCGATCTTCGAGCGCACCTCCGCGCTGACCTTCCCGCCGTGCTCCTCCAGCGCCTTGCGCGTGCTGAGCACGAACGCATCGGCGCGGTTCTTCAGGTCCACCAGTTCGCGGCGCTTCTTGTCCTCCGCCGCGTGGGCCTCGGCGTCGCGCTTCATCCGCTCGATCTCTTCCTTGTCCAGGCCGCCGGAGTTGCTGATCTTGATGTCCGCACGCTTGTTCGTGCCCTTGTCCGTCGCGGCGACGGTCAGGATGCCGTTGGCATCGATCGCGAACTCCACCTCGATCTGCGGCACGCCACGCGGGGCGGGGGCGATGCCCGTAAGCTCGAACTGACCCAGCGTGCGGTTGTCGCGGGCGAACTCGCGCTCACCCTGCAGCACGTGGATCTGCACGCTCGACTGGCTGTCGCTGGCCGTCGAGAAGGTCTCCTTCTTCGAGTGCGGAATCGTCGTGTTCCGAGGGATCAGCACCGTGGTCACGCCGCCGAGGGTCTCAACGCCCAGGCTCAGCGGCGTCACATCCAGCAGCAGGATGTTCTTCACGTCGCCCTTGAGCACGCCGCCCTGGATCGCCGCGCCGATCGCCACGACCTCATCGGGGTTGACCGAGCGGTTGGGCTCCTTGCCGAAAATCTCCTTGGCGATCTGTGCCGCCTTGGGCATGCGCGTCGAGCCGCCGACGAGCACGACCTCGTCGATCTTGCCGACATCGAGCTTCGCATCGCGCAGGGCCGACAGGCACGGCCCGCGCAGACGCTCGAACAGATCCGCCGTCAGGCTCTCGAACTTGGCACGCGTGATCGAGATCTGCAGGTGCTTCGGGCCGTTCTGATCCGCCGTGATGAACGGCAGATTGACCGTCGTCTCCTGCATCGTCGAAAGCTCGATCTTGGCCTTCTCCGCGGCCTCCTTGAGGCGCTGCAAGGCCATCGCGTCCTTCTTCAGGTCGATGCCCTCCTTCTTGCGGAACTCGTCGGCAAGGTGGTCGATCAGCCGCTGGTCCCAGTCGTCGCCGCCGAGGTGCGTGTCGCCGTTGGTGCTGAGCACCTCGAACACACCGTCGCCGATGTCCAAGATCGACACGTCGAACGTGCCGCCGCCGAGGTCGAACACCGCGATCTTCTCGTTCTTCTTCTTGTCAAGGCCGTACGCCAGCGCCGCCGCGGTCGGCTCGTTGATGATCCGCTCGACCTTCAGCCCGGCGATCTCGCCCGCGTCCTTGGTCGCCTGACGCTGCTCGTCGTTGAAGTACGCCGGCACCGTGATCACCGCACGCTCGACCTTCTCGCCCAGGTAATCCTCGGCCGTCTTCTTCAGGTCCTGAAGAATGAACGCGCTGACCTGCTGCGGCGTGAACTCGCCCTGATTCACACGCACCTTCACCGAGTCGTCCGCCGAGCCGGTGATCGTGTACGGAACCTTGGACTCCTCACCACCGCTCTTGCCGTACCCCGAGTCCCCGCCGCTGGTCACCTCAGCGCGACGACGACCCATGAACCGCTTGATCGAGTAGATCGTGTTCTTCGGGTTGGTCACCTGCTGGTGCTTGGCCGGCTGGCCCACCAGCCGCTCGCCCTTGTCCGTGAACGCAACGACCGACGGCGTGATCCGCGAGCCGGAGGTGTTGATCAGCACCTTGGGCTGTCCGCCCTCCATGATCGCCACGCACGAGTTGGTCGTTCCCAGGTCAATTCCGACGATCTTCGACATAGCAGGCTCCTGACGCGGGGTCTCGCCCCGCACCACCGCAAAGGGCAACTGCGATGCCAGCCCGACTCCGCACACGATCGACCGGTCTCGCGCCGATGCCCGTCATCCGCGGCGTCTCTCCCCGATTCTGCGATCATCTCTGCCGATCCGGCCGCGATCATCCCGCGATGTCCTCCACGCCGCTGACCGCCGCCGCCCCGAGGCCTGCCAATGTGGCGGGACGCCCGGGCGACCCCCACTCCTCCGGAGCATCCATTATCACTAAAAAAGGGTGTATTGATCGCCACTGACATACTGGGGTCAGTCGGCACGATCAGATTCCGACTCTCCGGCTGGCCAGCGCGTCGAATGAGAAGTATCGTGATTGCGAAGGGTCTTGTTCGGGTATCCCAAACGCCCACTTCGACACGCTCCAGTTCACACGGAGGACCACCCATGATCTCACTGCAGCGGATTCAGCGTCTGGCCGAGGCTCAGCGTCACGGTGCACTTCTCGATGAGGTCATCACCAACGGCAGGCCGCTCCCCCTCAGCGCCCGCCTCATCCTCAGCCGCGGCAGCAGCGAGGGCATCTCGGCTCTGGCCCTGGGCCTTCAGCGCGCGGTGGAACTGAGCTACCTGGCGACACCCGCTTCGTTCATGCTCGCCCGCCGCCTCTGCCGCGTCACGCTCGACGCACTGAACAGCACCAAGGTCGGCCCCGACCTTTCGCCCGCATCGCTCGCACTGGCCCTGGCCGCGTGGGCGGATCTCCGCGAGCAGGCCGACCTGGCCGGTCAGACGCTCGACGCCACCCTCGATCGCGAAATGGCCGACGCCGAGCAGGCCGCGGCGTACGCGCTCTTCGAGTGCCAGCAGCGAGCCATCGCCAGCACCGCGGGCATGATCGCCACGCCGGTTGAGTCCGCATTGATCGTCTGGCAGGTCGCCGAGCGCCCCGACCTGCGCGATCGCATCGCACCGTCGCTCGATGTGGCCCTGCTCCGCCGCGCGATCGGCAAAGCCCGCAACGAAGCCGACGTTCGCTGCGTGCTCGACCGCTCAACCATCGGCGCCAGCGCCGCGGCAAACGGTCCGGGCGCCAACACCTCTCGCGCCGCCTGAGGGATCAATCCACAACAACCGCCGAGAACGGCTCGCTCGTCAGCGTCGCCCCGCCGCTGGTGAGCCGGTCGGCCAGATCAACACGGAGCGTTTCGATGGTCCGCTCCAGCAGCCGAAGGCCCTTGTCCTCGCCCATGGCCAGCAGCGTCGCGGCGGGGATCGGCTCGCCGATGTTCACACCCACACGCTGGCCAACGAGTTTTGGAAACGCGGCCTTCCGCGGGAACGCGTCGTATACGCCGTCGATCGCTACGGGCAGAATCGTCGCCTTGGACCGGTTCAGCAGCAGCCACACGCCGCGCTTGAACGGATGCATCGCCCCGTCGGGCGTGCGCGAACCCTCTGGAAACACCAGCACCGCTCGACCGAGTTTGAGTTGCTCGATCAGCAGCCGAATCGCCGCAGTATCCGGCTCGCCCTGACGGATGGGGTGCGCGTTGAGCGATCGGATGAGTTTCTCGAACCCCGGCACGTTGAACAGGCCCGAACGCGCCATGAAGTTCAGGTGCCGATTCGTCAGCGCCGCGCCCACGAGCACCGGGTCGTAGTGCGACTGGTGGTTGCTGATGACCAGCAACGGCCCGGAATCGGGCACGTTCCGCCCGCCCCAGATCCGCACGCCGTAGACCAGCGTCAGAAACGTCCGGCACAGCGTGCAGCACAGGTGGTACCACAGCCGGTTGCCCAGCGATGCGCCCGGATTTGCACGATCGGTGATGTTCATGGCCGCATGCGGGCCGCGGCCCCGACTCGCTCGCGCACCAGGCCGGCGAGATGTGCGACAACCTGATCGAAAGTCAGGCTCGTCGTGTCCACGTCCAGCGCATCGCTCGGCCTGGTAAGCGGCCCCTCGCTCCGCCCGGCGTCGCGCGCATCGCGAGCCAGCAGGTCGCGCTCGATCTCGCGGACATCAAGGTTTTGCGCGTTCGGGTCGCCACCCGCGGCGATCAACTTCTCACGCAGCTGCTCCGCCCGCCGACGGGCACGGATCGAAGCATCGGCGCTCAGAAAGAACTTCACCAGCGCATCGGGGAAGACCACCGAGCCCTGATCACGCCCCTCCGTCACCAGCCGCGGATGCTGCTTGGCAATCAGCCGCTGCTTGCGCACCATGTGCCGACGCAACTCGGGCAGCGCCGACAGGGGCGAGACCAGCGCCTCGACGTCCTTGGCGCGAATCCGCTGCACCAGCGGCGTGCCGCAGCGCAGCTCGATCCGCGACCGCGTGCCCTCCGCCGCGTTCAACGCGCAGGCCGCGTAGATCTCCGGCGGGTCGCGCGTCCAGTCAAAGTGAAGATCCGCCTTGGCGACACACTCGACCACCGCCGCCTCGTTGGCCGGGTCGATCCCCGCGTCGATCACCAGCGCCGCCGCGGCACGGTACATCGCGCCGGTATCGAGAAACTCCAGACCTAGCGCCCGGGCCAGCGCCCGCGCCGTGGTGGACTTGCCCGTCCCCGCCGGGCCATCGATCGTCACGATGATCGTCGGCACCTCCCGGTGCTGGTCCGCACCGGCTTTGGTGCCGGTCGCATGCGTGGCGTCGAGCGAGACGGGTCGGCCGGTCATGGTGGACAGCAGCATTGGGGGGCTACCGGAGTTCGGGGTGATCGGGCATCCACGTTCTCGCCGCGATGTGCCGATCACATCGCGGCCTCTGCTTGGCAGTCTACCAATCCCGCCGGGCGACGGC
>JAJTHN010000005.1 GCA_021297895.1 Phycisphaeraceae bacterium | reverse complement strand
TAGACCTCGGTGGTGGCGATGTCGCTGTGGCCCAGGAGTTCCTGCACGACGCGGAGGTCGGCCCCGCCGGCGAGCAGGTGCGTCGCGAACGAGTGGCGGAGAACGTGCGGGTGGACCTTGTTCAGGCCGGCGATGGCCGCGTTCTTCTTGACGAGTTTCCAGACTGCGACGCGCTCGAGGGGCCTGCCGGTGTGCGAGAGAATCAGGCGGGTGTGGTGGCGGGGGTTCTTCGCGGCCAGCCGCGGCCGCGCATCGGCGAGGTAGCGTTCGAGGGCGTGCTGGGCGGGTTTGCCGACGGGGACGAGTCGCTGCTTGTTGCCCTTGCCGGTGACGATGAGCACGCCGAGAGTCGGCTTGTAGTCGTCGATGTGCAAGGCCCCCACTTCGCTCGCCCGCAGCCCGCTGGCGTACATGAGTTCGAGCATCGCCTTGTCGCGGAGTGCGAGTGTGCGGAGCATGGCCAGCCGCGCGGCACGGGCGTTGGCGGATGGTGCGGCGGCGGTGGTGTCCGGGGCGGGCGAGTCCGCCGCGGCGGAGAGGGCGTTCGAGACGGCGCGGTCGGGCGCGCTGAGCAGATCGCGCATCTGCCTGGGCGAGAGGACGTTGGGGAGTTTGCGCCAGCGTGTGGGTCGGTCGAGGTGGTCGGCGGGGCTGGACTCGAGTTTGCCCACGCTGACCAGAAAGCGGAGCAGGACCTTGATCGTCGCCATGTGGCGGATGATCGAGGTGGAGGCCATGGCCCGCGAGTTCTTGAGCGTTGTCAGGTGCTCGACCAGCGCCCGGGGTCCGGTGGTGCGGAGGGTCTGCAGCACCGAGCCGGGTTTGGCGCCCAGATCGTGCAGAAGGTCGAGCGTGTCGCGGCGATATGCGCGGAGGGTGTTGGCCGACAGGCCGCACTCGACGCGCAGAAACGCGATGAAGGATGCGACCGTTGGGTCGCTCTCGAGCGGATCGGGCGGCGCGGGGGCGGGGCCGGGGCGAGCTCGCGTCGGCGCGTTCGCGGCGGGGGCCTCGACGCGAACCGGGCGGCGAGATCTGGTCGCGGGCTGGCTGGCGGACTGTGCAGGCACAGAGGTGTCATCGGCACAGCGGGGTCCGATCGGCTAATCTCTCGGATTCATGGCTCGGCGATTGACGCTCGGTCCCATCCTGATTCTCGCGCTGCTGGCCCTGATGTGGCTCGATGAGGCCATGGCCCGCGCGGGGTGGCCCGCCGGCGTGATCGTGCTCGGGCTCGGGACCCTCGCGTGCGCACGCGGCGGGTACGAGCTCGCGCGGATCTTCAATCACCTGGGAATTCAGGCGAGCATCAAAGGATGCACGTTCAGTGCCGCGGCGGGGGTACTGGCGGGGGGGCTGTCGATCGGCCATGAGTGCTGGGTCGGGCACAACATGGGCGGGACGGTCCTGGCAACCTCGGGCGCGGCGGTCGTGTTTCTGTCGATGCTGGCGTACATCCGCGACAGGGACTTGAAGGGCGCGGCGACGGCGGTGGCCGCGGCGGCGTTCGCGTTCATCTACGCCGGCGTGGTGCTCGGCTTTCTCCTGGCCATTCGACGCGAGCACGGCGTGTGGACGATGGTGGGGCTGATTTTCCTGGTCAAGGCGTGCGACAGCGGGGCGTACTTCACGGGCGTGGCGATCGGCAAGCACAAGTTGATCCCTTGGATCAGCCCGGGCAAGACGTGGGAAGGGCTCGTCGGCGGGGTGATCACCAGCGGCGCGTTCGGCGCGCTGGGGGTGTGGTTGTTGCGGGCGACGATGGGCGAGGCGGCGACGCCGGCGCTGACGTACACCGACGGCGTGGTGCTCGGGGTGCTGCTCGGGGTGATCGGTCAGGCTGGAGACTTGTCGGCGAGCGTGCTGAAGCGGGATGCGGGGATCAAGGATGCGGGTCGAATCCTCCCCGGTTTCGGCGGCGTGCTGGACATGCTCGATTCTCTGCTGCTGGCGGCCCCGGTGGGGTATTGGTACCTGCTCCTACGGGGATTCTGAATTGATGATTGGATTTTGTCAGGAGTAGGCCCGATGCGAGTTGGGGGATGCACAAGGGTTCGGGCATGTGAACGGGGTTTTCGGAGGGGCAAGGGGCGGCGCGATCTTTGATCAAAACGATCGATTCCGGAGCAAAGTCGGGTGCGGCGCGGGTCTGAGGCGTTGCAGTGGTGTAGAATGGCTCTGGGTCGTTCGTTGGAGACTGGAATGACCGATACTGCGAAGTTGCTGCGTGTATTTCGTGTTGATCAACAGTTGCGCGGTCTGCGCACGAGGCTGACGGCGGCGGAGAGCTTCGCCGCGCAGCAGGAGAAGTTGCTCAACGACTTGAAGTCGCGGCACGCCGCGGCGAGCGCCGAGCTGAAGAAGGCCCGGACCAAGGTCGCCAGCGACGAGAGCGAAACGGCGAGCATCGATGCGCGGATCGCCAAGATCCGCGAGCAGATGAACCAGACCAAGACGAACAAGGAATACTCGGCGTTCCTGAGCGAACTCAACTCGCTCAAGGAGCAGAAGGACGCCGTGGAGACCAACGAACTGCAGCAGATGCAGGCCTTGGAATCCCTGCAGAAGACCGTCGACGACCTGACGACCCAGATCAACGAGCGCCAGTCGATCGTTGAGCGGGCCAAGACGGACTGCCAGACCAAGCACGACGAAATCCGCGATCGCCTCACGGAACTCAAGAGCCAGCGCGACACCCTCGCGGCGGATGTCGCCCCGGCGTCGCTGCGGGTGCTTGAGGAACTCATCGCCGCACGCGGCGATGATGCGATGGCCCCGGTCGAAGTGATCGACCGCCGCAGCCACGAGTGGAACTGCGGCGCGTGCATGATGGCGCTGACGGTCGAGACGATCAATCGCCTGGCCAAGGGCGGAATGACGCGATGCACCCACTGCCAGTGCGTGCTGTTTACCGAGGAAGAGAACGTCGCCAGCAAGAGCGAGCCGAAGGAGCCCAAGGCTCCCAAGGCCCCCAAGGCAAAGGTGAGCAAGGCCAAGAAGCCGTCAGCGGCTCCGGAAGCCGAAGCCAGCGCCTGATTTCGGCCAACCGATGACCACCCAAAGCGGCCTCCGAGGCCGCTTTTTTGTTTTTGGGTGAGTTTTTTGTGATCGGGACTTGCTTCATCCATTCATCCGGATAGACTGATGGTGCATCAAGAGTCCCGGGAGGCCTTTTTCTCCATCCCGGGCGGCAACCGAGTCGGCGTGCATGTCACGTCCGAACGCGGTGCCGAGGCCAATCCGGTCCGGCGGTCAGCGTGCTGATCGAAACGGACAGGAGATGCGGCTGGGCGAGCGTTGCTCCCGGCAAAGACTTCGGGCTTGATCACAGGCCCGGCTTTTCCGAGAACAACCTGGGCACCGGCAAAGGACTCGCGGCGATGTTGTCGCGGGCGCATCGGTCTGGTCATGCTTGATGCCGCAAGGAGGTTCTGCGGCATGGCACGTCACGATCATCACAGCGTTTCTTCCACGGACATCAACACGCGCGACGCGGGCAACGTCACGCCGCTGGCGCTGGCCACTCGGGCGCTGCGGGCCGGGCGGCAGGGGGGGCGGGGCGATGCGCTGGTCGGCGGCATCGTTCAGTCCACCACGTTTCTGCAGGACGGCGACGATGTCGGCTCGCCGGTGGAGTTCGCGTACTCGCGCTGCAGCAACCCGACGGTGAGCGAACTGGAGCGGGCGCTGGCGGAACTGGAAGGGGCGGAGGATTGTGTCACGTTCTCGACCGGGCTCGGTGCCGAGACGGCTTTGATGCTCACGCTGCTCAGCGCGGGCGATCACGTCATTCTCGGCAGCGCGATCTACGGCGGGACAACACGGCTGGTTCAGCAGGTGCTGAGCCGGTTTGGCGTGGAGCACACGTTCGTTGACGCACGCGACGCGGAGAATGTGCAGCGGGCGCTGCAGCCGCGGACGAAGCTGGTGTTCATCGAGTCGCCGGCGAACCCGACGCTGGTGCTGACGGACATCGAGGCGGTGGCGAAGGTGACGCGTGCGGCGGGGGCGATTCTGGCGGTGGACAACACGTTCCTGACGCCGATCGTTCAGCGGCCGCTGGACCTTGGCGCGGATGTGAGCGTGTACTCGACGACCAAGCACATCGAGGGGCACAGCACGGCCCTTGGCGGCGCGCTGGTGACGCGGAACACGGAACTGGCGGACAAGCTGCGGTTCATCCGCAAGAGCACGGGCGGGATTCAGTCGCCGCTGAACGCGTGGCTGACGACGCGGGGCATCCGGACGCTGGCGCTGCGGATCCGCGAGCAGAGCCGCAACGCGCTGCGGATCGCGCGGTGGCTGAGCACGCACGATGATGTCGCGAAGGTTCACTACCCGGGTCTGGAGCGGTTCCCGCAGCGGGCGCTGGCGCTCAAGCAGCACATCGGCGATCTGCACGGCGGCGTGGTGTCGTTCGAGCTGCGCGGGGGCGTGCCGGCGGGGCGCGAGTTCCTGCGGAGCCTGGAACTGTGCTCGCTGGTGGAGCATGTCGGGAGTGTTGAGACGCTGGTGACGCACCCGGCGACGATGACGCACGGCGATGTGCCGCGGCATCAGCGCGAGGCGGTGGGCATCACCGATGGGCTCGTTCGGCTGAGCGTGGGCCTTGAGGATCCGGTGGACGTGATCTCCGACCTGGATCAGGCGATCACGCGGGCGCACGCGAAGAAGGCCGCCGAGCGCGAACTGGCGGCGGCGCTGGCCAAGTAAGGCCTGTGGCGAGCGATTCCCACTGAACCAAACGCATCTGAGGACGGTGCCCACCTTCCCGGTGTTCATCGATCCACGACACCGAGCACAACGACGGCCGCGGCGCCGCGCGAAAGGACACATCATGTCGACGAATCAGAAGAGTCATGCTCACGGCATTCATATCGGAAGCGACGCGGCCCCCGCCGCGGGCGGGGTGAAGACGGAGATTGTCGTGCTGAAGTTCGGCGGCTCGGTGCTGCGGAATCAGCAGGATGTCCGCCGAGCAGCGGCGGAAGTTGCGCGGCACGTGGCCCGCGGGACGCGCGTGGTGGCGGTGGTCAGCGCGCTGGAGGGCGTGACCGACTCGCTGCTGGGTCAGGCACGCGCGTTCGGCGAGTATCACGACCCGCACGCGACGGCGCTGCTGCTGTCGACGGGCGAACTCGCCAGCGCGGCGCTCCTGGGCCTGGCGCTGACCAGCGCGGGGATCACTTCGCAGGTGCTCACGCCGCGGCAGGTTGGCCTGCGAACGACGGGTCAGCCGCTGGACAGCAGCGCCACGGGGCTTGACGCGGGGCTTGTGCGGGCGAGTCTGCGGACACACGCGTGCGTGGTTGTTCCGGGTTTCGTGGGTGTTGATGAGCACGGCGCGACGACGCTGCTCGGCCGCGGCGGCAGCGACCTGACGGCGATCTTCATCGCGCAGCAGTTGGGGTGTCGATGTCGACTTGTCAAGGACGTCGCGGGGCTCTACGAGCGCGATCCGAACCAACCCGGGCCGGAGCCGGCACGGTATCTTGAGGTGTCGTGGGCGCACGCGCTGAGCCTCGGCGGCGGGATCGTTCAGCCGAAGGCGATCGCGTTCGCGCGGGACCACGCGCTGACGTTCGAAGTCGGCACGCACGGACGCGAAGATGCGACGGTCGTTGGCGATGCGCTCGATGGCAATCTGCTGGAGCGGAGAGAGACGCCAGCGGTGGTCGAGGTTTGAGGGAGCAGGAGAGTTGCGGTGTCGTGGCTGGTGGGCGGCGGGGGCCGTGAGGGCACGGCCTCTGCTGCGCCCGCCGGTGCGCTCTCTCCCGCTGCGCGAGGATGGAGGGTGAGGGCCGGTCCGCCCTCAGGCGGGCGGGGGAAGAGTGGAAGAAACGGAAGGGGGCCCGCTGACCGGTGGCATGCGAGCCCAGGGCGGCTCGCCGCGCCACCGGCAACGGTCGTGGGCCCGAAGCGGGCGGTGGGAGTGGCGGGAGCGTGCGATCCGGACCTTCGTCGCGGACTCCTCAGGTCCGCCGTCCGGGAGCGGGCATGGGCGTCCGGGTGATGACTCACTGCACGCGGAGCGGTGGCGGTGCTGGCTCGAACGCCGGGCTGCTCGGCGGCGGTGTCGCGCTGCGCAGGAACTTCTGCCAGAAGCCAACGTCGTACCACGCGCCGAGCTTGTAGCCGACGCGCGGGAAGTGGGCGACCTTGATGAACCCGAGTTTCTCGTGCAGGCGAACGCTGGGTTCGTTCGGGAGCGTGATGCCGCCGAGAACGCTGTCGAAGCCCGCGCGGGCGCAGTCGTCGATGAGGCGCGTGTACAGCGCCGAGCCGACGCCGGTGCGGTGGACGCGGTCGGCGACGTAGATGCCCAGTTCGGCGACCCACTGGTACGCGGCTCGCTCGCGCCACGGGGCGGCCTTGGCGTAGCCGGCGAACGTGCCGTCGATCTCGGCGACGATCCAGGGGTAGCGGTCACGATCGCGCAGCCAGAGCGACCGCATGTCGCCGGGCGTGAGCGGGTCGTACGAGAAGTGGATCGACGTGTGCACGATGTAGTGGTTCGTCAGTTCGACGATCGGCGCAAAGTCGCTCTCGCGGGCGGGGCGGAGGTTCATGCGGCGATCGTTGCGCGCCCGGCGGGAGCGGGCCAGCACGCGGCTCGTGCGGGCGCACGCCGCGGCGTCACGCGACGAAGGCGTGCGGCAAGGTCGGGCCGAGGATCACCGCTCCGTCCGGCAACTTCGGTCTGGCGACCTCGAAGAGTTCGCGCACCGTTTCGAATCGCGAAGCGGGGATCAGCAGGTGCACGCTCGAGAGCGGCATCGCCGAACGCGGGCCTTCGAGCCGCGTCTTGCGGGCGTGGGCTTTGACTTCCGCGAGCGGGCCGGCGACCAGCGTGTGCAGCGCGGCGGGGACGCCATCGCGCGCGGCATACGCCTCGGCACGGGCGCGCAGGTATGAGCCGCCGGCTGCGCCCGCCACCGGTGCCGCGGGCGGCTTGTCCGCGCTCGGCGGCGGGCCGACGTCAAGATGGATGCTGACGCTGACCATGCCCCCCACTTCGGCCAGTTGCGTGCGCAAGTGATCCGCGCGGCAGGCGATGAAGCGTCGCACGCCGGCCGCGGGATCGGTCGCGGCGAGCGCCGAGCCGTCGTTTGCGGGGATCGGCGCGAAGCGGACCGGGAGCATCGGCGAAATGGCGGCGACGGCCGCGGCGACGTGTTCGAAGGTGCGGAGGTCTTCGATCCGCACGCCGGTTGCGAATCGGTCGTCCGCGTGGTGCGAGATGATCGCGGCGAAGCCGGCCTCGATGACGATGCTCAGCGGCGCGCCGTCGATCCCGCGTGCGGTGGCGCGGAGCGATTCGAGCGATGATGTGCGATCGGCGCTGGTGCCGGTGGCGGCGGGCGCGGCGTCGGTGATCGCGTAGATCAGCGTGAGCATCAGTCGGCGTCCAACGGCGGGACGAACGAGTAGACGGGCCACGGGCCGGAGAGTTCGAGACCCACGCCCTGTGCGCCGAGCGCGGCGGAGAGTTCGGTGACGCGGGCGGCGATCGCCGCGGCGCCGTGAGAGCGATCGATGAGCAGCGCGAAGTTGGCGACGACGATGCGTCCGTCGTCGCGTGTGGCGCTCGCGGCGGCGACCTTTCCGACCTGCGTGCGGACGCAGCATGGGCCGACGCTCGCGAGCACATCGGCGGCGCGGGCCCCGATCCATGATGCGACGCCCTCTTCGGCCTGCTGGCGGAGTTTGCGCTCCATGAGGTAGCGTGCGCCGGCGGAGGCGCTCGCAAGGCCCGCGCGCTGGGCGAGTTCGGCGTGGCAGCGGCTGAGTGCCGCGGCGCGGTCGACGACGACCTTGAGCCCCCACTCATCGCGACCGGCGACCTCGTTCAGGAACGCGAGAACGCAGGGGGCGATGTGCGCGAGGCGCGCATCGAGCGAGGCCAGTGATGTGAACAGCGTTGCGAATCGGCACGGGAGGACCGCCGAGCCCGATGCCCGCGCGTGCGTGAGCAGCGCCTCGTGACGCTGCACGCGCGGGGCGAGGAACGCGATGTCCGCGAGGTTGCGCTCGCCGGCGCTGCCGGTGAAGTCCGCGGCGGAGATGTCGAGCACCAGCGCATCCAGCCCGGCGTGCGTGCGGATCATCGCGCGATCGCCGGGCGAGAAGCCAGCAAGGCCCGCGGCGTCGAGCCGCCCCGCGGGGGCGATGCCGATCAGCGCGAGCGCGCGGTCGTGTCCGAGCGCATCGGCGGTGACGCCCTCGGGGGCGCGATCGGGCAGGTCGTGCGTGCGGGGCTCGATGATCGCGTTGGTGTTCATCGTGTGCTCGAAGGGCGCGCGGGATGCCGCCCGTTTGCGTGCGTTACTCGAGTTCTTCGCGGACCGCCGCGTCGAGGTCATCGCGACGGATCGTCACGCTCGGCGCGGGCGCACCGGGGATGATCGCTCCGACGGCGCGGCGGACGGCGTGCATCGCGGCACGGGCGCAGATGCCCGAGACCTGTGCGCCGCTGGCGCCGGGCGTGCGGCGAGCCAGGTCCTCGGGGCTGATGCCGGCCTCGACCGGCTTGCCAGCGAGGTGCACGCGGAAGATCGCGGCGCGGCTGGCTTCATCGGGCGCAGGGATCTCGATGACCTGATCGAAGCGGCCCGGACGGACCATCGCCGGGTCGAGCATGTCAAGACGGTTGGTCGCGCCGAGGACCAGCACGTCCTTGAGCTCCTCGACGCCGTCCATCTCGGCGAGGAACTGCGCGAGCACGCGGTTGGCCGTGCCGCCGTCGGAGCCCTCGCCCCGACGCGGGATGAGCGCATCGATCTCATCGAAGAACAGGATGCAGGGGCTGGCGCGACGCGCTTTCTTGAAGACCTCGCGCACGCCCTTCTCGCTCTCGCCGACGTACTTGCTGATGATCTCGGGGCCTTTGACGGAGATGAAGTTGGCCTCGGTCTGCGTGGCGACGGCCTTGGCCAGCAGCGTCTTGCCGACTCCCGGCGGGCCGACGAGAAGGATGCCCTTGGGGGGCTTGACGCCGGCGCTGGAGAAAACGTCGGCGTGCTTGAGCGGCCACTCGACGGCTTCGAGCAGGCGCTGCTTGACGGGCTCGAGCCCGCCGATGTCGGTCCACTTGACGTTGGGGACTTCGACGAAGACCTCGCGCACGGCGCTGGGCTCGATCTCGCTCATGGCCTGGTTGAAGTGGCTCATCGTCACTTCGAGCGTGCTGAGCAGTTCGAAGGGGATGCTCGACTGGCTGAAGTCGATGCGGCCCATGATCGTGCGCAGGCACGCCATCGCCGCCTCGCGGCAGAGGGCCTCGAGATCGGCGCCGACGTAGCCGTGGGTCGCGTCGGCCAGACGGTCGATGTTGACATCGGGCGCCAGCGGCATGCCGCGGGAGTGGATTTCGAGGATGTGCTTGCGGGCGTGACGATCGGGGATGGGGATCGCGATTTCGCGGTCGAAGCGCCCCGGCCGGCGGAGCGCGGGGTCGATGTTGTTGGGCAGGTTCGTCGCGGCGATGACGATGACGTCGGACCGGCGGTTGAGGCCGTCCATGAGCGCCAGGAGCTGCGCGATGACGCGCTTCTCGACCTCGCCCTGTGTGTTCTCGCGCTTGGGCGCGATGGAGTCGATCTCATCGAGGAAGATGATGCTCGGTCCCTTTCGGGTGGCCTCATCCCAGATCTTGCGGAGGGCGGCCTCGCTCTCGCCGTAGAACTTGTGGATGACCTCCGGCCCGGAGACGGTGAAGAAGTTGGCCTCGGTCTCCTGAGCGATGGCGCGGGCGATGAGGGTCTTGCCGCAGCCGGGTGGGCCGTGGAGGAGGACGCCCTTGGGCGGGTCGATGCCCAGGCGCTCGAGGACCTCCGGATAGCGAAGGGGCAGTTCGATCATCTCGCGGATGCGATGGACCTGGCTCTTCAGGCCGCCGATGTCCTCGTAACTGATCGCGGTGCCGGCGGCGGGGTCGGCCTTTGGCGCGTTCTCGCCGGAGCGCTCGATCACCAGACGCGTGCTGGCGTTGATGAGCACGGGGGTGCCGGCGGGCGCGGCCTTGCGGACGACGAACTCGGCGCTGCGGCTGCCGAAGAGCGCAGCGCGGATACGGTCGCCGGGCACGACGACCAGACCGTCGAGCAGCGAGCCGATGTACTTCAAGTCGCGGTCGCTGACCGTGACGCTGACCGGGGCGATGGTGAGGCTCTCGGCGCTGCGGCACTCGGAGCGTGCGACGGTGACACGATCATCGATGCCCGCGCCGGCGTTGGCGCGGCTGAGGCCATCGAGCTGGACCAGGCCCTGGCCACGCTGCTCCTTGTACGCGGGCATGGCGCGGGCGGCGGTGGTCTTCTTGCCCGTGATGAGCACGACATCGCCGATGTTCACGCCGAGGCGCTTCATGTCATCGGGATCGAGCCGCGCGACGGCGCGGCCGACGTCCTTGCTTAGTGCCTCAGCGACGCGGAGCTGGGCGGACGGACCGCCGGCGGGCGCTGAGCCGCTTTTCTTCGTGGTGTCGCCCGCGGGAGCGTCGCTGACGTGAAACATGCTTCGGCTCCTGATTGGCCGCGAGGTGCGGGGTGGGAGAGGCGGAACGGGCGTCAGACTCGGACCGGGTCGGGCGTGACGGATCGGTCAGCGCATGCAGCGGACTTCGACCAGGCCGTTATTGCAGGCGACGGACATCTTGCTGCACTCAAGGGCCGCGGGGAGCAGGACCTCTTTGCGGTATCGCTTGCCATTGCGCTCGGCGGAGATGGTCATGACGTCGCCCTGGACATCGAGCGTGACGTCGGACTCGCTGATGCCGGGCATTTCCAGCACGAGCTTGACGTGATCGTCTTCCTCGAAGATGTCGCAGACGGGCTCGCGGACTTCCTGAAACGTGGCTTCGCCGGTGCGTTCGTCGCGCTTGAGGTTGCCGAAGGGCTCGACGCGGACATCGCGGCCTTCGTTGAGGGTGCGGACGCGGACGCCGTAACGAAAGTTGACCTCGCGGCCCTGCTTGTCGGTGAGGCTGCCGGAGCGCTTGAGTTCCTCGCCCTTCTCGGCGAGTTCGCCCAGCGTGCGGAGCAGGCCCGAGAGCCCGCCGAGAATGCCCTCGACGCCGGAGCCGCCGATGTTGAGGTTGAAGCCGCCGGTGGCGCCGGTGTGATCGGCGTTGTCGGTGCCGGTGTTGGTGTTGGACTTATCGAAGGGCTTGCGCGGGGGCTGAGAGGGTGCGGGGGCTTGGGTGGGCTCCGTGTGGTTCGGTGGGGCGATCGAGGTGGTGTGAGTTGACGGGATCACGCGGCGCTGTTGAGTGCGGCGCGGGTGTCGATGGGTTGAGTCACGATGATGTCCGGCGCGAGCATGCCCACGGCGTTGTGGAGCATGCCCAGGAAGAGAATGGCTGAACCGCCGGGAGGGAGCGTGGCGTTGATGCGGTCGGCGATGAAGCGGTCGCGCTTTTCGAGAATGGCGCGGGAGCGGAACTCGTGCCGCGGGTCGCACTGGCCCTGCTGGGCCTTGCCGAGCAGGGCGATCTCTTCGAGCAGCAACTGCGGGCTCTCGGTGCCCGTGATCGTCGCGCCGCGTTGATGGAGGTCGAGAAGCAAGGCGTGGTTTCGACTGCCCTTGCGGGTCAGTTCGTGAACGATGGCCAGTTCCGCGGGCTGACCCGACACGGCCGGTGCGTCGCAGACCGGCAGGCCGTCCTGATAGACAAAAAGGCCTGAAGGCGGAATCGGACAATCTCGGACCCAAGTTTCGATCCGTGTCCACAGAGACGCGAGAATCGCCTCTCGCCGGGAGAGGGCCGCGGCTCCGCCGACGCGGGCGATCGCATCGCGCACGCTCTGCGCGGCGTCGCCGAGGTCCGCATCGGTGTGCAGGATCGGGATGTGCACCAGCGTGCGGCTCATGCTCGCGCGGCTCGATCGCGGGGGGCGGGGGGGCGGGGGGGGGGGGTGGAGTGCGGTCAGGACTTCCAGAACTTCGTGGGCGACTCCGGCCGCGTCGGGTCCGGGCCGGCAGGCATCGGTGTGGCCATCGGGAGCGCGGCACGATCGCCCATCTGGCGCTCGAGACTCTCTAGGCGTTCGCGCAGGAGTTTGACCTCCTCGTTGGCGGACTCGAGCTGCTTGGTGACCTTCTTGTCCGGGCCGAAGATGTCGCTGTTGGCCCACCAGTCCATGCCCATCTCTTTGGCCTTGTCGACGGAGCAGATGACCAGCCGGACCTGGATCGTGAGCAACTCGATGTCGACGATCTTCACCTTGACATCGCCGGCGATGACCACACCCTTGTCGAGCACGCGTTCCAACAGGTCCGCGAGATTCGACGAGTCGATATTGTGTTAGGGTCCGCGCGAAGAACTCATGCCTCATCCTTATCGGACAACTTCGCCCGCTTCGTCAGACCAACTTGCCAAGCGGGCCAAGATCGAGGTTCAGATCTTCCTCGGCCACCCCCAGCTCCCCCGCCAGCTTGCGGATTTCCTCGGCCTGGAGCATCAGCGTCGTGCCCAGACGCTCAACCTGCGAATCGCTGAGTTCGCCAGTTTCCATCCGGCGAATGGCCTGGCGTTCGAGCACCTCGTGCAGGAGTTTCACCAGCGTCAGTACGAGCTGGCCCAGCCCCTCTCGAACCTGCGCAGGATCGACATTCAGCCGCTGCTGACTGGGTGTCGCCAGCGGGGCTGTCGAGAGACTACCCACCTCAGAAGGTGGGGCGATCTCTTGGTTTCTCGCGGCGTCGGGGCGCGAATCTGCCCGGATCGAGTCACAGGACTCCACGCCGACGGGAAGAGAAGTAGGACTATCGCTTGCTTGTGTAGGTGCTGTTCCGATCCCGCTGACTTGATCGGCAAGGGATGCGCACAACTGACGCAACTGGTCCATGTTCACGGGCAGGGTGGGCTCGACCACGGCCTGACCATGGGACGGGGCCTGACTCGCGGCGTCCGCGGCGATGACTTGGGCCGAGGCAGGGACAGCGGGGCTCCTGGTTTGACCTCGCGCGCCGCGGCGGGCAGAGCTCGCTCTTGGTTCGGCTCGGCGCTGAGGAACTTGCGGGCGGTATCGGCGCTGGCCAGCAGGACTTGCAGACCCAGGTACACCAGTTCGACATCGGCGACGCTGATGCACACCTCGCCGCGGAGGACGACGCCCTTGTGAAGCAGGCGGTCGATCGCGTCGCAGAGGCTGACTTCCTGATGGGTGAGTTTGGCGCTGGTGCTCATGCCGCGGCTCCAGCCTGGGCAGGGATTCGGGCGGGGGCGTCGGCCCGAGCCTCGCTCGGCGCGGGCGAGAGCTTGTTCGCGGCAGGCTGCGCGAACAGCGCCGAGCCCAGCGCGGCCAGATCGCGCAGACCCGACGGCGCGGTTCGACGCTCGACGACGGCCATGGCCAGCGACGGGTGCGCGGCACGCAGACGTGCGATGATCGCCAGCTCGCGAGCGTTGACACTCGCAAGAAGCGCATCCTGAGCCTCTCCCGGAGCGGGAGGGGGCGTGACCTGATTGATGATCACCGACGAGACGCCCACGCCTGTGTGCGAGCAGGCCTCGACCAGATCGCCGGTCTCGGCCAGCGCAAGTTCGGTGGGAATGGCCACGCCCAGGATGCAGCAGCGTGCGGGATCTTCGAGCAGTGCGCGGAGCTTCTTGACACCCTTGGAGATCTGCACCAGCCGCGCCTGGAGCTTGGGCAGGCGGATGACCTTCTGATACTTCAGCAGCACGGCGAAGATGCTCTGGAGCCACTGCTCAACCAGCACCGGCAGTTGCAGGAGGCGGAGGGCGTGGCCCGTGGGCGCGGTGTCGAGCACGAGCGTGTCGACGCCGGACTCGAGGAGTTCGACGACCTTGGTCAGGGCCATGACTTCATCGAGGCCGGGCGGGGAGAGATCGAGCAGCCGCTCGAGGACATCGCGGTCGAATGTCGCATCCGCCGAGCCGAACATGCGCTCGAGCATGCCCTCGAGCATGCCGGCGTAGAGCGTGCGCAGCGACTCCATCTCCGATGCGGCGTCGAGCTCCATGGCCCGCAGCGTCGGCGCGACGGCCGCATCGACCAGCGCGGGAGTTGGGCCGAGGCTCATGGCCAGCGCATCGCCCAGCGAGTGCGCGGGATCGGTGCTGACGATGACGACATTGCGCCCCGCGGCCTGTGCGACGGCGCTCGCGGCGGCGCAGGACATCGTGGTCTTGCCCACGCCGCCCTTGCCGGTGAGCAGCACCAGACGGAGATTCTCGGCGCTGGGCAGCGCGACCGTGCCGTGCACTCGGGGCGGATCGGCGATGATCGCGGGCCCGACCTCATCGACGGCGACGCGGGCGGCCTCGCGGTCGGCCAGGCTCACCGGGTCGATCAGCGAGCCGTACAGGTTCGCCATCGCATCAACACCCAGAACCTCATCGGCCAGCAGCGGCAGACCCCAGATGGCGCGCTTGGTCAACTCCGGCGGCAGGCGGCGGAGATGCGACGCCTGCGCCGAGCGGAGCGCACGCAGCGGAGCGCTGGTCGCCGTCTCGGGAATCAGACGGTTGACGATCACATCGCTGAGCGGAATGTCCAGTTCCTCGAGCCGGCGGACCAGGTCGCCGGTTTCGGCGACGCTGAGGCTCTCGGCGAGCATGACGGGCACGAACGTGCAGCGGGCGCGATCCTTGAGCAGTTCGCTGGTCGCGTCGAAGGTCTCGCGAAGGCCATCGAGGAACTCGTCGAGATGATCCGGCGCGGCAGCGCGGCGGCCGAAGAGCGAGATCATGTAGCGGTGCTTGGCCAGCAGCGCATCCATCGCCTCCATCCAGCGTCCGAGGAAGTCCGGCATTTCCAGCAGGCGCAGGGCGTGGCCCGTCGGCGCGGTGTCGATGATGATGCAGTCCTGTTCGCGCGCGTGAACGCTCGTGCTGATGTGCAGGAAGACCATGAGTTCATCAAGGCCGGGCAGAGAGAGTTGCAGGAAGTTGTCGATGTCGCCGCGGTCGAGGAACGTGCCGCGTGCGGCGACCTCGGCAAGGTCCTGCTGATGGGCCTTCATGAACGCGTCGTGCTCGGCGGGGGCATCGATCTCCAGCACGCGGAGGTTGGTCGGGAGTGCCGAGCCGTGGATCGCATCGCGCACGCTGTGCGCCGGGTCGGTGCTGACGAGCGTGAACGTGCGGCCGGGCTGCGAGCGGGCCAGCGCGATGGCCGCGGCGGAGGCGCAGTTGGTCTTGCCCACGCCGCCCTTTCCGCCGAAGATGATCAGTTCCAGGGCCGGATCGCTGAGGAATCGTGGAGTTCCGGAGGCCGGGGTGTCGCTGCTCATGATGTGGCCTCACGGTCGGGCGATTCGTCGGGTGCGGGTGTGTCGGACTCGGCTTGGCGGTCGCTTTCTTCTTCGTCGTCTTGGCCTTCTTCGTCGATGCTCTCGGCGTCTTCTTCGGGCTCATCGTCGAGCGATGCCTCGGCATCGCCCGCGTCGGAGTCGTCGTCGTCATCAGCGTCGTCGGATTCGTCTTCGTCGGCTTCGTCGTTCTCGTCACCGTCGTCGCTGTCGCTGTCTTCGTCGGTCGCGCCGCCCTGGCCCTTGAGTTCATCGAGCCGGTCGAAGACTTGCGTCTCGAGCGTGTCGAACTCCTCCTGCGTGATCGCGCCGGTTTCGAGCTGCATGTACAGCGTCGAGAGCCGGGCGGTCAGCGCATCGGCCTCGTTCTCGGCCTCGGCCTCCGCCGCGGCCTGCAGTTCGCGCACGATCCACAGAAAGCCCTTGGCCGGCGCCATCAGGATGTTGTCGATGATGAACATCGCGTTCCCCGCTCCGCGCCCGGCTCAGCCGGCCTTCCGCGCCTTGGGCATGGTGACTCTCAGATCGACGAATGAGTGGCAGGCCCACGGTCCGCTGAGATCGAAGACGTGGTTGTCGTCGAACTCCGCGGCCAGGTCGTTGATGGCCTTCTCGAAGGACGCCTCCTGGCCGCGCGAGATCATGATGCTGAAGTTGACCAACTCCTTCTCGTTGCGCGGGCCGGGCTATGCGACTTCCGCGCTGATGGGCTCGACGATCGAGCGGACGCGATGCTCGCTCTGCTCGCGCAGGCTCGCCAGCACGCGCTCGAAGCACCGGCCCGCGGCCATCTTGGTGTCGTGCGACGTGTCGCCCGCGGCGATCGCGTCGCGATAATGGCGGAGTTCAGGGTCCAGCGAGACAAGATGGGCGAAGACGTTTTCCACGCCGAGGCTCAGGCGGAGCGTCATTTCGCACCGGCCGCGGATGTGCTCGAGCTGCTCGCGGAACATCTCATCGTTGAGCGTCAGCAGGTCCTTGACGCCACGAACGCTGCTGGCGACGGTGCCGAAACTGGTGGGCAGCACATCGCACGCGCGGGCCAGGGCCTGCACGACGCGCTGGTGCGCCGAAAGCAGGCGGCGCTCCGGGCGGAGCCTGCCCGCGGGTGCATCGCTGATGACCGCGGCCAGCGTGCCCTCGCGGAGCGTGCGCACGGGCTGATCACCCAGGCCAAGCAAGTCGGCGGGAATCACCGCGGTCGCCGGGCACACGCCGTAGATGCAAAGGCCCGCGGCGACCTTGGGGGCGCTCGCGGCGGGGCTGCTCGAGTTGGTGTCGGGCGCGGCGGACACGGCGGCCGGGGCGGAAGGGGCGGCCGGGGCGGACGGCGGCATCGGTGCCGGCTCGATCTGCGAGTCCGCGCGGACGAGGTTCTCGGTCTGCGGGTTCATCGATGGTTCCTGCGTTGGTCAGGACGCGACGCGGGCGTCGGCAGTCGGTGGCGGGCGGTGGCGGGCGGTGGCGGTCGGTGTGTCGGCGCTGGCTCAGGCGGCGGTTGCATTGCCGGCGCCGGGCTGAGCGCCGACGCTGGCGGGTGCCGCGGCGTGGGCCTTCTCGGCGGCGAGTTCGGCCTGGGTCTGCGGCGTGAGATAGCCGTTGCCGCCGGGCGGGCCGAACGGGCGGACCATCTTGACCTGTCCATCGCGCGTGCGGACCTCGAGCAGGCCGCGGCAGGTGCTGCAGCGCACCGCGCCCTCGTAGTCGTCATAGCTCTTGCCCAGGTCGAAGCGATGGCCGCACATGATGCAGTTTACATGCATGATTCTGTCCCTTTCTCTGTCTCGGCCGCGACGCGGACGCGCGACGCGGCGGGTTTGCGTGCTGTTCAGTACCGATGCTTGAGGATGCCCGCCGGGCGGATGGTCGGGTTGGTCGCGGCGGTGCTGCGCCCGGGCTTGATCGCCCGCGGCTTGAGCTCGGGAAGCGGCGCGCGGTTCTGAATGACCTCCAGGATCGCGCGGACCTCGGTCTCGATTGCTTCGCACCGCTCGTGGCACTTGCGGGCTCGCTCCAGGGCCACGCGACGCTCCTGATCGCGGCGGTGACGCTCCATTTTCAACGCGCACAGCCGCATGTGAAGCTTGTGCGGCGCCACATCGCCGCCGCCCATGAACGTGGCGGTCGTCTTCATGTCCTGCAGGCCCTTGAGCGTCATCGGCTGGCGGTTCATGTCGCGTCTCCCGTTCGTGGCTGCGGGGCTCCGGCGATCATGCCCGGGCAGCCCGCATCCTGACTCCGTTCGTGTGCCTTAGGCGGCACGGCCCTTGCGCTTGCCGCCGGTGCTGCCGCCGCTTGATGGACTCGTGCCCACGTCGCGGAGGAGCTCGGCGATCAGGTCGCGGAACGTGGCCTGATTCCAAGGACCGTTGATGTCCTTCGGATCGATCGAGTTGCCGAAGAAGTCCCACGCGAAGATCGCGAAGCGGTCATCCTGAATGTCGGCCGGCACGCCCCGGCTGGCCAGCACGCGGGCAAGGCCGATGCACGAGCGGATGGTCGGACGTGCGGCGCTGGCGCCGAATTGACGCAACCCGCGGGCGATGTGCACGACGATGGCGCACTGCTCGGGAGCGAGGCCGCTCTTGGCGCTGGTGATGTCCTGCTCGGTTGCCTCGTCGTAGTGATCGACGGGGATGGTGACCATGCGGTCGAGCAGAGCGTCCTGCGTCTTGTGCACGCCGGCGTATTCCTCCGGGTTGCTCGTGAAGATCGCGCGGAAGCGCGGGTGGACCTTCAGGTAGCCGTCGCCGCCGGTGCGGGGCAGGTTGAGGATGCCCTCTTCAAGGATCGACAGAAGCGTGTTGTTGGCCTCCGGTCGCGAGCGGTTGAACTCGTCGTAGATCAGCACGTGGCCCTGCTCGCAGGCGGTGGTGAGCTTGTTGTCGGTCCAGTGCACATCGACCTTTTCCTCGGTCTTGAGCACGCTGGAGATGTAGTTGTCAACGAGCGTGCTCTTGCGATAGCCGGCGTCCTTGCCGACAAGGTCGCTGGAGCCGAACTCGTCGTTGCCGTGGATCAGCGTGACGGGGCGGGCCAGTTGTGCCGCGATGTGGAACGCGAGCGTTGTCTTGCCCGTGCCGGCAGGACCGGCCAGATGCACGGCGTAGCCGCATTCCAGGTACGTCATCGCGCGGTCGGTGATCGCCTGCACCTCGGGCGTGAGGACGAAGGTCGAGCCGGCCTCGAGCACCACCGTTGGGGTGTTGCCCATGCTTCCCGCGGCCGGGCCGAGGGAGGTTCCGGGGATCGGGTTCGGTTCGGCGTGCACGTCGTCGGAGACGATGCTCATGACGCTGGGTATCGGCCCATCGCAGGCGTCAATTCAGCCCCACGCGTCACAACCGCGCAGGTCCCGCAGGACACCCCTGCACGGGTAGTGCCCATCGGCTGTGATCGGGCGTTCGCGCGTGCGCTTGCGTTGGTCAGAGCGCTCAGAAGTCGTCGTCGCTCTCGGGAGTCTCTCGCTCCGGCGGCGAGCCCGCGGGGCGGGAGTCGGCATACGCACGCGTGTCGTGCTCGGCGTGAGCGCGGATCGCATCGAGATCGGCTTCGGTCATCCACGGCAGCTCGCGCAGTTTGCGCACGATCGACTCCGGCACGGCACGCCCCTGCCGCTCCCAGCGCGGGCGGCTCTTCCAGTACCGGTGCATCCAAAGGAACTGCTCCGGCGCCTCGCGGACGCTCTGCTCGATCGCGCGGCGATACCTCGCCGCGATGTAGAACAGCGGGTCGGGCTGGGCGAAGTAGTCCTCCGGTCCGAAGATGTCGACCATCGACAGGTCGTATCGCAGGCCGTCGGGCTCGCGGGCAAGGGTCACGATGCTTCGTCCGTCGCTCTCGAGGCGGGACGAGAGCGTCTGCCCGCCGGAGCGACGGGCCATGCCGACGATGATCGTGGCGTTGTAGCGCGTGGCACTGAGGCCGATGGCCTTGTACGTGCTGGCCATGCGGTTGAAGAACGGGACGAAGATCCCGCGGTCGCCCGCGTTCTGATCCGCGACAAAGCCCAGCGGCATGCCCGAAGAGAGAATCTGCGGCATGAGCCGGGCCGCGCCGAACTTGTCCACCAGCACCAGCCCGCGCCGGCCGCGCTGCTCGCGCACCCACTCATCGGCCGGCTTGAGATCCAGCGGGCGGTACAGCGCGTGCACCGGGAAGCCCAGGAGCGAGAGCGAATAGCCCGCCATCTCCCAGTTGCCGCAGTGCCCGCAGATGAAGATCACGGGCCGGCCCGACACCATCGCCCTCACCGCCGGCTCGAGATTGTGCAGGTTCACGCGACCCGCCCAGCCCTCGTGCGTGAGCAGCCGCGGCGTGAAGAGGACCTCCACGCCGAGCATGAACAGATGCTCGTACGAGCGCACGGCGTATTCTCGGCGCAGGTCCGGCCCCCACTGCGGAAACGCGACGGCGATGTTCTCCTCCGCACGCGCGAGCCGCTTGCGGTTGAAACCCGCATCGCCGAATGCCCGCCCGGCGCGCTTGGCGATGGACAGCGTCTGGGCAAGGTCGCCCATGCCGGCCACGCAGACCGCGCCGCGGATGGCGCGGTAGATGATCTGGCCGAGTGCGGGGTGCAGCTGCGCGCGGACCTTGGGCATCGGGGGCAGTTTATCCGCCCTCGCGTCGCGGGCCGGGGTCAGTTCGCGCAACCGGCGAAGAACAGCGTGAAGTCGCCGTTGTCGATCACGCCGTCCGCTCCCGGCTCTCCGTCGGTGTTGGCCACATCCGCGATCAGGCGGGCGGGGTCATCGCCGGACAGGAAGAACGCGGTGAAGAACGCCGAGAAGTCGCCGTTGTCGACCGCGCCGTCGCTGCCGGGATCACCGTCGGTGTTGGCGATGTCGGCGGGCGAGCAGCCCGTGGAGGTCTGGGGCGTCCAGACCACGCCGACGTACAAGCCCTGCAGATCGCTGGCGAAGCCGTAGATCTTGCCGGACTCGTCGACGGCCTGCGCGACGGAGTAGCGGAAGTTGAAGCCCGTCGGCAGCAGCCGGTGCAGATTGACGAAGGTCGTCGGCCCGACCCATGCCACGGCGTGCTCATCCGTCTCGCCGGTGCCCGGGATGTCCTCGACCGCGGCGGAGCCGACGAACACGACATCGTTCAGCGTCGTGCCGAAGGCCCGTGCCGAGCGGGCGTAGGTGTTGATCACGCTCGGATCGGCCGGGTGCAGCGAGATCGTGTCGGAGAAGTTCGAGAGATTGAACAACATCGCGTGACGCGGCCCGCCGGTGGCGCTGCCGTAGCCCTCGCCGAAGCCGTAGCCGAGCACGAGATCGTACAGGAACGTCTCGTCAAAGCCGTCGGGGCGCACGATCTGGCCCTGATCGTTGAGCGAGGGCCAGTACACGCCGGTGCGCATCTCGCCGAAGTCCTCGCCCGTTTCGACGATCGCGCCGTCGCGGATCGCGAACGCCGCGCTGCCGAACAGCGTCGGGGGGTGAATCGAGCGTCCGCTCTCGGGCGTGCCCTGCCATGCGTAGGCGTTGTCCAGCGGTCCGCCCAGAATCGTCCGTGCCGCGCCGACCTGGGTCTGGCCATCCGTATCGCTGGCGACGGCCGAGAGCGTCTCGCTGTTGTTCAACTGCACAACGCTCTCGGCGGTGCCCGTCCAGAGCAGCGCGATGTTGGGATCGCTGGTGAAGCCGAAGCCCACCTGCTGGCCGTTCCGCGAGCGATTGGCGTACGACGCGGAGAATCCGGTCGGGTGCAGATCGACGACGTTCGAGCCGTCGAACACGAAGGCTCGCACGATCCGCGAGTCGGGAATCGGTGACTCGATCGGCAGCGAGTAGCTCCCCACCGCGCCGGCGCTTTGCCCGCCGCCGCGGATGAACGTCTCGAGGGAGCCAGCGGGGTTGATGATCGCCGCGGAGTACGACTGCGCCGAACACACACCGCCCGCGAGGCTCACGAGGACTGCCGAGAGAACGACCCGACCGCCGACGGTTATCGCGCGTCCAGACATACACAGATCGCCGAAGTAAATCCGACCACTCTCGAACACTTCGCGAGCATCTCGCGAGCACTGGGCATATTCGTTGACCGGGCTCCGCCATGAAGACGAAGATTCCGATCGACTTCCGACACGCCCTGCCGAAAGACACCGCCCATGAGGCGGAACGTTCCGCCACCGAGCGAGTCCGCACGCACGTTTGCGCGACGCTCACACGGTGTTTGCGCTCTGATTGTCGATGATCACCCTCGGCCCGGGCGGCGCCGCTCGATCGCCGCCGATCTTCGCAACTTCCCTTGCTGATTAAACCTCATCCCCGAGCGTGCGCTTGCGTCGAAGCGTGTGGTGATAGGCCTGTGCAAACCGATGCGCCTCATCCCGCGCGGCCTGAAGGAGCTTGAGGCCCTTGTTGTTCCGCGGCAGCCGCAGCGGCTCGCTCACGCCCAGCACGTGCACGAGTTCCTCCTTCTTGGCCAGGCTCACCAGCGTGGCCGGCTTGAACGGCGTATCGGCGAAGACCTCCATCGCGGCGTTGAGCTGCCCCTGGCCTCCGTCGATCATCACGACATCGGGGAACAGTTCGTGCCCCATCGCCGCGTCGCGGTAGCGTCGGCTGACGACCTCGCGGATCGCCGAGTAGTCGTCGTTGGCCACGGTCCGGACCTTGAACCGTCGGTACTCATCCTTGAACGGCCGCCCGTCCATGAAGCAGACCTTGCTGCCGACGGTCTCGTTCCCTTGCAGGTGGGCGATGTCGATCGCCTCGACGAACCGCGCGGGCCGATCCAGCCCCAGAACCTTGGCCAAGGCCTCGCAACTCTCGCGCGGGTGCGCGTACGCAACCTCCGCCTCGGGCTGATAGCCGTCGTCGATGCTCGCGCGATCGTTCAGCTTCTCCAGCGAGCGGATCTGGTCCCGCAGCGCCGCGGCACGCTCGAACTCGAGCGCCGCGCTGGCTCGCTCCATCTCACCCCGCAGCTCGCGGAGCATCGCGCTGCGCTTGCCCGAGATGAACCGCACGAATCGATCGACATCCTGCCGATACGCCTCGGTGCCGATGCGCTCGGCGCAGGGCGCGGTGCACTGATTGATCGCGTGCAGAAGACACGGGCGAAAGAGCCGGTTGCGCTCGTCGCCGTGAACGATGTCCAGCGAGCACGTGCGGAACTTGAAGGCCCGCTGGAGCAGCGTGACAGCCTCGCGCAGCGCGCCCGCGTTGGCGAAGGGGCCGAAGATCCTCGCGTTCAGGGCGTACGGCCCGGCGCTGACGCCGCGCGGATCTCGCGTGACGTATACGCGCGGATAATCCTCCCGCTGCGTCACGACAAGATACGGGAACGTCTTGTCATCCTTGAGCCGCACGTTGTACCGCGGCGGCGGCTTGAGGTCCTTGACCAGCCGGTTCTCGGTCAGCAGCGCCTCCCACTCCGTCTCGCACTCGATGATGTCAAAGTCCGCGACAACATCGAGCATCGGCTGCTTCTTGACCCCAAGATCCGCCGACGGCACGAAGTACGACGACACCCGATCGGGCAGACGCAGGGCCTTGCCGACATAGATCACTTCGCCGTCGGAGTCCTTCATCAGGTACACACCGGGAACCTCGGGCAGTTCTCGCGCACGCTTGAGCAGCCGGGCCAGGCGAGCCTCGCGGCTCTCGGGCGCGCGCACACCATCGCCACGCTCGGCATCGCCGCCCGCGCTGGCGTTCACGCCGCGAACTGGATCGGTCCCCTCGGGGCTCACGAACGATCCTAGCCGAGGAGCACCGATCTACTCTTTGCGACATCGACCGCCACGGGAGCCAGCGATGCTCACGAAAGCCACCAGTTCCGCCACGACCACCGCCCACGCGGCCAACGCCCGGACAGCCCTCCCAACGCTCCCGGCACTCGTCCTTCTTGCACTGATTCCGCTTGCGCAGACCGGCTGCGAGCGCTCGCCGCAGGGCAAAGACGCGCCCCCCTCCGCCGCGGCGGCGGCTCCCGACACCGGCGAGATTCCGCGTTGGCCCCCCACCCCCGCCGCATCCGCTCGCACGATCGTCGTCACCTCGCCCGTCCTGCTCGATGCCGTCCGCCACATCGCATTTACACGCCTGCCGTCGCTCCGCGTTGAACTGCTGGGCGATCCTCCCTCGGCCGAAGTTCTGCTCGCGGCGGACCTGATCATCGCGCTGGATGAATCGCTCGACCCGCGATCCGTGCCCGTTCCCGCCGACGCCCCGGCCCGAATCGCGCGCATCGCGCCACCGGACGCGACACGGCTGATCACCGCTAGCAGCAACCCCGCGCCCGGCGTTCACCTCGATCCGTTGCTTTGGGCGGAACTGCTCCCGGCCATTCACGCCGCGCTGATCAGCATCGACGGCGGCACGCCCGAGGCCAAGGCCCCGTACGACGCCGGGCTGGAGCGATATCGCGACCGCGTGAGCACGCTCGGCAGCTACGCGAAGAAAGTTCTCGGCACGATTCCCAGCGATCCGGCGCTGATCGTCAGCGATGAGCCGAGCCTGGAGTATCTCACGCGCGGCGCGATGATCGAGTTTGTCGCGCTGCCCGTGCGTGATCGTCCCGTCGTTCGCCCGGAACTCGCGACGCTCGCGGGTCGGCTGGCCGAGCGACGCGTGCCGGCGATCTTCGCCGCGGCCGATCACCCCTGGGCCGCGGCCCTGGCGGAGATGTGCCGCTCGCTGGGGCACGAGGTGCGTCTTGTGCCGCTGGGGTTCGTGCGCACGCTCGGGCCGGAGGGCACGCCCGAGGCGGCGTACGCGGGCGCGATCGATTCGATGGTGCGGACGATCGTCGCGGAACTGCAGGGGAGCGTGCCGGTGCGGCGGTTCACCAGCACACACCCGATGCCGCCGGTGCCGCCCGCCGCCGAGAGCGATCGCGCCGGCCCCGCCGCCGGCCGATAGACTCCGCGCATGCCCCCGCGCCGCAATCGCCGCCCCCGAACCGTCCGAGCCACTCCCACCGCCCGATCCGGCCCGGCCGGGCGCACGCCCGCGCTCCCGCCGGTCGTCGGGATCATCATGGGCTCTCACTCGGACTGGGAGACCATGCGTCACGCGGCCGAGACGCTCGAGCGACTCACCGTTCCGTTCGAAGCGCGCGTGGTGTCCGCGCATCGCACGCCCGCGCTGCTGGCCGAGTACGCCATGCAGGCACAGGCGCGGGGCCTGCGCGTGATCATCGCCGGTGCCGGCGGCGCGGCGCACCTCCCGGGCATGTGCGCGAGCATGACGAGCCTGCCCGTTCTTGGCGTGCCCGCTCAGAGCAAGGCGCTCGCGGGTGTCGATTCGCTGCTGTCGATCGTGCAGATGCCCGCCGGCGTGCCCGTGGCGACGCTGGCCATCGGCCGCGCGGGCGCGATCAACGCGGGCCTGCTGGCGGCGAGCATTCTGGCCCTGACCGAGCCGGCGATCCGCGCACGGCTCGAGGCTTTCCGCACCGAGCAAACCGCCCGCGTGCTCGATCATCCGGACCCGCGCACGCCGCCGCCCGAGCACGACGGGGCGACCGCCGGCCGCGGCTCTGAGCGCCCCTCCACAAGTCGACGGTCCGCCGCACGGAGACCGCGCCGATGAGCACGCCGCCCTCGCACGCAGCGAAAGACGCCGCGACCGTCGGCGTGCTGGGCAACGGGCAACTCGGGCGCATGCTCGCGCTCGCGGGCCTGCCTCTGGGCCTGCGATTCCGCTTCTTCGACCCCGCGCCCGATGCGCCGGCGTGCGCCGCGGGCGCGTGCGTGCTGGCGCCATTCGATGACTTGGCCGCCGCGGATCGCTTCGCGCGGGGCCTGACTGTCTGCACCTACGAGTTCGAGAACGTGCCCGCGGCACTGGCGCGGCACATCGAACGTGCCGTGCCCGTACGCCCCGGCCCGCTGGCGCTCGACGTTTCGCAGGATCGTCTCGCGGAGAAGTCGCTCTTTCGCACGCTGAACATCCCCACCCCCGCTTTCCTGCCCATCGACTCGCTGGACGACCTCCGTGCCGGGATCGCGAGCGTGGGTCTGCCCGGCGTGCTCAAGACCCGCCGCGGCGGATACGACGGCAAGGGGCAGCAGGTGCTGCGCAAACCCGAGGACCTCCAGCCGGCGTTCGCTTCGCTCACCGCGGGGCTCGCTCAGGATGCTGGAGGCGCTCGCAGCGCGGGGCTGATCCTCGAGGCGTTCGTGCCATTTACGCGCGAGCTGTCCGTCATCGCGGTCCGAAGCACCAAGGGCCAGGTCGCCTTCTATCCCCTGACGCTCAACACGCACCAGTCGGGGATTCTGCACACGAGTTTCGCTCCGTTGAGCCCGCTCAGCCCCGAGATGGAGTCCACCGCGCACGGCTACGCCCGCGCGATCATGGAGCATCTGGACTATGTCGGCGTGATGGCGCTCGAGCTCTTCGACCACAACGGGCGGTTGCTCGCCAACGAGACCGCGCCGCGTGTTCACAACTCAGGGCACTGGACGATCGACGGCTGCGTGACGAGCCAGTTCGAGAATCATCTTCGCGCGATTATGGGCTGGCCGCTGGGCTCGACCGAGGCGCTCGGCGCGTGCGCGATGATCAATATCGTGGGACAGAGTCCGCCGACGGAGGCGCTCGCGTCGCTCGCAGGCGCGCGCCTGCATCTGTACGACAAGGCCCCGCGGCCGGGACGGAAACTCGGGCACATCAACTTTGTCGAGCGATCCGAGGCCGACCTGCACGCCCGAGTGAACGCGGCTTTGGATTTGCTCGCGCGATCGCGCTCGGGCGGAGCCTGAGGTCCGCTATCGCGACATGCCCGCCGTCTCGCCCGTGCGGAACGCACGCTCGATGAGCGCCGCGTCGGCCGCGTCGATCGTGCCGCCGAGATCCGCGTCGCTCCGCGTGCCGCCGGCGCCGGGGACGTTCTGGACACTTTGGGCGTACAGATCCTCGATACCCATCACGCCGTCGCCGGTCACATCCCAGTGCGGCCCGAAGACGCTCCGCAGCAAGTCGCTCGGTTCCTCCTGCGCGGGGTAGAGGTGCGTGAGCGCATCGGGCAGGCGCGCTGCCCATGCCGCCTCGTTGTGCTGCTGGCCGAAGCCCACCATGTGCTGGAGCTCGCCGCTGAGCGCGTACTTCGACGCAGAGCCCTCGACGAAGTGATCGCGCAGGCCGAGCGTGAGCCAGAAGTTGTCGGCGCTGGTGCCGCTGTCGCCGCTATCCAGCCACATGCGCACGGCCCGCACCGGCGTGGTCCGGACGCGTGTGAGGTAGTTCGGGCACGTTTGCCACGCGCCGCTGAGCAGGCCGCCGCGGGTGAAGGTGGACGTGAAGTCCCAGACGCCCTGGAGCGAGATCACGCCTCCCATGCTGCTGCCCATGAGCCCGGTCCAGAAGGCATCGGGCTTGGTGCGGTACTGCGCATCGATGATCGGCTTGAGCGTGTCGCGGATGAAGGACAGGTACGCCTCGCCGCGGCCGGTGCCGCCGAGCGAGTCGGTCGATGGAAGATAATCGCGCAGTCGGTTCGGACCGTTGTCGATGGCGACGACGAGCACCTCGCTCATGCGTCCGGACGCCTGCAGCGATGCGATCGTTCCCGCCGCGTTCCACGAGCCGAACGCGCCGCTCTCAAAGACGTTCTGCCCATCGTGCATGTACAGCACCGGATAGCGGCGCGTGGTGTGCTGGTCGTAGCCCCGCGGCAGAAAAACGCGGTAGCCGCGCGTCTCGTTCAACTGCGGCGAGAACACCGTCGGGACGCTCGATGGCGAGTACGCACGCCGTGCCCCGCCGACGCTCCACGCCGGCACATACGTGAACATCTGCCCATCCTGCACAAACACCCCATCAAGATTCGTCGCATACGTGCCGGTCGTCGGCGTACGCGAGCCGGGCTGAGCCACATCGGTCACGTAAAACTCGAACGCCTCGCCGGCTGCGTGCATCCCCCAGGCGATGAACGTGCCCTCGCCCGAGCGATCGCCCGAACGTGCCGGGCCGGTCACGGTGGTTCGGGTCATCGTCACGGGTGTGAAGTCCGAGCCCGCGGCGGGAGAGATCGCCCGCCACCAGAGCACAGGCTGCGCATACGCCGAGGTGATCCACACCGCTTTGCTTCGCGTCGGCCGCGGCTGCTGCGCGGTGCTCGCGACCAGCGGACCCTGCACCGTTGTCGCGGCCCCGTTCTGCTGCGTCGGGCCGTCGCTGCGGACGAGGAAGCGATACGTGTACGTCCGCCCCGCCGGGAGCGAGACGGTCGCGCGCCAGAGCGGATAGGCACCGGGCGAGAGCTTGATCGCGCGCGATGTGTCGTTGCCGCCGAGTTCGGGAAGATCACCGACGACATAGACCGACTGGCCGACGGTCGTTGTCTGCGTGACCGCGAACGTCACCGTCTCGCGCGGCGCGAGCCCGGGCTGAGCGATCGCCCGCACGCACGGGACGAGCATCAACAACACAACCGCAATCCGAGCGAGCATGGGCCGCCGGAATCCGGCACAAATCGTCGTCGTGAACTTCATGAAGCCAAAGTGTAAACCGGCCGCGGTGCCATGCCAGCGATCTCTCGCGATGGCTCGCCCGCGCGAGGCGGCAAAGACTCAGGCCTGCGCCGACTGCATGGGTGCGTTGGACGTGCTCTCGCCGCCGCCGGCAGGAGAGGGCTGAATCGGACCCAGCGCTTCTTCATATACCACGGCCATGCGGACCAGTTCGGCGAGGCTCGGCGCATCCATCTTCCGCATCACGTTGGCGCGGTGGATTTCGACCGTCTTCTCGCTCAGACCCAGCTTCGCCGCGATCTGCTTGTTCGCGTTGCCCGTGACAACCAAGTGGCAGACTTCCTTCTCTCGCGGCGTAAGGCGCGACACGCGGATGGCAACATATCGCTGACGCTGGCGCAGCGCCTGCTGCTTGACGTCGTGCTCAACCGCCGAGCGAATAGTCTCGAGAATCGCCTGATCATTGAACGGCTTCTCGACGAACTCCCGTACACCGGCCTTGAACGCCCGAACCGCCATCGGCACATCGGCGTGACCGGTCACCACCACAACGGGAATCGTGAAGTTGTTGGCGACCAGTCGCTGCTGAAGCTCGAGGCCGCCGATGCCCGGCATGCGGACATCCGCGACGACGCACCCCACCGCGTTGACCGGAAACTCCCTGAGGAACTGCTCGGCAGTCTCATAAGTGCAGACCTTCAGGTTCACAGATTCTAGAAGAAACTTCAGGCTCCGCCGGATCGCGGGATCGTCGTCAACCACGTACACGCACGGCTCAAACTGACCTGACGCCTGATTCATCTCGATTCTCCGAGGTCACTTGCTGGAGGGGCCTTGAAACGTCTGAGGCACATGAAGCGTAGCAGAGTTGAGGGTTTTGGCTAAACGACTCCAAAATTGTGGATGGCTTCTTCCCTCAACCCATACTCGCGACGCTCTGACTAGTCCGTATCACTGCGACTGATTCCCCCTATATCGACCAACACAGGAGCATCCTTCAGAACCTCCCCGCGTGCGCTTTCTCAAAGCCAAATCGAGCACGAGATGCTGCATATTCCCACAAACACCGAACCCGGGGATTCTCTGTGTTTCCACAAACATCTTAACCGAGTCGCAACAGTCCGGGCAACAATTCCCCAGCCAATGGCCCAAAGACCCGTTCTCAACACTAAGAATTAACCCGATCAGGGTAGTTGCTCAAGTCCGATACTTCAGTCGACGCTCTGAAAATCCTCGCGCTTGCCAAAGCACACCGGGCACCGCTGGATGTCGAGTTTTTCGACCAGGAAGCCGCAGGGGGTATGGACGAAGTACGCCGACTTGGGGGCCTTCATCGCATCGAGGTTCTCGCTCGCCTCGCCAAGGAGACGCGCGTGTTCGATGAGACCTTGGCGTGCGTGCCGCAGCGCATCGGCCGCCTGTGTGTTGCGATCGGTGCGGGCCTGGGAGGTGAACTTCGGCAGCGTGTTGTCGCGCTCGTCTTTCGCCTGGGCCAGAAGCGTCGCGACATTCTCAGCGGTGGTGCCGCTCTTGGGCGCCTTGGGTTCGGCCGCGAGGGTGGGGACGGCGCCGGCGGCCTTGATCGCCGCGGCAAACAGGCCCGAGTGAATCTCTCGCGAGCGTGCTGTGGCCCGCAGAAGACTGGCGAGTTTCGGGTAACCGTCCTCCTCGGCGCGCGCGGCGAATTGCCGGGCGGCCTCGCCCATGCGCATCGCGCTGGTGTACGCGGCCTGAAGGTTCTCGATCGTCTTGCTCGACGCCAGCAACGAAGCATGCGCGGCCGACGGCGCGAGCGGGCTGCTCGACGGCCACAGCGTGCCGATCAGCGCGACCGCCGCGGCTGCGGAGTAGATGACCAGACGAGTGCGGGTGAACGGGTCGCGAGATGGACGGTCCAACGCGGGCATGAGTGTTCTCCCCGATGAGCATACGCCCACTTCAGGCCGTTGGATGCTCAATCAGACCGCCCATCCAACGGAAGTCGCCCACATTCACACTCGTTATGGGTCTTTGGTCGGTGCTGGGGCGGGGGCTGTGGGCGTGGTCGGCGTGCCGGGCGCAGTTTCGGCCCCCGGAGCGGCCTTCGGCTTGGGTCGAATGGGGACCTGCACCTCGCCCCACTTATCGCGGTTGGGCATCTCCGGGCCGTTGTAGAAGAACGACCGCGGCTCGCCGACCGCCTCCCACTGCGGGTTCTGGGCGAACCAGACATCGAGTTTCTCGACACCGTCGAGCACCAGTGGCAAGCCGTATCCGCCCTTGAACCCGATGGCCACGACGGTCACCGGATCGATGTCGACGACCTTGACGCGCTGGTCGCGCTCATCATCGCCGACCGGGCCAAGATCGGCGGAGCGATAGAGGAACGACATCGTCCACTGCTGCGGGCCGGAGCGATCTTCGCGGGCCTTGCGCAGGCCCTGATAGTTCATCTCCACCGGCGAGGTCATCTCGATTTCGCGACGCTTGATGTGGTTGAACAGCGGGAAAAAGCCCACATTCATGCCGATGGCAGGATTGACACTGCCGGTGATCTCGGCGCGGCGCACGCTGGGGTACCGCTTGATGTCGATCGCGCCCGGAGGCGTGGGGTCGGGGTAGCCGACGGGCAGCGGCGTCGTGATGGCCGAGCGGCCAGCAAAGAACGAGTCCCCGCGGCGTGTGACCGTCGCATCCATGTCGCCCGCCACGCGGAAGGTCTGGCCGTCCGCCGGCTCCTTGCGACCGGCCGCGATGTCGGCATCCGTTGAAACCGGTGTCGGGGCCGGGGCCTTGGCGGGGGCGTTGGTCACGGCGGGCTTGTCGCCATCGGCAGGCTCGACGGGCTTGGCCGGCGCATCGCCCGCTGGCTGGGCCATGGCCATGCCGCAGAACAGCAGGAGGACCGACGCAGAGACGACTAAGCGGCACGAGGTTCGAATCACAGGTAGAGCGGACGCAGACATGAACAAACTCCCACGAAAATGGTGGCCAGAGACCGGGGTGGACCGAGGGTGTTACCGGATCCAGTCGCGTCGGCTGCGGCCAGAATGGGCCGGCGAACGCCCGCACAGGCCGCACCAACCGCCCCGCGTCCTCTCCAATCGGCACGTTCGGGACAAAGGCCCAGATCGGGCGATCCGATAGCCCTCCGGGGGTGGTCGACAACCTCCGCAGGAGCAGGCACGTGCCAGAGTCGGACCGACAACCCGCACATTCGGGAGCAGTTCCCGAATCCGAGGCGACCGGGAAGCGGGATGGCCCGTCGAGCGTTCGCGCGGCGTCTGTGCGCGACGTTGGCGGCGGCGCGCCGCGGCTGGCGTGGGCGGTCGGGCTTGGGATGCTCGCGCTGATTCTGAGCGTCGCGGCGGGGATGTGGTGGACACTCAAGGCCGCGGAGCGCTCGCAGACCGCATCGCGGCACGAACAGGTGCGGATCGTGACCGAGCTCCTGACCAGGCAGGGCGAGTTGGCGCTGGCTCGCGGTCAGCTCTCGGCGTATCGCGCACAGCTGGCCGAAGCCGCGACGCGCTACGAACTGAGCGAAGTTCGGCTGACGCTGCCCGATGGCGGGGTGCTGGCCGATGCGGAGCCGCGGCGGATCACGGTGCGCGAGGCGGACATCGCCGGCGGCTGGAAGGGCACGGTCACGCGGGCCGGCGCGCTCGGAACAGGCGAGACCGGCGGTCGTGCCGATGCCGGGACCGGAACGCTCGAGCACGAGGAGGTCGTGAGCATTCCCGGTTTGGGCGAGGCACTCCTGAGCGTGCGTGCGTCGCCCGTCGATGCGTCGATGCTGCGATGGCAGCTGATGGTCGGCATGGGCGGTGTTGTGCTCGCCGGGCTCGGCGCGGCGTGGTGGGGTGTGCGCTGGGTCGCGTCGCGGACCCGGAGCGTGGACCTTGTGCGCGATGCGCTCGAGGCCGCGGCTCGCGGCGAATGCTGCACCGAGGCGCTGCGCATCGATGGCTCTCTGCACCGTGCAGCGGGCGGGCTCAACGCGCTGCTGGATGAACTGCAGACACTGCGGACACTCGCGGCGGTGCGTCGCGCGCTGGGCGATCGAGCGGACGCGATCGGAGCAGAAGCGGACACCAACGAAAACTCGGATCTCGGCCCGCATCAGAACGCGCTCAACTTGACGACGGGGCGAGCCGGATCACCCGACGGAGCCAGATCCGCCGACGCGGCAAGGGGCTCGCCCGGCGCGGCCGCGCAGGCGGGCATCGGGGGCAACGGCGTGCGCAGCAGCGAGGTGCTTCGGGCCTGCGACGCGATGTGGATCGGGATGCTCGTTGTCTCGCAGGACGGGCGGGTGCGATACGCCAACGGTGCCGCGGCGGTGCTGCTGGAGACGACTCGCGAGAAACTCGAGGGCCAGAGCGCGATGGCGATGCTCGGGGACGAAGCGGTCGCAACGGCGGTACGTGAGGCTTGCGACGGAACGGCCCGGGGGCGCAAGGTGATCGAGGTCCGGCGCAATCGCGAAGGCGGCACGCTGAAACTCGCGGAGCCGAGCGATCGTCGCGGAAGCGTGCCGGAGCGTCCCGCGGGCTGGTGGGTGCTGCGGATGACTGTTCGCGCCGTTCGTCGGGAGGACGACGCGGGCGCGCTGGTCGTGATCGAGGACGTGACGCAGCAGCGCGTGGCCGATGAGTCGCGCAATCAGTTCGTCGCGCACGCGACGCACGAACTTCGAACACCGCTGACGGCGATCCGCCTCTACGTTGAGCAGTTGCTCGAGGCCGACACGCCCGAGGGCGAGCCGATGACGCCCGCGGACTGTGCGCGGGCCCTCAATGTGATCAACCTCGAGAGCCGGAGGCTCGAACGCATCGTCGGCGACATGCTCAGCGTCTCGGAGATCGAGGCGGGGAGCATGAAGCTCCGCTCCGGCGACGTGCGCGTCGCGCAGATGCTCGACGAGCTCCGGGCCGAGTTCGAAGCGCCGGCGCTGGAGAAGGGCATCACGCTCGCGTTCGACCTGCCGCCGAAACTGCCTGTGCTCCAGGGCGATCGCGACAAGATCGGCATGGCGCTGCACAACCTGCTCGGCAACGCCGTCAAGTACACGCCCCGCGGCGGGAGCGTGACGCTGCGCGTCGAGAGCAACGCCGCGAGCGTGAACTTCGAGGTCATCGACACCGGCATCGGCATCAAGCCCGAGGAGCAGGCACTGGTCTTCGAACGCTTCTATCGCGCCAAGGACGAGCGGCTCGCAGAGATCACCGGCTCCGGCCTAGGCCTGGCGCTGGCGCGCGATGTCGCGCGCCTCCACGGCGGGGACATCACCGTGACCAGCGAACTGAACAAGGGATCGACCTTCACACTCACGCTCCCCGGCACGCGGCCTGCAAAGGCCGCATAGGGCCGCGTAGGGCCGCGTAGGGCCGCATTCGGTGCACCACCCATGAACGTCAGTCAGACACGACACGGCGCAGTCACGGTGCTCAAGCCTGAAGGGCCGCTGATCGGCGCCGGCGCGGGCGAGTTTGCGTCGCACGCACAGGAGGTGCTCCGCGAGAGCCTCGGGCGCTTCGTCGTCGACGCCTCGGCGATCTCGCACGTTGACAGCGCCGGGCTCGAGGCCCTGGTCGATACCACGCGCACGCTCAGCGACAGCGGCCAGTCCCTGCGGCTCTGCGGCGCCAACGAGACACTGCGCGAGGTTCTCGACCTGACCGACCTGAGCGGGCTCTTCGAGCACTACGAGGATGTGGGCACGGCCGTGCGGAGCTTCCTGTAGGCGGCGACAACACCGATTGATGCGGCGGAGCAAGAGCAGACCCAAGAGCACGGACGGGAGGATCTCTGATCGTGGCGAATTCGGCGGCGGGACAGCCTGAGGAGCGAGCGGACGAGCACCCGGTCGGCGCGCCGGCCCCTGCCGCCGATGCGCCCGCATCCAGGCGTCGGCTCCGCATTGGCGAGGCGCTCGTGGCCGAGGGCGTGCTCACGCCGGCGCAGTTGGAGCGCGCGCTCGCGGACCAGCGGACCAATCGCCTGCAGCTTGGCCAGTTGCTCGTCGAGCAGGGCATCGTCAACCCGGGCACGCTCGTTCGTGCGCTGGCGCGGTGCCTGGGCGTCAAGGGCGTATCGATCCGTCACGGATTGGCGGACCCCGCGCTGCTGAAGGAACTCGGAGCCGAGGAGGCCGAGCGCCTGAAGGTCCTGCCCATGTTCAAGGTTCACGGCGTGCTGACGGTCGCGATGGCCGAGCCGGGGAGCCTGCCGACGATCGACCGACTTCGCGAACTGACCGGCTGCCGCATCCGCCCGGTGCTGGCGATGGAAGCGAACATCCTCGAGTACATCCGCAAGCTCTCCAGCGGCCGCGGCGGCCCGGGTGACGGCGGCTCCGGCGAGGGCGACACGGGCACGTCGAGCGTCGAAGCGTTCCTGACGCAACTTGCGGAGCAGAACGTCGAGGTGGTCGAGCGCGAGAGCGTCGACGACGGGCCGAGCACGGATCTGGACAAGCTCGTCGCCGGCTCGCCCATCGTGAACCTGGTGAACATCGCGCTGCTGACGAGCGTGCGCGACGGGGCGAGCGACATCCACATCGAGCCCGACCGCAAGGGCACGCGGATCCGCTACCGCATCGACGGCGTGCTGCGCGACCTGATGCGTCCGCCGCCGGGGATGCACGCGAGCATCGTCTCGCGTGTGAAGGTGATCGGGAAGATGGACATCGCCGAGAAGCGCGTGCCGCAGGAAGGTCGCGTGCGGATCATCGCCGAGGAGCGCGACATCGACCTCCGCGTGAGCACGATGCCGACACTGCTCGGCGAGAAGGTCGTGGTTCGCATCCTCGACAAGGCGAACCTGAAGGTGCGGATGGAGGATCTGGGCTTCCGCGCCGAGGCCCTGGCGATCTTCAAGCGCGTGCTGGAGCAGCCGCACGGTCTGGTGCTGGTCACCGGCCCGACGGGCAGCGGCAAGACAACCACGCTGTACTCGGCGCTGGACCTGCTGCGCGGTCCGGAGGTCAACATCCTGACGGTCGAGGACCCGGTGGAGTATCAGCTCGATCTGGTCAACCAGATCCAGGTTCACGAGCAGATCGGCATGAGCTTTGCGCGAGCGCTGCGCAGCATCCTTCGACAGGACCCCGACGTGATCATGGTCGGCGAAGTGCGCGATCAGGAGACCGCCCGTGTCGCGCTGCAGGCGGCGCTGACGGGGCACCTGGTGCTCGCGACGCTGCACACGAACGATGCGCCCGGTGCCGTGGCCCGGCTCAACGACATGGGAATCGAGGCGTACCTGCTCAGCAGCGCGCTCAACGGCGCGGTGGCCCAGCGCCTCACGCGGACGATCTGCGGCAAGTGCGCGACCAAGTACTACCCCACCGAAGCCGTGCTGCGCGACGCGGGGCTGCTCGAGCACGCCGGTCGCAGCTTCCGCAAAGGCAGCGGCTGCCCCGCCTGCCACGACAGCGGATTCCAGGGACGCCTGGGTGTGTACGAGGTGATGGAGGTCACGCCGACGATCCGGCGGATGATCCATCGCGGCGCGGCGACACACGAGCTGCGCGAGCAATGCACCCGCGAGAACATGCTCACGCTCCGCCAGGAGGGAGTGCTGCTCGCCCTTGACGGAAAGACGAGCCTCGAGGAAGTCCTGCGCGTCACGCACAACGACGAAGACCCCAACGTGGGCTCGCTCAAGGGCGCCCAGCCCCTTACGCCCGCCGCGCTTGGCGAGGCCTGCACACTTCCCGACGACGGGAGGGCCGTCGCGTGAACGTGCGCTGGAACGGATACGACGTCAACGGATCTCCCGCCCGCGGCGTGATCGACGCGCCGAGCATCGGCGAGGCTCGCGAGATGCTCCGCAAGCGCGGCGTGTTCGTCTCCGGCCTGAGCGAAGCCGACGCCGCGAGCGATCAGCGCAGCGACGGGACACGCGCGAACCAGAGCGCGAACGCTTCATCCTCGGGCGGCGCGCTCGGGATGGTCACCAGCGGGTGGACATCGCTGAGCATGGCCTTCGGCGCTACCTCGCGGCTGCGCAGCACGGGGCTGATGGTCAGGCAACTCGCGGTGCTCGTGCAGACGGGCACGCCCCTGGCCGAGTCCCTGCTGGTGCTGGAGAAGCAGATCCCCGACGGCCCGTTCCGCGAGGTGATGCGCGACGTGCGCGAGCGCGTGGAGAACGGCGGAACGCTCAACGAGGCCATGGCCTCGCACCCCGCCTGGTTCGGGCCCGTGGTCACGAGCCTGATCGCGGCGGGCGAGTCCCGCGGCAAGCTCGCGGACATGCTCCTGCGCATCGCGACGCTCAACCGTCAGGAGGTCAAGGTCCGCCAGTCGCTCTCGGGCGCGATGATCTATCCGTCGCTGCTGCTGTTCATCGCGTTCATCGTGGTCGTGGCGATGGTCGCGTTCGTGATGCCGCGGTTCGAAGGAATGTTCGAGAACCTCGGCGCGGACCTGCCGCCGACGACGCAGATGCTCATGAGCGCCAGCGCGTTCCTGCGCGCGTGGTGGTGGGCGGTGCTGCTGGTGACGGTGCCGACGGGGCTGGGCGGGCTGGCGTGGCTGCTCTCTGAGTCCGGGCGCGGGCTCCGCGATCGGGCGCTGCTAATGCTGCCGCAGATCCGCGGCGTGGCACGGTCGCTGATCACGGCCCGCATCGCGCGGATCCTTGGGGTGCTGCTGGAGGGCCGCGTGACGCTGGTCGATGCGCTGGCGCTGACCGGCGCGAGCGCGGGCAACAGCCTGTACCGAACGCTGCTCCGCGAAGCGCAGGATGCGGTGACCCGGGGCGAATCCATGTGCGGGGCACTCTCGGACGCGCGCCTGATTCCGCCGAGCGTCTGCGAGGCCGTGCGCAGCGGCGAGCGATCGGGCCAGCTCGCGCCCGTGCTGCTGAGCGTCGCCGACTTCATGGATGAAGACAACGAGATTTCACTGCGGACCATCTCGTCGCTCATCGAGCCGATCATCCTCATCGTGCTCGGGCTGGTCGTGGGGGTCATCGCCACGAGCATGTTCCTGCCGCTGTTCGATCTGACCAGCGCCGGCGGCGGAGCGGGAACGCCGGGAGGTGCACCGTGAGGTGGCCCGGCCAGATCCACGCCACGCCGATCGGTGTCGATGTCACACCCGGCGCGATCACGCTTGCGCAGTCGGCCCCGAACGCCGATGGCGTCGTCCCAGCGTTGGAACACTCGGCGATCCTCGATCGACCATCGGGCGGGCCGGTGAGCGACGCCGAGGCCGAGCGCGTCATGGGCGTGCTTGCGCGGCGGGGTTTTCGCGGGCGGAGCATCGTGCTGGGCATGAGCGGCCCGAACGTCGCCGGTGAGGTCATCACGCTCCCGCCGCTGACAAGCAAGGCCCCGCTGGACACACTGGCCAGGGCGGAACTTGCGCGCCTGAGGCGGTGGGATGATCGCGCGATCGAGTGCGCGTGGTGGGCTCTGCCCGCGGGCGCTGCGATGCCCGGCATCGGCGCATCAGCGGGCGTCGGCGGTGCGGCGGGGCCGGGAGCGGGCGCGACGAGCGCGATGACCGTCGGCGCTCAGCACTCGCACGTCGAATCGCTGCTGACGCCCTGGGTCGCCGCCGGCGCGGACGTGCTCGCGGTGGATGTGCGCTCGCTTGCAATTTGGCGCGCCGTGATGCCCTCGCTCCCTCCCGGCCGGGGCGTGACCTCGGTGGTCATCGACACGCGGCGTGATGGCGCGACGATCCTGATCTTCGCCGGGCGAACCCTTGTGTACGAACGCTCGCTGTCTGATCTGGCGATGGGCAAGGCGATGTTGCTCGCAGCGCAGCGTCTGGGTGTCGAGCCCGCCGTCGTTCACGAGCTCTGGTGCGCGACCGACGCCGCGGCGCTCGCATCGACACCCGGCGGGCGCTCGGTGCTCGATGTTCTGCACGACTGCGCGGCACCGACGGTGCGTGCGCTCGCGGAAGAGGCCCGCGTGTCGGGCGCGTACGCGTCCGGGCGGTTCGCCGCGGGCGATGGGCCGGAGTCGGTCGTGCTGCTCACGGGCGACGCCGCGGCGTTGCCGGGCTTCGCGGACTTGATTTCCCGGGAGGGGTTGGCGGGCGCCGCACTGATCAACTGCCCGCCGGCGCTGCTTGCGGCCCGCGGGCTCTCGACATGGCATGTGCCGTCGCGCACAACCCGAGCAAGGAGGGCCGCGTGATCAGCGCCAACCTGCTCCCGGGCCACATCCTGCACGCCCGCGCGATGCGCGCCCGTCGCGCCACATGGCTGCGCATCGGGGGCGGGTACGCAGCGCTGATGCTCGGCGCGACGATCTGGCTGAGCATCGGCAGCGGGCTGGAGCCCGCCCGCCTGTCGGCGGAGGTCGCGCAACTCGAGGAACGTCGTGAAACGCTCACGCGGGAAGTCGCGACGCTGCGAGCCCGCAACGCGTCGCTGCGCACCACCGTCGAGGCCTCACGAGCCGTCGGTCGACAGCCGGACTGGAGCACCCTGCTCGACGCGCTCGCGACGCTCATGGGGCCGGGGATTGTGCTCGAGCGACTGGAGCTCCTGCCGCCCGCAGGGCGGACCACGGTGCCGTCACTGACCCTCCGCGGCGTGGGCGACTCGCCGAGAGATGCCGCGGACTTTGCCCTGCGCATGGAGGGCACCGGCCTCTTCTCGCTGGTCACGCTGAGCGAGACGCGTCCACGCACGGTCGCCGGTGCGGAGCGTGCGGAGTTCACGATCACCTGCACATTCAACATCTCCGCTCGTGATGCCGCATCGGCGGCTCCGTCTGGCGGCGCGCGGGCCGCCGGGGGTGCGCCATGAGGCCGGGCGATCTGTTCAGCTCGCCGCGCGGGCTCGATGCTGCGTGCGCAGCGGCGCTTGTCATCATCACGGGCCTGGCGTATGCCGCGGGCGTTCACCCTGCGCTCCAGCGGCGGAGCGAGATCGATGCGCTGCGTTCGCAGGTGCAGGCCGCGCGAGACGAGACGCGCGACCTGGCCCAGACGGTGCAGTCGCTCGGCCAAGAGCACCAGCGGCTGGATAACGAGCAGACTCGCTCACGGATCACGCTCTCCGGTCCGGACCAGCGCACGCGGGTGCTCCGCGACGTGACAGCGCTGCTGGAGTCGGCGCGTGGGCTGGGGATGCGCATCGGCTCGATCGACGCGGGAGAGACCGCGGCCGCCGGCCGGTACCTCGTCACGCCGATTGCCATCACAGGCAGCGCCCCGCCGTCGGTGGTTCGGCGCGTGCTCGTTGACCTTCGAAAGGCGCTGCCTGACGTTGGCGTGCGAAAACTCATCCTGTCTCGCTCCGCCGACGCGGCTCTGGAAGCGGGAGAGTTCTCGGTCGAGCTCACCTGGTTCGCCGCCGCGGGTGGCAAGGCGGTCAGCACGAACGGGCCTGCGTCTGAGATTGCGGATCGTGCGGTCTCGGGGGTCCGTTCCGGAGATGCGGATCGCTGAAGCGCCGATTCGCTCCCTGGCTTGCCGCATTCCTTGCCCGTCTCGCCCGCGAATCGTCAACTTCTCGCGTGAGGCTGAATCGTCAACGAACCATTTCGCTCTCGGTGCTCGGCGTGGCGCTTCTGGGGCTCGGCGTCGATCGCTTTGTTCTGAATTCCGGTGCGCCGGCGGTCGCCGCGGCCGCCGTGGAAGCCCCCGTCGCGGCAGCGGGCGGCGCGCCCGAGGCCGGCCCCGCGGCCGCGCGTCCGGCAGCCGCTCGCACGCGCACGACGACCGCCAGTGGCGGCACAACGCCGGCGACCCTCGATCTCTCCGGGCTCGCCGACCGTCTCGATGCGCTCTCGTTCGCTCCGGCGGAGCGCGACGCGTTCACGCCGCCCGCCGGATGGGTCGCCGCGACGCCCGCATCCGAGCCGGTCTCGCCCACGCCGCCGAGCATCAGCGCCGCGATGAGCGGCGTCGGCGCGATCGTTGACGGCGAGTTCCGCAGCGTGGGCAGCGTCGTCGCGGGGTGGACGATCGAACGCGTCGAGGGCGGTCTGGTCACGCTGATCGATCCCTCGGGGCAACGCGTTCAGCGGAGCGCCGAGCCCATCTCGCAGGCCCGACGCTCGGTCGTGCGGGTTGCCGGCGAGAAGGCCGCGGCCGACCGATAACTCAAGTAGGGCTGCCCCCTCTCACGGGGAAGTGCCGCCGGTTACGCCGCCTCGACGAGTTCTCGGGCGTCGCCACGACTTCCGAGTGCCAGTTCCGGGCTCCGACGCCGGTCTTGAGCGTGCGCGCTCAAGTTGGCGACGCAACGGCCCGATGAGAATGTGGCTCGGGTTCATGAGTATGACGCACCCCGATGGAGCAGCACATGTTCACTCGAATTGCACGCGGCCGCGGCGGATTCAGCCTGATTGAACTGGTCATCGTTGTCGTGATCATCGGCATCATCGCCGCGATCGCGATCCCGCGCATGAGCCGCGGTGCGGCCGGCGCCGCCGACGCCAATCTGCAGGCCAACCTTCGCACCCTGCGAAACGCGATCGACCTGTTCTACACCGAACACGGGAACACATACCCGGCGACCACGGAGATCACGAACCAGCTCACGCAGTTCACCAACGAGCTGGGTACAGCGAGCGCCGAGCAGAAGAACGACTTCATCTTCGGCCCGTACCTCCGCGAGATCCCCGCACTGCCCGTCGGCGCCAAGCGCGGCTCGCGCGGCATCGCCGCGGCGGACGACACTGGCATCGGCTGGATCTACGCCGAAGCCACCGGTCAACTCAGCGCCAACACCACCGACACCGAAGTCGACGCCCGCGGCGTGAAGTACAGCACGTACTGAGCCGCCCGAGGGCGGACTGAGGAGGACGATGCCCGTGCTCGCTCCACCATCCGTTTCAGCCCGATCAGAACTCCACAGCCGCTCGCGAACGTGCCCCCAGGCACGCTCTGGGGCGGCTGCTTTCATGCGCCATGGCGCATTCACGCTGCTCGAACTGCTCACGGTCATCGCCGTTCTGGGCATCGTGACGGCCATCGTCACGCCGCGGTACGGACGGTCCATCGCCCGCACCCGCGCCGATGCCGCGATGGAGCGCATGCTCGCCGACATCCGCCGGACCCAGGCGCTGGCGAACGCGTCGAGCACGGCATTGAAGATGGACTTGGACGTGGACTCGACGTCGTACATTCTCCCGAAGTCACGCACGCTCGACAATCAGACCGCGAGCAAGCGCGTACGACTGGACCTCGGGCCTTACTTTGCTTCCACGCTGATCTGTCACCTTGACGGCAAGTGTGCCCTGCTCATCGACGCGTACGGACGCATCACTTCCACCGGCGCGATCGAGATCCGAGTGGGGCGGGAGGTGCGGTGGATCGGCGTTGAGGATGGGCGAGCCACAGGGTCGGACCAGCGCCGGAGTAGCGACGCCGGAGACTACCGATGATCGATCGTCGCGGCTTCTCGCTGATCGAGCTCACCGTAACGCTCGGCGTGACGTCCGTGATCGTCGGCGCTCTCGGCTCCGTCTTTGTTCTCAGCACCAGCGCGCTGCCCGGCTCGCGCTCGGCACTGCTGGCCGACGATCGCACCCGCATGGCGTGGTCGCTCTCGCGGCTGAGCGATGACATTTCGCAGGCCATCGGCGTCCAGAAGGCCACGACGCAGATGCTGGTCCTGACGCTGCCCGATCGCACCGGCGATGATGTGTCCGAGACCGTTACGTGGGCCTGGGGCGGAACCTCGGGCGACTCGATGACGCGGAAGCAGAACACGGATCCGGCCGAGATTGTCCTCGCGAATGTCGACGCACTGAACATGAGTTATGCTCTCGAGTCCCGCACGCCATTGAGCTCCGGGCCTGCCGGCAATGGCGCGGAAGTTCTGCTGGCCAGTGGTGGTTCGACAGCAACAACCGGCACACTCACGGTGGCATCGCTGACGAGCATCGCGCAAACAGTGCCGCTCTCGTTTCCATCGGACGCTCACCGGTGGGTCCCAACTCGCATCCGCATCCGTGGCCGCCAAAGCCCCCCGAACGATGGTTCGACCGATGTTCAGCTTCGCAGCACCGTGTCGGGCGCGGTCTCAATCGGAACCACGGTTCTGTTCAGCACGACAGTGAACGAGTCGTCGCTCAGCTCAAGTGGCAGTTGGTTGGAGGTGGCGGTAACGGGTGTGCCGCTTCTTTCGGTCAATGATGCGCGGCGAATCTCGCTGATGCTGGCGCATCGCAGCGGCATCGAATCGATGCGAGCCTTCGTGGAGTCCGCTTCGCAGCGGGCAGGGACCGACTTCTACACCGGCAGCGCTTCGCTGAACAACTGGATCGCCACCGCCGATCGGAGCATGGTCTTTGAGCTCTTTGGCCGCGTGATCTCCGAACAACCGGCAGCCAGTCCGTCGCATCAAGTGGTCGCCGTCGAGGTCCGGATCTCGACGCTCGGCGGCGAGCTTCGGACGAGCATGCCCTCACCGAACCGCCCGGCGGTGATCAGATGAGAAAGTCAGCGGGCCTATCGATGGTCGAGGCGCTTCTGGCGATCGTGGTTGTAGCCGGACTTGGACTGGCGGCGATCAACGCGGTCGGGCGTGTTGCCAGCACCCAAAGACAGACCGCGGACTCTGCGCTCGGCCAATGGCTGGCTCATGATCTGATGGCCGAGATCATGTCGCATCCGTTCGAAGGAAGCGACGCAGAAGCGGACCTTGGCCCGAGCAGCGCCGAGAGGTCACAGGCGAATCGCTCGGGCTGGGATGATGTCGATGACTACAACGGGCTGAAAGAATCGCCGCCGCGAGATGCCCGGGGAACGAGCATCGTCTCCGCGGGAACCGGCTGGAGCCGCACGACACGGGTGGCATACTTCACCCCGCCGGAACTCGGCGGTCTGGTGCCATCGGAACGAGCGCTCAAGGTCATCGAGATCTCCGTTCTGCGCCATTCACGCCCGGTCATCACGCTTCGTCGGGTCCGGTCGGAGAGTCACGATGAGGCGATCATGTACCCGCCATCGCTGTCCTGGGCGACGACCACCATGACGACCACTGACAGCATCGATGAACAACCCCGATGAACTCGCTCTTGTCATCACGGGACCGCAGCAGCCGAAGAGCGCCTCGACGCTCCGTGCGCTGTGCGCACGGGACGGTCTACCTCATCGTGCTCTCGACCGTGACACTCGTGGCAGCAATCTCGGTCACCGGCCTGACACTCGCACAGGCGCAGCGGCGCACGGCGTCCATGGTTGGGGATACGGAGCACGCACGCTCGCTCGCGCTCTCGGGAATCGAAGCGGGTGTTCAGATTGTCAACTCGCTCCCGACTTGGAGGAGCCGGACAGGTCCGTCCGGTTCGCTCGTGAGCTTCTCCCTCGGTCCTGGTCGCGTGAGCGTGAGCGCGGTGGATTCCACAGGCACGAATCCGATGACGGGGGCCGCCGATCAGGTCGATCTCGCCGCGACCGCCGATGTCGGCCAGGCTCGGCAGACGATGGCCGTGCGGCTCAGGCCGGAGTACACGCCCATGGGCGTTCTTCTGCGCGGCATTCACGCCGGCGCGGCGCTGAGCATCGACGATGCTGACATCGTTTCGACGATGCCGATCGCATCGAACATGAGCATCAACGCCAGGGACTCGAGTGTCCTCGCCGATGCCGAGAGCCTGCTCATCACCGGAAGCACGTTCCACGCCGATCGGCGTATCCTCGCCTCCTGGGTGCCGATGCCGGTCGGTGTCGTCAACACTTACGCCGCGATCGCCACGGAGATTCCACGCGCGGCAATCGGCGGGAACGACTTCAAGGACCTTCTCCTGACGCCGACCAGCAATCCCTTCGGCGTCGCCCCGAACAGCCGCGGCGTCTACGTCATCAATTGTGCCGGAACCTCTCTGATTATCCGCAATGTTCGCATCGTCGGGACTCTCGTCCTGCAGAACCCCGGGCCCAATACCAGGCTCCTGGAGGGCATCATGCTCGAGCCCGCGATTCCCGGCTTTCCGGCGCTCATCGTCGATGGCCCGCTTCAGATCAGTCTCGATGGACGTGCGATCGAGGAGGATGGCAAGGTGAACTTCAACCCCCAGCACACGCCCATCAAAGGACTCAGCAATCTGACGAACACCGATACCTATACCAGCGGCATCACCGGCGTGGTCTACGCCTCGGGCGCAATCACGTTCAATGCCAACCTCGCACTCCAGGGGTCGCTGATCGCCGGAACCACCATGAGCGTCCGCGGCACGCTGACGATCGGTCGCTATCTTGACACCCTGACCTTCCCGCCCCCGGGCTTCCGTGATCGAATGGTCATGGCCGTGGTACCCGGATCGTGGCTCCGCATGGTGGACGTGAAGTAGACCGGCGATGGTGATGGACCGGGGCCGCCCGGGTTGAGCCCCCGCCCGCCGGTCAGGCGGCAACGGAGTCGATCGGCAGCGACGGGGCAGGGCTCCCCTGCGTCAGATCCAGCGTCGACTGCTGCGGAGCCGCCGAAGAGAGCATCCGGTCATAGGCACCAAAGTCCAGCGTCACGAACATCGGCACCAGCGTTGGATCGAGCTGCGTGCCAGCGCTGCGCACCAGTTCGGCCATGACCTTTTCCCGCGGCATCGCCGGGCGGTACGCCCTGCTGCTGCTCATGGCATCGAACGTGTCGGCCAGACCGACGATCCGCGCTACCAGCGGGATCTGCTCACCCTTGAGCCCATGCGGATAGCCGCGGCCATCCCAACGCTCATGGTGATGCATCACGCCCGGCAGCACATCGCTGAGCATCGGGATGTCGCGCAGGATTCGGTGCCCGATCTCCGGGTGCATCTTGATGAGCGCGAATTCCTCGTCCGAGAGCTTGCCCGGCTTGGTCAGCACCGCCTCGGGCACGCCGATCTTGCCGACGTCGTGCACCAGCCCGCAGATGTTGAGTCGATCGGCCATGTCCTCGCCGAGCCCCGCGGCACGCGCGATCAGCGATGACAGATACGCCACGCGCGACGAATGACCGCAGGTGTAGCGGTCCTTCGCATCGATCGCGCTTGTCAGCGCACTGAGCGTGCCCATGAACATCGCCTGCTGACGCGCGTACAGCATCGCGTTCTCAAGGAACGCCCCGAAGTACCCTCCCGCGGCTTCCAGCAGGTGCGTGTCGTAACTGGAAACGATCGGGTCCTCGCCGCGCTTGTCCCCCGCCAGCACCGCGCCAACCAGCCGCTCCCCGCGCACGATGGGCAGCACCACCAACTGTCCAGAATCGCTCACCAGCCCGGGGACAGATGTCGTCACCATCGGCGCGCCCGAACGCGGCGCGTTGGCCAGCATCCCGCGCAGCGCCGCCACGATCGTGCCCGCATCGCCCGGCAGCGGGCCGCTGTGCAGCAGTCGATCGCCGGCAACCGCCGCGGCATCGGGCTCGAAGGCGAAGTACGCCGCCAGCCAGCCGAAGCTCATCGACGCGTGCAGCCGCGACACGCCGTTGTCAAAAAACTCCCTCGGACGCGACAGCACGTTCATCGAGCGACCCAGGCAGTACAGCGCATCGATCGTCTCGAAACCCTCGGTCAGTTGCCGCGTAAAGCCGGAGATCGTCACCTGATCGTCGCACACGCGTGCCAGGTCATCGATCATCCAGCCCAGCGCTCGGTGGAGCGCCGGGATGCCCTCGGGACGATGCCGGCAAAGGTGCTCGACCAGACGCTGCGCCGAGCGAACCTCAAGCCCGCCCATCATGCTGACAACCTCGAACCACTCCTCTTCAACACAGCTCGGCGAGAGCGCCAGCACCAGCAGCGTCTCCCCGCGGCCGCCCGACGCGAGCGGCTGTGCGCGAATCGGGATCGCGTACATGCCGCGCGCGGGCGAAACCGGCACCGGCTCGTCGACCGCGCTCCAGCCACGGGCGATCGGCTCGAGCAGCCCGCGCAGCGTCGGCGAGCCCAGAAACCCGACCAGCGAAACGTCATCGCCGGGCGTCGGTCCCAGTTCGCCCGTCGGACTCACCGTCCATACCGGCAGACCCAGTTCCAGACACCTCGTCCGCAACGCCGCGATCGTCGGCAGCGCGACCGGGTCGACCCGATGAATATTCATGCCGCCTCCAAGTTGCTTGCGCCGCTGGTCGAACGCTTGAGCAGAAGCACCGCGCGACGCAGCAACTCCCGTGCTCCGAACGGCTTGCTCATAAGCTCCAGAATGCTCGCCCCGCGCATCTGATCATCGCTCAGCGAGTACCCGCGCGCCGTCAGCATCAGCACCGGCACTCCCGATGTCCTCGCATCGATCATGAGCGCCTGCGCCAGTTCCAGTCCGCTCAGATGCGGCATCTGCAGGTCCGTGATTACCAGGTCCGGCCGTCGCTCCCTCGCTCGCGCCAGCGCCTCGGCGCCATCCCGCGCCTCGACCACCTCCGCACCCGCCGAACGCAGTTTCGACACCACCACCAGACGGATATGCGTCTCGTCATCGGCGACGAGAACCAGCGGGCGACCCTCGAACTTCTCCGCCTCGGGAATGCTCACGCGTCTCTCCTGATCTACGTCCCTGCTCGCCGATCGTCGTCTGCACACGCCCATCCGGACACTGCTGGATCGGCCCCCGTTTCATCGATCCGCGGGAACACCTTCAGCACCGCAAGATGCCGTCGGCCGCTCCGCGCTCGGGAACTTGCGCACACCGCCCCACACAACCGCACCCACCGTCACGCCTTGACACCACGCAACGTCCGCGCAGCGCGGAACGACCCGCACTCGTGCCGGTTCCGCCACTCGCATTCTCGGACGCATCACCCGCCGACCCAACGGCCCAATATCACTTCGGCGTCGAACCTGGGGCCGGACCGGTCCCCGGGCCACCTGCCGGAGCACCCGCCGGGGCCGCACCCGGCATCGCCGGAGCGAGCAACGCCCGCACATCCTCGGGCATCGTGAACATCCCGTCATCCATCGTCGCCGGATGCTCGACTTTCTCCAGCGTCATCGTGCTGATCGCGCGCCCGTCCACCAGTGTCGTCATCCGCATCGGAACCATCACCCCATCCGCCGCCGTGTACCGCTCATACGTCACGCGCACAGCGATCTTCTGCCCGTCCGGCCGCGGCACATCCCACGAGGTCGCAAGCAGTAGGCCCGTCTGCTCATCGAACGACGCCACCATCGCCGAGCCGTCCGTGGCGATCAACCGAACATCCAGCAGCGATCGGTCCGCCAACCGGGAGCGGCCGATGGTGCGCATCTCGCGATAAAGAGCCCCGGGCTCCATCGCCCAGTGCATCGCCGCCTGCCGCCGGAATGCCGCCAGTTCGGTGCCCTCCAGCAACCGGGGCGGACGCGTCGCGGTCTTCTCCCAGGCACGCACACCGTCGGTGCCCTGCTCGATCGTGCCCAGTTGTGCAAGCACCGTTCGCACGATCATCTGGCCCGGGGCCTTCTGGTGGATCGTGACAGTGCCACGGATCTGCCCGACAACCTCGACCTCGCCGGTGCTCAGCCGAGCACCCAGACGCGCATGACGTTCGCGTCCACCGGTCGCCGCGACGAATCGCTCCAGCAGCGCCTCCGCGGCGGGCAGAGCCGCCGGCTCCGTCCCCGCAGGCGACGCGGCCGGAGCCGGTGCCGGTGCCGGAGTCGTTGCCGGAGAAGGGGTCGGAGAAGAGGTCGGTGCCGGCGACGGCGCGGGCGTCGATGCGGGCTTGCCGTCGGGCTTGGCGCTGGGTTCGGACTGCCGCGCCTGCGCCGCCGCGGACATCATCACCACCAGCATCACGCCCGCCACCGCCGCGATCGATCGTGCCCGCTGCCGCATGCTCAATCCTTCCTGTTGGTTCCGCGCCCTTCGGCCCGCGCGTGGGTTCATCAATGACACGCCCCCGCCGAGAGGCGGGGGCGCGAGAAGACGGTCGTGATCACCACACCCCCACCCGAGTAATCGCTCAGGGCTTGGGCTTGTCCTTGGGCGCTTCCTTCGGCGCATCCTTGGGCTTGTCCTTCGGCTTCTCGCCGTCCTTGGGCTTATCGCCGTCCTTGCCCTTCTCGTCCTTGGGCTTATCGCCGTCCTTGCCCTTCTCGTCCTTGGGCTTGTCGCCGTCCTCGGTCTTCGGGGCCTTGCCCGACTTCTCGAGCCGGTCGACGCCGCGATCCAGCGCCTGGCGGATCGCACGCTCGTTGAAGCCCTGGCCGGTGTAAATCACCCGACCCTCATGATCCATGATGAAGAACGCCGGAATGCCGGTCACACCGTACTGCTTGGCGACCTCATCGCCCTCCAGCAGCAGGCCGTAGGTGTAGCCCTTGTCCTTCTTGAACTTCACCGCATCGCCGCGCTCCCACGTGTTGATGCCGTAGATCTTCACGCCCTTGCTCTCGTACTCCTCGTGCATCTTCTGCACCGCCGGCATCGCCGCGATGCACGGGCCGCACCACGTGGCCCAGAAGTCGATCATGACGACGTTGCCCTTGAGCTCCGACAGCGTGACGGTCTCGCCGTCGGCGTTCTTGAGCGAAAAGTCCGGAGCCATCGACCCGACGCGCACGTTCCCCGACCGACCCTTCTCCTGGGCCCGGTCCTTCCCGCGGTCGCGCTTCGCGGGCGAGTCGCCCTGCTGCGCCATCGCGTGGCTCGCCACGACCAGCAGCCCGCTCACCGGCAGAGCCAACGCCGCAACCGCAAGAATCGACATCACCTTGGACTTCATTCGCTTCCTTTCACTCGGGGACCGTGTTGCTCACCGCGGGCTTTTCGACCGCGGCCTCCAGACTACCCCGGATTCGATGCGCAAGTCGACCCGGATGTTCTGAAGATTCCGCACGCCAGCAAGATTTCGATATACTCGCCTTCACCGGGGCTTCCCTCTTCGTCGGGACCGTACCCCTGACCCTGCAACCCCTGCGAACAGAATCCTTATGCCCTCAGCCCACGCCGCGTCGCTCCCGTCGTCTCCGTCGGGCTTGCTCCAACCCCCATCCGATGCCCCACCGGGCGCGTATGACGAAATGTACATTCAGGGTCTGCCTCGGCCGCACTATCAGGGGCTCCACCAGACCCTCAGCGCCCTGGGAGCCGATGAACTCCGCCGACGTCAGGCCGCCGCGGACATGTCGTTCCTCCATCAGGGCATCACCTTCACCGTCTATGGCGACCAGCGCGGCACCGAGAAGATCTTTCCCTACGACGTGCTCCCGCGGCTGATTCCCGCCAACGAATGGGACACCATTCAACGCGGCCTGGCCCAGCGACTCATCGCCCTCAACCTCTTCCTCAAGGACGTCTACCACGAAGGTCGCGTCTTTGACGAGGGAATCGTCCCGCGCGAACTCATCTGGTCCTGCAAGCACTTCCGCCGCGAGATGCGCGGCGTGAACGTCCCGCGCGATGTCTATGTCACCGTCTGCGGTTCCGACCTCATCCGCATGCCCGACGGTCGATTCGCCGTGCTGGAGGACAACCTGCGCGTTCCCTCCGGCGTGTCGTACATGCTCGCCAACCGCCAGGTCATGAAGCGTGTCTTCCCGGCGGTCTTCAAGTCCGCGGGCATCCAGCCCATCGACCACTACGCCCAGTCGCTGCTGACGGCCCTGCGGGCCCTGGCCCGCCCGGACATCGCCGACCCGCACATCGTGCTGCTGACCCCCGGCGTGTTCAACAGCGCGTACTTCGAGCACGCGTTCCTGGCCCGGCAGATGGGCATCCAACTCGTCGAGGGCCGCGACCTGCTCGTGCACGAGGGCGTGGTCTACTGCCGCACAACCGAGGGCCTGCGCCGCGTCGATGTGATCTATCGTCGCATCGACGACGACTTCGTCGACCCCGTGGTCTTCCGGCGTGACAGTCAGCTCGGCGTGCCGGGGCTCTTCGCCGCGATCCGCATGGGAAACGTCGCCGTCGCCAACGCCGTGGGCAACGGCGTCGCCGACGACAAGGCGGTGTACGCGTACGTTCCGCGCCTGATCCGCTTCTACCTCAAGCAGGACCCCATCCTGCCCAACATCGACACCTATCTCATGGAAGAGGCCGACAGCCGAGCCTTCGTCCTCGACCGCCTGCACGAAATGGTCGTCAAGGCCGTGGGCGAGAGCGGCGGCTACGGCATGCTCATCGGCCCGCACGCCACCACCGAGCAGCGCGAAGAGTTCCGCAAGCGCATCATCGCCGATCCCCGGAACTACATCGCCCAGCCCACCATCAGCCTCAGCCACGCTCCGTGCTTCATCAACGGCTCGCTCGAGTCCCGCCACGTCGACCTGCGCGTCTATGTGATCTGCTCCGGCAGCGTCGACAAAGTCGTCATCTGCCCCGGCGGTCTGACACGCGTGGCCCTGAAGAAGGGCTCGCTGGTCGTCAACTCCTCCCAGGGCGGCGGGAGCAAGGACACCTGGGTGCTCAGCCCGGGCCACGACCGCGAGTCGATCGGAGGTGCCCTGTGATGCTCTCACGCGTCGCCGACAGCCTGTACTGGATGAGCCGCTATCTCGAGCGTGCCGGGCATACCGCCAGCGTCCTCTCGCTGCAGTTGCAGGTGGCGCTCGATCAATCCCCCTCCGCGGCCATGGCCGGCTGGCTCCGTCTGCTCACGAGCCTGCGCGTCGAACTGCCGGGCGAAGCGATGACCGACACCACCGCCGCGTTACGGCTTGTCGGCTTTGATCAGAACAGCCCCGCGTCGATCGTCTCGTGCGTCGCCGCGGCTCGCTTCAATGCGCGCCAGGTCCGCGAGCAGATCTCCGGCGAAATGTGGGAGCAGATCAACCGCCTGTACATCTGGATCTCCAACGAAGACCTCGACACCCTCGCGACGCGCAACCCGCAGGAACTCTTCGACCGCGTACAAACCACCGCGCATCTCTTTCAGGGCCTCAGCGACGGCACCATGTCCCGCGGGCAGGGCTGGCACTTCATGCAACTCGGCCGCGCCATCGAACGCGCCTGCAACGTCTCATCACTCCTGGCCGCCCACTTCGCATGGCTCGATCAGGCCCCCACCGCCACCCCCACGGCTGAGGACTACACCGAGTGGGCCGGGCTGCTCCGCGGAAGTGCGGCCTACGAGGCCTATTGCAAGCTCAATTCCGCCGAGCTCCGCCCCGAGCGGATCGTCGAGTTCCTTCTTCTCAACCCCGACTTCCCCCACGCGATCCGGTTTAACCTCCAGGTGATCAACGACACACTCCAAGCCCTCGAACATGAGGCCGCCGGCGTCAAAATCCGGCACCGAGCCGCCTCGGGCTCGGGCCCGCAGATCGGGGAAGCCCGCAAAATCGTCGGGCGATCCCTGGCCTCGCTCTCGTTCAGCGATCTCCATGAGATCATGCAGAAGGGCCTGACCAGCGTCGTTCTGGACGTACGTAAGTCCTGTGAGGACGTGCACTTCGCGGTCTCGCGCCAGTACATCTCTTATCCAATTGACTTCTCAGTCCTCACGCCGACCAGCCTCACCCCCGCATAAGCCCCCCACCGAGGCACAACTCAGAGATACACCGTTCAAATTCTCAGGGGCGCTGGTCCGGACTGTGCACTCGCGGTGGAATCTGAGAAATCTGTATCATGAGTCTGTACACTGCGTTCTACTCGTGCACTTGAGCACTTGCTCTTCATGAACTACGCGATCGAACACATCACGACCTTTCGTTACCCGCAGCCCGTGCGCGAAAGCGTCATGGAGGCTCGCCTCAAGCCGCGGCTTGACACGCGTCAGCGGTGCCTGAGCTTCACCATCTCCACCCAGCCCCGCTCGCGGCTCTCAACATTCAGCGACCACCTCGGCTGCGAGGTTCATCACTTCAACATCCCCGAGGCTCACGACCGGCTGGTCATCTCCGCCGAGTCTGTCGTTGAACTCCGCCCGGGACCTGCCATCCCCGCCACCCTCGGTCCCGGTATGTGGCACCGCATAGGCGACCTCAACGCCGCGGGCCGCCTGCTCGACGCCCTGCTGCCCTCGCATCTCGCACGCCCGACCGAAAAGCTCGTCGCTCTCGCGCACGACCTCAAGCTCCATCCCCAATCGCCCGGCGTTCGCGATCAGGACCCTCTCTCGTTCGTGAAGGTCGCCTGTGCAACCATCCACCACAACTTTTCCTATGACCGCGGCGTGACCAAGGTCGATTCGCCCATCGACCTTGCCATCGACCATCGCAAGGGCGTCTGCCAGGACTTCACACACATCCTCCTGGCGATCCTCCGCCTCCACGGCATTCCGTCGCGGTACTGCAGCGGCTATCTCTTTCATCGTGCCGCCTCATCCGCCAATACAGGCCCGGCCCAGTCTTCGACGCAAGCCCCCAATCCCGCCGACGCCACCCACGCGTGGGCCGAGGTGCTCCTGCCGGGTCTGGAATGGCTCGGCGTCGACCCGACCAACAACGTCCTGACCGACGACAAGCACATCAAAGTCGCCGTCGGGCGCGATTACGACGATGTCCCCCCCACCCGCGGCGTGTACAAAGTCGCCAGCGACGGCTCCAGCCACATCGACGACACCGACGGCTCATCGCTGAGCGTGCACGTAAGCGTGCGCGAGCTGCCCGCCGCGGGCTGATTCGCTCGTCCCGGCGACCGATCCGCTCTACCCTCGATTCCTGACAGATCCCCCCTCACTGTTCAGCCTCGCCGAGCACATCGGCGCGGCTGTGCGTCACGCTCAACAGAGAACCGCATGCCGATCTTCACTCTCCTGGCCACCGCCGCCGCATCCGCTCCCGCACCCGCTGCGCCGTCCGCCTCCGTTCAGGCTTCGAACGCCTCATCGTGGATCTCGCCCGAGCAGTGGGCCGGCCTGGTCGACAAGTCCACGACATGGATCATCAACGCGCTCCCCGCGGCCATCGGCGCGCTCGTGCTGCTGGTGCTCGCGTACACCATCGCACGAACCGCTCGCACCGCCGTCCTCCGCGGCCTGGCGCGGGCCGAGGTCGACCTGACGCTCTCGAAGTTCCTGGCCAACCTCGTCAAGTGGGTCATCATCATCTTCGCGCTCATCGCCTGCGCGGGCACGCTCGGCATCCAGACCACCGGCTTCGCCGCGGCCATCGCCGCCGCCGGTCTGGCCATCGGCCTGGCCCTGCAGGGCAACCTCTCCAATCTCGCCAGCGGCGTGCTCCTGCTGATCTTCCGTCCCTTCAAAATCGGTGACAGCGTCATCGTCGCCGGCCAGGCGGGCATCGTCGACGGCATCGACCTGTTCACAACCAACCTCGATACGGGCGACAACCGCCGCATCATCGTTCCCAATGCCGCGATCTTCGGCGGGATCATCGAGAACCAGACCCACCACCGCACACGCCGCGCATCGGTCAACGTGGTGGTCGGAGCCCACATCTCTCTGGATGAGGCCGAGCGCCTCCTGCTCGATGCCGCTCGCACCGCGGCACAGACCACCGGCGCCGTGAGCGATCCTCCCCCCGCCGCGGGCCTGGCCGAAATCACTCCCGCGCCGCACACGACCTGGACCGTCGCACTCTCGGCCCAGACTCCGGCCTTCGGCAGCGTTCGCACCGCGCTGCTCCGCGCCGTGCGCGAAACGATGGAACGCCACGCCATGCACCCGCAGGCCGCGCCGCAGCGAATGCACCTGATCAGCGACAAGACGTCGGGCTGAGCCGCCCGGAGTCTCGGCGGCCGATGCCGCCGCGTTACGGCACTTCCGCGAACCGGTTGAGCCGCTCGGGACCGTCAACATCCGACAGCGTCACCCGAAGCCGACGCCCGCTTAGCGCCACCGCCGCTCGCGGCAGCACGAACCGCCGCACCGCCGATTCACCCGGCGCAAGATTCGAGATCGGCTGCTGCTGACGCGGCAAGTCCGGCGGCGCAAAGTCGACCTGCAGCGTCCGCGCGGTCGTGCCCGTGTTCGTCACCGTCGCGGTCACGATCACGTCCGGACCGTCGATCCTCGGCCCCAGCGCCGCCGTTACCTGCATGTCCAGGTCCGCCAGCCCGATGGTGATCGGCGCGCCCAGCCGCATCGGCGGGTACTCGCGATCCGCATTCAGCCGCACGATCGCAGACAGCCGACGCTCGCCCGCCTCCTCGCTCGCGTTGAACGCGAACGAGAACGGCAGCCGCGTCGTCCCGCCCGGCGCGATCGTGAACGGCATCGGGCTCGTCGGGCTGAATGTCCACGCGCGACGGTTCGCCGCGCCCTGCTGCGGCGGCAGACTCACCTCGCCGCTGATCCGCACCGGCCACGGGTTCCGCAGCACGATGCTGTGCCCGTGCACCGCAGAAACCGCCGGCACAAACGCCGGATCAACGCTGAAACCCAGCGCAAACTGCGCCAGTTCCGCGTCCACGCCCTCGATGAACACCGGAATATCCCCCACCGGAATCTCGAACTGCCCGCCCTCATCGATCGGGCTGAGCACACGCCGATTGCCGAAGATGTCGACGAGCGTCAGCACGCTATCCGCCGGAGCAAAGTACCCGCGCACGACCGCGCGGTCCCCTTGAGCCGTCTCGTTCCACGCAACGATCGTTCCCGTCGCACGCGCCGTGGTCAGGTCGGTGCTCTGCCGCCGCGCCGGCGCGAGCACCAGCGCCGTCACGCCGGGGATCGTGTCGATCGTCCCGACCACCGTCTGCCCGCTGAGCCGACGCGCCAGGTTCGCCCACACCGCAAGTTCTGGCCCGGGCGAGAGCACACGCCGCGATACCCCCGTCTCCCGCCAAGGCCGTGCGATCATCAGCCGCGGCGGCACACGCCCCTGCCCCGCCGCCAGCGCCGGCTCCAGGGCCTGCCACCACCGCACCGTCCGCCGCGCCAATTCCACCACCGCCGCCCGCTCGCCGTACTGCTCGACCGACGGCAGTTCCAGCACGATCGTCCGCTCGGCGGGCTGCGCCGCCAGGGTCGACCCGGACACCGCCGGCTCGCTCATGATCCTTTCCGCCAACTCCCCGATCGATCCCGATGAGAACGACGCCGGAACTCGCACGCTCAGCGCATCGAGCACCCGCACATTCGGCACCGGCGGCGGCGGCCGATCGCCACGCTTGACCCGACCCGCGTTGCTCTTCGGCCCGGCGATCTCCGCGCCCAGCACCGGCAACTCCGCACGCCAAGCCTGCACCAGCACCGGTCCGGGCACACTCTTGTTCAACACGCCGCGGAAGATCCCGAGCCTTCGCTGCGTGCGGTCCATCCCCGCCGACGCCGCATCCAACTCCCCCACACTCGCGCCGAGCTGCCACCGGCTGATTCTCTGCCCGTGCCCGTAGGTATCCAGCAGCGGCTGCACCAGCGGCAGCCACGCGCTCGTGGCCGCATCGAGCAACTCCTGCGGCTGACTCGGATCCAGCCGCAGTTCACGCGCCAGCGCGTTGGGAATCCGCGGCAGAACCGCCGTGATGTCCATCCCGTCGCGCAGCATGCGATCGAGCATCGCGCCCGTCGTGCCCAGCCGCTGCACCGTCGCGGTGCGCTCGTTGAGCCTCACGCCAGGCGCAGCCGCATCCGACGGATTGCGGCTCGATGAGAGCATCCGCTCAAGATCCACCGGCACGCTCACGCTGCCCATCCCCGCGCTGCGCAGGAGCCCCGGCAGCAGCACCTGCGCCTCAGGCGAGAGCTCGCCCGCCTCCACGCCGAATGTCCGATCACGCCGCACGCCCGCGGGCAGATCCTCCTGACCCCACGAGTCGATCCACACCGCCGATGCCGACGCCTGGCCCACCAGCGCCGAATCCGCCAGCACCTCGATCGTCGCGCGATACCAGCCAAGGCTCGGCAGCGTCGGCGTCCAGTCGAACACGCCGCCGCCAACACCCAGCGTCCGGTCCTCGCTCGCCACCACGCGCCCGTCCATGTCGACCACCCGCAGACGCGCCGTCATCGTCTGCCCCGTCAAGTCGCGCACCTCCGCCGAGAAGACCACCGGCTCCGGCGCCACGACGATCGACCGCCCGCCCCGCGCGCTGATCTCCAGCCGCGGCATCTGAAACACCGCGACATCATCGAACCACGCCCCGCCCGAAAGATCCTGAGGCCAGACCTCGTGCTGACGCAGCCGCGCGTTGTCCGAAAGCTGCTCGGGCTGAAGCACCTCAAGATCCACCTGCAAAAACGCCGGCACCGGACGGGCCGCATCCGGCGAGAGCAGCCTCGCCTCACCCGCGCCCGCGTGCGACGGCAACGCCACGTGAAGCGTCGTCCACTGCCCCGGCGAGAGCGCCGGCTCGCTCACGAACTCCGCGCCATCGATCGGCTGGCTCATCGCATCGAGAAACCGCGCCCGGACCACCGCCCGCGCGTGCCGAAGCTCGTCCGTCCTCACCGCGCACGTCACGACATAGTCCGCGTTCGGAAAAATCGGGATCACGCTGCCCGCCAGACGCATCGACGTGCTCCCGCCGTTCACCGGCAGGTACACGCTGCTCGAACCCGACCGGCCCTGGCGATGATCAAACGCCGCACGATTCCAGTTCGGATACCCGGGCCGCTCGCGCCGCGGCGGATCGTTCTGCGCACGGAACCAGTTCCGCGGCACCGGCTCGGCGTTGAACGCCCGCTCCTCAAAGTCGAACAACGCCGCGACTCGCCCCGCCGTCACCGGCCGGCTCTCCGCACCCGACACCGCCGGCGCCCCCGCCTCGTCCCCCGCGACCGCCCCCGCCTCCGCCGGAGCATTGCTCGCCTCCGGCATCTCCGCGGGCTGCGCCCCGGCGATGGCCGTGGGCTTGACCATCGCCGGGGAGAGCATCGACAGCAGCGCGATCCCGAGCACGGTCCACACGCCGCCGATACGCGCAGCGCCGGTGGCGCGCACGCGGGGCGGGCATCGCATCGGGCGACGATTCGGGATCGCATCGGGCATGAAGTGGATATCGGTCGTTGCCGCCACCAACTCAAGCATCCGGGCGTGGGGAGCGGCCAAAAAGCCACCAGGCCCGAATTTCGGGCCTGGCGGGGTCGGATCGGGATGGTCTGGGGCGGCCCGGGGGGCTCGCGCATCCGTGCCCCCACTGGGGGTATGCGAGCCGATGGTCCGAGCATCCGGCGGGGTGTTCCGTCACCCGCGCCGGGGCGGTGATCCTTCACGACGCCGTGAGAGTTCGCCGCCAGTCCGCTTCGCCGTTTCCGAGAGATTCGCGATCACGATCGTCGCTCAACTGCATCCCATCGAGTTGCCGCAGTTCACGCACTTGTGGCACGTGCCGTTGCGGACGGTGATGGTGCCGCACACCGAGCAGGGCGGGCCGTCGCCGCTGCTCTTCATCGCGATGGCCAGCATGTTGTCGCTCTTGGCTACTCGCACCTTGCCGCTGGTCTCGACATCGATGGTCGTCTCCGTCACCGTGCGGTGCACGTGCACGTGCGCGGTGCCGGGTGGCGAGTCCTTCGCCGACGCATCACCGAAAGGGAGACGGGGCTCCTTGCTCTCGCTGACCACGGCCCGCGCCGCCTCGCCCGTGACACCCGGCGCATCCTCCGGGTCGATGCCCGAGAGCACCGCCAGATCACGCGCCACGTCGAAGGTCTGCGTCTCGTCGGTCTCCCGCTGCGGAATATTCGCCGCACGGTACCCGGGGATGAACTGCATGCCCATCCAGCGGAAGATGTAGTCGACCAGGCTCTTGGCGAACGGGATGTCGCGGTTGGTTGTCATGCCCGCGGGCTCGAAGCGCTGATGCGTGAACTTGCGCACCAGCGACTCGATCGGCACGCCGTACTGCAGCGATACGCTGGTGGCCGTTCCGATCGCGTCCATGAGCCCGCCGATGGTCGAGCCTTCCTTGGCCATCGTGATGAAGAGCTCGCCCGGACGCCCGTCCTCGTACAGACCGACCGTCAGATAGCCCTCGTGGCCTGCGACGTTGAACTTGTGCGTCACGCTCGCCCTGGTGTCCGGCAGACGCCGACGCATCGGCACCGGCCGCTCGACGACCTTCACCACCGGCTCGGGCACCGCGACCGGAGCGGGCGCCGCAACCTCGGCCTTCTTCTCGCTCTTGGCCTCCGCCTTCGCGTCGGCCTTGTCCTCGCTGTCGCTGGTCGTGCTCAGCGGCTGGCTCATCTTGCTGCCGTCGCGGTACAGCGCGTTGGCCTTGATGCCCAGTTCCCACGACAGGCGATAGGCGCTCTTGACATCATCAACGTTCGCCTCCGCCGGCAGGTTGATCGTCTTGCTGATCGCCCCGGAGATGAACGGCTGAACCGCCGCCATCATCCGGATGTGCCCCTCGGGCACGATGAACCGCTGCCCGTACTTGCCGCACTTGTTGGCGCAGTCGAACACCGGCAGGTCCGCGGCCTTGAGGTGCGGCGCACCCTCGAGCGTCTGCCGACCGCAGATCACGTCATTCAGCGCATCGATCTGCTGACGGCTCAACCCGATCGACTTGAGGAAGTTGAACGAGCGGTCGGACTTGGCCGCATCGGGGTCGATCCCGCATCGACGCAGGATGTCATCACCAAGACCCCAGGACGAGAACGCGAACGACAGCTCGAACACACCGGGCAGCGCATCGCTGATCCGGGCCAGCTCATCGGCCTTGAGCCCGCGAGCCACCAGCAGTTCACGCAGCGTCGCCTCGCCGCCGGGCCCCTTGCCGGGAATCTCCGCATCCAGGTTCAGCGACCCGAGCAGGTACACCATGATGTCGCGCACCTGCGCATCGCTGTAGCCCAGCGCCTCGAGCGCAGGCCGCACGGACGCGTTGGCGATCTTGAAGTACCCGCCGCCGGCCAGCTTCTTGAACTTCACCAGCGCAAAGTCGGGCTCGACGCCCGTCGTGTCGCAGTCCATCAGCAGGCCGATCGTGCCCGTCGGCGCGATGACCGTCGTCTGGGCGTTGCGATAACCGTACTGGATGCCCAGTTCCAGCGCATCGTCCCAGCTCTTGATCGCGTGCTCGAGAATCTCGCGGCAGTTCTTGACCAGCACCTTGCCCGAGTGGATCACACCGTGATCGATCGGCACCGGCCGGATCCGCAGGTTCTCGTACTTGGCGCTCGTCCGAGCCGTGCCCATCGCCGCGAGACGGTGGTTGCGGATCACACGCAGCATGTTCTCGCGATCATCCGCAAAGCCCGCGAACGGCCCGTGCTCCTTGGCCATCAGCGCCGACATGCGGTAGCTCCGGCCCGTCAGGATCGCGCTGAGGCTGCCGGCCATCGCCCGCGCCTCCTCGCTGTCGTACGCGATGCCCGCCTGCATCAGCATCGCGCCCAGGTTCGCGTACCCAAGGCCCAGCGTGCGGTACCGCCAGCTCAGCCGCGCGATCTCCTCGCTCGGGAACGCGGCCATCAGCACGCTGATCTCCAGCACGATCGTCCACAGATCGATCGCGTGCTCGTACAGCTCGACGTTGAACTCCCGCGTCTTGGAGTCGTACAGCGTGATCAGGTTGATCGACGCCAGATTGCACGCCGTGTTGTCCAAGAACATGTACTCGCTGCACGGGTTGCTCGCGTTGATCCGGCCCGCGCTCGGGCACGTGTGCCACGCGTTGATCGTCGTGTCGTACTGCACACCCGGGTCCGCGCACCGCCACGCGGCGTACGCGATGTCGTCCCACAGCTTGCCCGCCTTGAACACCCGCGAGACCTTCCCGCCGATGCGGCTGGTCGTCTTCCACTCCCCGCCCGCATCCAGCGTGTCGAAGAACTCATCGGGAATCCGCACGGAGTTGTTGCTGTTCTGCCCCGCAACCGTCGCGTACGCCTCGCCGTTGAAGTCATAGTCGAGCTTCAGGCCCAGACGGTCCGCCGTCTGCCCGATCGTCTCGGTGTCGCCCGCGTTGCCCTTGCGGTCGCGGATGACCTTCAGACCCTCGACCATCGCCTGAACCTTGATCTCCTCGCGCACCTTCCAGTTGATGAACTGCTCGATGTCCGGATGATCCATGTCCAGGCAGACCATCTTCGCCGCGCGACGCGTCGTGCCGCCGCTCTTGATCGCCGCCGCGGCACGGTCGCCGATCCGCAGCCAGCTCATCAGCCCCGAGCTCTTGCCGCCGCCGGACAGGTGCTCGTTCTCACCGCGCAAACGCGAGAAGTTCGTCCCCGTGCCCGACCCGTACTTGAACAGCCGGGCCTCGCGCGTCCACAGATCCATGATCCCACCCGGGTTCACCAGGTCGTCATCAACACTCTGAATGAAGCACGCGTGCGGCTGCGGATGCGTGTACGCGTCCTTGGCCAGGCTCACCGCGCCCGTCTTGGAATCCGCGATGAAGTGCCCCTGCGCCGGACCCGTGATCCCGTACGCAAAGTTCAACCCCGTGTTGAACCACTGCGGCGAGTTCGGCGCCGCCACCTGGTGCGTGAGCATGTACGCCAGTTCGTCGTAGAACGCCTGCGCATCCGACGCCGAGTCGAAGTACCCGTACTTCTCGCCCCAGTGACGCCAGCACCCGGCCAGACGATGAATCACCTGCCGGGCCGACTTCTCGCCGCCCATCGTCCCATCCGCCTGCGGCACACCCGCCTTGCGGAAGTACTTGCTCACCATGATGTCCGTCGCGAGCTGGCTCCACGTCTCCGGAACCTCCGCGTCATCGAGCTTGAACACGATCGTCCCGTCCGGGTTCGTGATCTTGCTCGAACGCTTGGTCCAGCCCACAGTGGCGAACGGATCCTTCCCGGCGGTCGTGAACTTGCGATTGATCTTCATGGGCGATTCCTGCGGTTGATTGCTTCGACTCGAACCGAATCACGCTTCAAACCTGGCCACCGGCATTGGGCCATCGGCCATCGACTCAGAATTCCTGCGACTTATCCATCGGTGCCAACTCGAGCTTGCGAATCAGACCCGCAAGCATCATGTTGCACTCCAGAATCATCTGCTCCAGCTCCTCACCGGCCGACATGTCCAAGTACCCGAACGCTCTGGCAAATTCCAACTGCGTTTCCACCTCGTAGAGCGAGCCCCGAGCGATTCTTGTGAACCTCAGATAATCCGCTCTGCTCCCTCGACCAAAACCCTCTGCGATGTTGCTCGCCACGCCTACCGAAGCGCGTCGAATCTGGGCAGCAAGCCCGAACCGCTCCTCGGACGGGAACCTCGCCGAGAGCTCGTGAACCTACAACCCGATGGCGAATGCGCTTCTCCAGACCCGGAGATCCCGAAATGACCGAATCGCCTCGCCCACGCACGCCAACCTCCACGCGACACACGCCACCAAGTCGTCGACCCAATGGCCGATGGCCCAAAGCCGATGGCCTGTCCTCAATCCACCTTCGGCAGCGTCAACCCCGTCTGATCCTGATACTTCCCGCCCTTGTCCGCGTAACTCACCGCGCACACCACATCCGCCTTCAAGAAAATCAACTGCCCGATCCCCTCGTTGGCGTAGACCTTCGCCGGCAGCGGCGTCGTGTTGCTGATCTCCAGCGTCACCTTCCCGCGCCACTCTGGCTCCAGCGGCGTCACGTTCAGCACCAGCCCGCACCGCGCGTACGTGCTCTTGCCCACGCAGATCACCAGAATGTCCCGCGGCACCTCGATCGTCTCCACCGTCTCGCACAACGCAAAGCTGTTCGGCGGGATGATCACGTGGTCCCGACCAGCCTTCTCGCAATCAATCTCCACGAACAAGTCATCGTCGAACGCCTTCGGATCCACGATCGTCACACCACCCGACCTCGGCGTCGGCGTGAAAATCTTGAACCGCGGCCCCACCCGAATGTCGTACCCGTACGACGACACTCCGTACGAAATCCTACCCGAACGCTTCCCACCCGCCTCGAACGGCTCGATCGTCACCAGGTCGCGGATCTGCGTGTCGCACAGTACGGGCATAAGAACATCCCTCTTTCTGGGGCCAAGAGGATCTCAACTCACAGGGATCTGACAGGGGATCGGACGACTCAGATTCTCATCGGCGGACGACTCCGCGGGGGATGAGCATACCACTACAGATCGTGCCCGCAAGCACCCAAAGACACAAAATAATGTAGATCACGTGCGAAGTTCTTGTCGCTTGTCACTAAGCCGCGAAAACTCAAGAACTTGCGCTCCGAGTGAATTTGAAGCTCACGTCAAGACTCCCTTTCGGGAGTGATGCAACTGGTGTGGATGAACGACGAAGCATCAGGGATTCATCCTACTCCAAGCCCATCAAATCAAGAAAATACCCCTTATCGCGGGCTATGTTCATCGCATGAACCGGGACAACTTCAGCACCAGGCGCAGCCATCGCGCCGGGGCACCCATCACACCCACAAAACCCGCTTCAAAGGCTCAAAATTCACCCAATACGCTCGGCCTTGGGCTCGCGCGTCATCAACTGCCCGATCGCGTCAATCGGGTCCAGTCCCTCGAACAAAACCGCGTTCACGGCCTGAACGATCGGCATCTCCACCCGGTACTTCGACGCCAAGTCTACAACGCTCCGCGTGGTCGCCACACCCTCCACCACGCTCCGGCTGTGACGCAGATACTCCTCCAGCGCCGTGCCCTTGCCCAGGGCTTCCCCGCATGACCTATTCCGCCCCTCAGGCGAGAAACACGATGTGGCAAGGTCACCCACACCCGTCACCCCAAAGAACGTCTCGGGGCTCGCGCCCATCGCGCTGCCGAGGCGTGCGATCTCCGCCAGCCCACGCGCCAGCAGCGCGCTCTTGGCGTTGTTGCCGGCCTGGAGGCCGTCGAGAATCCCCGCCGCGATCGCGATGACGTTCTTGATCGCCCCGGCCAGTTCCACACCAATCAGGTCATGCGATGTGTAGATCCGCATCCAGCGAGTCGTGAACAGCTGCTGAACCCGCGCCCGGAACGCCTCATCATCGCTCGCCGCGACCATCGTCGCCGGCAGGCAGCGTGCAAGTTCCGGCGCGATCGTCGGGCCGGAGAGCGCCGCAAGCGGCCGGGCCGGGCGATCCGGATCATCTCGAAGAACCTCGGTGATCACCTGCGTCGGACGCAGCAAAGTGCCGTTTTCCAGCCCCTTGGCGACCGAAATCACGCCGACACCCGGCGGCACGTGCGCCCGCAGACGCTCCCACACCGACCGCATGTACTGCACCGGCACCGCCGAAACGATCAGGTCGGCCTCGTGAAGCGCATCATGATCCCGCACGCTCACCCGGACCTCATCCGGCAGCCGCAAACCCGGCAGCCGCTCGCTCTTGCGCGTCTGCGCAACCGCCCCGGCCTCCTCCGCCGAGTGGCCCCACAGCCGAACCCGCGGCCGCAGGGCCAGGGACTTGTTCAGCCGATCCGGGTCGCACAGCATCGCCGCGCAGACCAACCCCATCTGCCCGAGACCGAGAATCGTGACGGTCGGACGATCCTCCACAGCACCCGAACGCGGTGCGGAGCCTGGGTCGGGTTGTTTGCCGAGGGCCATGTCTGGGTCGATAAGTCAGTCAGGGTTCGGGGCGAAGTGCGGGGCTCAAGTCGGGGACCATGACGGCGGGCGAACCGAACGGGCAGATCAGGCGTACCGAATCGCTCGGGCATCGGGCGCCCGGGCTTGCCATGGCCACGCCGGATCCGTGTCGGGTCCGCCGGGGTCTTGGTGGGCTCCAAGGCTACCATAGCCCGCGACGATCCGCCCCGGCGAAGGGTCGGCGCGTCGTTCGGTTGGTTTCGCTCCCGTCTCGGCTTGATCCTCGCGGGTTCTCCGCGATCAACCGCCGGACCGAGCACGGTCCACACTCGGGCCGAGCGCGGCATGACGAGAAAGAGTTCGGGGTAGGGTTCGCGTTCTCCTTCAGTCGTTCTTCGCGGAGTTTGACATGGCCGGCCACAGCCACGACCACTCGCACGATCACTCGCACGACCACAGCCACGGTCACCATCATCACCACGACCACGGCGACAAGCCCATGGAAGCCTGCTGCTCCGCCGAGGAACAGCAGAGCGAGTCCATGATCGTGCTGTACCTTGTCGGCGGCATGCTGCTCATCGCCTGCCGGGCAGCCGACTGGGTCTTCCCGGGCGCGATCAGCCCGGCGACGGTCATGGTCGTCGCCTTCATCGCCGCGGTCCTGCTGAGCTTCAAGTTCTTTGTCGATTCCTTCCGCGAATTGCGCGACGGCTTCCCGCGCGAGCACTCGCTGGCCGCACTGGCCATCCTGGGCTGCTTCGCCACGCAGGAGTACGAGACCGCGGGCTGGGTCAGCCTGGTGCTGCTGCTGGCCGCTCAGGTTCTTCGCCGCACGGCCTTCAGCGCCAAGCGCATCATCGAGCAGCTCGTCCGCCTTACGCCCAACATCGCCCGCGTTGTCCGCGACGGCAGCGAGAGCGAAGTCGCGCTCAACACCGTCAAGGTCAACGACATCGTCCGTGTCCGCGCGGGCGAGAACCTGCCCATCGACGGCATCATCGTCAGCGGCCGTTCCACCCTCGATCAGGCCAGCCTCACCGGCGAGGCCATGCCTCATGAGGTCAACGTCGGCGATCAGGTTTACGCCGGCACCACCAACCTCTCCGGCGCGATCGATATCCGCGTCACGCAGGTCGGCGAGGACACAACCATCGGCAAGGTCACGCAACTGATCTCCGCCGCGAACCGCGCACGCACGCCGCGGCAGCTGCTCATCGAGCAGGTCGCCCGCTTCTACGTGCCCGTGGTCATCTCGCTGGCGGCGCTGACCTGGTTCCTCAGCCCGCAGGAAATCGCCCTTGAGCGAGCCATCACCGTGCTCTTTGTCGCGTGCCCCACGGCGCTGCTGCTCAGTTCGCCCACGGCGCTGGTCGCGGCCTTCGCCGCCGCGGCCCGGCTGGGCGTCATGATCAAGGAAGCCCGCTTCCTTGAGGCCGCGGGCGATGTGGACACCGTGATCTTCGACAAGACCGGCACCATCACCACCGGCAAGTTCGCCGTGGCCCGCCTGGCGCCCGCGACCGGCGTCGACGGCGCGGACCTGCTCGCCGCCGCCGCATCGGGCGAGCAGCAGAGCAACCACCCGCTGGCACGCAGCATCCTGGCCACCGCCGCCGCGGCACGCATCACGCCCGATGGCGGCGGCTCGTTCGAAGAAATCCACGGCCGCGGCGTCAAGGCCATCACCAGCATGGGCACCCTCCACGTCGGCCGCGGCTCATGGCTCGCCGAGCAGTTCCCCGACATCAAGGCCGAGATGGACACCTGCAGCGCCCGCATCGAGGGCATGACCGGCGTGCACGTCGCTCGCGACGGCAAGTATCTCGGCGTCGTCGGCCTCGAGGACCGCATCCGCACGAACGTTCGCGGCGTGATCGATCAGCTCCGCACGCTCGGCGTCAAGCGCGTAAGCATCTTCACCGGCGACCGCCTCAGCGTCGCCCAGCGCGTCGGCCAGACCGTCGGCGCGGACACCGTCGAGGCCGAGTGCCTCCCGGCCGAGAAGCACGAGCAGGTCCTGGGCCTCTCCCGCGCCGGCCGCCGCACGCTCATGGTCGGCGACGGCATCAACGACGGCCCGTCGCTCGCCGCGGCGGATGTCGGCGTGGCCATGGGCCTCGGCGGCAGCGACATCGCGACCAACTCCGCCGGCGTCGCTCTGATGAACGACGAACTCTCCCGCATCCCCTTCATGATCGAACTCAGCCGGATGAACCGCTCGATCATCACGCAGAACATCGCCATCAGCGTGATCGTCGCCGTCGTGGGTCTTGCCCTCGCGGCCACGGGACGCATCGAGATCATCGGCGCACTGGTCTTCCACTTCCTGGGCGACATCGTCGTCGTGCTCAACAGCTTCCGGCTCTTCCGCTTCGGCGAGGCCTACGCCGAGCAGGACGCCGCCATCGCCCAGGCGCAGGCCCAGGCCCCCGTCAAGCGCGAGGCCAGCATGCGCCTGACCCCCGCGACGGCCTGAAGTCGGACCATCCGCCCGCAGCCCCCTCCCGACCCGCCACCCCGGCGGGTCGTTTTCATTTCCCGCTCGAGAACGCCGGAAGTTGCCCATTCTGCCACCACACCGGATCACGAGCCCGCACTTGTCCGCTACGCTCTGCTCTGCACGGAGGACGGCATGCCACGAACCATCGCGCTCATGAACCAGAAGGGCGGCGTGGGCAAGACCACGACCGCGGTGAACCTCGCCGCAGGCGTCTCTGCGCTCGGCAAGCGCACCCTGCTGATCGACCTTGACCCGCAGGCCCACGCGACGCTGCACCTGGGCGTCGAACCCGCCGAACGCGGCAGCGTCTACGACCTGCTGCTCGACACGTCGCTCAAACTCGGTGACGTGCGCGTGAACGCACGCGAGAACCTTGATGTGCTCCCGGCCGAGACCGACCTGGCCGGACTTGAGAATGAACTCTCCGCCGCCAGCGACCGCACGCGGCGACTGAGCAACGCGCTGGACCAGCACGCCGCCGCGCTGCCGGCCGGCGAGAAGCCCTACGACTTCGTCTTCATCGACTGCCCCCCATCGCTCGGCGTGCTGACCCTCAACGGCCTCTCGAGCGTGCGCGAGGTGTTCATCCCCATGCAGGCCCAGTTCCTGGCCCTGCAAGGCGTGAGCAAACTCATGGAGACGGTCAAACTCGTCCGCGCGACGATCAACCCGCGGCTCTTCGTGACCGGCGTGATCATCTGCGCCTTCGACGCCAGCACCACGCACAGCAAGGAAGTCGTCGCCGACCTCGACGCGTTCTTCGAGCAGTCCCGCGGCTCGAGCGAGCCATGGGCCAACGCCCGCGTCTACCGCCCGGCCGTTCGCCGCAACGTCAAACTCGCCGAGGCACCCAGTTTCGGCAAGACGATCATCGAGTACGCCCCGTGGTGCCCCGGCGGCCTGGACTACAAGCAACTGGCCCAGACGCTGGTCAGCGAGTGGGACCTGCTCCAGGGCGTCAAGCCCGAAGTGGCCAAGCCGACGACCAAGACCGCCGCCAAGACCACCTCAAAACCAGCGGCCGCACCGCCCGCAGCGCCTCCGGCAGCACCCCCCGCCGGCCAGCCGACCGGCCAGCCCGTCGTCACGGTCATCGCGCCCGCCGAAGCCCGCCCCACCGAACCGGCGTGAGCAAGCCAATCAGGGCGACTTCTCGCCAGGGCCGCCCGCGCGAGCGAGACGCTCGCGCAAGTCCGCCGACGCGACAAAGTGCACCTCGCGACCGTCCTTGAATGTCCGCAAAAATCCGAGCGTGGCCAGTGCCTTCAGGTCGGTCCGCGCTGTCATCGTGGTCACGCCGTGCGTCGCCGCGTGCCCGATCGCCGTGAACACCGCATCCGGCTCGCGCACCGCGTGTTCGAGCACGAGCCGCTGACGCAGGTTGAGCGTCGCACCCGTGAGCGTGATCTCCGGTGCGGTGCGCAACCTCCCGACCTGCTCAACTGCACGGGCTCTGGCCGCGTCGATCGCTCGTTCGATGACCCCGAGCTTGTACTCCATGAAGTACGTCAGGTCGCCCGAGTCGTGCTCCACATCAACAAACGCCTGCGGGTAGCCCGCATACGCACCCAGAATCACGGGCGAGATCGCGATACCGAGGAACTCCGCACGATCTCGGCGCAACATGTGCCAATAGAACACCGCGCGGGCGGTGCGCCCATTGCCGTCGACGAACGGATGCTCATAGCCGATCATGAAGTGCAGCACACTGGCCTTGATGACCGGGTGCATCGCGCGCCCGTTCGAGAGATCATCGCTCGCGAACCTGCAGAGCCGATCGAGCCGATCGGGCAAAGCCGACGCGTCCGGGGGCACGAAGATCGTTTCGCCCGAACGCTGATCCTCGATGCACACCGCGTCGCCCGGGCGCCGGAGCCTGCCGACGCCGTCGCCGCTTCCGAGCGTGCCATCGGTGAGGATACCCTGCAGTTCGCAGAGCATCGCCACCGAGAGGTCAACGCCCGCAAGATGCTCGATGCGTTCGAGCCCCGCATGGTTGTTCGCGATCATGCGCTCGCCGGGGCTCCCGGGCACTCTTCCGGTCGCGAGAAGGTCCACGCCCTGCCGGTACGTCGTCGCGGCCCCTTCAACCCGCGACGACTCGACGGCCTCGTCGATTCGCGTGCGCACCGCCAACTGTCGGAGAGCCGCGACGCCGGCCCGTGTCTCGCCCGCACGCGGCACTCCGGACTCTCGCCAGAGCGTCGCGAGCTCCGTCACCGAAGCGTCGATCCTTGCGACACGCTGCAACAGCCCCGGATGCATGCACACCCAGATCGCCCTCCCGTCAGCCTGCGTCAACTCGAGCGTCACCCTGCTCGCCCGACGCAGAAGGCCGAGCGCAAGCCAAGCATCGAGAGCATCAATCCCGGCTTCCCGCGCGATCGCGCGGACCTTCCGCCAAGGCCGATACCGACCGACCATCGCCCGAGCGAGCGAATCCCCGTCTGCCTGACCATCACCCGCAAACGCGGCATCGCGAGCGCCCACGAACCGCGCAAGCAGCATCGATGCCCGCGCGACCCGATCGGGGTCGATGAGCAGGTCGTCGACATTGGGTACGGCGTCAATCATCCCTCAAGCGCCCGGGCATGCGCGAGGCCCGCCAGAGCACTGGACAATCATCGGCCCAAAAGCAAAGCAAAGCAAATCGCTGATCGATTTGCTTTGCTTTGCTTTTGGACTATTTGACCCTAACGTCACCCTATAAAACCAGACTGTCGATCTGTTTTTGCCTTCTGGCCCACTCCCCCACCGGCCCGACCGCCGCCCCCCTCACTCACCAACATTCAGCACGATCTTGATCCCCTCTCCGCTCTGCATCAGGCGGAAGCCCTCGGCGAAGCGGTCGATCGGCAGTTCGTGCGTGATGATCTCGTCGAGCTGCAGCCGGCCGCCGACGAGCAGTTCCTCCATCTGGTACCAGGTCTCGAACATCTTTCGCCCGTTGATGCCCAGAACCTTGGCGGCCTTGAAGACGATGTGATTGGTCAGGTCGAATGTGAACGGCATGCTGGGGATGCCCAGCAGTGCCGCGGTGCCGCCCATGCGCAGCGCGGAGAAGCCGTCGTTGATCGCGGCGGGGTGGCCGGACATTTCCAGCAGAACGTCCGGGCCGTCGCCGCGGGTTGCGCGGCGGAGTTCCTTGATCCACTCCGGCGTGGTGCTGGTCGGCGCGGCGGCGCGGCCCGTGGGCTCGCGCGGGGGCGGAGCGACGTACGTGTTGAACGCTTCGGTCGCGCCCAGACGCCTGGCCAGTTCCAGCCGCTTGGCGTTCACATCGGTCACAAAGATGCGGCTCGCGCCCGCGGCCTTGGCGACGGTCACGGCCATGAGCCCGATGATCCCCACGCCCGTGATGAGCACCGTCTTGGCGCTCACGTCCGCGGCCATCACCGTGTGCACGGCATTGCCCAAGGGGTCGAGCACCGCGGCGACCTTGTCGGGAATGCTCGGGTGAACCGGCCAGACGTTGTCCTCCGGCACGCAGACATACTCGGCGAAACAGCCGTCGCGGTCGACGCCCAGAATGACCATGTTCTCGGCGATGTGCGCGTTGCCGGTGCGCGCGTTGTAGCCCGTGCCCGGCGAGATGTGGCCCTCGGCGCTGACACGCAGGCCCGGGGTGAATCGCGTGACCGCCGAGCCGACGCGCTCGATGGTGCCGACGAACTCGTGGCCGGTGATGATGCCGACGGGGATTCGGCTGGCGGCCCAGGCGTCCCACTCCCAGATGTGCCGGTCCGTGCCGCAGATGCCGGCCTTGCGAACCTTGATCAGCACATCACGCGGGCCGGGCTCGGGAATCGGGCGATCGGCGGCGATGCGCAGTTCGGTCCCGGCGTGATGCTTGTAGAGGGCGCGCATGGTGCGGGCTCCGGAGGCGGGGCCGGTCGTCGGAGCGGTCGCGGAGCGCGCAGAAACGCCGGGAACGGTGGAGCTCATGGATCATGCTACACCGTTCCCGGCGTCGGGTTGGATACTTGGATGTCGCCTCTGACTGAGGCTCAGCGGCGGCGACGCGTGGCCAGCAGGACCGCACCGGCCAGCAGCGCGGCAGCGCCCGGGGTCGGGATCAGCGAGTTGTTGTCGCCGATGGACCAGATGCTCTGGCCATTGACCACGCCCTGAATGTGCGCGATGAGACGGAAGTTCGACTGGTTCGTCGCGGCCGCGAGGAAGTTCGCGTACGTCATGCCGTTCTTGAACCCGATAAACACGCCCAGCGACTCACCGGCGCCGATGGCGTTGTTCTGCGGCTGAGGCGTGCGGGGGCTGAAGATGCCGAAGTTGCCGCCCCAGGGGTTGACGCCGCCACCCGGCGTCGGCGGGTTGCCGCCGGCCTCATAGCCCACCGTTCCGGAGTTGCCAGCCGCACTCAGCGAGGCGCTGGTCAGGAACTACGAAGTCCATGACGTTCTCTCGATGTAGATCGTCGTGATCCGGGCGCCGGCGTTCGGCGTGATCGACTGGTTGCGCCAGGTCAGCAGGGCGCCGTTGGTCGCCTGCGACAACTGGACACTGGTATTGATGCCCTGAATGTTGATGCTGCCGGTATTGAAGCCGACCAGCGGAAGGACCTGAGCCTGAGCGCCGGCGGCGACAGCAAGGCCCGAAACAACGGACAAAACACGAACCGCGGATGCGAATTGCACTGCTCTCTACTCGAAAAGGGATTTGGGACAGATCACCGCTCGCATCCCAGGCCAAAAAGTCGAGAGAACCGCGCTCTGTCACAGCAAACACTGGGAATCACCCATTTCAACAAGGGCAAGACAGGTAGTTCGGGTGAGCTGTGAGGCTCAAAAAGTCCCATAATCAGGCGATGTCATGGTCCGAAAGCACTGGCTCCGAGGGCCGAGGCGTACCGTTGGAACCATGCACAATCCGCAGGCTGAAGGGAACGAGTTCTTTGTGTGTGACTTCTGCCATCACCATTGGGCGGAGGATCGCCCGATGGTTGAGGGTCACAAGGGCGCTCTGATCTGTTCGCGGTGTCTGGAGGCGGGGTACGCCGAGGTGGTGTATTCGCAGAGCGGGGTGCAGGGCACGGCGGGCGATGTGCATCCTCGGGCGGGTGCGGGGCCGTGGTGCACGATGTGTCTGGAGCGGCGGGCGGAGTTGTACTGGCAGAGCCCCATCACCGACACGCTGTGCTGCCGCAGGTGTCTGAAGCAGTCCGCGGGGGTTCTTGAGCGTGATCCGGACTTTGGATGGAAACGACCGACGGCGCCGGCGGGCGTCGAGGTTGCGCCCGACGGCGACGATGACGATGAGTGATCACGGCTCGCGGACGCAGGCCATGAGGCGGCGTGCGGCGAAGTCGGCGAGCATCCAGCCCTGAGCGGAAAGGGACCAGACACCCGATGCGGCCTGCTCGGGATCGAGCAACCCATCGCCGATCAGGCCTCGGGCCTCGCTGGCGAGCAGATCCGGCGTGCGTGCATCGAGATGGCCGCGGCTCAGGAGTGTGCGAGCGTCTTGCAGGATCGTTGGAATGTGCAGCCCCGCGCTCAGACGCAGCCCGGTCATGATTCGCTCGCGGAGCGCACGGGCGGGGCTGGGCGGCTCGATATCGATCGCGGGCGCGTAGCCGTCATCGTCCTGCTCGAGGTAGCGACCGAGGTTCGGGGTGTTCTTCCAGCGGAAGGAGCCCGCGAGCGGATCGGCGGGGTTGGCGAAGATGTTGCCGCTTGCGCTCGGCCCCGCCGCGAGCCACTGCTGCTGCCGCCAATACGCGAGGTTGTGCCGGCAGGCGTGCGGGCCGTTGATGCCGCCGACGGCGTAGTTGGAGACCTCGTACCGCTGCAGGCTGGCGTTGGCGAGCGTGTCGCCGGTGAGGGCGAACATGTCGGCCTCGAGATCCTCGGGCGCGGGCAGGAACTCGCCGCGGCGGAGGCGGATGGTCATGGCGGTGTTGGGCTCGTACGTCAGGTCGTAGCAGGACAGGTGGGTCGTGCCCAGCGACAGGGCGATGCTCAGGTCGCTGCGCCACTGCTCAAGTGTCTGTCCCGGCACGGCGAAGATCAGATCGATGCTCTGACGCTCGATGCCCGCGGCGCGGGCGAGATCCACGGCCCGAGCAACGTTCTCGGGCCTGTGCCAGCGTTCGAGCGTGGCCAGATGGGCGGCGTTGAAGGACTGTGCGCCGATGCTCACGCGGTTGACGCCGCCATCGCGGAGGATGCCCAGCAATTCCGGTGTGACGGATTCGGGGTTGCACTCAACGGTGAACTCGAACGGGGTGGCGGGAGCGGAAGGCTGGCGACCGGGAAGATCGGACTTGCGGGGAACCGTGGCGTTGCGCAGATCGAACAGGTCATGGAGGGCGACGAGAAGTCGCTTCCAGAGCGCGGGTTGAAGGAGACTCGGCGTGCCGCCGCCGACGAAGATGGTGTCGATGGTCGCGGCGTGCGGCGCGAGGGCGCGGAGCTCTTTGCAGAGGCGTTCGACGAAGGCGTGCTGCTGATCGCGCGTGTCGACGAAGGAATAGAAGTCGCAGTAGTGGCACTTGTGCACACAGAACGGCGTATGGATATAGAGCGATCGGGCGCCGGAGGCCCGATCGGTACCGCTGCGCGCCAGCACGCCCCGAGAGGACTGATGCGCGGCCTGCGATGCCTGGACCGGAAGCGCTGCGAGCGCATCGGAGCGCGGGCTGCCGCTCGCAAGCGGCGCGGCCTGCGGAGGCGCAGTATCGGGCCTCAAGCCTTGCGAATGGTTCTGCGAGAGGAGTTGTCGCGACGGATTGTCGGTTGTACCTTCTCGCATCCTGTGCGAGCATACTCTGACAGTGTCAGCACGGGCGGGACGGGCTTTCGGGCGGACCGGGTGAGCAGATCGTTTCCCGCGGCCAAGGATCGGTCGCGGGCGGCAACGGAAGGCGAAAGACGGAGCGCGGCCAATCGTTCTGCACCTGAGAGGGCACCGCTGTGAATGTGACGCTCGTGATGGTCAAGGCCGACGGTTCGATGAAGGAAATCCCGATCGATCGGGAAGTCGTGACGATCGGTCGCGACGACGGAATGAAGCTGCGCATCCCGGTCTCCAGCGTTTCGCGAAGGCACTGTGAACTGCGCGTCACGTCGACCGGCGTGCTCATCAAGGACCTGGGTTCCAGCAACGGCACCTTCGTCAATGGGCACAAGGTGCGCGATGAGGAACTCGAGGCCGGCGACCTGGTCGGCGTGGGGCCTGTGGTGTTCGTCGTTCGGATCGACGGTGAACCCCGGCACATCGACGCGAAGGACTGCTACGCCGCGGGGAGTGTCGGGCTGGACGACGATGACGATGACTTCGCGGCGCCGACATCCGACCGCGGCACGGTGAGCAGCCCTGCGCGTGCGGCGACGCCGCCCCCCGCACCGGCGCCCGCGCCGGCATCGGGATCGAGCAAGCCGCCGGCGATCGAGCCCGCCGCGGCCAAGAAGAGCGATGACGATGAGGACGATGACGACATCAGCGACCTGCTGAAGGACTTCGACTTCGGCGATGATGATGACGAGCCCAAGAAGCCCTGAGCGGTAGCGACCGAGGTCCAGCGACCAGTGGCGGCTGGTTGCGCAAGGGTGGTGCCCGTCGCGGGCTTTGACTGCGGTCAATGGCGGCGGACGCTGATGGTTTGCGGTGACTGTGGGCCGCGGCCCTTGGCTACACGAGCGTCCGAGAACCTTGCGTTTAGGGGACCATGGCCCCGGCGACGGGAAATCTCGTGCCCGGCGTGGATGTGCACGGGAAGTCCCGTGGTGATTGAGCCGATAGCCAAAAGGTGATCTCGGTGAACTTCAACGTGGCTCGCGCGACGGCCAACAGCGCGATCAATCGCAGCGGCGGCGAACTTCGCACCGCGATCGAGCGGCTGAGCACCGGGCTACGCATCAACCGCGCCAGCGATGACCCGTCGGGCATGATCGCCGGCGAGAATCTCAAGGGTCAGGAAGCCTCGCTGCGCAAGAAGATCGAGTCGCGGAACTTCAACATCACGTTCTACGCCGCACGCGAAGGCGCCGAGTCGGCGCTGAATGAGATGCTGACGAATCTCAATGATCTGGTGATCCGCGCGGCGAACAAGGCCGCGACCTCTCCGGATGAGCGCGAGGCGATGCAGATCGAGGCCGCGGGGATCATCGCGGGCATCGACTATCTCGCATCCACGACGCGCTTCAACGGCCAGTTGATCCTGCAGGGACGCACCAGCACGAACCTCGGCAAGGTGCAGGTGGCGGTCAATCCGGGCCAGAGCGCTTCGCCCGCGCCCGACCCCAACCAGAGCGGCGTCCCCATCACCGGCGCGACGCCCCAGCCGACGACCCGGTTTGCCGGGCTGAACGAAATCGCCAACGGCGCGCTCAATCTGGTCAACGGCGACCTCGAGGCGGCCCAGCAGGCCGTCGCCAGCGCGCTGAGCTCCGTCACCACTTCGCGCGGGGCGATCGGTGCGCAGATCAAGAGCGAGCAGAGCGAGATCGCGGCGCTGAACAGCGAACTCGAGAACATCGGCGCGGCCAAGTCGCAGATCATGGATGCGGACTTTGCGCAGGAGACGGCGCGGCTCGTGCGTGCACAGACGCTGCAGTCGGCCGCGATCTTCGCGGCGCAGATGTCGGCGGATCTGATCAAGAACACGATGCGCTCGCTGCAACTGCTGCGCGACCCTTGATCGCGCCGCCGCCCGCGCCGACGCAAGCGGGGCTATCGTCGCTGCGTGAGCACTCCAGCGCCCACATTCGATCCCGGGCTTGTGGCCATGATCCGCGGCTGTGCGCTGGCGGCGCGGCTGACGCGGTTCGTGCAGGCCAGCCCCGCGGGGCCGGAGCGGATCGTCAAGCCCGACTTCTCGCCCGTGACCATCGCCGACCTCTGCGGACAGGCGCTGATCAACCGTGAAATGGCCCGCTCGCTCGGCGCGACGGCGCTGGTGAACATCGCCGAGGAGTCATCAGAAATTCTCGCGCTGCCCGAGCACGCGCCGGCCCTGCGGCGCGCGGTCGATGTGCTGCGGGCCAGCGGCACGTGGCCCGACGCGACGCCGGACGAACTGCTCGGATGGATCGACCACGGCGCGGTGCCGGCGCAGAGGCTGGATGAGGGCCACGAGCCCGCGGCGTTCTTCACCGCCGACCCGATCGATGGCACGCGCGGCTTCATCGCCCGCAGGCAATACAGCGTCTGCGCCGCGCGCATCGAGGCGCACCAGCCGGTGTACAGCGTCGTTTCGTGCCCAGCGCTGTCGGCGAGGTTCGAGGACGGCTTCGATGCGACCGGCGGGGCGGGCACGATGTACTTCGCGCAGGCCGGGCGCGGCACGTGGATGCTGCCCGACGCCGCGGGAACGCTCGAGACGCACGCGTGCGTGCGGGTGCAGCGTCCGGCGATCGATGCGGACCACCCGCCGTCGATCACCTTCAGCGTCGAGCCCAGCGAGCGGCGTGTCGAGAAGTTCGAGCGGCTGCAGCGCGAACTGGGCCAGACACGCGCCCCCGCGCAGCTGGACAGCCAGGCCAAGTACGCGGTGGTCGCGCGCGGGCAGGCCGATGTGTACTTCCGCCCGCCCCGCGGCAAGGACCGCGATGAGAACGTCTGGGATCACGCGCCGGGGATCCTGCTCTGCCGCGAGGCCGGATGCGTGGACAGCGACCTTGACGGGCGTGCGCTGGAGTTCCGCGGTGCGCGTGTGGCGGGGGCCAAGGGCGTGCTTTCGGCCCCGCCGGCGATGCACGCGCGGGTGCTGGCGGCGCTGGGCCGCATGCGGTCCGAGGGCGGGGGCCGGGGCTGACTGGTCGCGCCGGGGGCTGACTAGTCGCGCCGGGCGGGCCGGGCGGGCCGGGCGGGCCGACTAAACTCGCAGCCGTCCGCTCCCTCACGCACGAACCGACCCGACCCGCGACATGCACATTCTCCTGCTCAACCAGCCGTTCTACCCCGACGTCGTGGCGACGGCCCAGATGGGCAAGGACCTTGCCGATGAACTGGTGCGTCGCGGGCACACCGTCAGCGCGGTCTCATCGCGGTCGATCTACGGCAAGACCGGCGCATCGCTCGCGAAGTTCGAAGTCGCCGACGGCATCCGGATCCATCGCGTCGGGACCAACGTCTTCGGCAAGAATGGCTTCCTCGCGCGCGTGTTCGACTTCGGCCTGTACTACGCGCTGGCCGCGTTCAAGACCCTGACCATGCGCCCGCGGCCCGATGTGGTCATCGGCTTTACCACGCCGCCGTTCATCGCGATGCTCGGGATCATCGCTCGCGCGCTGCGCGGCAGCAAGAGCGTGTACTGGGTCATGGACCTGTACCCCGATGTCGGCGTGGCCGGCGGCATGTTCAAGCCCGGCGCGATCCCCACGCGATTCATGGAGCGCCTCGGCCGCTGGATGACCCGCAAGAGCGACGCGGTGGTCGTGCTCGGGCGGTGCATGCGCGATCGCCTGCTGGCCAAGGGCCTGCCCGCATCGAACATCCACGTCATCACGGTGTGGGACGCGGCGGAAGGACAGGGCGCACACACTGAACGCGATCCGCGCTCGACGGCGTTCCGCACGCGCTGGAACCTCGGCGACGCGTTCATCGTGATGTACTCGGGCAACCTGGGCCTTGCGCACGATGCCGAGACGATCGTTTCGGCGGTCGTCGCGATGAAGGACCGCGCCGATGTGCGCTTCGTGTTTGTCGGCTCGGGCAAGCAGCGGCCGCTGGTCGAGCGGGCGATCCAGCAGCACGGGCTGACCAACGCCAGTTACCACGATTATGTGCCGCGTGAGGAACTGGCCGAACTGCTGGCGACGGCCGATGCGCACCTGGTGACGGTGCATCCGAAGTTCGTCGGGCTGATCGTGCCGAGCAAGTTGTACGGCGTGCTCGGCGTCGGGCGGCCGGTGATCTATGTCGGGCCGGGCGAGTCGGAGGTGGGGCTGACGATCGTCGAGGCGGGCGCGGGGGTGAGCGTCGCCAGCGGCCAGCCCGGGGCGCTGGTGTCGGCGATCGATGCGCTCGCGGCCGACCCTGCGCGGGCGCGGGCGATGGGCGAATCAGCGCGGCGGGCGGTGCCGGGACGCTTCGACCGCGCCACGAGCACGAAGAAGTGGGCCGACCTGGTCGAGGGGCTGGCCGGCCAACGTCACGCGTAGGCCCGCACGCCGCGCTGAAGTCTTGGGTAGGTCGGCACTCCGTGCCGACTCTTCGTGCGCTCGGCCATCAACAAACGTTCGCTTCGCTCACGCCCGCGGCGATTCCGCCTCCGCAGCGGACCGCTTCTTGCGTGCGTACGCCAGGCTGCCGAGCTGACCGCAGGCGGCCATGGTGTCGCGGCCCTTGGTGCGCCGGCGCTTGACGAACACGCCGCGGGCCTTGATCAGGGCCATGAAGCGGTCGACGGTTTCCTGCGTGGGCGCGGGCCAGGGGCTGTTCTCGCGCGGGTTGTACGGGATGACGTTGATCATCGCGCGGAGCATCGGCCCGGGGTATGGCGAGGTCGGGCTCGTGCCGCCGAGCACGAAGTCGCTGATGGCGCGGGCATCGTCATCGCGGTCATTCACACCGGGGATCAGGACGTACTCGATGCACATGTGCGCCCCGCCGAAGATCGGCCAGCGCTCCAGCTGCGTCCGCAGGTCGGCCATGGGGTATCGGCGGTTGATGGGCATGATCGTGCCGCGGGTCGCATCATCGGCGGCGTTGACGGAGATGGCCAGGCCCAGGCGGTGCCAACCCGGCTCGGCGACGCGAGCCGCCAGGCGCGCCAGGCCGTCGACGCGTCCGACGGTGCTGACGGTGATGCGCGAGACGGGCAGGCACGGCCCGCGATGGTCGGTCAGGACCGAGATGGCCTGAATGACCTGCTCGACGTTGTCCAGCGGCTCGCCCATGCCCATGAAGACGATGTTGCCGATCTCCGCGGCCGGGTCCAGCGCGCGGGCGTGCTCGAGCATGACGGCCCGTTCGGGCAGGCCGGCGGTCAGCCGCGCGGCGGCGCGCTCGTCGCCGCGGCAGGCGGCCAGCACCGTGTGCCGCGCGGCGAAGAACTGGCCGACGATCTCCGCGGCGCTGAGCGAGCGGATCAGGCCCATCTGGGCCGTCTGGCAGAACGTGCAGCCCATCGCGCAGCCGACCTGCGATGAGACGCACAGCGTGTACGTGCGCACGCCGCGGCGGCCGATCATCGGGATGATGACCGACTCGATCTCGACCTCATCGCCGAGGACCGCCAGCGCATCACCCGCGCGCCGCGGCACGGACTGCGTGAACTTGAGCACCGCGCCCTCGGGCGACTGCGAGAGGTGCGTGCGGCGGATCGAGGCGACGACCGGCGGTGCCAGGCTCGCCGAAGATGGGCTCGCAAAAGACGGGCTCGCGGAAGACGGGCTCGCGAACGCCAAGTCGGGCCCGGTCAGATCGCCGGAGCGGAAGACCGCCGCGTAGCGGTCGAGCGCCACACGTCCGGCAGACCGCCCGGCGGCTTTGCACGCCGCCTCGTACTGCCGCGCGGTCAGACCGAGGATGCTCGGAGTTAGAAAGATGTCGGAACGTTCGGACACGTTTAGCAGGGTAAGCGGGCGAACGTCATTCCGCCCGCGGCGGGACGGACACTTGGGCCATGACCGCGGCGGGTGGCAGCGGGACGATGCCCGGGATCTGATGCCACCCGATCGCCAGATCACCCTACACGAGGATCGCCGAAGCGCGACCACGCCGCGGCGACCGCGCGATACGCGATGGTGACAGTCGCAACAACCACCAACCGGCGAGCGCGAGCATGACCGCTAAGGGCACCAGCACAAACTCAGGACCGCGGTGCAGCACGGTGACTTGGTTGCTGCGTTCACGCTGCATCTCTTCGAGCGCGTCGGCGGAGTTGTCGGCAAGGCCCCAGCCCGGCTTGTCGCGCGTCCAACGCAGCAAGGACGTCGCGGCCAGATCGTGCAGGTCGCTCCAGTGCTGATAAGGCCATTGGGCGTCTGCGTCGAACCGTGCCAGACACTCGCGCGTCGATTGCTGCGATGTCAGCCGGAGTTCAAGGACCGTGCCGCGGACCAACAGGTGTCCGAACGACGATCCGTTCAGGAGTACGTTGTAGACGCAGGCATTCTCGACCGCGGGGCCCGGGCCGGCTTCAACATCGGCCGGCCAGAACATCGCGCCACGATCGCTGACGGCGACAATGCCCAGAAAACCGATCGGGGACCAGCGAACGACATTCGGTCGTCCGGAGAGAATGTTGTCCCATCCGACCAGCGCATGGGCGATCGACGTCCGCAGGCCGCAGCAGAGGCCAAGCACCATGAGCACCGCGCTGATCACAAGCACCGACCCGATGGCCCTTCGCACGATCAGCCATACACGCGTTTGTCTCCGGGCCGCGCTCAACATCACCCGCTCCCATTTTCGCGAACCCGCTCCAAGTTCTTTGCCGGGAGCGGGCCACCGGTGCCGCGTTCCCAATCGAGGATCAGAGCGGACGTACGTGCACGCGATTCGGCAGCACAATGATCCCCGAGGGCGACTCAAGCTCGCTCTGCATTCTCTTTTCAACGTGGCGGACCGCTTCAAGAGATTTCTGAGAGGTGCCAAGTGAGATCGATGCACCGTCGAGGTTTGTCCTGCAGTACAAGAACAACATCTGGGAGAGCACGCCCGGGGTGTCGGTTGTTGTGGGCGCGTGCACGAATTGGCCCGGGCTGAACTGGGGACCTGTTGAGCCCCACATTGAACACCGATAGAAATCCCGGACTCGCGACAACTCGGGCCAGTTCGATTCGTGCGGATCCGGGGATTCAATGACAACCGGCTTGCCCGTCGAGTCCATGACGTCGAACGCATGGACGCTGTGCTCAATGTACCCTGCAAGTGCTTGGGATAGCGTGATCGAGTCGAAATCGGTAATGGTCGAAGCGGGCATGCCAGCAACGCTCAGCCAGACCACCATCCCATTCTGCACCGCACGCGCTTCGGCAATGCACACGGTCACGGTGTCCGGATTCGACACCCCCTTGGTCAGTGCTTCACGGTGCGCTGCCGGCGGCTCGATCGGTCTATTGGAGACGAACTCGACATGTCGGCCTTGGCAACCAGGCACGATCGCAGCCCAAAGGAGCAGAATGAGCAAGAGTGCCCGACGCATCATCGACATCCTCCGCGGTTGCTCCGACCACAGCCCAGTAGTCCGCGACCGGGGGCGTGGCAAGGACTCTGGCGATTGTCATGCCCAAGATGCTCGGCGCGCTCCGGGCTGTGTCCCCTGTGTGCTCGATCGCCAAGGGTAAGCCGGCCTGCACTCAGTTCGGCAGCGACAGCCATGTGCTGGTGAAGCTGTCCTGACTGTCCAGGCGGAGCGCATCGGTGCCGAAGGTCCGCTGGACCTCGAGCAGCGCCGTGTGCGTGCCCGCGGTGACGTTCTCGAAGATCGATGTGCCGCTGATGGTCACGTGCTCGCCGGCGGTGTTGAAGAAGAACCTCGTCGGCGTGCCGATGAACGGGCCCAGCCGCGGGCGGATGTTCACGGCGGTGTTGGCGATGTTGGTAAAGCCGGTGATCGACCAGTTGACCAGCACGCGCCCGGCGGGGAACGCGCGATCGACGTTGGTCTGGTTGATCGTCACGTACGTCGTCGACCCGTAGTTGGCGGGCGTGAAGGAGCCGACGGAGTTGGTGTACGCCGTCACGGGCGAGGCGACGCGCGCGGGGACACCGGTCAGGCCCGACCACGGGGCGCGCTCGGCGCTGGCCGCGACCAGCGCGCGCCCGGCCTGCGGCGCGATGGTGATCGCCTGGCGGGGCGAGAGCGTGACAAAGCCCGAGCCGATGGGCGACTCGACCGCCGTCTCGAGCCAGAGCGAGCTGGGCGTCAGAATCGCATCGCCGAAGTTCAGTTCGGTGCTGACCAGGCCGCGCTGCACGTTCGTGAAGGACTTGGTCTGCGAGGGGGCCAGCGGCGTCTCGCCGATGGAGGCGAACGGCGCGCCAAAGAGCGAAAAGCGGACGTTCATGTTCCCGGTGAACGGGGTGTTGTTGCTCGTGAGCACGCCCTGATAGGTAAAGCGCGTGTCGACATCGCCGACGATGTTCAGCACCCAGCCGCCCTGGATCGTGCCGCCCGCGAAGTTGGGGAAGCCATCGGCGATGTACAGCGTCCACGTGCCGTTGGGGTCCTTGCCGTAGAGCGTCGACATGTCGGTGGTGTACGGCAGTCCCGGCGCCGGCGCGGGCAACGCCGACCCGCTGACGACCGTGGGCCGATAGGTGCCCGAAGTCGGCGCGACGCCGAACGCCGTCGGCAGTTGCGTCGCGGCCTCGTTGCTGAAGGTCCAGGTCTGCCCGACAACCTGCGTGGTCGACCCCGCATCGCTGACAAGCAGGATCTTGTCCCCGCTCGGGGCCACCAGCAGCGCGCGGACATCGCCCACGGCGATGTGGTTGATGTTCTGAATGGTGACGGTGAACGACCTGATCCGCGTCGAGAGGCCCGAGACGGTGATCGAGGTGCCGTACGGCTGACCGGCACCGGTCGCGGAATTCGTCGGCAGCGTGATGGGCGTGATGTTCGAGAAACTCTGGGCCCACGCGGCGGCGGACAAGACCATCGGCATCGCCGCCGCGGCCAGAACACACGAGCGCCGCGCAGCGCGACCGTTCACACCTGATCGGATCATGTCTCAATCCCTCCGGATACCAAAACCCGCGACGCGCCGCCGCCAACAACCGCGGCCAAAGCCCGCCCGTACGCGGAAAAGTCTACAAGCCATACTGATCGCCCGCAAGGGTGAAGCGACAAGAGAACGCAAGAAGCGCGGGACAAAGCCCATGATTCAGGGGTAGCCGAGGCTGCTCGGGTCGGGCGCGGTTTCGGGCCATTGCCCGATGGCCGCGGAGGGCGCTCAAGGACGGGCGTTCGCGAAGATGCCGGATCGCCGCGGCGGCGTGCCGGTGCTCTTGTATGGGCATTCGATCAACACGGGGACGGGCGCTCAACATCGCCCGCACCTATCTTCGCGAACCCGTTCCCATTTCGTTGCCGGGAGCGTGGCACCGTCGCCACGCTCCCGGCACTCGGCCACTCCCCCCCTCCCCCCCTCCCCCACTCCCCCACTCAGGCCGCCTTGCTGCGCTCCTGGCTCGCGATTCGCAGGGCGCCGCGCGCGCCGGTGCTGAATCGGACGGTGAGCGTGACGCTCGGCGCGCCGATGCTCTGGCCGCGCTGGCCGCGGACGGTGTAGACCACGCCCGCCACGCCGACGGGGACGGTTTCATCAATGAACGACTTCTTGCCGGAAATGCCGACTTCCTGTGATGGGCCGAGCTCGCCGGTGTCGGAGATGCTTGCACGGGCGATGCGGTACACCGCGCCCTCGTTGTCGCGGGCCTTCCAGCGGACGGTGAGGGTGCCGTCGGTGGGGTTGATGATCGCGCGGAGGTCGGTCGGCTGCGTGGGTGCGGGGCGTGCCGACGGGGGCTGTGGGGCGGGGAGATTCGCGGTCTGATAGATCAGCCCCGGGTTGGCCGCGCGGTCGGCGGTGTTGCGAATGTCGCGGATCAGCCCGGCGGTGGCGTCACGAGCGGCGCGGAAGGCGTCGTTCTGCGCATCGACGGTAGCCTTGGCGGTGTTCTTGGCCTTGCTGGCGGTGGAGAACGCCGTGTTGGCGTTGGTCACGAGCGTCGTCCATTGGGCGAGGTTCGCCGCCGAAATGCCCAAAAGAGGCGCTGCGTCCGACCAGATTTCGGTACGGTCGTTGAGGAACGTGAGGAAGTCTTCATTCTTGCGAGGGACGATGGACATGGGTCGGTCTCCGATTGCAACGGCCCTCACCCCGCGACACACGCCGCGGTGGCGGGCATGAACTGAAGCTTCGGCCCGCGCTGACAGCGACTTGAGCGCGAGCAGGACAAAATGTGTCGCTCGGCCTTGTGGGCTGGTTTCCTGTCGCATCATCGAAGCGAAGGGGCCGTTGCATCGGACGGCCATGCGCAAAAACGAACCGACTCCCCGCGTCGTGCCGCCGCGGGGAGTCGGAGAACGATCAGGCAACGCTTACTGGTCGCCAGCACCGCCAACGAAGACCTCGGGCATGATGGTCTGGAGGTCTTGAAGCGTGACGGGGCGGCCGAGGGCTCGGAGCTGCTCAAGCCGTGCGGTGAGTTGTGCACTGGTGAGTGCGGAGAGGTCGATCCCCTGCCCGCCCGCCCCGAGCGCCGCGAGCATGGACTCGCCGCCGGAGCCGCCCCCAAGAGAGGACGGGGAGCACCCGACAAAGAACGCCGCGAAGAACGCCGTGAAGTCGCCGTTATCGATCAGACCGTCGGCCGACGGGTCTCCATCGGTATTGGCGATGTCGGCAAAGAAGCGATCGAGGTCCGTCTCGTCCCGGAAGAACGCCGCGAAGAAGGCGTTGAAGTCCCCGTTGTCAACCACGTTGTCGGGGAGGTACTCACCATCGGTATTGGCGATGTCGGCCACGCCGCAGCCATCGATGATCGTAAAGAGGAACTCCCCTTCGGACGACACCGCGGGCTCGTCTGACACCAGATCGCAGCGCAGCGCCGTGGTTGTCGTGGCCCTGTACTGACCGGGACGCAACCGGAATCCCGCCGGGCGAGTGCCGGATGCGGGTGCGATGCGAACGCGTCGATCGAACGCACCATCGTCGATCACCGAGAACGAAACTTCACCAGCAGGGACGGCAACATAGTTCGCTCCGACGAATCTCTGGAGCGTCAGAAGCGTTGTCTGGCCCACCTGCGGCTTAACAGGCCCGTAGAACGCCACCGCGGGGAACACTTGGGCAGACCCGGTATTTGTATTGTTGATCGTGCCCGAAACGGTGCCGGTGGCGACATCGTACGCCGGCGTTCCCGCAGTACGATGAATGCGGAACGGGGCGACGCCGACGGCCCCGCCTTGCAAAGCCGCAGGCGTCGTCAGATACCCCGCGGGAGCGTTGGAAAGCGTTGAACCGGCGACGATGATCGGCCTTCCCCACACACCCGCGGGCGTAACGTTTCGGCCGTTGATGATGACTTGTCCAGGCAGAGAGCCGACCGCAATGGATGCCGATGGCTGAACGAAGGACTCGCGTATACGCAAGAGGCCTGCCATCGCACCTGCGACTTGCAGCCCCGACTGGCCGGGGCGACCAGAGAGGGTCAAGCTTCTGCAGTCGATGGAGCTCGCCGGACCGATCGATGCCGCTTGCACAAAACCGATATCAGTTGGAGTGAGTATAGCCGCATTAATGCTGCCATTCGGAGCCTCTATACTTCCAATGTTTCGAGTTGCTTCAATCGCAACAGGTGCACCCGGTGAACCGATTGTTCCGTCAACCACAAGGCGATTAATGAATCCCCTCGTGAACACGTTCGGCGTTGGATCCGGCCACACTGCACGCACAGGTCCGAGCAGATTGCCGCTGCCCGCCAATTGCGGGTCTGCGAATACGAACAATCGCCCGATGGTCCCGCCTTGGTTCAGTTCGGGATTGAATTTAGCCACGACACCATCGGCATTGATCGATCCAACCACCACAAGATCGCCGATTATGTCTGCATCAATACCGTTAACACTTCCTTGTGCGGACATGGACTGAACAAACAGCCCCATTCTCTGACTTGCGGGGTCGTTTCCCTTACGAATTCGAGCACTTGCTACACGTCCAGGCGAGGCCAGATCAAGCCGATCGTTAATGTTGCCGTTCAAGAAGAAATCAAATGTTGGATTGTTTGCTGCGGTATTGTTAATCACTGTAACACTGCGCACCACGTTCCGGCCAATGGAGACAATGTGGACCGCGTTTGCGTTTGGCTTTTGTGTTGTGATGGTGATGTCCCAAATGTCAATATCGGTTCGCTGCTCAACAAGGATTGCGTTCACGTTGATACAAAGTGCGAACTGTCCAGTGCCGGCGCACTGGCCGCCCGGAAACTGGACTGTCGGCGGCGTTGGTTGTGCAAGAGCCGTAGAACTGAGCAAAGAGGCGAGAATGATCGATGCTGACTTAAACTTCATCTGTGCGTCTCCGATAAAAGGCTGCGACAAAACCAAGTGAGCAAGCGACTGCACTGCTGGGTGAGGGAATGGTCCATACAAGACGGACCCCCGAGTCTCCACGCAATCGATTGGCAATGTCTAGCGTACTCGATGAGAATCCCGGCTGCTCCTCGATGGCTAATAAGTCAGCATTTGAGCCATAATCCGTCCCGAGAACTCTATAATAAGGTACACCGAAGAGATCAGCAATGCCAAGAAACTCATTGGTGAACTCAAATACACCACCCGACGTGTCGAACAGCCCCCACGGTGTCTGAATAGCCGTGTACGCCGCAACGGGCCGCGGGCGATTCACGGGAAAGCCGACGGCGGACACGTACGTCTCGCCCCCCTCCTCGACGAATCCGGGCACC
>JAJTHN010000004.1 GCA_021297895.1 Phycisphaeraceae bacterium | reverse complement strand
TCGGCTGGCTGAAGGAGAACCGCCGGGTCGGCACCCGCTACGACAAGCTCGCGTCGAGCTTCCTGTCGTTCGTGAACCTCGCGATCATCCGACGCTACCTCCGCCTCCTCGCCCCGGATGATCCGTCAGACAGGGCCTAGCCTAGTTTTTTGGCGAGCAACGGTTCGACTCCTCGTTCCCGGGGCAACGGGACCGATGCCGCACTGCCCGCGAACGATCCGCAAAACAGGACCTAGCCTGTCACATGAGTATTCCGACGAGTGACCGACAGCTTGACATCGGCCGGCTTCGATTTCTTGCGATCCAAAGAGTCCAAGAAGCTGAAAGATGGGCAATGACTGCGATGCTCGGACTCTCCCGGGTCCAACCGAACGAGAGCATTCAATCGCTCTACGTTGGCAACGGCACGATTTCGACACTCGCCGAGCCGCTCACTACGAAACAATCGATCGATGTCGCATCGCAGCGTGTACTGCACTTCTCATTCTGCGAGTCGATCGAGGCGGTGCTTCACTACATCAATTGGATGTACTTCGGGGCCAAGGCGATCAAGATGCATCAGGGACAGTCGTTCGAACTGCCTGGCGTCTCCCCAGAGTCGCTCGATGATCCTGCGGCACTCTACCGCCTTATGACGAACAAGAAACACCCTACTGCCAAGCTAGGGCTCCCGGACGCCCTCACGGAGCTCCACAAGCTCTGTGGCATCACTACAAACTACGAAAGCGAGTTGTCGTCGGCATGGGCGATTCGAAATGTTCTCGCTCACCACAACGGAATCACGCAGCTTGCCCATTGCGAGGAGTCGCAGCGGCACATGACGCTGCGACTTCGCCGGGCTCGGCTGGCGACCGTCTCAGAATTCGCTACCGAACCAGTGAGAATCGGGAGCATGGTAGAACCGAACCAGCAGATCCAGCTCCAGTTTGGCCTTCCTGTTGAATCGCGATTTCAAGCTCTGCAGAGAGTCGAGATAACCGTAGAGATGATCAACGACTTGTCTTGGACGATCATTCAGACCACTGAGAGTTGGCACAAACAGTTTGAGAGATTGGTGAGCAAGCCGTCGTAGTCGCGGGACTCCGATCGGGGTCGCGGCACCGATCGTGACGCCTGGCGTGCCGTTGGTTCGTCGCGCTTGGGGGATTGCGATGAACCGGCTTTTTCTCGCTGCGGCGTTCAATCAACATGGGCTCGGTTCCTTTGTTCGCGGGTCCAGCCGCACCGACTCCACGCCGAATCCAGTGGAGGCGGTGGCACGGGACCGAAGCCACTCTCCCCGCCCCGTGTGTGTGAACGTTCAAATCGTAAAGAAACCGGAGATCAGAAGGTCACTGACCGACGCACCGCCTACGACGCAACGCCGCAAGCCCGCCAATCGCAAACAACGTAGCAGCGGAAGGCCCGGGCAGCCAAGCGACCCGGAATCCAACGCTGTTGAATTCGCCTGCCGGGCCATGGTATGGGCGGCTGTCGCGCCGCGGGTGGCCGTCGTTGCCGTCGAACGACCCGCCCCGAAAACCGCGGGCAGAGCCGAGGATGATTGCCTCGTTCCACTCCCACACGTTGCCGCCCATGTCGAATGCGCCGAAATAGTTGGCCGCGTACGAGCCGACGGGCGTGGTGTTGCCAATCGCGTTTCCATAGTTCACCTGCGAGGTGTCGATCGTATTGGTCTGCGTTGGATACTGGTTGTAAGTGCTTGGGAGGGGAGGCTGGTAATACGCCGCCTTGTACCACTCGTCCTCGCTGGTCACCGCCCACGCCCAGCCCGCATTGCGGGTGACGGTGTTGTTGGCGATCCCGCCCGCAGTGAGCGTATACGCGCCGGTCTCGGTGTCGCCGCTCCCCTGCCCGTTGTGCAGCCAGTTGGCGAAGCGCGTCGCATCCCAAAAGGAGACAAAGTTCACCGGGTGGTTCGCACGCCCGCTGATCGTCGAGTAGGTGTACGACCCCGGCGAGCCCGAGCGCGTGATCCCGCCAAACGTCCCCGCCATTTCCGGGTTGTACAGACTAAACGGGTCCGACGCGGCCTTGGCGTTGAGGAACGCCGCGTACTGCGCGTTGGTCACTTCCGTCTGTCCGATGTTGTACGTGTACGCGACGGAGCCGAAGCCTGTCAGCGGGTCCGGCGCGTTGCCCGGGTTGCCGATCGGCACGGTGGAGATCGTGATCGACGCCGCGGCAAAGGACGACGCGAGTCCGCTGACCGCCGCGATCGCGGCAACGTTGCACAGGCGCTTGAGCAGCATCTCTCTCTCCATCCATGATGTGCGGGCGATCACCCGCGGGGCCGAGCACACCGGCGACATGCCGATGCCGTTCCAAGTAGACCACCCTGACCTTATTGTGTCAAGGGGTCTTCAGGAAGGAATTCCGAGAGCCGCGCACCCGATTCCGGCCCGGGAGGCGTGCCTCCGACTGCGTCCCTTGGCATGCCACCGGTTCGTCGGGCTTGAAGGGCGTGGCGACGAACCGGTGATTCCTCACTTCAGCGCCCGTTCAACACGGGCTCGGTTCCGTGCCCGCGGCACCAGCCGCGCCGACTCCACACCAGAATCTCGCGGAGCCGTTCGCCCGGGACCGACGCCGCGCTCCCGCGTTGAGCGCCTCCGCGGTTCGGATGATCACCGGAGCGCCGCGCGTACGATCCGCCCATGAACACGGCGACGCTCCCACCGACGTCGGCTTCCCACGCGGTCAATCGGCTTGTGCCGTTCATCCACGTGGCCGATGTCCGGGCGTCGCTGGACTTCTACGCCCTGCTCGGCTTTGTGCCGCAAAGCACCATGAAGGATGATCGCGGCGATGCGTATTGGGCGCTGGCCAAAAGCGGCGCGGCGGAGATCATGCTCGCGCGAGCGAGCGGGCCGGTGGATGCCGAGCAGCAGGCGGTCATCCTGTACATGTACAGCGCGGATGTCGCCGGCCTGAGGCAGCGGCTGCTTTCCGGTGGCGTGCGGGACCGCGGCGTGTACCGCGGCGCTTGGCAGCCCGGCGATGGGCCACGCACGGTCTTCGCCGTGGCACACCCCGCCTACATGCCCGCGGGCGAGCTCCGAATCGTCGATCCCGATGGGTACATCATCCTCGCGGGGCAGTTGGGCTGAGCGGGCGCACCGGGAAGCACCGCGAACGAACGCCCCGCCGCGGCCACTTCCGAACCCGGACCACCTCCGTCCCGGCCCACCGGCCCCCCGCCCCGGCCCCCGGCCCGCCCCCACCCTCGCCGACAACTTCTCCACCGCCGATCACCGGCGAACCCGCTTCCCGCATCGGGCCTACGGGCCTTCCATCCCCTTGGGTTACACTTCTTCGCCATGAACCCCTCGCCTCTTGGCGGTTTGTGGCGACCCCTTCCCCTCGCGGCTGGCTGCACTGCTGCTCGCGCACTTGGCCACGCTCGCTCGGCGGCGATCATCGCCATCGCCGCTCTTGCCGCCATCACCGCGAACGCGGCCAACGCAGCCATCGCCTCGCCCGCCAGCGCCACAGAGGGTCCGGCGCACGCCACCGCCTCGACGGCTGGCACCACCACTGGCCCCGGCCCCGCTCCGCTCATCGCCCCCATGATCACCGAGGTCCTCGCCGCCGTCCCCTCGGGCGATGCGGGCGATGCCAACGCCGATGGCACGCGTCAGGTCGCCGGTGATGAGTTCATCGAACTCTTCAATCCGCTCGATCGCCCCGTCTCCCTCCGCGGCATGCGTCTGCTCGACAAGGACACCATCAAAAAGCCCGAGGATGCCTTCATCTTTCCCGATGTGCGCCTCGCCCCCGGCCAGGTCTGCGTCGTCTTCAACGGCCACGAATCGGCCATCCCCGGCCCCGTCGGCGACACCAAGGCCGCCGCGGCCGCAAACCCCAACTTCGGCGGGGCGCTGGTCTTCTCGGCGCGCGCCCCCTCGAGCCGCCGCAGCCTCAGCAACGCGGGGGACTTTGTCCTGCTGACCTCGGCCGATGGCATCGGGCTGCACATGGTCCGCTGGGGCACGCTCGATGCGGCCGCGCCATCGGCAAAGATCACCGATGAGGGCCCGATCAACGCCAAAGGCTCCATCGCCCGGCGCACGCCGGGGGGCGCATTCATGATCCACGAGAAAGGCACGCGGGGGATGTTCTCGCCGGGGCTCGTGCCCGAGGCGCTGCGGCGCGGGGCCGGAGTTGGAGGCGGAGGCGGGGGCGGGGGCGGGGGCGGAGGCATGACATCGGCACAGACCACGACCGCCAGCGGACCCGCGCCGGCGGCCGATCGCGCCGCCAATCGCGCGGCCAACGGCGCGGCCAATGGCGCGGCAGGCGATGGGGCCGGGACGCCCGGCGCGCCCTCGTCGCCCATCTCGCCCGCTCGGCTGGTGCTGCGGAACATGGCCGATGAGGTGGTCTGGGTGGAGGTCGGCGTGCTCGACGCTCGCGGCGGGATCGAAGAGGGCCGCGCTGAGCGGCATCGCCTGGGCCCCAAGGAAACGCTCGAGCACGAATTCGTGCTGGCCGATGCGGGCTCGCGGCCGTTTATCCGGCTCGACCCGCTGGCCGAGCCGGAGAGCCCCGGGGGCGGATCGGACTCCGGCGGCGGATCTGGGAGCGGGTCAAGCAGCGGTTCTGGGCGCGGTTCTGGGCGCGCGGGCGGGCTTCTGCGCCTGCTCAGCCCCCGGGAGGAGTCGAAGTTGGTGGTTGTTCAGGTCGAAGGCCGGGCGGCGTTGGCGTCGCTACCCTGACACGGTTCCGCGAGGCTCGGTCGGCGTTGTGCCCATCGCACGCCGGCCCGCCGCACGCGGCAAGACGGAGACCGCCATGGCCTGGATCGTCAAGAACTCAGCGGGGATGAAGATCCCGCGTCGCGCCGAGCCGTACCTGACCGCCGCGCTGAAGGAACAACTCACGCGCGAGATCCTGCCGCGCTACGAGCAGAAGCGCGGCGCGCTGCTGCCGACGCTCCACGCGGTGCAGCACGAATGGGGCTGGCTGCCGTGGCAGGCGCTGGAGGAAGTCGGCGCGTTCCTGGATGTCAACCCGGCGGAAGTCTGGGACACGGCGAGCTTCTACGAGGAGTTCTGGCTCCAGCCCAAGGGCGCGCACGTGGTGGCCGTCTGCCGCAGCATCGCCTGCGAGGTCTGCGATCACGCGAGCATCACCGCCGCGTGCAAGAGCAAGCTTGGCATCGAGGTCGGCCAGACGACCGACGATGGCAAGTTCACGCTCGTCGAGCTCGAGTGCCTGGGCCTGTGCGAGGGTGCGCCGGCGTGCCTGGTCGATGAGACCATGCACCTGAACGCGACGCCCGAGTCGATCACCAAGGCGATCGACGAGGCCCGCAGCACCCAGGGCGGGCATCACTGAGGGAAGTGGCAGAGTGGCACAGTGGCACAGTGGCGAAGTGGCAGCGTGCCATGACTCCTTCGCGCCCTCGTGCCAATCACGCCCCCGCACGCCCCCGTCACGCGCCCGGCACGCCCGCGTGGACCAGCACGCGCTGGATGAACCGCCGCGCCGTCTCGTCGCTCAGCGACTCCGGCACGCGGTCATCGACAAAGCACGGCTGCGCCGCCATCGCCATGAACGCCGCCTCATCCGTGTCCAGCTCGATCACGCGCTGCGCCAGGGCCTGATCGCTGGCAAAGTCCTCCCGCCGCAGGAAGCACGCGGGGTTGAAGTCGCGCGCCGCGTGCGGGTCGCCCCAGTAGATCGGGATGCACCCCGCGGCCAGGGCCTCGGCGAGTTTCTCCGTGCAGTACCCGGGCCAGGCGCGGTTCTCGTACACCAGCGCAAAGCGGTACCCGCGCAGGAACGCCCGCTTGGCGAGCGTCCCCGGCGCGATCGGCGGCACGTTCCGGCCCACCGGCCCCGCCGCGTCGACGCGCCGGTGGGCGCTGAGCATGCGGAACATCGCCAGACGCTCGCGAGCGGAGCGGTTGGCCACGACGAACGCGCAGAAGCCGGGCCGCGCGCGGACCGTCGCCGCGTGCGCCGTGCGCTCCGGGGCCGGGCGTTGCAGCGCCGCCAACGAGCCGTCGGCCACGCGCAGGTTCCAGCACCACAGCGGCCAGCGCAGGTGCCGCGGGTCGCTCAGCGTGCTCATGCTCATGGCAAAGTCGAAGCGATCAAGATCCGGAGCGCGGCTCTCGCCGATGAACTGCAGGCTCGTCACGCCCGCGGGCACGGCTCCGCCGCCCGCGGACCAGCGGCCCGCCTCGCTCGCGAAGACGCTGACGATCGCCAGCCGCGGCCGCTCGCCCGGCTCCGCCAGCCGCCAACGCAGGCCATCGCCCATGAAGGCCATGGCCCGCGCCCACTCATCGATCTCGAACCCGGGCCAGAACCCGTGCAGGCTCACGGGCACCTCGATCACATCGGCGTTGTTCGCGGCGCGCTGGGTCATGCCATGGGCTCTATCGGTCCGCGGCGCGCGCGGGCTCGACCGCCGCGAAGAACGGCGGGCCCCCACGAGCATCACATCAGGGCCGTTCCGGCGCAGCGCCCGCGCCGCCCGCCCGCGGATCGACCGCGACCAGCACCCGCCGCAGCACCACCCGATCCTGCACCGGCCCGCTGGGGCCCGCATCGACCTCGACCCGCAGCACGCCGGGGCCCTGCCCGGGCAGTTCGGCGTTGAACGCGTGCTCGGGCCGCTCGGCGTTCAGCCGCTGGGTCAGCAGCACCGTGTTGCCCGAGCCGCCGCGCTCGAGCGTGAGCGTCACGGTGCAATCGCCCCAGGTTCGCGAATCCTCCGGCAGCACCAGCAGGCCGGCGATGCGCCTGGCGCCGACCGGCAGGGTCCACGCCGCGGCCATCGGCCCGGGCAGGAGCACATCGCGGACATCCGCCACGCCCGCGGGCTGCGTCGCATCATCATCGCCCGACCCGGGCACACCCAGCACCGGCTCGGACCAGCGTCGTCCCGTCGGCAGCGTGATGCGCGGCGCGGGCAGTCGCGAGAGCGCCACCAGCGCCGCGCTGTCGAAGACCGCGCCGTGGATGTTCCACGCCGGCACGCCCAGCTCGATCGCCCCGGCTCCGGGCGTGCGCACCAGGCTCAGGTTCCATCGCGTCGGCGTGATGGCGCCGATGGACGCGACCCGCGGCGATGAGCCGTCGCTCATCCATATCCGCGCGCCGACCGCCGGCACGGGCGGATTGGCCAGCCGCAGCACCGCGACGCGCGAGAGCGGGATCGTGCGCACGCTCACCCCGTCGCCCGCGCGCGCCGTCTCGCCGGGCCCGCGGGTCTCAAAGCGGATCGCTGGCGCGCCGGGCTCGGTATCGGTGCCCGAGAGCACCAGGCCGACCATGAAGCCCTCGAGCCGATCGCCGTTGCTGAGCACCGCCATATCGCCCGATGGCACAGCCGCGCCCGATGGCCCAGCGGCGCCAGACGGCCCAGCAGCGCCCGACGGCCCGGCGGCGCCATCGCCGTCGCGGCCCGCCGCGCTCTGCGGCATCGGGAACTCGGCGTCGCTGTCGAATCCCGCCACCTCATCGAGCGCGAAACTCAGCACCCCCAGCCGCGCGTGACGCAGCACGAAGGTCTCGGGCTCGAAGGCCGTCATCGGCACCACGCCGTGCAGGCGCGATCCATCGGTGAACGTCAGCCGCGCCTGCCCGGAGTCGCCCACGCCCGCCACGACGGCCCGCGCGTTCGCCCCGCGGCCCAGCGCCCACTCAGCCGGGCCGAGCGCCAGCACACGCTCGCGCGGCAGCGTGCGCTCCTCGCCCTCGACGCGGAAGGTCAGCGTCCGCTCATCGAGCCGGATCGGCTCATCGCTAAGCGTCATGTTCAGCGCATCATCGACCACGACCATCGGCTGGGCGCGCGGGGCGTTGCTGGGCTGGACCAGTTGCGCCGGGGCCGGCGCGCTCGCGGCGAGCACCACCGACGCGGCGGATATGGCGCACAGCACGCTCGCGGGCGTGCGGGACCGGACGACGGCTTGTGGTCGCGGCTGGTTCACTTCTGGAAGATCGGCAGGTAACGCTTGGGGATCTGAAGAACGATCAGCGCCATCGCCGTCGCGTACGCGTTGCCGATGGACTGATCGACCCACATGCCGCTGGAGCCCTGGCGATCGATCAGTTCGGCCCGCACCGCCGGCCAGAAGGCCGCCCACTGCTCGCCCCCGGCGAGGTAGAAACTCTGCGCGGTGTAGTACTGGCCGTACCAGTAGTGGCTCTCGGTGCGCGAGGGCGAGTTCGGCATCGCGTTGCGGCGCAGGTAGTCCATGCCGCTGGTGATCGCCTGATCTTGGTAGATCCCGGCGTAGAACAGCGACGCGACGCCCGCGGCCGAGCGCGGCCACGCGCTCACGCCCGAACTGAGCTGGTACATGAATCCGCCGTCGGGGTTCTGCGCCTTGCGCACGTACTCGACGGCGCGATCGATGGTGCTCCGCGGCACCTCGATCCCCGCGTTGCGCGCCGAGCGCAGCGCCATGATCATGCAGATCGTCACGCTCACATCCGCGTCGTACGGCACGGGGTTGTACCGCCAGCCCCCCTCCTCGTTCTGCGTGCGCTCGATAAGTCTGCACGCCCGCACGAGCGCATCGTGGAGTTTCTGGCTCTGGGGCGTGCCCGCGCCGCCGCCGGTCATGCCGTAAATCTCGCCAAGAAAAAGCGTCGCGAACCCGTGACCGTACATCGGGCCGGAGCCGATCTCGCTGGCGATCAGCCCGGTCTCGGTCGCGTTGGCGAGCACCGAGTCCAGCGCCTTCTGCACATTGGTTCCGTACTTGCCGCGGCCGGGCAGGTGGCCGTCGCTCATGAACGCAAGGGCCGAGAGGCTCGTGACCGCGACGTTGCGGGCGAAGCGCCCGGAGCCGAAGGTGCCATCGGCGTTCTGACTGGCCGCCAGCGCCGCGAGGCCGCGCTCGACGGATCGATCGAGCTCCGGCGTGATCTCGCCCTGCAGCGGCGCGTTGGCGGCGCTGGGCGCGATGGTGTCCGGCCGCGCGGGCTCATCGCTCTCGCGCGAGGGCGCCGCGACCGGTGCGCCCACATCGGGCACGGGCAGCGCCGGTGCCGCGGGGGCGGGACGGTCCATTTCGGGGTTCACCGGCGAACTCGGACCGGTGCCTGGTGCGGGGGATGGAGCAGGGGCCGAAGCCGGGGCCGGAGCCGGGGCAGGCGCGGGCGCGGGAATCGGCTCCTGCGCCGCGGCGAGCATCGGCCCGTACATCGGCGTGTACATCGGCAGCATCGCCGCGAGCAGCGCAAGGGCCGCTCCGCTCCGACTGGCACCATTTCGCCGCGGTCGCATCATCATCGCTGAACCTTACGGCTGCTGCTCGGCCAGACGGCGGTAATACTCCTCCGTCATCTGTTCGTACGCGCTGGAGAATTTCTCGCCCGAGCCCTGCATGAGCATCTGCCGCACGCGCGCGGGCAGATCGCCCCAGGCGGCGCGGGCCGCGTCCAGCGAAGCACGCATCTGCGGATCCTGACCCGGCGGCAGATTGCCGGGGGTGTTGCCGTCGCCGCGTTCGCGCCCCTGCTGACGCCCCGCCTGCTGGCCGTCCTGCTGACCTTGCTCCTGTCCCTGCTGCTGGCCCTGCGAACTCTGCGGCTGGCTGGGTTGCTGGCCCTGTTGCTGGCCCTGTTGCTGGCCCTGCGATTGACTCTGGGATTGGCTTTGAGATTGGCTCTGTGACTGACTCTGAGATTGACTTTGAGATTGGCTCCGCGACTTCTGGCGGTTCTTCTCCAGCTCGCTGATGAGTTGGTCGAGCTTGCGGACCGCGTCTTCCTGCTCTCGCTGCGTGGTCAGCGATGTGTCGCCCGCGGTCTCGAGCCTTCCCGCGGCCGAGCGCATCAGCGCGAGCGCCTGCGAAAACATGTCGTCCGCCGTCCCGCGGAGTTCGCGGTCCAGTTCGCCCGCGCCGGGGACCGGCGGGGTCGGCGACGCGGGCGCATCCGGCGACCGACCCGCATCGGGCTTGGCAGAACCCGGGATGCCCAAAGCGCTGTCAAGGTCCGGGATCGCACCCGCACCGGGAGGGGCCGGGGGCGTCGCGGGTGGTGTGACGGGTGCCGCGGGCTGAGGCGCGGCGGGCGCTGTGGGCGCGGCGGGCGGTGGCGGCGTTGGTGCGGGCGCCGCGCCGCTCTGAGCGAGTGCCCTCGCACCCGCCAGTGCCGCGAGCATCAGCAGCACCGCACCGATCATTATCCGCTGTCCGCGGCCGGCTCGAGTCGTCCGCTCGCTCATGGCTGCACTCCCGGCCCGCCCTGGGGCTGGTCTTGTGGCTGGTCCTGTCGTTGGCCTTGGGGCTGGTTGCCGGGCTGTCCCGCACCACCCTGCTCACGGGTCACCTTCTCCATCAACGACTGCGCCTGCGTGGCCAGTTCGCGCTGCAGTTGCGTCGCATCCTGAACGACCGCGCGGCGGAGAGCCGCGTCAACGTTCGGCCCGAGTGCCTCGGCATCGCGCGTCGCCGTCAGCGCATCGCCCTGCAACCGGCGCAGCACCTTGAGTTCCGCCAGCGGCGGGACCAGCGGCGGCTCCTGCTGCCCGCCGCCACCACCGCCGCCGCCCTGCTCCTGAGGCCGTCCTTCGGGCGTGCGGAACTCCTCCTCGCGCTGCGCCTCATCGAGCGCATCGATCAGGCTCTGGAGGGTGCGCATCGCGCCGGTCTGGCGGATGGTCAGCAGCGGCCCGAGCTGCGCCTCGCGCAGCTGCGCCGCCGCGGCGGCCGTGGCCTCATCGAGTCGACGGTGCGCGAGAACCATCACGTTCAACTCAGACAATCCGGCGTTCTGCTTGAGCAGGTCCGATGCATCGACGCGCAGCTTTTCCTGCTCATCGCCGACCTGTCGCGCCACCGACCTCGCACGCCGATCCGGCGCACGCTCACTCGCGGCGACCACGAGCGGCTCGGTCTGCAATCTCAACTGCTCCTGGCGGACGAGCAGGGCCTGATACGCCTGGCGCAACTCGGCCCGCTGGCGAGCGCGGTCGCGCTGCGCGGCCTGCTGGGCCTGCGTACGGGCCTCCTCCAGCGCTTTCTCGAGTCGCTGCAGGCTCGCCCGCTCGCCCTGATCGGCGGATTCGGCATCGACCGGCGCGGCACGCAACGCGGAGATCGCCTGCGTCTGCGCCTGGGCCGCGCCGCGGATCGACTGGGCGATCGAGCGCGTCCCGCCGGAGCCCGCGGCCTGATCCACCGCCGCGAGCGTCGCGGTGTTCAACCGGATCATCGGCGCATCCAGACCGGCAAACGCCGCATCGCCCGCGTTCGCCTGCGCGGCGCGGGCTTGCTCCAGTCGCGTGATCTGCGTGCGCTGATCGGTGATGAGCGTCTCGAGCGTCTGCACGAGGCTGGCCAGTTCGCGGCGCAGCGTCGCGTCGCGCGTGCGCTGGGCGTCGCGCACCTGGTCGAGCATCTGCTGGATCGCCTGCTCCGCCCGCTGCTGCGAGCGCTGCGCCTGCTGCTGCTGATTCTCCCGAACCTGCTGCGCCGCCTGCTGCATCTGCTGCGAGACCTGCGACCGCTGGCCCTCCTGCGCCGCCTGGCGCAGCGCCTGCGACATCGCCGGGTCGTTCTGCGACAGCCGCTCGGCCTGCTGCTGCAGATTCGCGACCGCCTCGCTGGCTCGCTGGGCCAGTTCCTCCTGCTGACGCGCCAAGTCCTGCGCCTGGCGGCGCTGCTCGGGCGTGAGTTCCTCGGCCCCGCGGCCCGTGGTCTGGCGATCGAGTTCCGCCGTGCGCTCGCGGAGCTGGGCCTGATCCTCCGCCAACCGCTCCAGCGCGCGGCGCTGGGCCCACGAATCCTGACCGCGATCGAGGGCCTCGGCGAGCTGCTCGAGCGTCTGCTGCGTGGCCTGCTGCTCCGCTGACGCCTCCGCCCGGGCCTGGCGAGCCTCCGAGCTCTGCTGCTGGCCGGCCTGCGGGTTGGCTCGCGCCGCCTGCTGGGCACGCTGGAGCGCCGCCGAGGCCTCGCCCGCATCGCGCCGGGCCTGGTCGAGCAGCGCGCGGGCCGCATCGAGCGCCGCCTGGAGCTGCTCATCCTGCATCGGCGCTGGCTGGTTGTCCCGCGGCGTGCCCTGTTGGCCCTGCTGTTGGCCCTGCGGCTGGTTCTGTTGCTGGTTCTGCTCTTGGCCTTGTGATTGGCCCGCCGCGGCTTGTGCCCGCTCGATGCTCCGCCGCAGTTGCTCCTGCATCTGCTGAATGTTCTCGATGACCCCCGCCTGCTGGCGCGAAACGCTCGCGGCCTCTGGCCGCGCATCGGCGTCGGGCGCCTGTGCGATCCGCGCGAGCGACTCGCCGGCGTCCTGCTGCGTCTCGGCGGTGCGGATCGCCGACCGGCGCAGGCCGGAGAGTTCGTTCCACACACGCTCGACGAGTTGCTCGCCGGAGACCACGCGCACACGCCGCACCTGCGACCGTACCGGGCCGCCCAGCGATGCGTCGCTCTCGCGCAGGCGATCGCTCGCCAGTGCCGTCAGCAGCACCACATCACCCGGCGCGGCGTTCAGCGCCGCCAGATCCAGCACACCCTGCGCCTTGAGCGTGGTTGCCCACGTCTGACCGCCCGAAGGACCGGCATCAGCCGCCGCGGGCTCGGCGATGCTCGTCGCGAGCACGACCGGCTCGCCGACCTTCTCGTGTTCGCCGCCGCTGCTGGCGGGTCGGCGTGTGAGCTGGGCCTCTCCCGCGACGCGCGCCAGCGCGACATCGTCACGACCCTCGAACTCGACGCGGATCTTCGCGGTGGCCAGCGCATCCATGTCCTCGCCGGGGTCGATGACGCTCGCCTCCGGCGCACGATCCTCGCGCACGCTCAGGCGGTAGACGCTCTCGCGATCGCTGGCGATGCCCGACGAATCGGTCGGCGACACGGGGATGCGCAGCGATGTTGACGGCGTGAGCGACACGCGCCAGCGTGCACGCTCGAACGTCGCCCGGGCCTTGCCCTGCGCGATCATCGTCGACAACTCCGCCCCGAGGATCTGCGTCAGCACCTCCGCATCCGGCTGCGTCGCCGGATCGCCCGCGGCCAGACCCGGCGGCACGGGCTTGCTCAGGTCGATCGTCATCTCCACCGCCGAGCCCGCCAGCACACCCTGCACGATCGCCCGCTGGTCATTGCCGGGGCCGAGGTCGATCGTCCGTGCGGCGGAGGTGTCGCTCGAACCGTTCAAGTATGCCGGGGGCGTGATGCTCGCCGTTGCGCCGATGACCGCGGGCGGCTGGATCAGCGCGATTCGCCGCGTCGGGCTCTGGTCGTCATCGGTTTCGAATCGGTACTCCAGGAACAGCGATCCGTCGGCGATGCTCGCCGTCGCCGCGGCGGTGGTCGTCGGCGGCATCAGCATGCCCGGCTCGAGCAGTTTCTCCATCAGCACGCCGCCGGCGATCACCGGCTCGCCCTCTTCGCTGATCATGCGTCCGTCGATCGGTCGTTCCTGGCTGGTCAGCCGGGCGTTCATCCACGGGCCGGGCTGGTCGTTGAGCAGCAGCCGGTACCGCACGCTCGCGTCGGTTTGGTCGCTCGGGCGTGGGCTGCGCACCAGCGCCGCCCGCAGGGCTAGGGCGGAGCCGAGCGCGTGCACGTCCTGCGTCGTCGCATCGGCGATGCGCGTGCGCTTGGGCCATTGCGCCTCGCTCCACGGCGTCAGGATTCGCATGAGCCCGATGCTCGTCAGCGCGGGCTGCGCGATCGCCAGCCCGATCACCGCGCAGAAGGCGAGACCCATCACCGCCCCGCCGCGGAGCGCCGGGCCGGGGTTCAACGCCCGCAGCATGCGCATCGACGCGAGTTTGTGCGACGCATCGGCGAGCATGGCCAGCGTCAGCCCGCGGGCGACGCGCCCGCGCTCGTCGGCCGCCTCGGGCAGACCTCGCTGGCCGATGGTGCCCGACAGTTCAACCGCCGAGGCCAGCACGCCGCCGAGCCCGAGCCTCCTGGCCTGCTCGGTCTGCTCCAGCCGAAGGGCAAAGTCCGCCAGCGAAGGACGGAATCGCATCGCGGGCAGCACGCGCCGCCAAACGATCACGCCCAGGAACCCGACCCCCACCGCCAGCCCCCCGCCGCGCAACCATCCGGGTGCGCGCAGCACGTAGTCCGTCAGCGCCAGCACCACGAGCGCGCAGATCACCCCCGCAATGATCCACGCCAGGCGATGCACCACCAGCAGCCCGCGCGCCAGGCCGCGCAGCACCGTGAGCCGACCGACCGCCGCGTCGAGCACGCGCGCCGTGTTCGTCGCGTCGCCGTCGGCCGCGCCCCGAGGGACTCCGGGTTGACTCTCGCTCGATGTTTCCGGCTGGTCACTCACGCGCTGCGCCTCAATCACGCCCCCGCCGGTTCCGGATGCGCCGCCCCGAGCAGTACGCGGCCGGCCTGCGAAAAGACTGTACCAACGAACTGCCGAGCCCTCACCGAGCTTGAACCCGGTGCATCCGCCGAACTTCCGTACCCAGTATGCCCTATCGGCGCGCGCACACGTGGCCGCCATGAGGCATTACGGCCCATCCCCGCCGGCGTTGCGTGTCCATGCTGGCCGGCGACACTCAAGAGGGTGTGTAAGTGCTTTCACTTACTTCCGCTCAGTGCCTGAGCCGGGTTCGATTCTTCTTCACAATCCGGGGGGGGTATAGTCGATTCGTCGCTAGCCCCACAGGTCGCCCAAAAGGCGGCCGACAGCGACGCAAGGGAGCCTTTTTGGAAGCATACGAACGTCTCCGTCGGCTGGTCATCGAGGCGCAGGAGGACGTCCTCAAGGGAGCGAGTGGCAACAAGGCCGCCAAGGTTCGCGCCCGCAAGAAGATGCAGGAGATCAAGGCCGCCGCGCAGGAGGTCCGCGAGGGCCTGCTGACCAGCGACGACAAGGGCGATCAGGCCGGTGATGACAAGCCCGAGTAGTCGGCGTCTGGCTCCCGACTCCCGCCCCAGCGTGCGCAGATGCCGAAGGTAAACGTGCGCGCCCGCTTTGGCGCTGATGCGCCCGGTCCGAGCGGAGATCTTTGCGCCTGCGAGCCGTGACTTCGGCTAGAGTTCAACCCATGTCAGTATCTGCTTCGTCAACTCCGATCGTCCGCACGCCCATCGGGCCGCCCTCACTGGCGGACTGTGCTGGCCGCGCCGGAGGGTGCAAAACGGCACGCCAGGTTCTGGGCGACCGCGCCGGGCCCGAACGACTGCCGGTAAGCCCGATGCTCGAGCGTGTGGGTATCGACGGGCTCAAGGAGCCGCTGCTCGATTACTCGGCGATCGACATCGCCGCGCGTCCGATCGGGCGGACGGAGATCGGCAACTACATCCCGCACCGGGACCAGTTCGCTTTGCTGGATCACATCATCTGGGACGCCCCCACCGGCGCTCAGGGCATCGCGATCTGGAACGTGGGGATGGAAGAGTTCTGGGTCAAGGGTCACTTTCCCGGCATGCCGTTGCTGCCGGGCGTCCTGATGGTCGAGGCCGGGGCGCAGCTGGGCGCGTATCTGTTTAATCTGCGCTGGGAGCGGCCCAAGGTCGCGGCGTTCACGCGGATCGAGAGTTGCGTTTTCCGCGCATCGGTGCAACCCGGCGATGAACTTCTGATTCTGGCCAACGAGGTCAACGTCAACGAGCGCCGGTTTGTCAGCGATGTGCAGGGGCTCGTGCGCGGAAAAGTAGCCTTCGGCGCGCGAATCAGCGGCATGACACTGACTTGACGCGGCCCAAGTCCAGCCCGCGCGGCCACTCGGCCGCGTGAGCATCGCTCTGCGTGCATCGGCGTGCTACTTGCCCGTACCGATCCGCACGGACTGATTGTCATCGCGCGCATGCTCGACCGGCGCTGCGTCGTTCTGGCCGTTGCCCTTGTGCTTGCGGTCCTTGTCTTCCCAGTCGTTGGGCTCGGGGAAGAATCGGTTCTCGACCATGTCCAGCACGATGAGCGTAAAGAGCGTTGCGCCGCTGAGCATGAGCGCGAGCTGGTACAGCCCCATCGCACACGCCGCGCCGAGTGCCGCGACGACCCAGACCGCCGCGGCGGTGGTCACGCCCCGGATCACCCGCTTGCTCTGCAGCACCGCGCCGGCCCCGAGAAACCCGATGCCCCCCATCAACCCCTGCAACACCCGACTCATCTCCGCCTGACCCGGCGCGGGAGCCCCCGGTGGCAGCTTCGCAAGTGCGTCGGCCCCCAGGTGCGCGATCGATTCGTGCCCGATGAGAACAAAGCCGCAGCACCCAAGGCTCACCAGAATCATCGTGCGGAACCCCGCCGGGCGCTGCTTTCGCTCGCGCTCAAGCCCCACCAGCGCTCCGCAGACCAGCGCCGCCCCGATCCGCACCGCCATGTCTGTCCAGCCGAGGGGTTCCATAGTGGCAATCTGATCATATACCAAACTTCATGTCAAGATCGCGCAAATGTGCCGGCCTCATTCGGCCAAGGAACCCCCAATCCGGCCGGGCGAATAGACAGGGCATGAGCATCCGCACCTTCAGTCGGGGCGGGGGGCATGCGTCCGAGGAAGCACCGAACCACTGCGCGGCGTGTGCCGAGAGCCTGCTAGGCAGACCCAGCCGCGGACGCTGTCCGCGCTGCGGCGAGATCTACCCGACCCGCTTCGCGATGGCCGCGGTCCAGTCAACCCGCCGCGAGCGGCCGACCATCGAGACGCTCGCACCAATGATCGCGCGCGTGCTCGCGCCGCTGCTGTCGTCGGCGGTCGCCATCGGCTGCGGCATTGTGCTCTACGAAGCGATGCGGAAACTCTCGGGCAACTGAGATCGCCGGGTGCGGCGCGCGATCACTGACCGATTCGTGACCGACCGGCGGTGACGACGGTCATGCCCGCGCCCGAGTCGCCCGACGAGCCCGGATCACTCGGGCCGGACTCAGCCCGTCGTCCTTTTCCCGAGCCGCCCTCATCGTCGCTCTCGCTGGCGAACTCGCCCAGCGCCTCGTCATCGGCCTTGGCCGCGGCTTTGGCGGCTTCCGCCGCGGCGGGGTCGAAGAGCCCGCCGGCGGCGTCGGCCTGAGCCTGGGCCTTGATGGCCTGCCATTCTTCGAGCGTCATCTGCACCTCGCGGGCCTGCGTGCCCACGTGCGGGCCGAGGATTCCGGCGTGGCCCATCGCCTCGATGAGCTTGCTCGCGCGGGTGTACCCGATGGCGAAGCGCCGCTGCAGCAGCGAGACGCTGCCCGTCTTGGCGCCGAGCACCGCGTCGACGGCCTTGTCGAACAGCGGATCGCTCTGAGCGACCGCAACACCCTCGAGACCACCATCGATATGTTCGTCGTTGTCGCCCGGCAGGCCCGCGGCCGAACCGGTCTTGATCTGCATGAGCGAACGCTCGAAGGTTGGCTCGGCGACCTCCTTGAGGAACTTGACGACCTTGCGGATCTCACGATCGTCGACGAGCGTGCCCTGGCTGCGGGCGAGCTTGCTGGTGCGGGGCGAGAGGAAGAGCATGTCGCCCTGGCCCAGCAGCAACTCGCCGCCCTTCTGATCGAGGACGATGCGCGAGTCCATGCCGCTGGCGACCTTGAAGGCGATCCGCGCGGGCATGTTGCTCTTGATCAGACCGGTGACGACGTTGGCCTGCGGGCGCTGGGTCGCAACGATCAGGTGCATGCCGACGGCGCGGGCCTTCTGGGCGATGCGGACGATCGAGTGCTCGACCTCCTTGTTGGTCATCATCAGGTCGGCCAGTTCGTCGATGACAAAGACCATGAACGGCAGCTTCTTGGGGATGCGCGCCGCCTCGGTCTCGTCCTTGGGGTTGAAGCGCTCCTTGAGCTCCTCCCACGTGAGGTTGTTGTACCCGCCGATGTCGCGGCAGCCGGCCTCGGCCAGGAGTTCGTAGCGCTCGTCCATCTTGCGGACGGCCCATTCGAGGATCGCCGCGGCCTTGCCCATTTCGGTCACGACCGGGCACATCAGGTGCGGAACATCCTTGAACTGGCTCAGTTCGACCATCTTCGGGTCCACGAGAACCAGTTTGAGCTCGTTGGGCTTCTTGGTGTACAGGAAGCTCATCAGGATGCTGCTCATGCACACGGACTTGCCCGAGCCGGTGGTGCCGGCGATGAGCATGTGCGGCATGCTGGTCAGATCGACGATGAGCGGGCTGCCGCTGGCATCCTTGCCCAGGAACATGGGCAGATTCATGCCGGTCCACTTATCGCTGCGACCCATGAGCTCCTTCAGCCGCACCTTCTCCTTGTGCGGGTTGGGAACTTCAACGCCAACCGTGTCGCGGCCCTCGGTGTTGGGCACGATGCGGATATTGACCGCACGCAGCGCACGGGCAAGGTCGCTGGAAATCGCGCCGAGCGCCGCCACCTTGGTGCCGGGCGCCAGACGAACCTCGTACATGGTGATGACCGGGCCGGACTCGATGCCGACGACGCCGCCATCGATCTTGTACTCCTTGAGCGCCCGCTCAAGGGCCGTGGCCTGCTCGCGGACGAAGGACTCGAGCTTCTGGTCGTAGTTGGGCTCGGGCTCCTCGAGCAGGTCCAGGCCGGGGAACTTGTACCCTTCCAGATCGCTGGTGTTCTGGATGTCGCGCAGGTCGGCCTCGGTCGCGCTCTTGCGCTCCTGTGCGGCAAAGCGGATGGGGAGCTTGGCGATCTTGGCGCGGAGTTCCTCGGGCGTGAAGGTCTTGGGCTGGTCCTCGCCCTGATCGTCGCCCTCATTATCACCGGATGCACCGTCCGCGGTCGCGCCGTCGCTTTCGGCTTCCTCGGCCTGATCGGAATCGGACAGCGGATCGCCCTGTTCGGCCGCGGCTTTCTTGCCCTTGCGGGACTTGGGTTCCTTCGCTTCTACGGCGACCGGCACGACCTGACCATCGGCCGTCTCGATCGCGGCGTGGTCGTTGGGGTCGAACGACTCGGTGCCGCCAAGACCGCCGGCCTTGTCGTCGATGATGTCCTTGGTCTCCGTCCCGGACTTGCCGTCGGCCTGCGCGGCCTTCTTGCGCCGGCGCGAGTTGGCCGCGGCGACCTGCGGCGCGGTTCGCGGCTCGGCGGGCTTGAAGCGCGCCAGCATCGTGCCCAGCCAGCCCGCCGCGGCCTTGCCCGCGACGGCGGTGTGACCCGCGGCCACGCTTGTGGCCTCAACGACGGGCGGCGTGACGGCCTTGATCTTCTTGTACGCCCACAGCGGCGCGATGACGACCCAGACATCGAGCGTCACCGTCGCCCCGATGAGAAACACCAGCGCGATGACGAGCATCGTGCCGAAGGAGCCGAAGCGGGCGAGCAGTTCCTCCTGACCGACGACGCCGAGTGTGCCGCCGGGCAGATCGGCGATCGGGCCGGTGCCAGGGAAGACGTGGGCCTGAGCCGCCGAAACACCCGCGGCCATGATGATCGCGCCGACGACGCGGATGGGCGTGTGCCCGACCTTGCCGACAAACGCGCGGATGAAGATGAACAGCCCCCAGAGCGCGAGCAGCACCCACGCGCCCCAGCCCAGGGTCTTGAAGGCCATGTGAGCAGGCCAGGCGCCGAAGGGCCCGCACCAGTTGTGCGCCGGATCGTTGTGGGGAAAGACGGAGATCCCGGGCCAGTCGCCGGGCGAGTGCGACACCATCGCCGCGGTCATGAAGAGGAAGAGCAAGGCCTGCGTCGCCAGCAGGACGTACGCGAGCACGCCCCCCGTCGAATCGCGGTGAATGGGCGTGTTCAGCACGGCATCAGCGCCGGCTTTGCCGGCGGAAGAAGAGCGGGCCATAGATTCGGGGAGTATCGGCCCGGGCCGCAGAAAGTGGTCAAAAATTGCGCGTAGGCGGCGATGCTTCAAAGCGCTCGACCGGGGTTCCGGCCTGAGCGTGAGCCCGCGGTGAAGTCCGAGGCAAGATCCGCGAAACTGCGTCGATCCGTCGCGATCATGCACCCATCGCAAAACGCTGAGCCAGCACCCAGTACACCGGCAAGCCAATGGTGATGTTCACCGGAAACGTCAGCGTCAGGGCCATCGGCACGTACACGCTGGCCTTGGCCTCGGGCAGGGCTATTCGCAGCGCCGCGGGGGCGGCGATGTAGCTCGCGCTCGCGGCCATGGCCATCATCAAGAACGTGTCGCCGATCGTCAGGCCTGAAGAACGCGACAGGCCGAGCGCGATCATCGCGTTGATCGGCGGGAAGAGAACGCCGACAAGAACCGGGAGCCAGCCCGCGGCCAGGACACTTCGAACACCCTTGCCGGCGATAAGGCCCAGATCAAGCAGGTAGAAGCAGAGCACCCCGGTGAAGAGTTCGCTCCACATCGGCGCGGTGAGCTGCCGCCCGTCATCGGTCGTCAGCGCGCCGATGAGCATGCTGCCAACCAGCAGGACGATCGGGCCGTTGGTGGCGCTGGCGCGCATGGCGGTGGCGAGGCTCGTTCGGGGCGCATCGGGGGCCTTACCGGGCTCGCTATCGGCCAGAGCGCGGGCGAGGAGCACGCCGATGATCAGGGCGGGAAACTCCATAATGACCATGGCCGCGACCATGTGACCGCCGAAGTCCACCCCGCGGTCACGGAGCATGGTGACGGCGGCCATGAATGTGACGGCGGAGACCGAGCCGTATGTGGCCGCGACGCCGCCCGCGGTGGCTGAGCCGAGGCGCTTTCGCAGTATGGGGAAGAGCCAGAGCGGTGTGGCCGCGCTGAGCACCGCGGCGATCCCCATGGCGGCCATGCCCTCCGAGGTCAGGCCGCTCTCTCGGAGCATCGCGCCGCCCTTGAACCCGATGGAGAACAGCAGGTACAGCGACAGAGCCTTCTTGACCGAATCGGGCAGCGCCAGATCACTGCGGATCGCCACCGCGATCAGCCCGAGCACGAAGAACAGCACCGGCGGGCTCAAAAGCGTCGGCAGCCAGATCGAGTTGCCCCCGGCGGCCTGACCGAGCGTCATCGTCATGTTCAGGATCTGCATCTGCCGCTCCGAAGGCCGACGGGGCCGATCGCCGGAGCGTAACGCAGACGCGGGCCCCGCCGCGCGTGCTCACCAGGCGGATCCGAACGGATCCAGAATGATGCGCCACCCATGTCCTGAATCTGCCGGGCGACGTCTGCGCGGGGCCTATGCTGTTGCTGCGCTTCGGGGCGCGTCGACGGGCTGGCCGCGCGACGCTGAGATGCACCCGTAGAACCTGATCCGGTTCGCACCGGCGGAGGGAAAGCGATGATTTTCGATGCATCCAATCTGTGGCTGGGCGTGCTGGCACAGCAGCAGGATCAACTGCGCGCATCGGAGCATCTCCCCGAGAACTGGGGGCTGTTTCTCGGGGTCATTCTGGTCATTTCCATCATCGTGATTGTGGTTGTGCGTCTTGGTCGCGGCAAGGACCGGACCTGAGACTTTTCGCCGCGCCGCGATCGTTCGGCGCACGAGGTATCCCATGCTCAAGAATGCTCACGTCAATGGCTCATCCAACGGGCACCACACCAGCGCGCATGCACCGCTGCCGCTGCGCGGCGCGGGCAACCCGGGCTCCGAGCCGAAGGTGACCACGCCCGGGTCGTTTGCCAACGCGCCGGACCTCGGCGGGGCGCTGATGTTCTCGAGCCCCGATACCCCCGGCATGCCCGCCGCGAGCACCAAGACCGCGTGGGACTTCCTGCCCGAGGGCTGGAGCGTGGTGGACCTTGGCCCCGCGCCGGCCAGCGCGACCGATCCGGCGTTCTCACCCGCGCCGGCCAATCCGCACGATCAGCCGTGGACGCCGACGTTCGGCAACGGCGGCGGCTCGGCCAAGGGCCCGGCGACGTTCATCGAACCCGGGCAGTTCGCGCCCTACGTGTCGACGCTGGTGAGCAAGGACTGGACGGGACAGGTCGAGAGCGCCAACCCGCATGTCGGCCGCATCGGCAGCGGCCTTGCGCCGTCGGCCGGTTGCGCGAACTGTCTGGGCGACACGATGATGTTCGTGGAGTTCAACACCGCCAAGCCTTCTCGCGGCACGGCGCGTCGGCTGCGTGTGATCTACCCCCGGGGCTTCCGGCCCATGACGCAGCTCGAGCACGCGCGGCTGGGCATCATCACGCCGCAGATGCAGCGCGTCGCGCAGCGCGAGCCGCACCTGACGCCGGCGCTGGTGCGCGATGAGATCGCCGCGGGTCGGCTGGTGATCCCGGCGAACATCAACCACCTGGCGCACAAGCTCGACTCGATGTGCATCGGGCGCGCCAGCAAGACCAAGGTCAACGCGAACATGGGCGCGAGCCCGGTCTCCAGCGGCACGCACGAGGAGGTCGAGAAGCTCAAGTGGGCCGAGAAGTGGGGCGCGGACACGGTCATGGACCTGTCCACCGGCGGCAATCTCGATGAGTGCCGGCAGGCCATCGTGCAGAACGCGTGCGTGCCGATCGGAACCGTGCCGATCTACTCGATGATCATCGGCAAGAAGATCGAGGACCTGGACTGGCCGACGATCGAGGCGAGCCTGCACCATCAGGCCAGGCAGGGCGTTGACTACTTCACCATTCACGCCGGTGTGCGCCGGGCGCACCTGAAGTTCGTCAAGGACCGACTGATTGGCATCGTCTCCCGCGGCGGCTCGCTGCTGGCCAAGTGGATGCTCGTTCACAACGACGAGAACCCGATGTACACGCACTGGGAGGAGATCTGCGACATCCTCCGCGGGTACGACGTGACCTTCAGCATCGGCGACGGCCTGCGCCCGGGCGGCCTTGCCGACGCGACCGACGCGGCCCAACTGGCCGAACTGCACACGCTCGGCGAACTGACCGAGCGAGCCTGGAAGCGCGGCGTGCAGGTGATGATCGAGGGCCCCGGGCACGTGCCCTTTGACCAGATCGAGTACAACGGCAAGCTGCAGCGCACGCTCTGCCACGGCGCGCCGTTCTACGTCCTTGGCCCGCTGGTCACGGACATGTTCCCCGGCTACGACCACATCACCTCGTGCATCGGCGCCACGGCGATGGCCTATCACGGCGCGGCGATGCTCTGCTACGTCACGCCCAAGGAACACGTTGGCCTGCCCAAGAAGGACGACGTCAAGCAGGGCTGCATCGCGTACAAGATCGCGGCGCACGCGGCGGATGTGGCGCTGGGCATCCCCGGCTCGCGCGATCGCGATGACCAACTGACCAAGGCCCGCGCGGCTCTGAACTGGGAGAAGCACTTCGACCTCTCCTTCGACCCGGATACCGCACGTGCGTACCACGATGAGGACTTGGATGTCGATACCGACTTCTGCGCGATGTGCGGCCACGACTGGTGCAGCGTGCGGATCAGCAAGGAGATCCAGGAGTTCGCCAGCGGCAAGGCCGACGGCTTCGAACGGCTCGGCGGCAAGGACGGCACAACGCCGGGCGCGCCCAAGCTCTCCGCGGCCCTGACGCCCGAGCAGCGCGAGATCCTCGAGAAGCGCGGCGTGCTGTCGCCCGATGAGATCCACAAACTCGCCAGCAAGACCAAGAAGGCCGTCGGCGCCAGCGCTGAAGCCAAGGCATCCTGCCACAGCGACTACGTCGATCCCGAGACGGCGATGAAGGTCCAGAGCGAGAAACTCGGCGGCGGCGTGATGGTGCAGCTCGATGTGCGCCCGGCGCTGGGGATCAGCAAGGATGATCGTGTGATCTAATCACGCAATCGGTTCCTGGTCGCTTGCCGTACTGTCCCGGATGCCGGCCCCGAGGCTCTGCGAAGGGCCGGATCGCCCCCGCTGGGCGGGTATCCACATGCCTGCGCCCGCTTCGCCAACGCCGCCGACGACCCTGACGCCGCACCCGACGCTCCCCGGCGTGCTGGGCGATCGGCTGAAGGTCAAGGTCGCCGCGCCCGCGTGAGGAGCAAGCCAACACCCCGATGATCGCATTGGCTACTTGGAGCTTGTAACATGCACGCCAGTGTTCCCAATCAGGAGCGCGATACATGAGCCAAACGAATCAGCCCCCATCCCCGATCGAAGCCTACTTCTGCGAGCGACGCCCGTCGAGTCTTGTCGTCGAGGGCTTGACGCTTCTGCTTGTCGCGGCACTCGCCATGTTCATTACTGGCGGCGTGCTCGGTGCATCGCTGCATTCAAAAGGCCCGGGTGGCCCGTCGCTGAGCTTTCTGCTGCTGGCATCCGCAGTCCAGAACGTGCTCTTGTTCAGCGGCGTGGTTATTGTCGCCGTCGGATGCGTTCGCTTCATCTCCGATGCGATCCGTGACGCCGCCGCGAACCGGCCCCCTCCCACGCCCGGCTCCGCGCGGGGCTCTGGCCGCAGCCCGGACGACACGCCGCCGCCGACGCAGCCGTGAGATGCCGCGGGACGACAATCGGTGGTGCCTCATTGCGGCGGATCGACATACCATCCAGTCATCATGAGCGAAAACTTCTCGGCGTCGTTTCGTCTGTCCAGCCGACTGGCCACGCGCAAGCCCTCGGCGATCTTCGTCGACGGTCTCGTGCTGATGGTGATCAGCCTGCTGATCGAGGCGGGTTGGAGCACATGGGCGACGTTCTACGCCGAGCAGCCGTCGATGAACCCGCCGCGTGTGCAGAGCCTTATCACGATCGTGTTCTCGACCTCGCGCTCGCTGTTCTTCTACTCATCGATCGCGGTGATGGGCTTTGCCGCGGCGAGGGTCATCGGCGACGCGTTGATGGCACGACCAAGCCCATCGCCGCGCGACACCGCGCCATGACGGTGCGCCAACGCGCAGAGCCGACCACACTTTGACGGGGCAGCGCGAGAGCGTCAACGATCAGCGATCATGCCCCCAGCATCAACGCCCATGATCTACTTCCCCGACCGCCCGAGCCTGCGGGCGTGGCTGGCGGCCAATCACGACTCGCACCCGCCGATCTGGCTCGCGTTCGACCGCAAGAGCGCCGGCAACCCCGAAGCGTTGACGTACGACGTGATCGTCGAGGAGGCCCTCTGCTTCGGCTGGATCGACAGCCTGCCGGGCAAGGTCAGCGACACACGCACGCGGCTGTACCTGGCCCCGCGCAAGCCGGGCAGCATCTGGTCGGCACTGAACAAGCGCCGGGTCGCCATGCTGGCGAGCAAGGGCCTGATCGCGCCGCCCGGCGCGGCGAAGATCGCCCGCGCCAAGCGCGATGGCTCATGGGATGCGCTCAACGCGGTCGCCGATGTCGACAAGGGCATCCTGCCCGCGGACTTCGAGTCGGCGCTCGCGAAGTCCGCCTCAGCGCGGAAGCACTTCGCGGCGTTCCCGCCGGGCGTTCGTCGCCAAACGGTCCAGTGGATCATCACGGCCAAAAGAGCCGAGACGCGGGCCGAACGCGTGCGCGTGAGCGTCATGATGTGCGCGAAGAACCTCCGCCCGGGCAACCCGGCGGCACGGAAAGCGTTTCTTTCCAGCGGCTGATTGCTCCCGCCGCGTATGGAGCCCGACCCATGCCGATCCTCGGCGTTCATCACATCGCGATCATCTGCGGCGACTATGCACGCTCACGCGAGTTCTACACCGGCGCGCTCGGTCTTCCGATCGTTCGCGAGGTATACAGGGCCGAGCGGCGGTCGCACAAACTCGACTTGCAAGTGCCCGACGGCACGCAGATTGAGCTGTTCAGTTTTCCCGACCCGCCGCCGCGGGCTACGCGTCCCGAGGCCAGGGGGCTTCGGCACCTGGCGCTGCGTGTGCGAGGTCTGGATGAAGAGATTGCCCGGCTCGCGTCGGTCGGTGTGGCGTGTGAGACCGTGCGTGTCGACGAGTACACCGGCCGTCGGTTCACGTTCTTTGCGGATCCGGATGGACTGCCGATCGAACTCTACGAAGAGCCCGCAGAAGCCAGCGCATCGACGCGCGAGCGCTGAACCCGCGCGAGAGGATCTCGCCGAGCCGGATCAAGTCGCCGGCGGCCGCGGCGATGCGGCGACCCCGACGCGCCGGCCCGCGTTGCTCGGCTGGCCGACAGTCCGCACCGAGTCCGCGATCGACGCCGGCCGGGGCTCGGCGTTCGCGGCCGCGGGCAACGGCGTCGCGACGCCCGCCTCCGCCTGAGCAGGCGCGGAGGACATCGCGGCAGATGCGGCCGGTGACGCGGCCGGTCGCACCAGTGCCCGGCTCCCAGCGGGTGCGGGAACGGAGGCGATCCCGCACGTGGCGTGGATGCGTTGACGCAGGTCCGCCGGGTCATACTGGCGAGCCCACGCAACCCGCAGCAGCGGCAGCTTGGCGGATGCGAGTATCTGCTCGATCGACGCATCCCGCTGCTGACGCGATCGCTGGCGATGGCTCGAGTCGTCGAGCTCGATGACCAGGCGCGGGGCGGTGCTCGCGGGGTCGCAGAGCACAAAATCAACCGTCCGCCGAAGCCGCCCGCGAACGCCCGCCGGTGCCCCGCGGCGGGCTCGAACGACCGCCTCGAGCGCCACCTGCGCCATGATCAACGCACCACCATCGACCGCGCGCACCAGCGCACGATGAAAGTCCTGCTCAGCCGGGGTCAGCAGCGTCCGGCGGAGCATAAACCCATCCCTCGACCAATCGCGAGCGCCCTTGCTCGCCGGCTCGGGTGCTTCGTCTTCGCCGAACTCCTCATCCCGATCCAGATTCGCATCCGTGCCGTCGGCATGCAAGCGCCCGCTCGCGGCCACGATGACCACAGCGCCCACCAACACGGCGGCAGCCAGAAAGAACGCCAGCAGAATCCAACCCACGCTCAACTCCTCCGCACCGAGTGCGGCAGATGCCGCTCAATCCGCCGAGCCCAGTCGGAAGGCCGACACACCCGCCAGAACCACCCACAGAATCATGAACGGTGAGAGCGACTTCGGGAACGCCTCGGCACGGAGCGTGGCCTTGGCGGTTGAAATGGCCTTGTCGCGCTCGCTCGTTGCTTCGGCGAGAATCTCATTCTGGCGCTCAGCGCCAAGGTCATCCCAGGTCTTGTTGGCTTCCTTCCAGATGTCCGCGGGAAAGTCGGCCTGCGTGCGCTCATGGGCGGCGCGCTGCGTTGGCCAGTTGACCTTCTTTCCGCCGGCCTCGCGTTCTTCGGCGATCGAGTTCGCAACCTGGAGCACGAGATCGCCCGGATCAACGCCTCGAGCCGACAGCGCGGCACCCTGCTTCTCGACGAGCGTGTAAATCACGGCGTACTTGCCCAGGCCGATGCCCGCAAGCGCAATCACCACCGCGATCACGCCACCCGACGAACCGGCCGTCCGGCCCGAACCGACCGCCATGCCCAGCCCCACCAGCGCACCAAGCCCCCACGCGATGAAGCCGACCTCATAACCGGTCGAATACCCGATGATCGTCCAGATCGTGGCTCCGATGAGCCCTCCGATGCTCGCACCGATCGCTCCGCCAACCAACCCGCCTCCCATGATGGTGCCCGATTCCTTGCTCATGTGCCCGCTCCGTGTCGGCAAGGCCGACGAATCCGCCTCGGGACAACCCTGCTGGGTGATCTCGCGAAGCGAGTCGAGACTACCGGCCTCTGCCGACATGTGCGACACCCTAAACAGATGGAAACTGGGTGCGGTGATGTGATTTCTGCGCGTCCCGCTCCGCAATGCGGGGATCCCCTGAATCCGGGCGATCGCCGTAGTGTGTGCTTCGCTCGTGCCCGCGTCGTCACTCGGTTAGGATGGACTTGGTCGCGAGCGACCCAACCCGCAGCCAACTCACAGGAGCCTCGTCATGACCAAGACCCTCTCCATCGCGTTGTTCACGTCCGCCGCGCTGTGCCTGACGGCGCTTCCCGGCTGTTCAAGCTATCGCGACAGCGGCGGCGACGCGACGATCGCCATCACGCGCGAGGCCTCGGCACAGGCGACGATCTCCGAGTTCAAGACCGCGGACCCGACGCTGAGCAAGTTCTTCGACAGCGCCATCGCCTGGGCCGTGTTCCCCGACATCGGCAAGGGCGCGGTGATCGTCGGCGGGGCGGGCGGTGACGGTGTGGTCTTCAACCGCGCGGGGACGGTCGTCGGGTACAGCACGATGCGCCAGCTCTCGGTCGGCGCGGCGATCGGCGGGCAGAACTACAGCCAGATCATCTTCTTCCAGGATGAGGCCGCGTTCAGCCGCTTCCGTACGAACCGGACCGACTTCTCCGCCAACGCCTCCGCGGTCGTCGCCCGGAGCGGGGCCGCGGCGGCCAACGACTACACACAGGGCCTGGCCGTCTTTGCCAAGCCCAAGGCCGGCGTGATGGCCGAAGCATCTCTGGGCGGCCAGAAGTACGAGTACATCGCCAAGTAAAGCCGTGATGGCCCCGGGGCCCGGCCTCCCGAAGAACCGAACACAGTCCAACCCTCGCATCAGCGCCCGGTGAGAACTGGGCCACCGGGTCGCGCTGCGCCCCTAGCATCGAGCATGTCCATGACTACTGCTCGTCCCGCCGTCCCTTCCGTCGGCCTCGCCAGCACCCTGGCGGTTCACGGCGGGACACCGGTGTCCGCATCGCCCGTTCCGTTCATGCTCCCCAAGCTGGCCGAAGCCGATATCGCCGCGGCCACGGCGGTGCTGCATTCGGGCATGCTCCGCGCCGCCAAGAAGTGCGAGGAGCTCGAGACCCGCATCGCGCAGCTCAGCGGGGCCAAGCACGCGATGACCTGCGCCAACGGCACGTGCGCACTGCAACTGGCGTATGAGCCACTGTTCCAGCCCGGCGACGACATCCTTGTCCCGGCGTGGTCGTACATCGCCACCGCCGCGATGCTCGTGGCCCGTGGCTGCAACCCGATCTTCGTCGATGCCAACCCGCAGACCGGCCAGATCGACATGGCCGACGCGGCCCGCCGCATCACGCCCAAGACCCGCGGCATCGCCGCGACGCACATGTACGGCTGCCCCGTCGACATCGACGCGGTGCAGTCGCTGGCGAGCGCCAAGGGGCTGAAGGTTGTCTACGACGCCGCCCAGGCGCACCTGAGCACGTGGCACGGCAAGGGCATCGGCCAGTTCGGCGACGCCGTGACGTACTCGTTCTACGCGACCAAGAACCTCGCCACGGGCGAGGGCGGCATGACCACCTGCAACGACGACGCGCTCGCACGCCAGATCCGGCTGCTCCGCTCGCACGGCGAGACCAACAAGTACCTGCACGAGCAGGTCGGGTACAACTACCGCATGAACGACATCGCCGGCGCGATCGGCTGCTCCCGGCTGGATCGTCTCCCCGCCGAGACCGACGCACGCCGCGCGGCGGCCAAGCGGTACGAGCAGATCATCGCGAGCACGCCCGCGATCGCCCGCTCGCTGCGTGCGCTCTCGATCACGCCCGGCGCGGTGAGCGCTTACCACCTGTTCACGATCAAGCTCGACCTGAGCACGCTGACGGTCAGCCGCGATGAGTTCGCCAAGGCTCTGCTGGCCGAGGGCGTGCCCAACGCGGTGCACTACCCGCGCAGCCTGCCCCAGCAGCCCGCGTTCGCCAAGCACCTTGGCAACCAGAAGCCGTGGCCGGTCGCGGAGGATTTCGCCCTCAGCGTGCTGAGCCTGCCGATGCACCATGGCCTGACGGATGCTCACTTCGGCGTCGTTGCCGAGGCGCTCGCGAAGGTCTGCACCGCGTACGCGCGGTAAGGCGTCTGGAAGTCGTCAGTCTCTGCCCGTGAATCCAAATGCAATCCCCGCCCCCGGCGCACGAACGCCGGGGGCTTGTCATTTTCGAGCCTCTCGCCGGGAAACCAACAGATTTCGCGAAGAAGCCCTTTGCGTTCATCCGAGCCTCGGTTAGATTGTCCTTCTCTGCGGGTGGTTCTCTCCATCCGCCGTGCGATACGCCGTCGCACGCACATAGCACGAGGAAGAAGGGAGTACTCATGAACGTTCGTTCTGTTCGCGTTGCGTCGATGGGTGTCGTCACGCTTGCCGGTCTGCTCGCGCCCGTCGCGGCCGCGGATGCGGCCTTGGTCGTGTATCAGCAGGGGCAGGGGGGGCACTTTCACGTGGGCCCTGGACGGTGCGCCGCTGTTCACCACGCCCAACACTTTCGACATAACGCAGAATGCCGCACAGACCGGTGCCGCGATCGCCAGCGGCTTCCGATACAACTACCGCTTCGCCTTTGGCTCGGGAACCATCACCAATTCCAGCATCGCCTCATGGGGCGGCGCATCGGCCATCGCGCTGGGCAGCACGGTCGGCGTCGGTCCCGGCGGTGGCACGGCGTACACGATCGCACGCGGGTACCTCAACGGCGAGTCCGTCGGCGGCAGCGGTGAGACCTTTGCCGGCGAAGCAACCACCGCCTGGCGTCAGGGCCCCAACGGTTACAACCCGCTTCTGGGCAGTTCCGTCGTCGTCGGCCTTCGCCTGAATCTGCTTACGGGCATCCACTTTGGCTGGGCTCTTCTGAATTGGGATGGCTTGTCGTATCAGCCCCAGCGCTGGGCGTGGCAGACCGTTCCGCAGGCTCCCGCCCTGGTGCCCACGCCCGCGGCCGCGTCGCTCCTGCTCGCTGCCGGTGCGTTCGCTGCGCGCCGACGTCGCGCGGCACACTGATCCGCCAGCACGGGCAAGGCACCTGAGTGATCATCGATGCGCAGCAGTCTGCCCGGCTGTTGCGCATCGATGATGTTCTGCTTTCGCTCCGCTCCGATACGGCCAGCATCATCCCTCGCCCGCGCCGATCCAGTACTCGTACGCGGGCGTGAGCTTCAACTCGCCCGCGCGGCCGAGCTGGCGTGCCCACGTGTACGCGAGGTTTGGATCGCGCAGCAATTGGCGCGCCGCGAGAACGATGTCCGCGTGTCCCTCGGTGATGATCGCGTTGGCCTGGTGCGCATCGGTGATCAGTCCAACCGCCGCGGTCGCGATCTTCGCGCCGGATCGAACGCGCGACGCGAGCGGTACCTGAAATCCCGGCTCGCGCGGCGTCTTGACGGTGCCGCTGGCGGGCGTCGCGCCGCCGCTGGAGCAGTCGATCACATCGACCCCCAGCTCGCGAAGTGTGCCCGCAAGCGTCACTGAGTCCTCCAGCGTCCAGCCGTTGTCATCCCAGTCCGTCGCGCTGAGGCGCACGAACAGCGGCAGCTCGGCCGGCCACACCCGGCGCACCTCTCGAACGGTGTTCAGGAGGAAGCGGCATCGATTCTCGAAACTCCCGCCGAAAGCGTCCGTCCGCGTGTTGCTCAGCGGCGAGAGGAACGAGTGCAGCAGATAGCCGTGTGCCGCGTGAATCTCGACAACTTGGAATCCCGCGGCCATCGCCCGCTTGGCGGAGCCGACGAACGCTCCCGTCACCCGCTCGATATCCGCGCCGGTCATCGCTCTGGGCGCAGCGAGCGTGCCGAAGGCCTGATCGGTCACGCCGATCGTGCTCCATCCGCCCTGATCCGCTCGAAGCGTTCCTCGCGGGCCGCTGTCCCACGGGCGCGGCGTGGAAGCTTTGCGCCCGGCATGGGCGAGCTGGATCGCCGGGACAGCGCCCATCTCGGTAATCATCCGCGTCACGCGCGACCACGCGACCGCATGCTCGTCGCTCCAGATTCCCGCGCAGCCCGGCGTGATCCGTCCGATGGGCTCGACCGCCGTCGCCTCGGCGATAACCAGTCCCGCGCCGCCCGCGGCGCGGGCACCGAGATGCATCAGGTGCCAGTCATTGACCGCACCGTCGACGGCGCTGTACTGGCACATGGGTGACACACCCACGCGGTTGCGGAGCGTGATCGATCGGATCTTCAAGGGCGAAAAGAGCATGCGTCCTCCGGGAACAAAGACGTGATTCAGTGCGGTGCGGCGACACACGCGCCCGTTCACTCGCGCGGCTGTGCCGCCGTGTTTGTGGTCGTCGCGTCCGGGCTCGGTGTCCCATCGCTGGTCCAGACCTCGCCGGGTTCAACGCCGACAATGCGGTGCGCCTGCTCAGGCCCCGCCGCGGCGTACAGCCGCCGCAACGGTTCATCGATCGGCTCATTGCTGAGGATGAACGTGCTGTGGTGCATGGGCATCATGCATCGAGCGCCGCTGACGGCGAACATGTCCCACGCTTCCTCGGGCGTGGCGTGCTGGTGCGTCCACGGGTCATACGCGCCGATTCCAAACACGCCGAGCGCCAGATCGGGCACCTCATCGGCGAGCCGGTCGTACGTCCGCGTGTGCGCCGTGTCCGCCGCGAGCAGGCAACTGATCGTCGGCGAACTGACGAGGTAGCTGTTGTAACCTCTGTGGCGATCGACGTACCACCGCGCGCCCCAGTGTCGCGGCTCGACGGCGCGAAAGGTCAGGTCATCGATCGTCAGCGAATGATCCCAGCCGAGCTCCACCACCTGGCGGTACCCGCGGGGGATCAGCGATCGCGTCCGCAGCGCCGTGATCACGCTGGTCTTCTTGCTCTTGAGCACCTCAAGCGAGCGTGCGTCAAGGTGATCAAAGTGCGCGTGACTGATGAGTATGAAGTCGATCGGCGGCAGCTCGTGGATCTCGACCGGACTGTCAAAGAGCCGTCGCGGCCCGAACTGGATCACCGGCCCGATGCGCGGCCCGACACGCTTGGAGAAAACAGGATCGATGAGCACCCACTTGCCGCCAAGATGCACCAGCACCGTCGCGTGCCCCAGCCAGACCGCCGCGAGAGCGGGGTCGTCCATGCGGCCGAAGTCCTGGGCCGACAGGTCGTGCGCCTGGGCCGCCAGCGACGGCCGACCGCCCGGCGCAAGTCGCAACGCGCGCTTGGCGCGGGCGATGCTGGCGAGCGTTCGCAGGCGTTGACGGAGCTTCATGTCGTCGCAGTGTACGGACGGCGCGCACGCGGCGCGGCTCGGCGAGCTCCGGCCGGGCGCAAATGAAACGACCCGCGTCGGACGCGGGTCGGGGAAAGTGAACTGGTTGTGCCTGCTCAGAACTCTCCGGGCAGAGGCTCAGTTGCACCCGCCGAAGAACAGCGCAAAGAACGCGGCAAAGTCGCCGTTGTCGATCGATCCGTCGCTTCCGCCACCGGTAAGCACGGTCTCGCCATCGGTGTTGGCGATATCCGCCGCGAGCCGCGCGGGGTCGCCGTCGCCCAGGAAGAACGCTCCGAAGAACGCGCTGAAGTCACCGTTGTCCAGCGTCCCGTCGCGGCCACCGCCGGTAAGGATTGTTTCGCCGTCGGTGTTTGCGATGTCCGCGGGGCAGCAATTGCCCAGCAGCAGGCATGTCGCAACCTCGATGAACTCCGCGGCCTCGACCGTGCCGTTGAGCGTCACCGCAGCGGGAACCTGGAATCCGCTGAGCACCGATGTGTTGTCGTTGGTCGGATACGGAGCGAGCGCAAGATAGATCGACGCGGGAATCGTGCCGAACTCCTGTCGCACGTTGATCGTGCCCTCCATGACGGGCGAGCTCACGCTGCCGCTGGGCCGAGCCTGCGCCGTTGCGACACCAGCGCCAGCATCGAACCATCCCAGATAGCTGTTGTTGTTCTCCGCGGCGAGGAATGCCGCCCAGTTTGCGACCTGGCCGGCCTTGCCCCACGGCGCAGCGCGATTGGCACCCGGCGGCGCCGCGAGGAAGATGAAGTGGTCGTTGCCGCCACCGGGGTTGTTCGCGGCGACATAGAGCAGATCATTCCGCAGGCCCGCCCGAAGGAACATCGCGCCATTCTGTGAAACGAGCGTCGTGCCCGCATCGAGATTGCCGTCCATGCTCCACGCCGGCGGCGGCGGGGGCGGAGGCGGCGGGGGTTGGACCGCGCCGCTGACCGTCGCATTGAAGTTCGCGCCGCCGTTGTTGTCCCACGTGCCCGAGCCGTTGTTGAAGGCCATGTTGAGCGTCGACGCGGTCGTCGGCAGCGTGATGGTGATCTTCCATGCACCCGCACCGCCCGCGGCGGCGCTGTCAAAGGTCATCGCCGGGTTGGGCGTGACGACGTTCGTCCACCCGTTGATCCCGTAGTGGATGTACACCGGGTTCGCGCCGGCGAGCGGACGGCCCGCCGCGTTGTACTCGATCGTCACCGGCTGACCGGCCACCGGATTCGCCGGTGTCAGCGTCACCGCCGGACCCGTCGGCGTACCGCCGCCAGATCCCTGCGGCACGGGCGCAAGGCCGCCCACACCGTCGCCGACATACACACGCTCGATCGGCGAACGCGTCACGTTGCCCTTCGCATCAACGGCCTCGATGTAGTAATCGACGAGCGCGTTGCGGATGTCGTTCACGCGGAAGAAGTACTGGTCGGCGATGTAGTTGGGCATCGCAAAGAAGTTGATGTCGCTGCTGTTGAAGAAGTTGCCCGCCGGGAAGGTCCGGCGCGTCATGGTCGCCGACTGCCACGCACCAACCCCGGGGCCGCCCGCGTACGTCTCGTTCTCGATCGTCGACGTCGAGTTCGTGCCGTCGTTATCCAGTCGGTACTTGAGCGTGACCGAGGCGACGTTCGAGACGTCGTAGATGAACGACCAGACGTAGAAGTCGCCGTTGCTCTTCCAGTTGGTGTATCCGTGCTGCGGGCCGAAGTTGTTCGACCCCGGATTCCACGGGTGGCGCTGAACGGCCCAGACCGTCGGCCCCGTGCGGTCCGAATCCGGTCCCGAAGGCGACGCCGTAGCGATCACCGGGTCGGCCAGACGCATGGCGTTGTTGCACGCGATCGTCGGCTTGACCTCCATGTCGATCGAGGTGCCGTAGTACATGTAGCCGGAGTTGAGCGCTCCGCCGAAGTAGTGCCACGCGCGCTCGACGTTGTTCGTCGTCGCGTCGGGATAGACGATCTTGCGCACGTTGACGCTGTTGCCCTTTGCCTCCCACACCTGCTGGGCCGTGTCGATGCGGTTCTGCGCCGCGGTGATCACCGCCCAGTTGCGGATGTCCTCGGCCCAGCCGTTCTCGATGTCGATCTTGCCCTGCGCGTTGACCGGAGGCCAGTTCCAGTTCAGAAACTGCGGCGCGCCGAAGTCGCCGTCGGCATTCACCCAGGCCCCATCCTCGACCTTGACAAAGTCGTCCGCCGGAACCGGATGGTCGGCCAGATACCGCTGCACAACCGTCGGCACATAGCCCGCCGCGCGGGCCTGGTTGACGTTGTTCGGCGTTGCCTCCATGTAGTACGAGAAGCCGCCGCCCCAGGCGTTGTCCCCGTCGTGTGCGAGCATGATGAGCATCGGCCGGTTCGGATCGTTCCGCGTCTGCAACGCATTGAAGTCGCTGATGCCCAGCGGCGCGTATCCGTCCCGCCAACTCAGGCTCTGGCTGGCCGGCACCACGATGATCGATGACTGCGCACCCGTGGTCGGGTCGATGTACCTCGCTCGCCGCGGCGTCAGCGCGAAGGGGAACGCCTCCGCAGGCGAGCACCCGCGATCGATCGTCGCCCGGAAGTACGCCCCCGCCCCCTGCGCCGGGTTGATCTGGTCCGCACGGTTGGGCGGGTCACAGTTCGCGCCGCCCGAGCCCTGCACAAAGGGCCAGTCCGCGCACGCGCGGCTGACCTTCTCCGCGCTGACGATCGACCACTCGATCCCCTCGCTGGCCAGCACCGGAATCATCCGCTCGCTGAAGGCCATCTCCGACGGGAAGAACCCGCGGCTCCGAGGCACGCTCGTGCCCCACACATCCCCGTAGATTTCCTTGTACATGCGGATCTGCATCCGCTGAGTGCTGACATCCACCAGCGGCATCAGCGCATGGTGAAACGAGAACATCACGATGTCTGCGCGGGGCACCTGCGTGCCGTTGAGCGTCACCCACGACCGAGCGTTGCGCAACGCGTTGAACGATGAGCCCGAATAGCCCAACTGGTTCGCCGCGCCGAGCGACTGGATGTTCTCGATCAACCCGCCCGAGTACGAGATCTGGGCACCGGCCTCATCGACGCCGAACGAGAAGTTCCAGATCGAGTCCGCCATCCGGTTCTGATACCCCGCGACGCGGTCGGCGATCGAGAAGATCTCCCGCAGGTTGTTCTGCGGATGCGCCGCCCCGCCGTCCTTGCGACTGATCGACTCCCACGCGCGCTCATAACGGTCCACACCGCCGACCTGCCGGTCGGGCCAGTAGATCGGCTGCTCCATGTGCCACAGGTACGTGAAGTGCAGTTTTTGGCCCGACTGGCCCCAAGCCCCACACACCGAAAGAGCAACCGACAAACCGGCAAGGCCCACGAGGGCGGCGGTATTCACACGCATACAGGCTCCAGACGACAGATGAACGGGCGATCCGTTGACGCACCGAAAGTATACTGAACGCGGACACACCCGCAACGCCCGCCGCGACATAAACCCAAAGGATGTCAAGGGATGCGTCAATTGCGGGCCCCCTGGGCAGGGGCTACGGGTTTTCGACTGCAGTGCGCATCCGGGCGCAGAAAGTGCAGGATCGACCATCTCGGGGCCGATGGATCTGAAGTTCCGGAAGGGGATCCCGCACTGGGCAGACGATCGTCCGCTCGCGGTTTCCCGACCCCCGGCCATCGGCCATGGAGGGCCTCTCATGAGCCTTGTGCTCGTTGTTGACGACAAGGAAATGCTCCGCGACTCTGTTGGTCAGACACTCAGCCGTCACGGGCTGGAAGTTCAGACCGCCGACTCGGCCAGCGCCGCCCTTGAGCTCATCGCGGCACGCAGGCCCGACTGCGTCGTGACAGACCTGAAGATGCCCGGCATGACCGGCATCGAGCTGCTCGAACGCATCAAGCAGATCGACGAAGACCTGCCGGTCATCCTCATGACCGCCTTTGCCACCGTCGAGACCGCGGTCAAGGCCATGAAGCTCGGCGCGTACGACTACATCCCTAAGCCCCCGGAGGGCGATGCGCTCATCATCGCTGTCAAGCGTGCCATCGAGAACGGCCGCCTCCTCCGCGAGAACGCCGTGCTGCGCATCACCGGCGGCATCCCCGCATCGGTCCCGTCGGGCGTGACCCCCACCGCCGCGCCAGGAACCCCCGGCTTCGCCGCGCCGGGCACCGGCTTGGCTCGCCTCATCGGCGACTCCCCGGCGATGCGTCGTGTCAAGGAGCAGGTCCTTGCCGTGGCCGAGAGCACGGGCACGGTCATGATCATCGGCGAGTCGGGCACGGGCAAGGAAGTCGTCGCCCGCGCCGTTCACGAACTCAGTTCCCGCTACCAAACCGGTCCGTTCCTCGGCGTGAACTGCGCCGCGCTGAGCGAGAACTTGCTGGAAAGCGAGCTCTTCGGGCACGAGCGCGGCGCCTTCACCGGGGCCGACAAGACCCGCAAGGGCCGCTTCGAACTGGCCGACCGCGGCACGCTACTGCTGGACGAGATCAGCGAAGTTTCCACCCGCATCCAGGCCAAACTCCTGCGCGTTCTGCAGGAGAAGGTCATCGAGCGCGTCGGCTCGAGTCTGAGCATCGGCGTGGACGTGCGCACCATCGCCACCAGCAACCGCGATCTGCCGCGGGCCATCGCCCGCAACGAGTTCCGCCAGGATCTGTTCTTCCGCATCAACGTCCTGCCGATCCATCTCCCGCCGCTGCGCGACCGGCTCGAGGATGTTCCGGCCCTGGCCGAGCACTTCATCTCGACGATCGCCCGGCGCGACGGTCGGCGCGTGCCCGAACTCTCCGCCGCCGCGCGCGATGTGCTCATGGGCTACCACTGGCCCGGCAACGTTCGCGAACTGCAGAACATCTGCGAGCGAGCCGTGGCCTTGTGCAGGACCGATGCGATCGCGGGCGAACTGCTCGAGCCGTGGCTGCTGCTGGGCAGCATCGCGCCGGCAGGCGAGACGCTCCTAGGCTCGCCATCGGGCCAGCACGCCGCGGGTCACGCGCAGGAACTGGCGGCGAACATCTACAACGGCACGCAACTGGGCTCGAACACGCCCGCCCACGCCGGCCCGACGGGCGCTGGCCATGTCGGCGGCCACATCCACGAGTACAAGTCCATGCCCGCGCGTTCGGCCCTGGCCAACCCGCTGGCCCACTCACTTGCCGAGCCCCGCATTCCCGACGCCGCCCGAGTCGCGATCGATGGCCGCCTGCTCGAAGACATCGAACGTGACGCCATCGTCACCATTCTTCAGCGGTTCAACGGCCATCGCCAGAAAACCGCCCAAGCCCTTGGCATCGGCGTCCGCACGCTGGGCCTGAAGCTCAAGAAGTGGAAGGAACTCCAGCTCATCGATGAGGCGCTCTGAGAGTGGCGCAGTGGCGGAGTCACACCGTGGCACAGTGAGACCCGGTGGAGAGTCGGGCCGACCTGAGCTCGCCTTCGCCCCGTCACGACCCGCCGCGTGAACACCCCGCCGAACCGGTCATCGCGTCTGGCAAGTCCTTTGCGTTCTGCCCGGCTGTCCCGCCGCCAGACGTTCCCCGCCTCACTCTTCCGCCGCATCTCCGCGTTCCTGAGCCCCGCCGACCCCATGCTCTTCGACTCCCTGACCACGTCCGGCTCGATTCCCACGCTCGAGAAGCTCTACAGCTTCACAGCGTCGCGGCATCGCCTGATCTCCCACAACATCGCCAACATCTCCACCCCCGACTTTCGCCAGGCCGATGTCTCCGTCAGCAACTTCCAGGAGCAGCTCCGCGACGCCGTCGCTCGCCGACGGGCCGAGACCGGCGGGATGCACGGCGACCTGACCCTCAACGAGACCAGCGAGGTCAAGCCCGCGGCAGACGGGCGACTGGTCCTGACCCCCACGACCCCCTCGGGCAACATCCTCTACCACGACCGCAGCAATCGCGATCTCGAGAAGCTCATGCAGGACCTCGTGGAGAACACCATGACTTTTCGCATGGCATCCGACTTGCTCCGTTCTCGCTTTGAACTCCTTCGTGCGGCCATCGCCGAACGCGCTTGACCGCTCTGCCACCCCCTGAGGCCCATCCATGTTCGGCTCACTCGACATCTCGGCCAGCGGCATGATCGCCCAGCGCATGCGGATGGACGTGCTTTCGGCCAACATCGCCAACGCCAACACCGTCCTCAACGAGTCCGGCCAGGTCGACCCCTACCGTCGCCGCATCCCGCTCATGGCACCCGGCAACCCGAGCGCGGGCTCTGCGCAGGGGCGCAGTTTCGGCGTGCATCTGGCCGAGGTTGCGCTTGACCAGGCGCCCCCCGCAGTCCGCGAATTCGATCCGAGCAGCCCTTTGGCCTACACCTCCGGCCCCTTCAAGGGCTACGTCGCGGCCACCAACATCAACACCACCTTCGAACAGATCAACGCGATGGAAGCCATGCGTGCGTACGAGGCCAACCTCGCCGCGGCAGAGGCCACCAAACAAATGGCCCAGGCCGCCCTGCGCCTGCTGGCGTGATTCCACCTTCTCATCCGCCAACCAGACCAACCAGCACCGTTCACCCGATCCACGACCCCTTCAACCCCCCAGCGGAGCTGCGGAACCACCTTCCATCATGCCGACGACTCGGGCCGCCGACCGCAACGGAGTGCATCGGCCGCCGCCCCGGATCTGATACGATCCAGTCCTCGGCAGGAGCGCAGCCATGGCCGACCCACTCGGTCTGATCAACTCGGGCAACTCCCCCCTTCGTCCCACCGGCCCCACCGGCATCAATCCCACGCGCCCTCCGGCCGGCGGCATCCCCACGGACGCCAACGGCAACACGTTCAAGGACGTGCTGCTCAAGAGCATCGAGCAGGCAAACCAGCTCCAACAGGACGCGACGCAGGCGACCGAGGACTTGGCCACCGGCCAACGCACGGACGTTGAGAACGTCCTGCTGGCGACGCAGAAGGCCGACCTGGCCTTCCGCGCGCTGCTGAGCGTGCGCAACAAGGTGCAGGCGGCGTTCGATGAGGTCAAGCAGGTCAGGATCTAGTCACGGGCATGACGACAGAGAAAGCCTGACTGAGCCGGTCGGCGGTCACCGCCCGGTGACCTTCTTGAAGATCCAGATCGCGCCCGCCGCGAGCAGCGCCACAGCCGCAATGCGGCCCATGCTCACCGACGTGAACCCGCCGCCGGCCCGCGATGCGCTGGCCAGATCATGCCCAGCATTGAACCGCGTCGATGATTGCAGGCTCATGATTTCGGGCTCATACTTTGACCAGACATCACCAGGTGCAAAGCCCGAGACTGAGAGTGTTCCCCCAGATCCGATGAGGATCTCCGCACGCCCGCGAACTCGAGACTTGTCCGGAAGGACCAGCTCCGTTTCGGCCGTCCCGCGCCCGGTGCGATTATCTACGCTCGTTGACAGGACCGAGCCCGCAAAGCCCTGCGACGCGAGCGACTTGATCGTGCTGTCCATCTGATCGAATCCGAACAACGGCGTCAGGTCCTCCGGCAGAGCGCCCTGTCGAACATACGCCCTCTGCTCGACAAGCACCCAGGACCAGTCCTTGCCCCCGGCGTCGCCCCGATAGAAGCCCGCGCCGTACGTCACACTTTGGCCCGACTTTCGCGCGGCTTCTCCGGATGCAGAGTTCATCGCTGCCAGCTGCTCCGGCGTCATCACCTTCCAGCCCGGGGGCAGCTGAGCGGACCAGGTGCCGTTGCTGTGCGTGTACGCACCGCCATCTTGACTCGCCGCCCCGCCTTGCGCCAATGCGACGGAGACAAACGCATCCGCTCCGACGAGCGACGTCAGCGCGCTGTCACTCCGAGCGACGCCGCCATGACCGGACAGACAAAACACCGCCGCAATCAACACGAACGCAGCGCCACGCCGCCACGATCCGCTCTTCATCGGTTCCATCGATGCTCCCGCGAGTAGGGACTCGCATCGCTGGTCCGGACCCAGAGTGCCACATCGGCATCGTGTCGGCCTCCCCGCAAAGACGCGAATCCACCGCCACGCTCAAGGGCGGAAAGCGAGTCTACCGGTCCGGCGTCACGCGTGGCCATGCAACATCACAAAACGCCACCAAGGTAACCCCCAAAAACAAGAAGCCCCGCGGCGGGAGGCAATTCGCCGCGGGGCATACGCAGGGACTCGTGCGGGTCGGGCGCTGTTGTCAGTGCCTCAACCCATGCGTTGAATGTGCGATACGTGAGCGGACACGCCCACCGCCGACGCCTCCGCAGGTGGTCGAGCCTGCCGATCGTGCCGATTGTGGCGGCAACGCCTATCGGCCAGCACCGACAAAATCCAAACAACCGTGCTTCTCCGCATCCTCACGCACCCCAGGGCACCGCACCGCGCTCCGCCCGCGTCTATACTCGCCCCTCAATTCAGGACCACGTTTCCCTATCGGAGGCCGAACATGCTAGGTAAAGTCTTCAAGGCCTACGACGTTCGCGGCACCTATCCCGATCCGCTCAACGAGCAGATGGCTTGGCAGATCGGCTACGGCTCATCGCGCTTCCTCCTCGGCGATGCCGCCGCAGCGGGCGAGGAGTCACCCATGATGAAGAACATCGTCGTGGGCCGCGACATGCGCAAGAGCAGCCCCAGCCTCAGCGAGGCGCTCATCAAGGGCGTCTGCGATCAGGGTGGCAACGTTCTGGATGTCGGCATGGTCGACACCTCCTTCATCTACTTCGCGGTCAACCACCTGGACTGCGCCGGCGGGATCATGTGCACCGCCAGCCATAACCCGCCGCAGTACAACGGCTTCAAGATCTCCAAGCGCCGCGCCAAGCCCGTGGGCGAGGCCACCGGCCTTGCCGACGTTCGCAAGTTCGCCGCCACGGTCGACAAGCAGACGATGACACCCGCCGGCGGCCGCCACGAGAAGCGCGACCTCTGGGAGGCCTATCGCAAGCACGTTCTGTCCTTCCTCGACCTCTCCAAGCGCAAGGGCAAGAAGCCGCTCAAGGTCGTCATCGACGCGTCCAACGGCATGGCCGGCACCATGATCCCCAAGGTCTTCGGCAGCAAGAAGACCACCGTCGACGGGCTTGAGATCATCGAGATCAACTTCGACAACTCCAAGGGTGAGTTCGCCCACGAGCCGAATCCGCTGGTCGCCTCCAACGTCAAGCAGACGCAGGACGCCGTCATCGCCAACAAGGCCGATGTCGGATTCTGCTACGACGGAGACGCCGACCGCTGTGTGGCCGTTGACGAGAAAGGCCGCATCATCGGCTGCGACCTGCTCACGAGCGTGCTGGCCAAGTTCTTCCTCGAGAAGCACCCGGGCAGCGCGGTGGTCTTCGACCTCCGCTCGACCAAGGCCGTCAGCGAGGACATCACCAAGGCCGGCGGCAAGCCCGTCCGCGGGCGGGTCGGCCACGTGTTCATGAAGGCCGCCATGGCCGAGCACAAGGCCTGCTTCGGCGGCGAACTCTCGGGCCACTTCTACTTCTCGCAGAACTTCAACGCCGACAGCGGCGCGATCGCCATGGCCACCGTCCTGAGCGTGCTGGCCAGCACGGGCAAGACGCTGAGCGACCTGGTCGCCCCCGCGGCACGCTACGTCCAGTCCGGCGAGATCAACTTCCAGATCGAGGACAAGGACGCCGCGCTGGCTCGGCTCAAGGAGCACTTCGCCACCGCGCAGTGGGGCGCCACGATCGATGAACTCGACGGCGTCACGATCGACTGCTTCAGCAAGTCCGGTCCCAACGGCGGCTGGTGGTGCAACGTCCGCAAGAGCAACACCGAGCCGCTGCTCCGCCTCAACCTCGAGGCCAAGGACCGCAAGATCCTCGACGCCATGTACGCCCAGATCGCCCCGATGCTCGGCACCAAGGTCGATCACTGATCACGCATCACGCGGCACATCGCTCGAGCAGCCGCGGCTGAGAAACCAAGTGCCCGTCCCGCGCGACGATCACTCGGTCGTGCTCGCCGGCTGATTGTCCGGTGTAGGCTTGCCGGGGGTGATCGGCCGCGGCCCGGGGTTCGTGCCGGCGGTGGTTCGCCCGCCCGGGGTGACCGGGGCCTTGGGCTTGAGCGTGTCCGGCAGTTCCGGAACCGAGCGGATCTTGACATCGACACGCCGAGCGCTGGCCGGCGGAACGAACACCACGTTGCTGGGCTGGCCGAAGTTGCGGTCGATGGGCCACTCTTCCCAGTTCATCTTGTCCGGCATGCCGATGGTCGGGTCGCCCACGCCCTTGGAAAAGTCGATCACCAGCTTGCGATCCACGGGGATGTCGTACGACCAAACCTCCTGCCCGGTCCGCAGGTCCATCACCGACACCGTCTGCGGCAGGTTCGTCGTCGAGATGTACGAGCCCTGATCCGCCGACCAAAGCGGCCCGCCGTCGAAGTAGCAGCCGCTCATCGTCGCAACGCCAGCAGCGCCCACCAAAGCCAAAAGGCCGCGGCGGAAGCGATCCACACCAGCGGGGGAAGGGGTCGGAAGGAGTTTTCCACGGGAAAGGTCGGACATGCGCTGCTCCGGTCGGGTCGGGTTCGTCGGCCAGTAGGATACGGTCCTGACGGCGGCCGGGGCGCGGCGGGGAAGACCCCGCGTCCCCGAGTGTGTATCGGCCCGCAGACGGGGCACTCTGGACCCGCCGCCGTCCCCACCTTGGCCCCCGCCCCCCGTCCGGCCCCGCTGCCCCCTCAGATCTCCGCCACAATCAAGACAGATCACCGCACGAGCCCGAACGATCTCGCACGACTCCGACCGGAGAAGACCAATGGCCAAGTCCAAGCCCACCAGGCGACCGACAACGACCAAACGCGCCGCACCAAAGCCCGCGGCACGATCTGCATCCAGCCCGGCCAAGAAATCCGCCCCGAAGGCCACAAACTCGTGCTGGCGCGCGGCGTCCGGTGGTCCGAGCCTTCGTATTGGCCACGGGTGGGATCTTCACCGACTCGAGCCCATCGCGCCCGCCGGGCCGGGCCGGCCGCTGGTCATCGGCGGGATCAAGTTGGAGGAGCCGGGCTTCGATCGCGGGCCTGTCGCACGATCCGACGGCGATGTGCTGCTGCACGCGGTCACCGATGCGCTGCTCGGTGCGCTGGGCATGCCCGACATCGGCCAGTTGTTCCCGGACACCGATGAACGCCACGAGGGTCAGGACTCCCGACTCTTTGTCACCGCCGCGGTCGAGCGTGTGACGCGGGCCGGGTACCGCATCGTCAACCTCGACACGACCGTGGTGCTTCAACGGCCCAAGATCGGGCCGGTGAAGGAGCGCATCCGCATGAACCTCGCCAAGATGCTGGGCGTCGGCGCCGATCGCGTGAACATCAAGGGCAAGACGCACGAGCGCGTCGACGCCGTGGGCGAAAGCCGCGCCGTCGAGGCCCATGCGGTGGTCATCATGGAACGGGCGTAACGCCGGGTCGGCAGATCGACTCGATGGCGCGCGTGAACCGGCGGGCGAAGCCCGGGCCGTCGCACAGCGCGCTGGCGGCCAGAACATCGCGCAGCCCCGCGCGTTCGGTGGCCAGTCCCGCAGTATCGACGGCGATCGCCGCGACGGCGCGGGCGTACTCCGCGGCCGTGCGCGTGCACCACTGCGGCCTGCCGATGGCGGTCAGCAGCGTGAGCCCGACTCGCGAAGCGTGGCGATCACCCACGAGCGACACCACCGGCACACCCATGTGCAGGGCCTCACAGGTTGTCGTGGTGCCGTGATACGGGAACGTGTCCAGCGCGACATCCACGCGATGAAGCGTGGCCAGATGATCGCGCTGGGACAGGGTCTTGCCGACCAGGTCGACCCGGCCGGGGTCAATGCCGACTGATGCCAAGCGCGTGCGGATGTCCTCGGCGACCGGAGCGTTCTCGATTCCCGGGCACTTGAGCAGCAGCCGCGTCGCCGGCCTGTGAGCCCCCGTGCCCGCGAGCGCCTCGTCGCACGCGCGAAGCGCCTCAGCCCAGAGTCGCATCGTCGTGTCGTTCCACTTGCTCATCGCGTTGAGGCAGCCCAGCGTGATCGGCGCGTGCGGGTCCAGACTCGGCAGCGGCGACACCGGCGGCGCATCATCCGGCGGCGCGTAACAGACAAACGGCGGCTCGATGCGCACCAGCGACTCGACCGCGTGCGCATCGGCCACACCCGGCTCGTCGGTGAGCGAGTCGACAAGTCTCCAGCCAACACGCCGCAGACCGGTGGTGTTGGAGTACCCCAGGTACGTCGCCTGTCGAGCGACGGGGTGCATCGCGATCACCGGCAGGTTGTTCGCACCGGTCAGGCCGGCCAGCTCGATGAGCAGGTCGCTGCCCGACGCGGCGAGCGTGCGCGCCAGATCCGGCAGAGGCACGCCAGCGCACGATACGAACGAGTCGGCGCCGACGAGCGCGCGCAGACGCTCGGTGATGTCGTCCTTTGTCGCGCTGGTGGAGTAGAGCGTGACCCGCAGTCGATCGCGATCGATGTGTCCCAGCCATCCCAGAAGGAAGAACGCGACCGAGTGCCGACGAAGGTCCGCCGAGAGCATCGCCACGCGGATCGCTCGATCTCCCGGAACCGGCGCGGCACGCGCGCCCGCCTCCGCCGCGATCTTCGGCGCAAAGCCGCGTTCGGCGACGGCTCGCTCCAGCAGCATCGCGAACGTCTCGTGCGCAGCGCGGATCGACGCCGCGTCCGCATCCGGGTTGGCGTTCAACGCGGTGGCGATTCCCTCGGCCAGCGCGTAATTGCCCGGCTGATGAATCAGGCTCCGCCTGAGCGACTCGATCGCCAGCGACGGACGGCCGAGCAGTTGCACACAAGCCCCGTGGCGGATCGCCGCATCCCCGTGCGTCGGCTGCAGTTCCAGCAGCTTCGCGCACGTGCGGGCGCAGGAGGCCAGATCTCCCGACCAGTACTGCAGGTCCGACAGGTCCGCCAGCCGCTGCGGATGAGACGGGTCGAGCGTGACGGCGGTCTGTGCCGCGGCGAGGGACTCGCCCAGCCGGCCGAGATGACGCATCAAGGTCGAGAGCATGCTCCAGAGGCTGGCGCTTCGGGGGTCGGCCGCGAGCCCTGCTCGCACGAGCGGCTCGACCTCGGCGAGTCTGCCCGATCGCGTCAGCGCGTTGGCCGCGCGCGTCAGGGCCTGCATGTCCGACGGCTGCGCTCGCAGGTGAGCGCGCAGCAACTCCAGCGCACCATCGAGCCTTCCGGATCGGAGCATCGCGTCGACCTGTTGGAGTGTGCTGGACATGGAACTTCGGGCCTCGGCACCGGCAACCGCGGACCAACGCCCGCGGGCTCGCCTCAGTCGGCGTCATCGGGCAGTTCGCCCGCGCAGTACGACCGCCATGCCCTGCGGATGGCATCCTCGAAACGCCGGGCGTACGCCGCGTGATCGCCCAATGTACCGGTCATGCGCTGGCGGAGTTCGCCCCGGATCGCCGCGAGCTTCGGCGGGTCAGCGGCGATGCGCACGCCCCGAGCGACGAAGTCTTCGGGCGAATTGGCGATGAAGTCCTCGAGCCCCACCAGCGACAGCAGCGAGCCACCGACGCGCGAGGCCGGCCGGTCGCCCTGCAGCGACAGGACGGGCACACCCATCGTGAACGCCTCGCATGTGGTCGTCGTGCCGTGATACGGGAACGGGTCGAGGGCCAGATCCAGCCGCGAGTACTCGTGGAGCAGCCGCTGCGTTCCTTCGACCGGGGGGAGCAGATGCAGGCGTGCGGTATCGAGCCCGACGGCCGCGGCACGATCGATGATGGCCTGCCTCGCCGCGGCCTGCTCCATGCCGTTCATGCGCATGAGCAGATGCGCAGAGGGAATCGCGTTGAGCAACCGCCCCCACAGCCGCAGCGTGGTGTCCGTGATCTTCTTGCTCGCATTGAACGAGCCGATCGTGAAGTTCGGGCTGCTCAGGCACGGCAGCGGCGAGACCTCCGGCACATCCGGCGGTGGCATGTAGCAGACAAAGCAGCAATCGATGTACAGCGCGCGCTCGGTCAGCAGGCGGTCGGTGATCGGCCCCGGCGGGTCGATGAAGCGATCCGTCAGCCGATAGTCCATCGTGCGCAGGCCCGTCGTGCCGGGAAACGCCAGCCACGTGGCCTGCACGGGCGCCGCACGCAGGCCCAGCGTGGCTAGGCGATCGCCGCTGGTGTGCCCGCTGGCGTCGATGAGCACATCGAGCGTGTCGTCGCGAAGGATCTTCAGCAGCGGCTGCCCGTCGTAGTCGTTGCACTGGCGGTAGATCGACGCGCGGGCCCGCAGCCGCTCCGTCCAGTCGTCCTCCGCACGCGAGGTGTTGTACAGGCACAGTTCGTACCGCTCGGGGTCCAGATTGTCGAACAGCCCTTGGAAGAAGTACGCGCTCGAATGCCGCCGAAGGTCCGCGCAGATCAGGCCCACGCGGATGCGCCGCTCGGGCGCACGGTCTCGCTCGAACGCCGATCGCTTCATGGGCGGACCGTGGATCGCGCGGACAACGCTGCCGAACTCGCGCGCCGTCGCGGCCATTTCATCGATGCTCAGGTCGTCGCGATACAGCGACGCCGAGCACCTTACGCTGGCCAGCCGCTCGTACCCGGGACACTTGTGCAGGCCCGTGTCGAACGTCCGCCCGCTCTCGTTGGCGTGCCCGGTCTCCAGCAGCGCCACACCCTTGTAGATGTACATCTCCGCGAGGTTGTCCTTGAGCTTCAGTGCGCGGTCGGCGTACACGGCGACATCCGCGAGTCGCTTCGCCTTGTCGAGCGAGTCGACGAGCATGCACAGGGCCTCGAGGTGGTTCGGGTCCGCCTCGACCGCTCGCTTGAGCGCATCGATGGATGCGGCCAGCCGCCCGGTGTTGAAGAAGATGTTGCCGAGTGTGCACAGCACCGCGACATCTTTCGGATCGCTCTCCAGAGCTTTGAGACAGTAGAAGATCGCCTGATCAAACTGGTTGAGGTACGCCAGCTCGCAGCCCATCCATCGATTGACAACGCCGCTGCGCGGATCGCTCTGCACGAGACGACGCAGAATCGCCACCGCCTCCTGATGACGACCGGCCTCGGAGAGCTCGGCAACAGTGTTGAGTTTGGCCAGAGTCGCCTGAGAGGGCATGGGTCGCTTCCGGCGCGATCGTGCGCGGGCGGGAAAAGTTCTGCTCAGCGCGGCACGATCACGACATCCGACGGGTTCACCGCCAGCCTGATCGGTCTCGCGTGCGATGTGTCATGATCCTCAGGACCGGGGTTCATCATCGCGACCTTCACCCGCTGCGGCGAGCCGCCGGAAACGGGCTTGAGCTCGACGATGTGCTGGACCATTTCGCCCAGGTACGTCGTCTCGACAATCGAGCCATTGAGAACATTCGCATCACCATCGTGCGCCGGACGCAGAGCCTCCGGACGCAGCGAGACCAGCACGCCCGCCCCGCCCGGCGCCGCGTGCGTCGAGTGCAGCGTGCCGAAGGGCGTCGCGACCTTTGTGCCGCCAGAGGTGCCGCCACCGGCATCACCCGCGATGAAATTCGTCTCGCCGAGGAACTCCGCGACGAACCTGCTGCCGGGCGTGCGGTAGAGCTTCGCGGGCGTGCCGAGCTGCTCGACCTTGCCCATGCTCATGATCGCGACGCGGTCGGCCATGCTCAGGGCCTCCTTCTGGTCGTGCGTCACGTAGATCGTCGTCGTCCCGGCGGCCTTGCAGATCCGTCGGATCTCCGACCGCAGTTCCACACGCAGTTTCGCGTCAAGGTTGCTCAGCGGCTCATCGAGCAGCAGAACATCCGGCCGCACAACCAGCGCCCGAGCCAGCGCCACACGCTGCTGCTGTCCGCCCGAGAGCGCGTTGGGCTTACGCTGGGCGTACTGGCCCATTTGCACCAGTTCCAGCGCCTCGGTCACGCGACGCTCGATGTCCGCCTTCGAGACCTTGCGCACCTCCAGCCCGAACGCAACGTTGCGGAACACGCTCATGTGCGGCCAGAGCGCGTAGCTCTGAAACACCATGCCCGTGTTCCGCAGGTTCGGGGCCAGATGCGTCACGTCGCGGCTGTTTCCCGCGCCGTCCTGAAACAGGATCTGCCCATCGGTCGGGTCGATGAACCCCGCGACCATCCGCAGCAGCGTCGTCTTGCCGCAACCGGACGGCCCCAGCAGAAAGAACAGTTCCCCGGGTTCGATCTTCAGGCTAACGGCGTCGACCGCGGCGCTGGGTGCGCCGGGGTACCGCTTGCTGACACGCTCGATGCTGATCCCGGTGGGCATAGGTCCAGAGGGTAGACCCCGACCCGCCGAGCGGGGATGCCGGCGTACGCTGGGCTATGCCTCAGGATCGGCCCGACAACCCGCGCCGGACCGCCGCCCAGCACGCCGACCCCGCGTTTCTGACCCGTATGCGAGGCTGGCGCGTTCCCGCCGCTCGCGACCTGTCGCTGAAGCAGGAAATGAGCGGCATCACCCGGGAGGTCCGCCGCCTTGAGCGCTCGGTCGGCTCTCTTGGCGAAGCCTGGGGCACCCTGGTCCCCGGCCCGCTGGCCGTCCGCACCGTCATCCTGGGCGTCGCCCGCGGCGTGCTTCAGGTGCGCTGCCAAGATGCCAGCACGCGATACGAACTCGACCGATGGCTCCGCGCCGGCGGCGAGCATGCGCTCGTGCGGGCCGCGGGGGCACGGGTCATCAAGGTCAAACTCGTCCTGTGACCGTCGACTGCTCCGGTCGATCCCCGATCGCCGCCAGCACCGCCCCGAGCAGCCGCGCGGGCTCATCGATCTCCAGCGCAAGCCTCGGTCGTGCGATCGGCACACCGAGCCGAGCGCTCAGCTCCGGGACGCGCCGCAACTTCGACCAGTCCTTCTCCGTGACCACCAGCACGCCGGCACCCGCAGCGAGAATCTGTCCGGCAATGCTCTCGATATCCGCCGGCGTGAAGTCGTGATGATCGCCAAAGACCCGCGAGCACACCACCCGCCCGATCTGCCCCACACGCTCGACGAACAAGTCGCCCCGCCCGATCGCGCACACCACCCCGAGCGCACGCTCGGCCAGGAACGTCTCAGCCTCATGCCGCTCGCCCGCGGCATCGCTGACCATCACCCCGTCCCAATCATGCCGTGCGCGGAAAATCAACGGCACGGGACGATCCCCCGCGACCGACAACGTCGCTCGCTCGACGCTCTCGACCACCGACCGCACCTGCGCTTGCGTGGCAAGTTCGCAGTGCGTCAGCACCACCGCGTGCGCCCGGCGCAGAGCCGAGACCGGCTCGCGCAAGTCGCCCAGCGGCAGCAGATGCTCCCGCGCCGGCGGCCGCGTCGCGTCGATGAGCACGATGTCAAAGTCCCGGGCGATCCGCCGATGCTGAAACCCATCATCCAGCACCACCACACTCGGCGACCGCTTCCCCTGCTGCTCACGCTGCGCCAGCACGCTCGCGATCGCGGCCGCCCGGTCCGGTGCCGCGGCGATCGCCACACCCGGCAGCGACCGCTCGTACTCGTCCTGCTCGTCGCTCACGCCGTCGCGCGTTCGCGCATAGCCGCGCATCGCGATCATCGGCACATGCCCGCGCCGCGCCAGTTCACGCACCAGCCACGCGACGCACGGCGTTTTGCCCGTTCCGCCCGTTGAGATGTTGCCGACGCTCACCACCGGCATCGACAGCCGCGCGACGCCGACCCCTCGATCAAACCGCCTCGATACCACCGACAGCCCAAGCCCGTACGGCGCGCCCGCGACCGAGCCCAGCACCGGCGCGAGCCCTCTTCGAAGCCGGTGCACCCACTCGGGCAGGCTCACGGCTCGCGCTCCGAGCCTGCGCGGCCATCGCCGGCCTCACCGGTCAGTCGCGGCCGCGCACGTCGATCGCGCGCCCGCGCGAGCGCTTCGGCCGCGGCACGAGCCGACAGCGACAAGCCCTGCTTCATCTGCTCCCGCGCGATGCGCACGTTGTTGAACATGTCCATGATCGCGAGCATCAGCACGATGAACAGCAGCCCGAGCACGGCCATCCACACGAGCACAAACTGCCTCGCGTTGGCCGTGCTGGCGATGCACATCGCGTAGCACAGCAGCGGCGCGAGCACCAGAATGATCAGCCCGCTGGCCGTCCGGATCCGTCGCCTGCTCGGCGGCACATCAACGCTCTGGAGCATCACCACGTGCGCCGAGGCCAGGAGCATCACGATGCCCGCAAGCGGGATCCCGATCCACGCCGGCACCAGCGGCGCCCCGCTCAGCGCCGACGAACCCGCCTGGGCCAGCAACGGCACGTCGACCAGCGTTGGCACCAGTCGCTCGATCGCAATGGCAAGACTCACGCCACACCCCCGAGCACACCCGGACAATGTTCCAGCAGCAACGACATGACCACGCCCATCGGTAAACCCATGACGCACGTTTCGTCGCCGACCACCGAAATGTTCCACCCTTCGCGAACACGCTCGGGCAGGTTGTACCCGCCGGCCTTCCCGGCCCACGCGTTGCCCGCGGCGTAACGGTCGATGACCTCATCGGCCAAGGCCGGGAACCGCACGCGGGCGACGTCGAACGCTGTACGCCGAACGCCCTGGTCGGCCCGCAGCAGGCACACGCCCGTAACGACCTGATGCTCGCGGCCAGCCAGATCGCGGATCATGTCCCGCGCCGCGCTCGCATCCGCGGGCTTGCCCAGAATGCGCGCCGTGGCCTTCCCCTCCCGCGGCAGCACAACGAGCGTATCGGCGGACAAAATCCACGCACCGGCCTTTCTCGCATCGGGCACCACGCCCGCGACCAGCCGCGCCTTGAAGTACGCCAGCGACATCGCCCACGCACCCGGCGGGGTGCCCGGCCCCGCGTGCGCCAGGTCCGCATCGTCGATCGCCGGCGAAAGGCACGAGAACCGCACGCCGGCCTCCTCGAGCAGTTCGCGCCTGCGGGGCGACTGGCTGGCGAGGATCAGTTCGACCCCGGGCGCTCCCGGACGATCGCTCGACAATGAGTCGAGTCGCCTGAGACGTTCGGACACGGATTGGCTCAGCGATGCCCGCGTCATGCGACGAGTCTACACGCCCCGACGGGCGGGCCCTATACCCTCGGACATGACGCGGAACAGCGACATTGCACCGACCAGCAGCCAGCCGCAAGCTCACCTTGTTCAGTCCGACATCGTCTGGGAGGACCGGGCCGCCAACCGCGAAGCGATGGCGACGCTGCTGCGCTCGCACGCCCAGAGCGGAACAATCAGGCCGGGCGATCTTGTCGTGCTGACGGAGATGTTCGACACGGGCTTCTCGTTTCGGCTCGACGTCACCGCCGACCGCGACAACGCGACGCTCGACTTTCTGTGCGCGATGGCTCGCGAACTGCGCATCACGCTTCAGGGGTCGCGCAGCGTGATCGGCCCCGACGGCAAGGGCCGAAACCAGGCCCCGATCATCGGCCCCGACGGACATGTGCTGTGCATGTTCGACAAGATGCACCCGTTCAGCATCGGCCGCGAGAGCGAGTTCTTCACCGGCGGCGACCGCATCATGACCTACGACTGGGTCGCGAATTCGACAACGATCCGCGTCTGCCCGACCATCTGCTACGACCTTCGGTTTCCGGAGCTCTTCAGGCTGGGCATGCTCGCCGGGGCGGAACTGTTCGCCCTCGGGGCCAGTTGGCCCGGCACGCGGGCATGGCACCGCCGGGCGCTGGGCATCGCGCGAGCAATCGAGAACCAGGCGTACCTCCTCTTTGTCAACCGCGCCGGATCGGACCCTCACCTGACATACGACGGCGCTTCGTACACCGCGGATCATCAGGGCACGATCGTCGGCGAGCTGAGCGACCGGGCCGGCGTGCTGAGCGTGAGCGTGGACATCAAGTCGCTGCGAGACTGGCGGGCGAAGTTCCCCGTGTGGAAGGACATTCGCCTCATCTCGCCGATCGCGTGAGGTACACTCTTGCCGTGATCGGTACGCACCGCAACGCCGCGTTGATCCGCCGACGTGTTCGCGCCGCCGGGTGTGTGTGCGTGGCGTCGGCGCTGTCGCTCGTGGGCGTGCTCGCGACCGGCTGCGTCTCTCCCGCCGAGCCCTTGGGCGATCTGTCGTCCCTGACCCTCGGCCCCGGCCGCGCCGACCCGGATGTGCTCAACGGCCAGTACGTCGCCACGCTCCACACCCGCTGGACCGGACCCATCCGCACCCGCATGACCATCGCGCCCGTCGTCCGCGACGGCGCCGCACGCGAACTCAAGGGCAACACCCGCCCCGGCGTTGCATGGTCATTCGTCGGCGGCATCGATGCGGTCCTGGGCACCATCCTCGCCCCGTTCCTCTTTCCCTCGGGCATGATCCTGACCTGGGACACGACCCTCCCCACCGCAAGCGAGCCCGGTGTCGGCAGCGTGGGCATCGGCTCGATCGCCAGCACGCGCGTCGCGACGCACATCGCGCCGCGCCCCGCATCCGCCCAAGCGCACGCGGAAGCACCGCTCGCCTCCGCCGCGAGACCCATCGAGCTCCGCACGCGCGAGGGCGAGGTGCTGGCGCTGGTCACGCTGGAGGCCGAGGACCGAGCGCGAGAATCCGGCCGCGCGCCCGATCCCGCGCTCTACACGCAACTCTCTCGCGGCGTGCGCGCCCGCCTCGCCGACTTGCTCTGGGACCCCGCCGCGATCGAGCCCGCATCCGTCGACCGATACCTCGACGACCTCGACCGCGGCGCCGCGATGGCCCAAGACGACGCCGAGTTCGCCTTCGTCGCCGCCTTCAGCGCGCGCAAGAACCTCCGCGGCGCGACACCCCTGATCTTCCCCTCGCGTCGCGCCGCCGGGCCGGATTCGCCGCTCGCGCCGAGCGACGACGACACACGCTCCAAGCGGCTCGGCGTCGCCGCCGAGTCGGACGGCGGTCCCGGCGGGCCGATCGCTCGCCTGCGCGTCGACGTCTTCGATGACCCCGCGACCTTCGAGCGCGACCTGATCGCCCTCCGATCAACCCGGGCCAACGCCGTCATCCTCAACCTCCGCTACTGCCCAGGAGTCGAACTCTCGGCCCTGCTCGCGGCGTGCTCCTTCATCGACAAACCGATCGACGCCGGCACCGTGCTCTCCCGCGCCGGCCGCGCCAAGGCCGACCTGAATTCGCCGGACTGGAGCAGCGGCTTTGCGCTGGTTGAAGTCTCCGACGAGCGCTCGCTGCAGGAAGCACGCCGCACACTCGACCTGACCGGCGGCGTCCGCCTCCGCCTGCTCCCGCGCCCGGATGCGGCACCCGTCGTCCCGCCAACGCGCCTGGCGGTCATCACCAGCCGTCGCACGGCCAACACCGCCGAGGCGCTCGCGTTCGTTCTCCAGAGCGCCGGCGCGGCGATCGTCGGCGAACCGACGATGGGCCGCCCGCTGCTCGGGCGCGAAGCGCCGCTCGAAAGCGGCTGGGTGCTCCGCGTCGCCAGCGCCGAGTGGTTCCCGCCTTCGGGCAAGTCGCTGATGCGCGTGGGCGTGCGGCCCGATGTCTCATGCAGCGCCGATCACGCCGAGCGCGCCGCGACCGACCTGCTGCGCGATTGCCTGTCAACCGCGCCATCGCAATCCCCGCCCGCCGGCACGCGCTAAGCCTGCGCTTCTTCGGCCGCCTCCGACTCCGCGCCGCCCACCGATCCCTCCTTGAGCGAGCGCACCACCGCGTTGTTCTTCCCCACGCCGCGGGCCTTGAAGATGGCGCTGCTGCGATTGAGCGCCTTGCCCTTGTTGATCATCCCGATATCGCGGATCCGCTCCCACGCGCTGACGGCGTTGGCCTTGCTGAACTCCGATCCGATGAACCGTCGCCCGTACGCCCGCGCGACGGTCGCGGTCGTGCCGGAGCCCACGAACGGATCAAGCACCAGATCACCCTCGTCGCTGGTGGCCAGGATCACGCGCTCCAGATACGCCTCGGGCAACTGATTGTCGTGCCCGTGCCGACGCTCCTTGTTGTTGCCCTGAATCCTGCCCCAGTTGGCCCCGTACCACACGTCCATCGGCACCCGCTTGCCCGCGGGCATGCCGTCCTTCTTGCTCAGCGTGCGCGGGTCGAAGTAGATGCTGGCCCGATCGCTCATCTCCAGCACGCGCTCGGGCCGCCACGTCGCGATGCCGCCGGGCTTGACAAAGTGCAGCGCGTGAACCTTGCTGTTGATGAACCCGCCGGTCCGATTCTGGCCGAAGCGGTAGTGCCAGATGCACCAGTTGGCCATCGCGAACTTCAGTTCGTTCTTGACGAACACCACGATCTCCGCCGCCGTGTCGTCGGGGATGTTGATCCACATCGACCCGCCCGGCCGCAGCGCCCGCGCGCACACGCCGATCCACTCCCGGGTGAAGTCCAAGTAGTTCTCCCGCGGCAGATCATCCGGCCATGTCTCAAACTCGCCCCCGCCACTGGCCGCAAGTGTCTCGACCGCCCGCGCACGCTCGTAATCACGGTTCCAGTTGAACGGCGGATCGGCAAAGACCAGATCCACCTTCCCCTCGCGAACCTCGCGCACATCGCTCAGCACCGTCCGGCAATCGCCAAGGTACACCCGCGTATCCGGAGCCGACGCACTGAACGCCGGAACGCCCGCGGATGCCGGCAACTTCGCCTTCCTCGCGCCCCGAGACTTGGCCACGGACGCTCGTGCCGACTTGCTCGCTCGATCACTCATGAACCGATGCTAGCGTCCGATCAACGCCTTCATGTCCGCCACCGCCTGGCGAAGTCCCACATACGCCGCGCGGCTGACGATCGAGTGGCCGATGTGCAGTTCCGTGATCCCCGCAAGCCGCGCCACCGGGCCGACATTCGCATAATTCAGCGCGTGCCCCGCGTGGAACCGCATCCCCAGCGCCCGCGTCCGGTGCCCCGCATCACGCAGCATCGCCAGATGATCCGCGATGCTCCGACCGTCCCGACCCTTGAGCCGATCATCCCCGCCCGTGACCGCAAACGCCGCGGCGTACGGCCCCGTATGGAACTCGCACGCGTCGAACCCCGCCTTCGCCGCCGCCTCCACCTGCCGATCATCACAGTCGATGAACGCCGACACCACCGCCCCGCCCTCGAGCCCCTTGAGCGTCCGGACGATCACGCTCAGCCGCGAGAGTTGCCCCGCCACATCCAGCCCGCCCTCCGTCGTCACCTCCTGACGACCCTCCGGCACCAGCGTGATCATCTCCGGACGACGAAGCCCCAGATTCAGCACCTGCCCCCGCGTGCGACGCGTGATCTCCACCATCGCATCCGTCGCGGCCATCTCCAGGTTCAGCCGAACTCGGCTCGTCCGCGCCAGCAACTCCAGATCGCGGTCCTGCAGGTGCCGCCGATCCTCCCGAAGGTGCGCCGTGATGATGTCCGCGCCGCCCAACTCCGCCTCGTGCGCCGCCAACACCGGGTCCGGCTCGCCAAAGACCCCGTGCTCCGCCTGATCCCGATAGCGGGCCTGACGAATGGTGGCGACATGGTCAATGTTCACGCCAAGAAGTGCCGGCATGGGTCCAAGATAGGCCCGCGATCTCGCGCCGATGGCTCCGTTCCTCCAGAGCCCCCACCCCGTCGTCGCTCAATACACCCCATATAGGTGTATTTCTGATCGAAAATCTCAATAAATCAAATTTCTGTATTGACAATTCGAAATCGATGGCCAAATTATCCGAAAGCCATCTTCAACAAATCAAAAGTCCTGCTCACCCTCTTCGAGCGGCCCCGAGCGATCATCATGTCCTCACCCGACCCCAACCCACCCTTCTCGCCCTCGGCCTCGCCCCACCCGCTGGCCACCCTGCCGCGGGAGGATCTGGACCTGATCTGCGCCCTCGTGCTGCACTCGGGCTCGCTGAAGGACCTCGCGTCGGAGTACGACGTCTCGTACCCGACCATCCGCGCGCGACTGGACAAGGTCATCGAGCGCCTGCGGGCGCGCCTCAATGGCCAGCCCACCGACCCGCTCAGCGACATGCTCGCCGAACTCGTCGAACGCGGCGAGATCACCCTGCCGGCGGCCAAGCGCGTCCGCGAGTTCGTCCGCCGCACACCAAGTCCATCGACTTCCGGAGAACCGACATGACCCATGAACTGTTCGATCAGTCGTTCTCGTTCCTGCTTCTGGCACAGGCCGACGGTGCGCGGGCCGGCGTATCGGCGTGGTGGTCGGCACAGTCGGGCGGGATGGTCGGAGGCATCGGCGGCGCGACCGTGGGCGTGGTCGGCGGATTGCTCGGGGCCGCGACCGGCGTGCTCGCTCCCAAGGGCATCGCCAAAACGCCCGTGCTGGCGCTCTGGGCTTTGGTGCTAGGGCTGACATTCTGCGCGCTGGCGGCGGGGCTGGTGGCCGCGGCGACCGGCCAGCCGTATCACGTCTACTACGTGCTCGTGCTCATGGGCAGCATCGGCGTGTCGGTCATGGGCCCGATGATCGCTCTGCCCCTGACCGCGTACGCCGTGGCCCAGGCCCGCGCGCTCGACGGCGCGTTACCCGGCAATTCGGCCCTTGCCCCGGGCGGCACCGGCGCACTCAACGGGCAGCAGATGTCCCCCACCGTTGTCCGCGCGATGCTCGATCTCTGGCAACCGGGTGCCTTCTGCATCCGCTGGACCAAGTTCATGACCGGCGTGTCGATCGCCGGTCTCGTCGGCGGCGCGGCATGGGCCGTGGCCAACGTTCCCGGCTCGATCCAATCCTGGATGCCCGGCGCGATGATGAGCACGTCCTTTGCGATCAGCGCATTCATCACGGGCATGATGCTGCTGTCCATCGGCTCAACCCGCCGGCAGTTGCAGCAACTGCTCGACAGGCAGAAGCTCGACGCACGAGCGCTGCGGGCCTCATAAAGCCGCCGCGCTCACTCCACGATGCGCGTGCCCGGAGATGCCGGCGCAAGTGCCCCGGGCTCTTCCAGCAGCAGCGTGCGCACAATCGCATCGGGCGCGCGGCCGTCGATGATCAGTACGCGTCGGGCGCCGGCATCCAGCGCCCGCAGGCACGCCTCGACCTTGGGCAGCATCCCGCCGTCGATGATCCCCGTCGCCCGCAGCCGCGAAAGGTCATCGCGCGACAGCCGCTGAGCCCAGACCTCCGGCGCCGCGCTGGTCCGGATGCCCGGCGTGTCGCTGACCATCAGCAGCGTGCCCGCGCCGAGCGCAAAGGCGACCTCCCCCGCCGCCAGATCCGCGTTGACGTTGAGTTTGCCGCCGTCGCGCGCCGCGTCGATCGCCACCGGCCCGATGATCGGCACGATCCCCGCCGCGCACAGCGCCGAAACGACCGGGGCATCAACCTCGCCCACACGCCCGACCAGCCCCAGATCCGGCTCGATCACCCGGCGCGCACGCAGCACGCACAAGCCCAGCGAATGCAGACCCCGCGCCTGCGCACCGCGCTCCTGCACCGCCTGCACCAGTTCGCGGTTGACCTCGTTGACCAGCACGCGCTCGGCAATGTGCAGCGTCTCCTCATCGGTGTACCGCTGCCCCTGCACGAACCGCGGCGTGAGGCCGGCCGCCTTCATCGCGGCGGAAATCGCCTTGCCCCCGCCGTGAATCACCGCGGGCGTGACACCCAGCTCCGACAGCAGCGCGACCTGGTGCATGAGCGACCGCATGGCCGCCGGGTCGTCCTGAATCGAGCCGCCGACCTTGATGACCACCGGCTTGCTGCGAAGGTCGGGCAGGTGCTCGGCGATCCACGCCAGTTGAGGGATGTCGATCTTCGTGTTCATGGCAGGGGCACTTGTAGGCGGACCCGAGCGTGCCGAGGGCCTCGCGGCTCAGCGCGTCCGCGTCGCGCGTGAGAGTTTGTCCGCCGCGAGCATCGCCGCGCCGATGAGCCCGGCGTCGGCCTCGAGCTTGGTCGCGACGACCTCGACCCGCTTGCAGATCTCCGGCGCCGCGTGCGTGCGGACGCTCTCGCGGATGGGCGCAACGAGTTGCTCGCCCATCGCCTCGGTCAGGCCGCCGCCGATGACCACGCGCTGCAGACCCAGCAGCGTGACCGCGCTGGCGATGCCGATGCCCAGTGTCTGCGCCGCGTTGTCGACAACGGTCCGCGTGAGCTTGTCGCCCTTGGCGTACGCCGTCGCGACCACCCTGGCCTTGACATCGCTGAGGTCGCCGTCGGCCAGTTCAGGGATCATCGACGCGTGGTTCGTGCGGATCAGCCGCAGCAGGCGATCGACGATCGCGGTGCGCGAGCAGTTGTTCTCGAGGCTGCGCGAACCCGGCGGCATGTTCGGGAAGATCGTCGTGTGCCCGATCTCGCCCGCGGTGAACGTGTGCCCGTGATAAAGCCTGCCGTGGAAGATCAGCCCCCCGCCGATCCCCGTGCCGATCCAGACCCCCATGCAGTCGCTCACGCCCTTGGCCGCGCCGAGCCGGTGCTCGCCCCAGATGGCGCTGCGAACGTCGTTATCGACAACGGTCGGCTTGTTGAGCTTGCGCGAGACGATGCGCGCCAGCGGCACATCCCGCCAGCGCAGGTTCGGAGCCTCACGCACCGTGCCCGTCGCCGGGTCGATCGCCCCAGGCGCACCGATGCCCACCGCGGCCAGCGACCGGGGCAGAATCTTCGCATCCTCGCACGCCTCGCTGATGCCATCGAGGATCCGCTGGATGACCTTCGCCGAGCCATCCTCGGCCCGGGTCTTCTTCTTGCTCCGACCGAGCAGTTTGCCCTCGGGCGAAACGACACCGATCTGCATGTTCGTGCCGCCGAGATCAACGCCGATGAGTGGTCGCGTGAGTTTCATGGGAAGCGATGGTATCGGCTCGCTGGCCCGCCGCGACCACCCCACCCCCATCGCCCACGGGCATCGGGCCACCCGCGGCCCCCGCTTACCCGCTCAGGCCGTTCTCATCCACGTCGATCCCCTGCTCATCGTCCGCGCTCTCGCCCGATAACGTCGCGCTCAGCACGCACACCACGCCGGGGCAGGTCTGCTCGATCAGGTCCGCGACTCGGTTGATCGCCTCCGGCTCATCGGGCACGTTGAACGGCACAAACAGCGTGCTGCCAGAGCCCGTGATGTGAATCGGGATCTGCGTCCCCGGCAGCGCCTCGCGCATGATCTTCGTCAACCCAGGCCGAACCGCGCACGCCGCGGAGGAAAGATCATTGAACAGATCCGTGATCGGGATCTCGCCCGTTTCCTCGGCGCGGGCGATGAGCTCACGCACCGCTTCCTCGCGCATCGGCCCCGGGCCCAGCGAATCGAACGCCCGGTACACATCCGGCGTCGGGCATCCAAAGTCCGGCGCGACGAGAATCACATCCTCCTCCGGGCACGCGACGCGCTCGATGACATCGCCAAATCCGCTGACCAGCGCCGGACGGGCCACATCGCTCATCACATCGTCATCGATAAAGAACGCGATGTCCGACCCGAGTTTGCCCGCGATGCCGCTCAGCGCCGCCCGATCGAGCCCGAGGCCGAACAACCGGTTGAGCCCCCGCAGCATCGCCGCGGCGTCGCTCGAGCCCCCGCCCAGCCCGCCGCCGACGGGCGTGCGCTTGCTCAGCGTGGCCTCCACCGGCAGGCTCCGGCCGACGGCCTGCTCCAGCAGCGCGTGGGCCTTGAAGATCAGATCCTTCTCGATCGGCCAATCGATCGGCGTCGGCCGCGGCGCATCATCCGCCCAGCGCACGCTGAACCGGCTCGGCCCGCTGATGGCCCGCAGTTCCAGGTCATCGCAAAGGTCGACGCAGACCATCCAACTGGCGATCCGGTGCCAGCCCGGCTTCGGAGAGCCCGCGGGCTCCGGCGGGCTCACCGCCAGCGCGAGGTTGATTTTCGCCGGCGCGCTCAGGCTCAGAACCCCGTCCGGGAGCGGGCCGGTTGACGTGTTGTTGGTCGGCGTGGGCATCGCACCGATCCAAGGCCCCATCGGCGGCCGGGTCAATGCCGGGCCGATCGCATAAACTCAGATCATGGCAAGCACGATCGCGGACCTGGTGCGGGTGATGAACACCATCGCGCCGGAGCAGATGGCCGAAAGCTGGGACAACGTCGGGCTTCTCGTCGGCTCGCACGCCGATGCCCTGACGGGGCCGGTGATGCTCACGATCGACCTGACCGGCGCGGTCGTGGATGAGGCCATCGCTCTCAAGGCCGCCGCACTGATCGTCTACCACCCGCCGATCTTCAAGCCCGTTTCCCGCCTGACCGACCGAGCGCCCGTCCACGGCGCGCTGCTGCGGGCCGTCCGCGCGGGCATGGCGATCTACTCGCCGCACACCGCGCTGGATGCCGCGCCGGGCGCACTCTGCGACTGGCTCAGCGATGCGGTGCTGGGCCTGACCCCGCAGAGCACCGGCCGCCCCGAGGCCTCGCGGAACGCCGGTGCCGACCGACGCGCCCTGACACCCGGACGCGTCATCAGCCCCACGGCGGAGGTGAAGATCGTCACCTTCGTCCCCGCCGTCGACGCCGAACGCGTCCGCAACGCCCTGGCCAGCGCCGGCGCGGGCCGCATCGGCAACTACTCCGTCTGCTCCTTCACCACCCCCGGCGAGGGCACGTTCCTCGGCAACGCCGACAGCGCACCACGCGTCGGACACGCCCAGCACCTCGAAACCGTCGGCGAGCTCCGGCTTGAAATGGTCTGCTCGCGGCACGCCCTCGCCCTGGCACTTGAGACGCTCCGCCAGTTCCACCCCTACGAAACGCCCGCCATCGATGTCATCCCGCTCGAGCCCCAGCCCGTCCGCTCCAGCGGCACCGGGCGCAGGCTCGTTCTGGATGCGCCCGCGACGCTCAGCGAACTGGCCTCTCGCCTCCGCTCCACGCTCGCCATCCCGCACGTGGCGATCGCACCGGCCATCGGCCGCGCCGCGGACTCGCCCATCCGCGTGGTGGGCGTCTGCCCCGGCTCCGGCGGCGAACTGGCCCAGAGCGCCCTGAACGAGGGCTGCGACGCGTTCGTCACCGGTGAAATGCGTCACCACGACGCCCTGGCCATGACCCAGCAGGGGCTCTCGCTCATCCTCGCCGGACACACCAACACCGAACGCGGATACCTGCCGCTCCTGGCCGAACGCCTCGGCTCCGCGCTCCCCGCGGCCAGGTTCATTGTCAGCAAGGCCGACCGCGACCCCGTCCTGCCCCTGTGATGCTCACTTCGCCGCCGTCGCCGCCGACGCAGGAACATCCACCTTCGCGCTCACGCTGAACCCCACCCGCGGCCGCAGCAGCCCGTAGTTGAACAGCACATCGCTGAACACGCCCGGCTGGCGATACACCAGCGAGCCGTTGACATTGATCGTCCGCTCGCCCCCGACGGTGCTGGCCGGCAGCACCACCGGAATCGTGAACGTGTGCGTGCCGCCGGCCGAGAGCGTCGCCTCCGGCGCACGAGTCGTGCTGAATGTCGATGTGCCCCCCGGACCGCTGCTGCTCGCGGTGTACGACGCCGAGTCCAGCGGCAGCGAATCGGGATTCGGATTGCTCGCCCGCAGCACTACCCCCACCACCACCGCCTCCCCACTCTGCTCGATGACCCGCGCCGAGTCCAGCGTCACCGTGGGCTGCGATGCGCACGCGCCGAGGACCAGCGCGGCCGCCGCCAGCGTCGAAACCATCACATACCGACCCGTCCGCACCACCGCGCGCATCGACCCTGCGTTGTTCATGCCGCAAGCGTACCACCCGCGGCCATCCGCTGCACACCGCCTCACGGATCGAACCGCACCCACTCGCAACTGGCCAGTTGCGGCAGCTCGTGCATAATGCCCGTGACGCTCGAAACCTCGCCCGCGTACGCGCTCCACTGCAGCATCACGCCGGCCATCAGCAGCACGCAGATCCACCCGCCAAATTCCGCCGTCCGCCGCTGCCGAGCCCCGATCAGGATGCCACAGGTGATCATCACCAGCGAAATCTTGAACACCGACAGCAGCCACGAACAGCCGAAACTCATCACCCACCGGGCGATCGGGTTCGCCTCGCCCATCCCCAGACCATTGAGAAACGTCAGCGTCAGGTACAGATCCACGATGCTGGCCAGCGCAACAAACCCCACCAGCCACCCCACCCGACGCCCACGGCTCCCGGCCTGCGCGAGCACCGCCGAGCCACCCGCGGCCATTCGGTCCCAGGAAAACCCGCCGGATTGTCCGTTCATCACAAGCGCCATTGGGACCGTCCGGAACGACGACCAACCGCACCCCATCCCCACCATCCGCCGATCGCGACAAACAGTTCCTCTTGTCTTCGACGGATTTCCGGTGCCTCTGAAGTGAACCGGGAGAAATCTCGACGGTAAACTGAACCGATGGTTCCTTCTGGGCACCCTTCGTACCCGGAATCCCCCCGCGCCAGGCCCACCCGCCGACGCCCGTTCACGCCCGGACCCCCCATGCCACACCTCCGCCCGCCCGCTCCGCGACCCACGACCAACAGGGTCACCCCCGCGGCCCTGTGCCGCTGCGCCGGGCTGCTGCTTTCCGCGGGGCTCGCCCTCGCCACGCTCGACACGCTCACAGCCCGCCAAGCGCTCGCGCAGATCGGCGGCCTGCCCCCGGCACTGAACGCCGCCGGCGTGCCGCCCGTCTTCGTCAATGACTCACCCTCGGCCGCCTATGCACTGGCCCAGGCCGACGCCTTCGCCCGCTCGGGCAACATTCAGCAGGCCATCGTCCTTCTCCAGCGCCTGCTCGACAACGAGCCCGATGCGCTGACCCCCAGCCCCGACGATGCGGACCTGTTCCTGCCCGTTCGCCAGCGCGTGCACGCGCTGCTCATCGCCAACCCGGTGCTGCTCAACGAGTACCGCGCCTCGATGGGCCCGCTCGCGCAGGATCAACTCGATCAGGGCAACGTCGTGCGCGTCGAGCGCTCACTCATGCTCACCGGCGCGGGCCTGGAGGCAACGCTCCGCCTCGCCCAGCAGCGCACAGAGTCCGGCGCGTTCTTCGCCGCGATGGACCTGCTCGAGCAAGCCGCCACACACCCGGACTTGAGCACCGACAGCGAGCCCGCGCGCCGCGCCCGCGCTTGGGCGGCGGACTTGCTGGCCATCATCGCGCGCTTCGACGCATCGAGCACCACCACCGGCGTCGCGCCACGCGGCAACGCCTCCGGCGACAGCTCGGCCCGCGCATCGGCCATCGCGCGGCGGCTGGCCCTTCCCGGCCAAGCCCCGGCAACACCAGCGCCCGCCGCCGCGCCCACCACCGCGCCCACCAGCGCGCTCGTGCCCCCCGCCAACGCCCGCCCGGGCCGCGTCCCCTTCTCGACACTCCCGGCACCGGATCTCGACGCGTTCGCAGGCGTCGTCGATCGCCCCCTCTGGAGCCAGCCCTTCGCGCCGGAGGTCCCCGTCACCGCGGCGAGCGGTTGGTCCGGCGGCCGCCCCGGCTTTGCCGACAGCGCCCCCGAGTTTGCACGCGAACTTCGCACCTTCCCCTGCCTGCTCGACGACATGGTCCTCCTGCCGTCGGGCCTCGGCGTGCTCGCGCTGGACCGCTTCACCCTCCGCGAACGCTGGCGGTTCGATGCCGTCGCCGCGGGCCTCTTTCCCGACAGCGTCCGCGGCACACCCCTGGACCAACTCGCCCGCGGCAGCACGAGCCTGGGCATCGAGAACAACCTCTCCGTCGCCGCCAGCGCGGGCTTGGTCATCGCCATCGTCCAACTGCCAAGCAGCGGCCTGGAAGAAGGCGCCGAGACCCTCGTCGCCCTCGATGCTCGCACCGGCGATCTTCGCTGGTCCCTCCCGATCTCCGACCTCGGCGAGCCCCTCGCCCGCGGCCGCACACGCGGGCCGGTGCTCATCGACGGCTCCACCATCATCCTCTCGATCCGCAAACTCCAGAGCGAGCGCCGCCTCAACGCCAGCTACCTCGCGGCGTTCGATCTGCACTCCGGCCGCCCGCTCTGGAACACCCTCGTCGGTAGCGCGGGCATTCTCCCGTTCCTCCGAACCACCGTTGTCAGCGACGGCGCGATCGTCGATCAGGGCACGATCTACCGCTCCGACCGCCTCGGCCTCATGGCCGCGTACGCCGCGATCGACGGCCGCCCCCACTGGGTCCGCAGGCTCACACCCGAGGCCGCCGACGGCTCCCGCGGCTCCGGCGCTGCGTGGCAGATGAACTTCCCCATCGCCGCGGGCAACGACCTCTTCCTCCTGGCACCCGACCGCGCCCGCGTGCTGCGCATCGCGCGTGACTCGGGGCGCATCGTCGCCTCCATGCCCACCGACGTTCTGGCAACGCCCGGCTACCTCCTCCGCGCTGGCGACCGCCTCATCGCCGTCGGCGCGACCGAAGTCGCCAGCGTGCCCATCGACACCTTCGGCCCTGAAGCAAAGCCCGTGCTCTCATCGGGCTTCATGCCGCAGATCCGCGGACGCGTCCTGGCGCTGCAGGGCGATGGACCCGGCCCGAGCATGCTCGCGGTGCCGACCGATGCCGGCCTGTCGATCGTCGATGCCGCCGACCCGAGCAACGTGCTCGCCTCGCTCCCGCTCGAAGCCGTCGGCAACCCGATGTTCGACGCCGGGCAGTTGCTGGTCGTCGACGACGCCCGCGCCCACGCCTACTTCGCGTGGGAGTCTGTCGACCGCATCCTCAGCCAGCGCATCGAGCAGGAACCCGCCGACCCGACCAGCGCCGTCACCCTGGCCGACCTTGCCGCACGCCAGAGCCGCTTCGATCGCCTGCACCGCGCCATCGAGCAGGCCCGAGCCGCGATCCTCGCGCCGCAGGACGCGGCCAGCGCCGACGACCGCCTCCGCGCCGAACGCGCCGAGACCCAGCGCGCACGCCTGGTCGCCCTGCTGACCTCATTCGTCCACGACCGCATCGCGCGCCCCGCGGGCGAGCCGCCGCGTGCGCTCATTCCGCCCGAGCACGCCACGCGCATGCTCGAGAGCGCCCGCGAACTGGCCCGCACCGCGCCCGAGCAGGCCCTCTGCGCCATCATGCTCGCCGAAGATCGCCAGCGCGCCGGCCGCAGCGCAGAGGCCGCCGAACTGCTCCAGAGCATCCTTCTGGACGACCGCCTGAGCACCTGCACGCTTCCCGCACCGCTCCCCGGCGGCAGGGCCGATGCCGAGGCCACCGCTCGCCTGGTCGCGCTGCTCCGCACCGCCGGCCGCGGCGTGTACGACGCCTTCGACCAAGCCGCGCAGAACGAGCGCGCCGCCCTCGGCCCAACGCCCGATGCGCGAAGCCTCGAACGCCTCGGCGCTCGTTTCCCCGTTTCTCGCCTCGCCCCCTCCCTGTACCTTGCCGCCGCCGAGGCCCACCGCCAGAACTCCCGCTCACGTGCCGAGGCCCGCGCACTGGAGGCCGGTCTCCGCGCCGGCGCTCGCCTGCCCGATGCCCCACCGGCCGACATCGCCGAACTCAACGGCCGGCTCATCGCCAACCTCCGCGCACGCGGCCTCATCGCCGCCGCCGCGGCCGTCGCCCGCCGCGCCGGCAGCACCGGTCTCACGCTCGACGGCCGGAACCTCGACATCCCATCGCTGCTCGCCGAACTCAACGCCGGGCCCGCCCGCGCCTGGCCGGCCATCAGCGCGCCATCGATCACCGCCGCGCCGCAGATCCTCGCGGGCTGGATCTTTCAGGAGCCGCTCATCCTGCCCATTGAGCCCGGCGACATCGGCTACGTCGTCGCCCGCCGCGGCCCGACGCGCGCGGGCGAACCGCCGCGCTGGGCCATCCTCGCGCCGCGCTCCGCTGCGCAGGCGCCCGCGCCGGATGCCGCGGCCGATCAGGCCGCGAACCCCGACAGCCGCGGCGCACTGGCCCCGCTGGTCGAGCGCTGGAGCGAACCCGATCCGCAGGATCAGTGGCGTCTGCTCCGCACAACACCAACGCGCGTCCTCATGGCCCGCGCCGGCGACAACGGCATATCTCTGCGCGCGATCGATCCCATCGCCGGCACCGTCCTCTACGACACCGACCCGCTCAACAAGATCCTGCCCGCCGCCGACGCCGCGGGCGTCCGCACCGCGCTCGATGGCATCCGCCGAGCCGATGAGGTCCACGTCTGCACCGATCCGCTCACCGTCGCGCTGGTCGAACGCTCCGGCCGCGCCGCGGCGTTCGACGCCGCAACCGGCGAACAACTCTGGGCCATGCCCGACGCGGGATACCGCGTCAGCGACGCCGTGCTGCTCGGCGATCTGCTCGTCCTGGCCGGCGAACGCCCCGGGCAGGATCAGCCCGACAGCCTCGCCCCCGATGCACGCCTCTGGCTCCTGGACTCCCGCACCGGCCAGGTCCGCCGACAGATCGATCTGGCCGACGGCCCCGTCCGCTGGCTCCGCATGACCGAGCGCGCCGACCTGCTCGTCGCAACCCGGAGCACGATCGCCAGCATCGACCCCGACTCGGGCGCACCCGAGTGGTCCCTGCAGGATCAGCCCGGCACCGCCAGCGTCGAAGCCTTCGTCGCCGGCGACATCCTCATCACCCTCGGCGAGGACCGCCAACTCCACGCGTTCTCCATCGCCACCGGCGCCCCGCTCCCCGGCCCGCTCGATGTGCGCCGCCGCCTGGACAATGTCGGCACCATCGACGTGCTCGGCGTCGATGATGCTCTGGCCGTCCGCACCACACTGGGCATCGCCCTGCTCAGCGCGACGGGCACACTGCTCGGCGCCGATGCCGTGGGCGGACCAACCGGCGAACCCATGCTCCCGCCCGTTCCGCATCGCGGCGGTTTCGTCAGTGTTTCGCTCGTGGGCGAAGCGACCCGTCGCGATGATCAACTGGCCAGCTTCCGCCTGCTGGGCTTTGACAACGCCAGCGCCGCCTCGGTGTTCGATGTGCCCATCGCGCTGCCGGGCGTGCCCCAGCGCATCATGGTCATGCGCGACCGCATCCTTGTCAGCGCGGGCGGATCATCTTTCGTGTACGCCGCACCACCCGCGGCACCGCCGGTACCCGGCTCACGCCCCGCGCCCGCCGTCCCCTGAGCCATCACCGCTCGCCGCTGATCTCGCCCGCCGCCAGCATCTCCCGCACCGCGCCGAGCACCGGCTCGACCTCCAGCCACGTCATCGCGCTCGCCCGTGTCGGCGCAAGAACCCGCACACAACCGCTCGCCCCCCGCGGCGACCACACCGCCGGATCCGTCGGCCCAAACAGCGACACGACGCGCACGCCGAGCTGCGCCGCAACGTGCCCCGGTCCTGTATCCGCCGCCACGACGATCCTCGCTCGCTCCAGTTCTCCCGCGAGTTCCATCGCGTTGGTCACGTATCGCCCGCCGAGATCCTCGAACATCTCTCGCTCGCGCGCACCGAACGTCTCGAGTTCAACATGCCCCGCCAGCACACGCACCGGCCCGAGCCGCTCGGCCTCCATCGCGCGCACGCACCGCACAAACCGCTCCATCGGCCATCGCTTCTTCGCGCCGCCCCCACCGACATGCATCACGATCGGCCCATCCGCATTGGCCACCGCCCGCACCGCCCCGAGTTCATCAACCCGCGCTGAAGCCCACAACGCCGCGCGCGATGCCGAGCCCGGCGGCCCGATCGGCCGCACATCATCACCAAACCGCTCCCGCGCCGCACGCAGCCACGCGGCACCCGCGAGATCCGCACCCACCCCGTCCTCACCACCCACCACGAACGCGAGCACCCGGTCGATCCGCTCCTCCCATCCCTCGCGCTCGCCATCACCGACCCACAACCTCGCGTACGCCGACGCATCGCTCGGCTCAACGGCGAAGTCCACCCCGCCGCCCACCTCCGCCCGCCCCGCCATCAAACGCCGCGTCAGATCGACCATCGCCGGCGACACCGCCGCACGCACGCACCGGACGCCCGGCGTTCGCAGCAACGCCCGCAGCAGCGGCCAGATCATCGCCGTATCCCCCATCGCCCCCGCGTGAACCACCAGCACACCCGCGGCAGACTCACGCACGCGGCACCTCCGTATCGCGATCCTCCGCTCGCTCCCACCGCCCGATCCGGCTCGCTCGCACCGCCTCACGCACCGCCCGCCGCAAACGCCCGCTCAGCACGTTAAACCCGGTGTTCATCTCCGCGGCCAGTTCCACCAGCGATACCGGGCGATCCCCGCCGACACAGGCAGGGTCAAAGGCACGATCGGCCCGCCCCCACCATGCCAGATGCCGCCGCAGCAGCAGCGCATCGCCCGCCGCCAGCACATCGAGTTGCCCGCGCGCCCGCCCATCGGGCTCGATGATCTCCAGCCACGGATCGACCACGAGCGTCAGATCCGGCATCCGCGCCCGCGACGCATCGGGCAGATCCCCCGCCCGCCGCGCTCGCCCGCCGCCATCACCAACCGCCCGCGCGATCGCCGCCGCACCCTCGCCCCCGGCCCACCGCGCAACCGCCCGAGTGACCAGCACGCTCGCGGGCGCGTTCAGCCGTCCGGGCGCGCCCTCGAATCTGCCGACCGGGTCGTACTGATCGATCGCCTGCATCATCGCGCCCAGCGCCACGCCCATCGCCCGCGACGCCGACGCCGGATCGAGCGCCGACGCGTCGACACCAAGCCGCCCGTTGAGCGTCGCCAGCAGATGCCGCAGATGGCTGACCACCAGCGCCAGTTTCAACCGCGATGCCCACCGCAGATCCGTGCTCACGGCATCCAACGCCGCGGCATCCACGTTCGAGCCCTCGTGCAGCCTCACCAGTTCCACCCGGCATCGACGCACCAGCACCGCCCGCGCGAGCGCCCGCTCCCGCTCCATCCGTGCATCGGGCCACCCGGCGCTCCTTGCCGCCTCCTCTGCCTCCGCGAGCGTCCGTGGCGCCGGAGCACCAAGCCCATCTCGCACACCCGGCCGCTCCAGCACCGTCGTACGCGCCCGATCGCCATCGATCGCATCGTTCATCCACGCCGCACCACCGCTCGCATCGATCGCCCGCAGCAGATCCACCACTGTCGCTCGCCTCGCCGCTCGCACCACGCTGGTCACGCCCGCGTTCAACCGCCGCCCCAGCGCCGCGGCGATCGCCTGCCCCGTCGCCCCCGGCCCGCCGACCGCCGACCCCGCGCGCAGCGCCCGCTGCGCCAGCCGCCCCGCCCTGGTCCCAAGCCGCTCAACTCCCGAGTCCTCGAACACCTCACCGATCACCGCCCGCATCGCGCTCCGCGACCGCCCCGTCCGCCCCGCCAGATACGCCGCGGCACGATCCAGCCCCCATCCGCGCCGATCGCGCAGCCGCGACGCCATCCGCACCAGCCTGAGGCGCTGCGCCCCCGTCAGCCGCGTGCGCCGAGAGCCCGATCCCGCCGGCGCAACCAGCCGCGCACCCGCTCGCTCCAGCGCCGCCCACCGCTCCGCGTCGTACAGCGTCACCTCGTGCCCGGCATCGTCCAGCGCCCTCCTGGCCATCAGCCCGCGGCGCTTGCACCGCTCCAGCGTCCGCCTCGACACACCCAGCCGCTCGCACATCGCCGCGATCCCCAGCCATCGCCCCGCATCCAGTTCCCCAACCCGATACCCCGCGCGACGGCTCAAACGCTCGGCCATCGCGCAGAGATCCGCCCGCAACGCCGAACCGACGATCAGCACATCCTCATCCTTCGTACCGCGCCGAACAACGCGCCCGCCCTCCGCCGCGCTGCGCGCATCCTCCGGCACATATCCCGTCAGCCGACGCGCGATCCACCCCGGCGTGTACGTCTCGTCATCTTGCACCTGCTCCGCCATCGCCTCCACACGCTCGACCGCGCGCCGCGCCGCGGCCGCCGGCGCGAACGACAACTCGTGCGCGAGCTCCAGCAGCACGCCAAGTCTCACGCTCGGCAGTGGCGGTCGGCGTGCCACGCATCAGTCCTCGCCGCCGCCCCGACCATGCCCGCGTCCGCGCTTGATGTCCGAGCGCGTGCGCTTCTCCGTCAGCCGCCGCTCCTTGCTCCCGCGCGTGGGCTTGGTGGGCCTGCGAACCTTGGGCCGAGCCATCGCCGCCACCAGCAACTGCCGCAGTTTGGACAGGCATAGCGCCTTGTTGCCCGATTGCGACCGCTCCTCCTGACTGACAATCTGGATCTCTCCATCGCCGACGATCCGCCCCGCCGCGAGCATCGCCAGCCGCTCGCGGGCCCAGTCCTTCATCGGCAGCCGCGCGATCGGCACACGCAACTCCGCCCGCGTGTTGACCTTGTTGACGTTCTGTCCCCCAGGCCCGCTGGAGCGCGAGAACGCCCACGAAAGCACACCCTCGTCGACCAGAACACCCGGGGCCAACTCCACCCGCGCGCCCAGCGACCCGTGATCTTCCGCCGAAGTACTCATGCCCCAAGTGTAAGTTGGCCCGGCGACCCGCCCGGGTGTAGGCTTGCCCACAATGAAACTCCCTCATGCCGCACGTTCGTTCCGCACGCGCCATCTGGCGATCCCCGCGTTCCTGACGCCCCTGGCGCTCCTGATCGCGCCCGCGGCGTCCATGGCACAGTCGACCGCCGCCCACGCCCCGCAGCCCGCCGAGGCACCGGCCACCCAGAACGCCCCCGCGAACACCGAGGCGCCCTGGACCATCCGCCTCAACACCCGAGCCTGGTACGTCGCACCGACCGGCGATCTGCAGATCCCCGGCAGCGAGCAGACCTCGCCCACCGATGTCGAACTGCTCAACATCGATGAGCCCCGACTTTCCTACATGGGGCAACTCGATCTGCAGAGCGAACGCTGGCTCGTCACGTTCCAGGGCGCGCACCTCTCGGTCAAGGGCGTCTCCGCCCCCGGCGCGCCGCTCCGGCTCGGCTCGCAACTGGCCACCGGCGCCGCGGTCATCACCACCCGCCTCACGTACACCCCCGTCTTCCTGACCGCCGGCTATCGCGTCTACGAGCACCGCTTCGATCCGGACTCCGACGCGCGCCTGACCGTTCACGCCGTCGGCGGGCTCGCTGTTCACGACCTGAGCATCGACGCGAGCTCAAACGACTCCCCCATCGCCCAGTCCAACGGCGAGACCTTCTTTCAGGGCCGCCTCGGTCTCCGCACCGAGGTCCAGCTCCTCTCGTGGTTCGCCATGGAGTTCGACCTCGCCGGCGGCCTCGGTGCAGGATCGACCTCCTTCGACCTCGCCGCCGCATTCCGGATCCAGCCCACTCCCTGGTTCGATGCCCACCTCGGCTACCGCAATATCTTCCTGAACGCAAGCGACGGCGACACCCCCAACCGCTTCGAGTTCGAGGGCTCGTTTGCTGGCCTATTCGGGGGAGTTACGCTCCGCTTCTGACCGACCAAATTGCTGATCGTTGATCAAGAACCCCGTTTTCTAACCGGGCATCGGCGATTTTCCGACCTCCCGCGTTGACCGTTCCGCTCAGGTTTCGGATACTGCTTCGTTCCTCCCGCGACACACACGTGCCGCTCCGGTCGCCAGCTTCAAGTCCCCGACGCTCCGGTTCCCGATGTTCGAGTGCGGCATGAACACCGTCACCAAGAAGGAAATCATCGACCGCCTCACCGAGTCCAGCGGCCTGCGCCGACCGGTCGTCCGCGACCTGGTCGAGGCCGCACTCCAGGGGATCTTCAACGATCTGGCCGCCGGTCGACGGTTGGAACTTCGTGACTTCGGCGTGCTCGAGATCCGCCGCCGCGCCGGCCGCGCGGCGCAGAACCCCAAGACGCTCGAGCGCGTCGTCGTCCCGCCGCGACGAACCGTCAAGTTCAAGCCCGGCCGCCTGCTCCGCGACGCCCTGCTCAAGCTCGACCTCGCCGAGCTCGCCGCGCCCAAGAACGAGGCGACGCACGAGCCAAAGGCCCCCGGCCCCACCTCGACGCGTCCCCCGGCGCCCGGCCCGCGCGGCTGATTCCCGGGCGCGCCGCACACCCAACGCAAAGATCGCGTCAAGCCATCATGAAGTGGTGGTGAAGTTCCCGAGGCTTTTCCCTCGGTTCGGCCGCTCGCCGCTCTGGCCGAGTCGATACTTCACGCATGGCGACGACGCTCGAACAATCGTTCGCGATCGACCTCCACGTGCACTCGCGCGTGAGCCCCGACGGCGTCGACCAGCCCGAAGTCCTCGTCGCCCGCGCTCGCGCCGCCGGCCTTCATGGCATCTGCATCACCGACCACGATCGCGCCGGTGCGTACCGCCGACTCGTCCGCATGGGCCTGGCCGATCCTTCCGGCGAGCCGGTCGACGGCTTCCTGGTCATCCCCGGCGTCGAGGCCTCCACCGTCGAAGGACACCTGCTGATCATCGGCACAACCTTCGATGTCCGCCCCGGCACCCGCGCCCGCGATGTCATCGCCCGTGCCCACGCCCTGGGCGCACTGGCCGTCGCGCCCCACCCCCTCGACCGCGCCCGCGCCGGCATGGGCGAACGCGGCATGGAGAACCTTGATCTCGATGCGATCGAGGGCTTCAACAGCAAAACCCTCGATCGCCCGAGCAACCACGCCGCGCAGGCCTACGCCCGCGCCCGCGGCCTGCCCATGATCGCCGGATCCGATGCCCACAGCGCCGCGACCATCGGCCGCGCCCACACGATCATCCGCGCCGAGAGCCTCAGCGTGCAGGACGTCCTCGCGGCGGTCCGCGAAGGCCGAACCGACCTGGTCGAAGGCCTGCACAGCATCGCCGAAATCGCCTCGTACCTCGCCGTCGGCTGGATCACGCGCCCGTGGATCCTGGACATGACGCGCCGCATGGCCGCCAACGCCCGCCGCCGGCTGATCGACCCGCTGGCCGTGCCGAGCGAGGCCTGATCGCCGCGAAACACCGTCCGCGCACGCCGCGCCCCCGGGCGAGAAACCCGCCCGGCCCGACACCACCCGCGCTCAGTTGGCGCTCACGCTCGGCCCGCGCGCGTGCTCCACAACCGCCGCCAGTCCGCGCCGGAGCGAGCCGTCGCCCGCGGGCTTCTGCTCCTGCGGCTCGCGGATCTTGCCGTCGGGGCCGACCTGATCGATCTTCACGCTCACGCGCTTGGACACGCCGCGCTCCTGCATCGTCACGCCGTACAACTGGTGCGCCGAGTGCATCGTGCGCTTGTGGTGCGTGATGACGATGAAGTGGCTCTGATCCGTGAACTGCTCGACGACGCGGCAGAACCGGTCGACGTTCGCATCATCCAGCGCCGCATCAACCTCGTCCAGCACGCAGAAGCATGCCGGCTTGCTGCGGAAGATGCTCATCAGCAGCGCGACCGCCGTCATCGCCTTCTCACCGCCGGAAAGCTGGCTGATGCTCCGCGGCTCCTTGCCCGGCGGCTTGGCGATGATCTCGATCCCGCTCTCGAGCCAGTCGGTCACGGGCGAACCGTCGCTGTGGAACTGCTCCGCACCGTCGCGCACCACCGGCATCAGCCGGATCTCCGCCTTGCCGCCGCCGAAGAGCTTGCGGAACATGCCGTCCTGCCCGGCGAAGTGCTCCGTGACCTTCTCGAACGTCTGCCGGAACCGATCACGCGACGCGACCTTCAACTGCTCGATCAACTCAACAAGCTGCTCCTTGGCGCTGTCCAGGTCCGCGACCTGCGCCGCCAGCGTCTCGTTGCGCCCAGCGAGCTGCCCCTCCTCATCGATCGCGTCGAGGTTCACATTGCCCAGCGACTTGACCTGCGAGCGCAGTTCATCGATACGCCCCGCGAACGCTTCCTGCGTGCACGGCGTGAGCACCAGCCGCACCTTCCGCACGACGTCGCCGCTCCGGGCTTCCTCCTGTCCCTCAACCGCCTCGTCCTGCGCACGCTCGGAAACTTCGTACACATCCTCGTCGCTCTGGGCCATGATCGCGTCGTACTCGCCCGCGAGCGAGGCCAGATCCAGCGACAGTTCCTCCTGCGAGCGCTCCTCGAGCGACTCGCGCTTGATCTCCGTCTCCCGCTTGGCCACCTCCAGCCCGTGCCAGTCACGCTCCAGGTGCGAGGCGACCTCGCGCGCCGCATTGACGCGCTCGCCGAGGGCCGACACCTGCTGGGCGTGCTGCTCGCTCTGCTGCTGCACCTGAGCGCACTGCGCCTGTCCCGAAGCGATGCGTTCGCCCGCTTCCTGCGCATCCTGCCGCGCCTGCGCGATCGACGCGTTGTGCTCGACCAGCGACGACTGCCGCATCGCGATCTGCTGGCGTGTGCTCTCGATGCGTCGACGCGTCTCGTCGCCTGCGACCTCCAGCCGCTGACGCTCCCGCCGTGCACCGCTGAGCTGCTCGCCCAGCCTGCCGGCCTGCACCTTGGCCCGCGTCACTTCCTCGCCCATCGCCTCGTACGACGCGACGACACCCTGGATCTGCGCCTCCATCTCGCGTGCCTGCTCGCTCTGCTCGCTGTAGAGCCGGGCGAGTTTCTCGGCCTTGGCCGACAGTTCGGCCCGCTCGCTGTCGAGTTGGCGCGAGCGCTCGGTGAGCTGCTCGATTTCCTCACCAAGCACCGCACGCTCGCGCTCCAGCCGGTCGAGCTCGTTGCCCAACTGCTCCAGCCGCGACTCTTCCAGCCCGAGCTTGCGCTTCTCGTCCTCCAGCGCCGTGCGCACCTGCGCCGTCTGCTGAGCGATCCCCGATGCCTCGGCGTCGAGCGCCTGCAAGCTCGCCCGCTCGCTGTCCCGCTGCGCGACGACCTGCGCGAGTTCCGCCGCGAGGCTCTCAAGCTCGCTGCGCCGCTGCAGGAACCCGCCCGCGTCGCCCGTGGCGCCCTCGCCCGTGCCCGTCATGGGCCCGGCGATGACGCGCCCGTCATGCTCGATCACCACGCCATCGCGCGTGACAAACCGTGCGCCGCTCATTTCGCTGGTCGCCGAGAGCAGCATCGCGCTGTCGAGATCGTTCACCAGGTACGTGCGCCCGAGCAGACGATCGAGCAGCACGCCGATGCCGCCATCGATCGGGCCCGTTGCGCTGGCCCGCTCGCGCACCAGGTCGCGCACGCAGAGCACGTGATCCGTTCCCTGACGCGATTGGCCCTCAGCCCGGCCCGCGCCCGATGCGCCCCCAACGCCCTTGACCGCCAGAAACGTCACGCGGCCGCTCAGCCCCGCCATCTCGCCGCTCGCCGGCACCGCGCTGAGCGACTCGACAACCAGCGCCTGCAGCGACGGTCCGAGCGCTGCCTCGACCGCCGCGGCGGCGTTCAGGTCCGCGTCGATCAGGTCCGCCAGCACGCCCGCGACGCCCGAGAAACCCTGTCCGGCGGCCTTCTTCTCCAGCACATCCCGCACCGCGCGGCCCATGCCCACGCGTCCCGCGACCATCTCCGCAAGCGTGCCGCGCCGAGCATCAAGCCGCGCCGCGCGCTGGTCCAGTTCCGCCAGCGCCTCGGCCCGCGCGCGACGATCCGTCGCCAGCGTGCCCGCTCGCTCGCTGAGGCTCTGGCTCTGCCCGGTCAGTTCGCCGACACGCGCACCACGCATCGCCACCGACTCGCCAAGCTCCGTGCGCTGCTGGGCGATGCGCGCCCGCTCGCTCTGGTTGCCCGTGGCCTTGACCCCGAGCCGCCCCAACTGATCCGCGATCACGCTGGCGCGACGCTGGTCCTGATCGACCGCCGCCGTGATGGCCGCGCGTTCGCGGTCGATGCTCGCCGCGGCGGATCGCTTCTGGTTCAGTTCGCCGCGAGCCTGGGCCATCTGCTCGCTGATGACGCCCCGCTGCTGCCCGAGTTCGCTCAGCCGCCGCTCGGCGTCGGCCAGTTGCTCGCTGAACGCAGCGATCTGCTCGCCCGCGGCCTTCTCCGCCTGCGCAAGCTCGTTGACCCGCGACTCCAGATCCACGAGGCTCTGCTCATCCTGCGCCAGTTGGCGTCGCAGCCCCTCGCTGGCCTGCTCGCTGCTGCGCTCGCGCTGACGCGCCTGCGCCTCATCGTGCCGCGCCTGCTGCAGGAGCGACTGCGCCGCACGCAGCGCGTCGGCGCTCTCGTGCCGCGCCAATTCAGCCTCCTGCTTCGCCGCCTCGAGCTGCGCCAGTTGCTCGCGCGCCTCGCCCCGACGCTGATCCAGCTCCGTCAGGCGGCTCGTCAACCCCTCCAGCCGCCGCCGCAGATCCTGGTGCGCATCGAGCGCGACGCTCAGCCGCAGCGCACGCAGTTCCTCGTCGAGCACCTTGAACTGACGGGCCTTCTGCGCCTGGCCCTTGACGATGCGCAACCGGCGCTCGGTGCTGTCGAGCTGCTCGCGTGCACGCACAAGATTCTGATCCGTCCGCTCGAGCTTGCGCTCGGCCTCGGCCTTGCGCAGGCGGAACTTGGCCACGCCCGCGGCCTCCTCGAACACCGTGCGGCGCTCCATCGGCGAGGCCAGCAGCATCGCGTCGACCTTGCCCTGCTCGATGATCGAGTACGCGTCGGCGCCGACACCCGTGTCCAGGAACAGATCGCGGATGTCCTTCAGCCGAGCCTTGCGCGAGTTGATCAGGTACTCGCTGCTGCCGTCACGGTACAGCCGCCGCTCGATCTCGACCTGCGGCGAGTCGACGGGCAGCGCGCGGCGGGCCCGCACACGCGCATCGATCATGCTCGGCGTGTTGGGATCAACGGCCTCCGCGGGGCCTGCGACCTGCGCCCCCGCATCCGGCGAACCCTCGATGCTCTCGGCCTGCTGGAGCAGTTGCGCCTGACGCATCTGCGCCTCGCGCGCGGCCAGAACCTCCGGCGAGAGTTCGGGATTGTCGAACGTCAGCGCAACGCTGGCCATGTTCATCGGCGCACGCCCCGCGCTGCCGGCGAAGATCACGTCGATCATCTCCTGCCCGCGCAGGCTCTTGCTCGAGCGCTCGCCCAGAACCCACTTGATCGCGTCGACAACGTTGCTCTTGCCGCAACCGTTGGGCCCGACGATGCCGGTGATCGCCTCGTCGAAGGTGATCTCGGTCTTGTCGGCAAAGGACTTGAAGCCAAAGAGCGTGAGTTTGGCAAGGCGCATGTCTGGGGCAACCTCCTGTCGCACCGGCCGCGTGCGCAGCCGCACCGCCGGTCCCGGGTGTCCGATGGGTCGAATCCCGCGTCGGCGCGCGCAGTGCTGCGCCGACCGGTGCTCGGCTTCGTGGAAAGCCCGGTTGTTCAGTATCGCCCAAGCCCGGGGGGGAATCAACCCCTCGCGGCTGGAAGCGACAGGTTGCTCTACAGGTAGTGGGCCACCGATCAAAGAACAAACAGACCGCCGGTCAACTTTCCGTCCCTCGTTGCTTCTGTGCCGGGGCGCGCCCAATGATCCGCCTGCCGTGCCCCGCACCCGCCACATCGTGATCATGAAGAACGTCGATCCGGCCCACGCCGAGGACGGGATGCCGACTATCGGCAGCCTGACCGAGGTTCGCGCGGTGCTGGACCGCTACAACACCGGCACGGACGGGACGGAGTCGCCCAACGCGCTGGGGTCGATGGTGCTCTACGGGCCGGGGATGGTGCTGGAGATCCTGGCCGATGGCGGGCCGGTGCGGCAGATCATGGTGACGATGACGGATGATGACTTTGCGTTTCCGGTGCTCACGCGTGTGTGCCGCGAACAGAAGTGGACGCTGCTGGACCCGGAAACGGGACAGCGATTGCGGTTCAGTGCGTGAGCGGTCGCAAGAACAAACCGACAGTCGGTTTGTTTTTGACCCGCGTGTTTCCCTTCCTCGACGATAACGGAAAGAGATCAACCAATGACCGGAGCAGAAGCCGGGCACGATGCCACGACGCATGTCCACGGGACCGGAGCGGTGCAGGTTCCGTCGACGACGCTGGCCGGATGGTCGGCGGAGCTGGCCGATGACCAGACGCGGATGGATGTGCTGGAGAAGGCCTTTGACTTTCGGGGGGATTGCACGCTGACGCTGGATGATTCGAGCGTGATCGCGGGGTACATCTTTGATCGTCGCGCGGGGGCGACGCTGGGCCAGAGCGTGGTCCGGCTGCTGACGCCGACCAGCGACGAGAAGGTGACGATCGCCTACAGCCGGATTCGCAAGGTGGAGTTCGGCAAGGACACCGCCGCGGGCAAGAGCTTCGAGACGTGGATCAAGAAGTACGTCGAGAAGAAGCTCAAGGGCGAGAAGGCGAGCATCGAGAGCGAAGCGCTCTGAGGCTGACGTGTTCGCTCACGCGGCGCGGGCGTGCTGGTCCGTGGCGGCTTGGGCGCTGAGGGCCTGCAGGCCGACGTCGATCAGCGAGGCGCGGTCGATGGGCTTGGTGGCGAAGCGGTCGCAGCCGGCATCGATGCACTTTTCGGCATCGCCCTCCATGGCGTTGGCGGTCAGGGCGACGATGGGGCGTGTCCAGCCGCGCTGGCGGAGCGTGCGGGCGAGTGTGTAGCCGTCCATTTCGGGCATTTGCATGTCGCTCAGGAGCATGTCGCAGGGAGGGACGCTCAGCAGCGGCCCTTCGAGCGTGCCGTCGGCGGTCATGGCGCGAAGGGCCAGTGCGCCGTGATCGAACACGCGGACCTCGGCGCCGGCCTTGCGAAGGTGGAAAGAGACCAGTCGCTGATTGTCCGGGCCGTCCTCGGCGAGGAAGATGCGTGCGCCCTTCAGCGGCTGGTCTCCCTTGGCCAAGATCGGCGACACGGCGTCGATGCGCTCGGTCAGGGGGCTGAGGGACACCACATCGATCGAGGCGATGCCCTGGAGCGAGCCGGTCTGGACGCTGACGGCAAAGACGCTGCCCTGCCCGGGGGTGCTTCGGGCGCTGATGGCACCGCCGAGGAGCTCGGCGAGACTCTTGCAGATTCGAAGCCCAAGGCCCGTGCCGCCGAAGCGGCGCGTGGTGGACGCGTCGGCCTGGCTGAAGGCGTTGAAGAGTCGATTGACCTGCTCGGGGGTCATGCCGATGCCGGCATCGCGGACCTCCATGAGCAGTCGCTGGTCGTCGCCCTGTGCGGGCGGGAGCGACACGTGAATGGTGACCGATCCGACCTCGGTGAACTTCAGCGCGTTGCCGACCAGGTTCACCAGGATCTGCTTGAGGCGGAAGGGGTCGCTGACGATCCGTTCCGGGACATCCGGCTCGAAGGACGCGTTCAGGGCCAACCCCTTGGCGTCGGCCTTGACGCGCATGAGGGAGATGACCTCCTGCACGATGGTCACCGGGGAGAGCGGGATGCGCTCGACATCCATCTTGCCGGCCTCGATCTTGGACAGGTCGAGGATGTCGTTGATGATGGTCAGCAGATGCTCGCCGTTGCGGCGGATCGTCCGGACATAGTCCTGGCGCTCGGCGGGATCGGGGCAGTCGGCCAGAAGGTCGGAATAGCCCAGGATCGCGGTTATCGGGGTGCGGATGGAGACGAACTTTTCGATTCGGCCATCGGGCCCGCGGAACGGGGCGATGATGCTGTCGACCCAGTAGAGCGAGCCGTCCTTTGCGCGGTTGCAGACCTCGCCACGCCAGTCGCTGCCGCTCAGCAGGGCCTTCCAGACCTCGACCCAGAAGGCCTTTGGGTGTGTGCCCGAGTTGAGGATTCGGTGATCCTGGCCGATGAGCTCTTCGCGTTCGTAGCCACTGATCTTGCAGAAGGCGTCGTTGATGTCGACGATGCGTCCGCGAGCATCGGCGACGGAGAAGATGGCGTGCTTATCGAGCGTCGAGCGGAGGACCTCGCTCTCGCGGAGCGCGTTCTCGGCGGTGATCCGTGCGAGGCGGAGTTCCTCGTTGGTGGCCTGCTGCTGGGTGACATCCGTGTGCGTGCCGTAGATCAACTCGGGCACGCCGTCGGACTGTCGGCGGACGACGCGGCCTCGTGAGTGGATCCAGACCCACGTTCCTCCGGCATGCTTCATGCGGAAGCGCGTATCGAGGAACGGCACATCTCCAGCAATATGGGCTTGAACTTCCGCGACAGCTCGCTCGCGATCCTCCGGATGCAGCCGGGACTTCCACGACTCGTACGTAAAGGGCATGAACTCGGCGATCGTGTAGCCGAGCATCTCCGCGTAGCGCGGGTTGATCAGCGCCTCGCCGGTCTGGAAGTTCCACTCCCACGTGCCGACATTGGTGGCCTCGATGATGCCCGCCAGCCGCTGGCGCTCGGTCTCCATCGCTTCAAGCGCCATGACCTGCGTGGTGACGTCCTGGAACGCGCCGACCAGTCGGGCAACGGTCCCGTTGACCATGCAGGGTCGGCCCGATGCGCGGACCCAGCGCTCCTGGCCCTTGTACGTTCGGAAGCGCAATTCCAGATCGAACTTCTCGCCGAATTCGAAGCACCGGCTGACGGCGGCGATGATCGCCTCACGGGCGGGACCGGGGTAGAACGCGAGAGCGCTCTCAATGTCTGGTTTGAAGTCGTCCGGCACTTCATGGATCGCACGGACGATGTCGGACCAGACCGGCGGGCCGTTTCGGGGCAGCTCCCACCAGCCCGTAGAGGTGATGCTCGCGGCCGACTCGAGCTGCTGCTGCGTGGCAAGAAGACGGTCCCGCTGCTCGACGAGTTCGGTGATCTCGGACTCAACGGCAATGAACCCGCTGAGGTTGCCCTGCGCGTCGCGGATCGGCTGGATATCGATGTCCGCCACATAGTCGCGGCCGGACTTGCTACGGTTGTAGAGCTCCACGCGCGTCGGTCGTCCGGCGTTCAGGTCCGCTCGCATCCGCAGAATCGTTCCCCGATCGCTCCGCTCGCTCTAGAGGATCTCGCCCGGGTTTCGTCCGAGAGACTCCTCGAGCGTGTAGCCCGTCACGCGCGTGTATGCGTCGTTGACCCAGATGATGCGACGGTTCGCGTCGCAGATGAGGACCATGTTGCGCGTGCAGCGCGCGACCATCGCCAGACGTTCCAGCTCCGCGCTCATGCCCGCGGCAAGAGTGCTCTCACGCCGCCGCGCCAGCGCGAACATCAGCGTCGTCAGCCCCAGCGCGACACTGAACAGCACTCCGGCGATGACCAGCACCTGTTCAGACTGAGCGACCACCGAAGGTTCGACCCGCGCCAGCGATGCGTTGAAGTTGGCGTGGGCCAGCAGGGTCAGGATCACGCCGGTGAACGTGACAAGGCTCGTCAGAACCCCCGCCCTCAATGAGGTTCTTTCGCCTGGGGGCAGCAGCGCCGCATGATGGCTGAGCACCCGAGTGGCGGCGAAGACGCCGCCGATCACGACGACCGCGATGATGACCACCGAGAGGAGCGTCAGTTCCGCCAGGGCGAACAGCACCAGGCATGCCATCGCGAGGCTGGCCGTGGTCACAAGCACCGCTCTACGCGGCGGGGTCTCGGGGACCGGAGTTGGCGGGCCGTTGCGCATATTCGAATGAGCTTTATGAGATCCCAACGCGTCCGCCGAGATCACGCCGGTTGGACCGTGAGAGAGTCGGCCTGAACGCAGCGCGAATCGAATCGAGAAACGTCAGACGCCCGCCTTCCACCTTGACGGGGGAAGGTCCGCCCTCAGACCAACCCCGTCAACGTGGATATTCCAGTACGAAGTAGGGAAAGTACTGGAACTGTGGCCCAGACCTGACGGGATCGCTTGTTTGTGCTTTAATTGGTGTTTTCTGCCTGAACCTCGCCGCGGAGTTCGGGCATGTATTGGTTCGGGAGCGAGGATTGCTCGGCCGGCTGCTGCTGGCCGATTAGACTCAGCAGGACCGCTCGGAAGCTCGCCAGTGCCTGGCCGCGGCGGACGCGGGGTCGGTCGGTATCTTCTTTGTGGGACTCTCGTGGGCTGGTCGTGGGCGTGAACGAGGTGCGCGATGCGTGAAGTGACCAGCGTGATCAACCGTGCTTCGCGTCGGCTGCTGATCAATCGGCTGCTGCAAGGGGCGGTGCTGGGTGTCATCGGCGTGGCCGGCGTCGCCGGGACGCTGCTCGTGCTCGAGCGGCTCGGTCTGGTCGGCGTGAACTGGCGGCTCGGGGCGATGATCGCGCCGGGTGCGGTGGCGTGTGTGGCGCTGGTTCGGGCGCTGGTCCGGTCGCCGGGGCGGTCGCGGGTGGCGATGATCGTTGATGACGCCGCGGGAACGCGCGAAGCGCTGAGCACCGCGATGCACGTGGAGCGCTCGGGCGACGCGTGGAGCGCGAACGTTCTCGAGCATGCGCGAGCGGTTGCGCGGCGGGTGGATGTGCGAGCGGCGGTGCCGATCGGCGCGCCGCGGAAGTGGGAAACAGCGCTGGTCAGCGTGGCGGCGGTGCTGCTGGGCTGGCTGCTGCTGCCGCAGTGGGATGTGCTCGGTCGGCGTGCGCAGGCGGCGGAGGTCGCGGAGCGCGAGCGCGATGCGCAGGTGGCAAAGGACGAGGCGAAGAAGGACCTTGAAGAGGTCAAGGCGCTGGTGGAGAAGTTCGACAAGGGGCAGGAGGCCGAGCCGCTGGCGGGCACCGAGGCCAAGGCCAGCACGCCGGAGCCGACAACCCCTGAGGCCTTGCGCGTATCGGCTATGCGCGAGCTGACGGCGCTGAGCGATCGGCTCAACAAGAAGCTGGGCGAGGCTCAGGCGCAGGAAAGCCGCGAGATGCAGAACAAGCTCTCGCAACTGCGCACGCCGGGGCCGGGGCCGATGACGGAGATGGCCCAGGCGCTGGCATCGGGCAACTTCGGCAAGGCGCGCGAAGCACTGGCCAAGGCCTCGGAGCAGATGGCCAAGGGACAGATGTCCGCGGCAGAGAAGCAGCGTGCGGCCGAGCAGCTCAAGAGCCTCGCCGATCAGATGGACAAGCTCGCCCAGCAGAAGCAGGGGCTGGAGAACGCGCTGCGCAACGCCGGGATGGACCCCGCGCTGGCATCGAACCCCGATGCGCTCAAGCAGGCGATGAACAACAGCAACATGACCGAGCAGCAGAAGCAAGCGCTCGAGTCGGCATCGCAGACGTGCGAGAACGCCGGGGCGGCGATGTCGCAGATGGCCGAGAGCATGCAGCAGGCGGCGCAGGGGATGCAGCAGGGTCAGCAGGGTCAGCAGGGTCAGCAGGGTCAGCAGGGTCAGCAGGGCCAACAGGGCATGAGCCAGCAGACCGCCGAAGCGATGCAGGAAATGGGCGAGCAGATGTCCGCGATGGAGATGGCTCAGGCGGAGATGCAGTCGATGGAGGCGGCGCTGGCCGAGGCGACGCGCATGGCCGAGCAGATCGGCGAGCAGATGGGCTCGTGCAACAACCCGGGTCAGGGCATGGCTGGCCGGGGTGGCCTCGGCGGGGCGGGCACGGGACAGTGGTCCCAGGGCCAGACCGCCGAGAACTCCGGGAGTGGCCAGGGCGGTCCGGGACGCGGCGAGGGCGGGTCCGTCGGCGAGGCGGAGGCCGCGATCAATCGCGAGCGCCGGAAGTTCAACACGCCGCAGGGCGATGCTCCGCCCATCGGCGTGACGTACGTGCAGGGTGAACAGATCAAGGGCGAGGCGCGTGCGCAGTTCCGCGCGGCACTGGCCGATGCTCGCCAGCGCTCCACCGAGGCGATCGAGAACAACATCATCGAGAAGCAGTACGAGGCGTTCGTCAAGGCGTACTTCGATTCGCTGGAGAAGGACGCGGGCGGCACAGCACCGACCGCACCAGCCGCACCGGCCGCACCGGCAACGCCCGCAGCACCCGCAACGCCCCCGTCCAAGCCGTAAGGACGATCGGGCCCGATCGCTCACGCGTCGCACGAATCAGAATGCCGCCCGATCAGCCGGCCCGCTGGGCCTTGTCCCACGCGCGCATGGCGATCTGCTCGCCCGCGAGCAGTTCGTTCCAGTTCACCTTCGCCGCGGGGTATGTCGGCAGGTCGGCGGGGAGATTCTCAAGCGTTCGGCCGACGGGATTCATGCGCATGGGCCCTTGCGCGAGCACGGTCTGCACCTCCGGCGAACTCATGGCGCGGGCGAGGCGTCTGGCCCGGTCGGGGTTGGGCGCGTTGCGGATGATCGCGAGCGTCGCGGGGGTGTAAACGCAGCCGCGTTCGGGCGATGCTTCGTCGATCGCCGCGTGCCCGGCGACGGGCCACGCGTTGGAGATCGCGGCGAAGAGGTCGTCGTAGTCGGTCAGCCCGCAGTCGGCCTCGCTGGTGTTGATGGCGCGGACGACCGCGGCGTTTCCCGGGACGACGCGGAGGCCGTTGCGCACCAGGCGCGTGAGCCAGTCGGTCAGCGCGGACTCGCCCCAGGCCAGCGCGAGGGCGGCCAGATCGCCGCGGGTTGTGCCGAAGCGCGGATCGGCGATCGCGACGCGGATGCTCGGGTCCTGCACGAGCGCCTGAAGGCTTGCGGGAGCGGGCTTGTTCGCGGCGGTCCCCAGCCGACGCGATGACCACGCGATGACACGCGGGCGCTGGGCGACGGCGAGGTACGCGGCATCGGGGCCGACGATGGGCCACGGGACAGGGGCCGCGCCGGGCGCGGGAGCGATGGGCGCGGCGATGTCGCCGAGCGGTTCGAGCAGGCCCATGCTGGCCAGCCGCAGGGTGCCGAGGATCTCGCTGCTGAACCAGACATCGCAGCCGGGCCGCGCGCGTTCGTCGATGATGCGCTGCACCAGGCCGGTGGCCTTGGTGGCCTCGGTGTCGCCGATGACGCGGACGCGCAGCGGGGAGCCGGTGGTGATGGAGTCGATCGTGCTGATGACCTGATCGATGATCTGTGTATCCAGGCTCGTGTAGAGGTTGGTGCCCTGGCCGACCTCATCGCCCATCATCGGGCCGCGTCGGCAGGCGGAGATCGTCGGCACGAGCGAGGCCATGGCTGCGACGCCGGCCAGACGAATGGCATCGCGACGAGACATGACGGAGCGAACGTGCAACGCGTGCGTCGGATTGAGCATGAGAGGATCTTTGGCCCCGTGCACAAGCGGCGAGCGGCGGCGTGATCATTTCATCCGACGCAGGCGAAGAACGCGCTGAAGAACGCGGTGAAGTCTCCGTTATCGATCATGCCGTCCGGGCCGCCGCCCTCGGCCTCGCTCAGGCCATCGGTGTCGGCGATGTCGGCCTCGAGACGGAGCGGATCGTTCTCGGGCAGGAAAAACGCCGCGAAGAACGCGCTGAAGTCGCCGTTATCGACGACACCATCGGGCTGACCGGGAACATCGCCGTCGGTGTTGGAGATGTCGGCGGCACATGCGGCCGGGTTGAAGATGCGGACAGAGTCGAGCCCGGTGGTTTCCTCGACGACCGAACCGAACTCGGCGCTGATGCGCAGCGCGCTCAGGCTGGCCAGCACCGCGCGGATCTGGGCTTCACTGGCGGGCGAGCCGTTCTGCGTTCCGATGCGCCAGGTGCCCGCGGCGATGGGCAGGTCGTACCGCTGCCACGCGGGCGGCGCGGGCGGGAGCGGGCTGAGCGTCGCGGCGAGGACGATCGTCGGTGATCCGCCGATGAGCAGCGCGACGCGATCGCCGGCCCAATTGTTCAGCGTGGTGTTGAGGCTGAAGCGGAGCCGCCGGTTGTACCAGCCGCTGCGATCGCCGAGCCACGTGGCCGGAGCGGCAAGGAAGTAGGCGTTGCTCGATGGATCACGGGCGGAGATGTACCCGCCGAAGTTCCCGCCCGCGGCGTTCCATGCCGGGGGGATGCCCGCGGAGATGACGTTTGTGTATGGCCCGCCGCTGGCCAGATCGATCACGGTCCAGCCCTCGGCGTTGAGGGTGAATCGAGAGGACTGGGCCAGAGCGCTCTGGGTGGTCGTAGCGGACAGCAAGGCGGGGATCAGCGCACAGGCGAGCGGCAGCACGGAACGCGGCATGAAGTTCTCCACGATTCGGCCGAGGGCGGCCCGGAATCCGAGCATACCCGCGATCAGCGGGAACGCGAGCAGATCGGGCGCACCCGATGCTCGCAAATGGGCACCGCGGAGGCGAACTCGCCGAGTTCGGGGGCCACGAGCGGCCGCCGCGCGGGGCGTCCGGCGAGCGTTCGGGCGGCGTGGGACGCGATCTCGACCTCGCTCGGCGGCGGCAGTACCGATGGGCCGCGGAGCGACCGCTGCAGGACGCCGGCACCGAGCAGCAGCGCGCCCAGGATCATCGCACACTGGATCGCCAGCCACGGGTCGCTGGCGGCGAAAGATCTGCGGCTGGGGCTGGGGCTGGGGCTGGACGTACGGCACGCGGCGGTCATGTTCCTCACGATGCACCTCCCTGTCACGGGCGGGTGTGGGCTCGCCCACACCCGCGCAGCGGGAGTCGCCGGGAGAACTGTCGGGGAATCAGACCACGACGTTGACCAGTTTTCCGGGCACGACGATGACCTTCTTGACCGCCTTGCCCTCCAGGAACGCCTTGACGTTCGCATCGCCCATGGCGATCGCTTCGACGGTCTTCGCGTCCGCCGCGGCGGGGGCCATGATGCGGGCGCGGACCTTGCCCTGGACCTGCACCGCGTACTCGATCTCGCTCTCGACGAGCATCGCCGGGTCCGCGGCGGGATAGCCCGCGAAGGCGACGCTGGGCGGATTGCCCAGAAGCGACCAGAGTTCCTCGGCAACGTGCGGGGCCAGCGGGGCGAGCATCAGCGTGAGGTTCGTCGCGCAGATGCGCGGGCAGGAGCCGATCTCGGTCATGGCCTTGGTCAGTTCGTTGACGAACTCGATGAGCTTGCTCACCGCCGTGTTGAACGAAAGCGCGGCCATGTCCTTGCGCACACCGTCGATCGTGCGGTGCATCGCGCGAGCGAGTGCCGCGGGCGGCTCGGCGTCGCTGATGCGCGGCTTGCCGGTCTGCTCATCGATGATGCAACGCCAGGCGCGCTGCAGGAAGCGGTACGACCCGGCGATGTCGCGCGTGTTCCAGGGCTTGCTGGCCTCCAGCGGGCCCATGGACATCTCGTACAGGCGCAGCGTGTCGCAGCCGAACTGGCGGCAGACCTCATCGGGCGCGACGGCGTTCTTGAGGCTCTTGCCCATCTTGCCGTATTCCTGGAAGACGGGCTGGTCGTTCCAGAAGAACCGGGTCACGCGCTGAACGGGCTCGCCCTCGCCGGAGGAGAGCTCGAGGCGGTCGATGTCGACGTGGACCTCCTGATCGCGCTCGACGACTTCTTCCGCGGGCACGTACATGCCGCGGATGTCGCGGTAGGCGAAGGCCTGGATGTACCCCTGGTTGAAGAGTCGGCCGAAGGGCTCGGGGGTGCTGACTTGGCCGAGGTCGAAGAGGACCTTGTGCCAGAAGCGGGCGTAGAGCAGGTGGAGCACGGCGTGCTCGACGCCGCCGACGTAGAGATCGACACCATGAGTAGGTCGGCACTCCGTGCCGACGCTTTCGCTCGATCCACTGCCGCGGCCGACTTCCGATCGCTTCTGGACTTCGACGATCCCTTCGCCGAGGAATGTCCAGGCATAGGTATCGGGGTCGCTCACGACGGCGCCCTCGACGGGATTCCGAACAACATAGCGAATGAAGTCGCGGAGCGCGGACTCATCGCGAATGATGTGATCAAACGCATCGGGCTGCCAAAGACTGCCGGACGCCTTGCGCGAGTCGTTCACCGCCGTCGCCGAGAACTTCTTGACACTCGCGATCAGGTCACGAAGGCGGTGCTCCCCGAGGGGGCGGACAATCCAGTGAACATGATCGGGCATCACACACGCGACATAGGTCTCGTGCCGCTGGCCATGAAAGTGCCTGATCGCTGCAAGAACGGCATCCCGCTCCCGCTCTGTCAGGCGATCACCCTCGACGACTCGCCACGTCACAAAGTACGTCGCGCCCGCCATTTCCAGATGCGGAAGGCGCCGTCCCCAGGAGAGAACTTCCGACGCGATCCCGTACTGGCCCGGCGGGTAAGGATCCCGCCCCTGGAAGTTGCGCGCGGTGAACGCGGCGGACAGGACTGACGAGGGCGAGAAAGAAGAGCGGTCCAAAGGCGAAGACGAAGAGTCGGCACGGAGTGCCGACCTACCCAGCATCCAGTACGCCTCGGCCTCCTTGCCGACGAACGCGCCGGCGTTCTCCGGATCGAGGTAGCGCAGGTAGTACCAGCACGAGCCGGCCCAGTTGGGCATGGTGTTGGTCTCGCGCGTGAAACGCCGCGTGCCGCGGCCATCGCCCAGATCCAGTTCGACGCTCGCCCACTCCTGGGCCCGGGCCAGCGGCGGACGCGGCGGTGCATCGGGATCGGTGCTCGCCTCGGGCTGGAAGTTGTCCATCTTCGGCAGCACCACCGGGAGCATGCGCTCGGGCAGCGCGTGGGCGTGGCCCTGCTCATCGAAGACGATCGGGAACGGCTCGCCCCAGTAGCGCTGACGGCTGAAGAGCCAGTCGCGCAGCTTGTAGGTCGTGTGCGCCTCGCCGAAGCCCGCGGCCTGAAGGCCGACGGTGATGCGCTTCTTGGCCTGTTCCATCGCCAGCCCGTTGATGTCCAGTGCGCTCTTGGGGCTGCCCGGCGCGGGGGAGTTCATCGCGACGCCCGCGCCGCTGAAGCACTCGCGCCCGGCCAGCACCGCCTCGGCGTTCACGCCCGGCTCGTTGTCGGCGGGGCGCACGACGCAGCGGACGGGCAGGCCGAAGCGGTCGGCGAAGGCGAAGTCGCGCTCATCGTGCGCGGGGACGGCCATGATCGCGCCGGTGCCGTAGCCCATCATCACATAGTCGGCGATGAACACCGGCACGCGCTGCTGCGTGGCGGGGTTGATGGCGTACGCGCCGATGAACACGCCCGTCTTCTCGGCGCCCTCGCCCTGCTCGGCGGCGCTCTCGGCCTTGCGGCGGACCAGCTCGCGGTACGCGGCGATGACGGCGCGCGGGCCGGCGCCGCGCTCGGTCAGCTCGTGCGCGCCGTCGAACACCGCGACGCGCGCCGGCTCGCTGGGGCTGCCGGTGTACTTCTCGCCGGCCAGCTCATCGACCATCGGGTGGTCGGGCGCCAGCACCAGAAACGTCGCGCCGAAGAGCGTGTCGGGGCGCGTGGTGAACACGCGGATGCGCCGGTTGGCGCACGCGAAGTCCACGTACGCGCCCTCGCTGCGGCCGATCCAGTTCCGCTGCAGCAGCTTGACGCTCTCGGGCCAGTCGACCATGTTCAGGTCATCGATGAGCCGCTCGGCGTACGCGGTGATCCGCAGCATCCACTGCTTGAGCGGGCGCTTGTACACCGGGTAGTCGCCGCGTTCGCTGCGGCCTTCGCTGGTGACCTCCTCGTTGGCCAGCACGGTGCCGAGCATCGGGCACCAGTTCACCGGCACCTCGGCCAGGTACGCCAGGCGGTGCGAGTCGATCACGCGGCGGCGGATCTCCTCGGGCACCTGCGACCAGGGGCGATCATCGCCGGGGATCCTGCGTCGGCCGTGGTCGTAGTCGCGGATGAGCTCGGCGATCGGTCGGGCGCGGCCCTTGCCGACGCCGTCGCGCGCGGGGGCCTCGGGGTCGTACCAGCTCTGGTAGATCTGCAGGAAGATCCACTGCGTCCACTTGTAGAACGCCTCATCGGTGGTGCTCACGCCGCGGCGCGGATCGTGGCCAAGGCCCAGCCGCCGGAGCTGCCGGCGCATGGTCGCGATGTTGGCCTCGGTGGTCACGCGCGGGTGGGTGTTGGTCTGCACGGCGTACTGCTCGGCGGGCAGGCCGAAGGCATCGAAGCCCATGGCGTGCAGGACGTTGTGCCCGGTCATGCGGAGGTAGCGCGCGAAGATGTCGGTGGCGATGTAGCCCAGCGGGTGGCCGACGTGCAGCCCCGCGCCCGATGGATACGGGAACATGTCGAGGATGAACTTCTTCGGCCGCGAGCCATCGAAGCCGGGCTCGCCGGGGTTAGGAGTCTGAAACGTCCGCGCGGCATCCCAAGCGTCCTGCCAGCGCGCCTCGATCCGATTGGCCAGCGCGGCGGTGTATCGAAACGGCGGCGCATCATCGGTAGCCGTGGGCGCGGAAGCGGCAGGGGGGGCAGG